>CANTXF010000050.1 GCA_947853665.1 uncultured Deferribacterales bacterium | reverse complement strand
TCCTTAAAATAGTATAATCTATTTACTCGGACGCTTACACAAAATTAGGGACAGGCTCGTTTAACCGCCGTATCAAAGCGGGGTATACAAGTTCCCCGCTCAAGCCTTGCTATAACGGGTTGCTGCACCCCCGGCCATTTCTGAAAGCTGGCGTTTGGTCAGCCCTTTTTCAGTTCTTAACTCTATGATTTTTGAAATAAGAATAGCCTGGGTTTCGCTTTCTTTTCGTTCTTCCGGCGTTAAAAGCGTTTCCCTTACTTCGTCCCATGTTTTACCGGCATATTTATTGCCCATAACGATTTCCTCATTTATACTTTTATGAAAAAGTTAAATATAACTTTTTCATAAATCATATACGCGTTTATTTTTTAATGGGTACTACCGCAAGCGTCATACCAAGTGGAGCCAGCACTTTTAAAACCGTTTCTATTTGAGGGCTTGCGCTTCCCTTTTCCATTCTTGCGATAACCGGTTGTTTTACACCGCTCAGTTCTTCAAGTTTTTTCTGGCTTATTCCCTTTTTATGCCGGGCTTTGATGAGCTCTCCGATAAGAGCCACCCTTAAATTGCTTGCCGCTATTTCTTCCGGAGTGAAAAGTTCCGATCTAACTTCTTCCCAGCTTCTGCCAATAGCAGGATTATTGGTTATTATATCTCTTTCAAGCTTATTCATATTTAATACCTCTTTCTATTATATCGGCAAACTCACGCTTGGCTTTTTCAATTTCCCTTTGGGGTGTTTTTTGTGTTTTTTTCATAAATTGGTGGAGTAGTATAAAACTGCCGTCTACCCAAGCGGCGAACAGTATTCTGTCTCTGATAGGCCGCAGCTCCCATATATCGCCGTCAAGATGTTTAATATACGGCTCCCCCGTTTGGGTTCCGTATTCGCTTAACATTTCGATATAGTCGTTTAATTTATTCAGCTTTATGCGGCTGTCTTTGTCTTTCTTGCCTCTAAGCTCGGCTAAATATTCGGTCACCGGTTCTCTGCCGTTTTTGTCTCGATAAAAATATATTTTATGCAACGTTATCCCCCTCTCTTTATTTATACTTGAAAGTTATTAAAACGTCAATAACTTTTAAGTTATCGGGCAGGGTTATTTATTACGGCTGCCGGCCGAAAATAGTTTTAAAAAATATCTTTTTTCCGGAAAAGCCGTATCAGACGCGGAGTGAATATCTTTCCGTAATTGCCGGCCGGTCGGAATGAGTTGTTCGTTGCTGATTGCCTGAAGGCTTCTTTCCGGAACGCTCTGAAACTGGCCGGAATAAAATGTTTCAGATTCCGCTGCCTGCGGCGGACATTTGCTGCCAGTTTTAAAAATGCCAACGTGAACATATATGATGTTTCCCGCTGTTTGGCCGCTGCGGCGCAGCCATAACGGAATCATATCCGGCCTCCGCTTATAACAATCTGCTTGACAGTGTTTGGAAAATAGGTTTTAGTTAAGCGTCAGGGATTTTTAGAAAATTAATAAAAATAATTTTATGTATCGTATTAAAAACATAAGCAGGCGTTATTGGCCCGAATGGCGGAATAGGTAGACGCAAGGGACTTAAAATCCCTCGGAGGCAACTCTGTGCCGGTTCGATTCCGGCTTCGGGCATACAATAATAATTTTAAGGCTTCTGGAGAAGTCTGCGAAGCCTTTTTAAATTCCTATTTTCAAGCTCTTATTGTTCCATAATATTCCTAAACGATCTTACTGTATCCGAAACATATTGACGGTATCTATGACGGCATTGTATAAGAAGCCATAAATTGATAATGTCATTTATTGTTTAATATCTTTTAAATAAGGCATTCTCAGCGAATATGGAGATACCGTCATAAGAAACGCAAAACCAAAAGACAAGGATTATAAGATAGCAGATGAAAGAGCTATGTATCTTTTTATTAAAAAGACAGGCGGAAGGTATTTCAGATTAGATTACCGCTTTGCAGGGAAGAAAAAAACACTTGCATTAGATGCCTATCCTGAAATTGCACTAAAAGAAGCCATAGAAAAATGTGACGAGACAAGAAAGCTTATACAGCAAGGGATTGATCCACTGGCAGAAAGAAAAACTAAAAAATTACAACTAATAGTTTTCAGGCTGTCGCTTTAGAATGGTATGAGAGACTAAAGAGTAAATGGTCTGAAACGCATGCACAGCGGAAATGGCATTTTCTTGAAAAGGATGTTTTCCTTGCAATCGGCAAGACACCTACTAAATAAAATATCTGTTAGAGAGCTTATCGCCTTATTTGAAAAGATCCAAAAAAGAAGTGCGGTTGATATAGGTCATAGAGTAAAGAGAATCTGTGGGGAAGTATTCAGATATGGTATTCATACAGAAAAATGTGAGATAGATTCTACGTAGTCAATTGAAGGTGTTTTAATTCCTAAAAGAAACAAATATATGGCCACGATTGCCGATCCCAGGAAAATAGGTGCTTTATTGAGGGGCAATAGGTGGGTATGACGGGAGTATTGAGACCAGATGCGTTTTAAAATTAGCTCCTTATGCCATGCTCCGTCCGGTAGAGCTTAGAAGTGCAGAATGGTCGGAAATTGATTTTGATAAAAAGCAATGGAAAATACCCGCAGAGAAAATGAAGATGAAAAGACCCCACATCATACCTCTTTCCACACAGGTCATAGCGATACTGCAGGAAATACAGCCAATTACAGGAAAATGGAAATATGTATTTCCTTCTGTGCGTTCAAAAGAAAGACCTATAAGCAATAATACTATAAACGCAGCATTGCGGCGTATGGGTTATGAGAAAGATGAAATGACAGGACATGGATTCAGGGGCATGGCTTCAACCCTATTACATGAGCATGGTTTTGAATAGGCTCATATAGAAATGCAGTTAGCTCATGCGGAAAGGAATTCGGTTAAAGCAGCCTACAACCATGCTGAAGATATACCCCAAAGAACAGAAATGATGCAAAAGTGGGCAGATTATTTGGATAAGCTAAAAGAAATCCAATGAGTTTCAAGTCAATCCAAAAAAGCCTTAGTATCAGGCGATATAGCAAATCAACCATCTAGTAACATCCGGTAAGTTGTAAAAATTGAAGTTCCACTCCGCATCAGTCAAGCAGTTCGGATATCATTAGTAGTTTTGTACCCGAAGATCTTGCGTGGATAATTGTTTATCCATTTTTCAATTCGCTTAATGGGTTGACGACCCATTACATAAAAAGGCAGCTAAAAGCGTTACTGGAGTCATTGAACATAAGAGGCTCTTGAATGAGCTTCAGGAAGCGGTCAGAAAGCATTATATCAAGAGTAAAGACTTCGTCTGAATAAGAAAATCTAAAATTGACCAAAAAATATTATCAGGTTATACTTTCCCAGATTAGCTAAAACATAAAACAGGGAAAAATACAATGATGAACATACAACAACGTGTCGCACTGCACCGTCAGATATGGCAAATTGCTAATGATGTCCGTGGCGCAGTAGATGGATGGGATTTTAAGCAATATGTTCTCGGTACCTTATTTTATCGATTTATCAGCGAAAACTTTGCAAATTATATTGAAGGTGGTGATACCAGCATCAACTATGCAAAACTTTCTGATAATGTTATAACTCCTGAAATTAAAGAAGACGCTGTCAAGACTAAAGGCTATTTCATTTACCCTAGCCAGTTATTTGCCAATGTGGTTGCTAATGCTAACACTAATGAGAGCCTTAACATTGCTCTGGCTGATATATTTGCAGCTATTGAAAGCTCGGCAAATGGTTATCCCTCTGAGCAAGACATAAAAGGCCTATTTGCAGACTTTGATACCACCAGTAGCCGTCTTGGCAATACTGTTAAAGACAGAAACTTCCGTTTGGCAGCAGTGCTCAACGGAGTGGCTGCTCTTGATTTAGGTGATTTTGCAGACAACCATATAGACCTGTTTGGCGATGCTTATGAATTTTTAATCTCTAAGTATGCTGCCAATGCTGGTAAATCCGGCGGTGAATTTTTTACCCCTCAGCATGTATCCAAGTTGATCGCACGTCTGGCTTTACACAAGCAAGACAGTGTTAATAAAATTTATGATCCGGCTTGTGGCTCCGGCTCTTTGCTGTTGCAGGCTAAAAAACAGTTCGACGCTCATATCATTGAAGATGGTTTTTTTGGTCAAGAGATTAACCACACCACATACAACCTTGCACGGATGAATATGTTTCTGCACAATATCAATTACGACAAGTTCAACATCAAGTTAGGAGATACGCTGACTAACCCGCATTTTGGCGATGGTAAACCATTTGATGCTATTGTCTCCAACCCGCCTTACTCGGTGAAGTGGATAGGTTCAGACGACCCGACTTTGATCAACGATGCGCGTTTTGCGCCTGCCGGTGTGTTAGCTCCCAAATCCAAGGCTGACTTTGCCTTTGTGCTTCATGCTCTCAGCTACCTTTCGAGTAAGGGACGTGCTGCCATTGTATGCTTTCCTGGTATTTTTTACCGGGGCGGTGCTGAGCAGAAAATCCGCCAGTATCTGATTGATAATAACTATGTGGAAACGGTAATCTCGCTGGCACCCAATCTGTTTTTCGGTACCAGCATAGCAGTGAACATTCTGGTGCTTTCAAAGCATAAAACCGATACAAAAACCCAATTTATTGATGCCAGCGGTCTTTTCAGGAAAGAAACCAATACCAACACATTGTTGGATGAGCACATTGAGCAGATTTTACAGGTGTTTGACAGCAAGGCGGATGTGGAGCATTTTGCAATGTCAGTTCCATTTGAAAGAATCACAGGCAACGATTATAATCTCTCGGTCAGTAGCTATGTTGAAGCCGAGGACACCCGCGAAGTGGTAGATATTGCACAGTTGAATGCTGAGTTGCAAGTCATAGTCTCAAAGATCGATCAACTGCGAAAGGATATTGATGCTATTGTAGCGGAAATTGAAGGACAATAGGCATGAGTGGCATGAACTTTTTGGAAAAGTTATTGAATGGTGTTGAGGTGGAGTGGGTTACATTAGGCTCTGTGGCAAATATTGGTACAGGAAGTTCAAATCGCCAAGACGAAAGTGAAAATGGAGTCTATCCATTCTATGTTCGCTCAAAAAATATCTTGAAATCAGATTCCTACGAATTTGATGAAGTAGCAATCGTTATCCCTGGAGAAGGTGGAATTGGTGACATATTTCACTATATAGAAGGGAAGTATGCCCTACATCAAAGGGCTTATCGGATTCATATTACATCGGATAATGTAAGCACAAAATATCTGTATCACTTTATGTTTTCTAGTTTTAAACAGTATATTTTGATGAAAAGTGTTGGCGCAACTGCCGTATCAATTAGAAAGCCCATGATTGAAGAATTCAAAATTCCCATCCCATGCCCAGACAACCCTAAAAAATCGCTTGACATTCAAGCAGAAATAGCTCGCATCTTAGATGCTTTCACTGAGCTTACCACTGAGCTTACCACTGAGCTTATCGCTCGTAAAAAGCAATATGCCCATTACCGTGACCAGTTATTGAGTTTTGACGAAGGGGATGTGGAGTGGAGGGCGTTGGGGAAAATTGGCGAATTTATTCGTGGTAGTGGTATGCAGAAAAAGGATTTTGTAGGAGTGGGTTTTCCTGCGATTCATTATGGTCAGATCTATACTAGATATGGACTTTCTGCCGATAAAACACTTATCTATGTACCTGAAGAGTTGGCTAATAGGCTGAAAATAGCTCAAAAAAATGATTTGCTTCTTGCAACAACATCGGAAAATGATGAGGATGTGGTAAAGCCATTAGCATGGCTTGGAGAGCAAGTAGCGATCTCTGGCGACATGATGATATTCAGGCATGAGCAAAATGTGAAATACCTTGCATATTTTTTTCAAACAGATACATTCCAACGGCAGAAAATAAAATATATTACAGGCACAAAGGTTCGTAGAGTCTCAAGCGGGGATTTGGCTAAAATACTTGTTCCCATTCCATACTCAAACGATCCTGAAAAATCTCTTGCCGCACAAGCTCGTATTGTTGCCATACTCGATAAATTCGATGCCCTGATCAATTCTATCACTGAAGGCTTGCCACTTGAAATTAAATTGCGTCAAAAACAATACGAGTATTACCGCGATCTACTGTTCAGCTTCCCCAAAACTGAAAAGGTAAGCTAATATGGGCAAAACACTAACCGAAATCGCCGAACAACTGAATAATAGTGAAAAAAAGGTGCAGTTGATCTATGCTTTTAATGGCGCAGGTAAAACGCGGTTATCACGGGAATTCAAAGAGCTGATTGCTCCAAAAATAAGCGAAATTGAGCCTTCGGGCGTTAAATTTATTTATTATAGTGCCTTTACCGAAGATTTGTTTTATTGGGATAACGATCTGGATATGGATGCAGAACGCAAGCTGAAAATCCAACCCAACTCCTTTACTGACTGGGTACTCAAGGATCAAGGTCAAGACCAGAATATTATCACAACCTTTCAACGTTACACCAATAATAAATTAACACCACGATTCAATGAAGAATTCTCGGAAGTAATTTTCTCTCTGGAACGTGGTGATGATGAACGTTCAGATAATCTGAAAATATCCAAAGGTGAAGAAAGCAATTTCATATGGAGCATTTTCTATACATTACTTGAGCTGGTGATAGACGTGCTTAATATTGCGGAACCTGATAAACGTGAAATCAGCGAATTTGACCACCTGGAATATATCTTTATTGACGATCCTGTAAGTTCATTGGATGAAAACCACCTGATTCAGGTGGCTATAGATCTGGCAGAATTGATCAAGATAAATAAATCAGATGTCAAATTCATCATCACTACCCATAATCCGCTCTTTTACAACGTTTTGCATAACGAATTAAACAATGATAAATATAGCTATAAGCGAAAACATTGCGTCAGGTGGTTGATGACAAAGCTTGATGATGGCACCTATAATTTAGACGAACAGCCTAACGACTCACCATTTTCATACCATCTTTATTTGAAGTTAGAGCTTGAAAAAGCCATTGAGAGCGACTATCTGAGTAAGTTCCACTTTAATTTTTTAAGAAATATTCTGGAAAAGACCTCAACTTTTCTTGGATATAAAAGATGGGAAGATTTGCTGCCAAGAACTGAGGATGAGACCAATCCGTATGAGGCTCGAATCATTAATCTTTGCAGTCACTCAAAACATGCAGGTGAAGAAGTGCCTTACATTACTGAAGATGATAAGCGCGTTTTGCGTTATCTGGTACAGGAACTTAACAAAATGTATCGCTTTCATCAGGCTGAAGGCTAATAGTTCAAGGATAAAACATGCACGAATTAAAGCCCATTATTGAATCCAACAACTTTATAGTTCTTGATAAATACATCAGAGAGTGGCAAATTGCTGAAAGCTATCAAAGTGAAAGCGACTTGGAGCGGGAGCTCATTCAAGACCTGCAAAATCAAGGCTATGAATATCTATCTGAGCTAAACACGCCTGATAAACTGCTAGCCAACACACGTGAACAGTTGCAAACCTTGAACAACGTGCAATTTTTAGACGATGAATGGCAGCGTTTTATGGAAAACTGGCTGAATAAGTCAAGTGAAGGTATTGTTGACAAAACCCGTAAGATTCATGATGACTATATTCACGATTTTGTTTTTGATGATGGGCACATCCAAAACATTTATCTCGTGGATAAAAAAAATATCGCCCGCAATAAAGTACAGGTGATCAGCCAGTTTGAGCAGGCCGGCAGTCACGCCAACCGCTACGACGTGACAATACTCGTCAACGGCCTGCCTTTGGTGCAGGTGGAGCTTAAAAAACGCGGTGTGGCAATTCGCGAGGCGTTCAATCAGGTGCATCGCTACAGCAAAGAGAGCTTCAACAGCGAGCATTCGTTATTCAAGTATTTACAGATATTTGTGATCTCTAATGGCACGGATACCCGCTATTTTGCTAATACTACGCAGCGCAACAAAAACAGCTTTGATTTCACCATGAACTGGGCAAAGGCCAATAACGATCTAATCAAAGACTTGAAGGATTTTACTGCCACCTTTTTTCAAAAGAATACTTTGCTTCGTGTGTTGCTACATTATTCAGTGTTTGATGTCAACAATACGCTACTTGTGATGCGCCCCTATCAAATTGCGGCTACAGAGCGCATTTTGGAGAAAATCAAATGCGCGCATTTGTCAAAAAACTGGAGCAAAATAGAAAGTGGGGGCTATATCTGGCACACCACAGGCTCTGGTAAAACTTTAACCAGCTTTAAGGCGGCACGCATGACCACCGAGCTGGATTTTATTGATAAAGTCTTTTTCGTTGTGGATCGTAAAGATTTGGATTATCAAACCATGAAGGAATATCAGCGTTTTTCGCCAGATAGCGTAAATGGCTCTGATAGCACAGCAGGGCTTAAGCGCAATCTGGATAAAGATGACAACAAGATTATTGTCACTACTATCCAGAAGCTAAATAACCTGATGAAGAGCGAAAACGACTTGCCCGTATACAATCAGCAGGTGGTGTTTATTTTTGACGAATGCCACCGTAGCCAGTTTGGGGAAGCACAGAAGAATCTGAAGAAAAAGTTTAAAAAATATATCCAGTTTGGCTTTACAGGTACGCCAATTTTCCCGGAAAACGCTCTTGGAGCAGAAACTACGGCAACCATATTTGGTCGTGAGCTGCATTCTTATGTAATAACTGATGCCATTCGTGATGAAAAGGTGTTAAAGTTTAAAGTGGACTATAACGATGTGCGTCCGCAGTTCCAGGCTATCGAAACTGAGCAGGACGAGAAAAAACTAAGTGCAGCAGAGAATAAGCAAGCTCTGCTACATCCGGAACGTATCCAAGAAATTACCCAATACATTCTAAATAATTTTCGGCAGAAAACTCATCGTTTTCAAATAGGAGCAAAAGGCTTTAACGCTATGTTTGCCGTGAGCAGTGTGGATGCTGCCAAGCTTTATTACGAATCGTTCAAAGAGGTGCAAAAAGGTAACTCTAACCCTTTAAAAGTGGCCACTATATTCTCATTCGCAGCCAATGAAGAGCAAGACGCCATAGGTGATATCCCAGATGAAAGCTTTGACGTTTCTGCTATGAATAGCAGCGCTAAGGAATTTTTGAGTGCAGCTATAGCCGATTATAATGCGTTATTCAAAACCAGTTTCAGTGTGGAAAGCAAAGCATTTCAAAACTATTATCGTGATCTTGCATTACGCGTGAAAAATCAGGAAGTTGACTTGTTGATAGTGGTGGGCATGTTCCTGACCGGTTTTGACGCCCCGACGCTGAACACTCTCTTTGTTGACAAGAACTTACGTTATCACGGACTGATACAGGCCTATTCTCGCACCAACCGTATTTATGATGCCACTAAAACTTTTGGTAATATTGTTACCTTCCGTGATCTAGAGCAGGCGACAATTGATGCTATAACCACATTTGGCGATAGTAATACCAAAAACGTGGTGCTGGAAAAGAGTTATAAGGAGTACATGGAGGGTTTTACCGATGTAGTTACTGGTGAAGCGCGGCGTGGATTTGTTGATATTGTAGAGGAATTGGAGAAGCGTTTCCCTGATCCTTCATCTATTGAAAAAGAATCTGATAAAAAGGCCTTTGTGAAGCTGTTTGGCGAATATATGCGTGTTGAGAACGTATTGCAAAATTATGATGAATTTACCAACCTCAAAGCCATGCAGAAAGTTGACATTAACGATCCTGCGGCGGTCGAGGAATTCAAAGCCAGGCATTACTTAAATGATGAGGAACTGGCGACTCTGCAAGCGATTAAGATACCGTCTGAACGGGAAATTCAGGACTATCGTTCAACTTATAATGATGTTCGCGAGTGGCTGCGCCGCGAAAAATCCGCCAATGACAAAGAAAAATCAACCATAGACTGGGATGATGTAGTTTTTGAGGTTGACTTGTTGAAGTCACAAGAAATCAATTTGGACTACATTTTGGAACTGATTTTTGAGAATAATAAAAAGATCAAGGACAAAGTCGCACTGGTCGAAGATATTCGCCGTGTGATTCGTGCTAGCCTAGGCAACCGCGCCAAAGAAAGCTTGGTGGTCGATTTTATCAATCAAACAGATTTAGATCAGCTTGGCGACAAAGCTAGCGTAATTGATGCTTTCTTTGCCTTTGCTAGAGCGGAGCAGCAGCGTGAGGCACAAAAACTGATAACTGAAGAGAACCTAAATGTGGAGGCGGCTAAACGCTACATTGTCGCATCACTAAAACGGGAATATGCTAGCGAAAATGGCACTGAGCTCAACTCCATCCTGCCCAAGATGAGCCCATTAAACCCGCAGTATCTGACAAAGAAACAGGGTGTTTTCCTACGGATTGCCGCTTTTATTGAAAAATTTAAAGGTGTGGGAGGGCAGATCTAACGATCGAACTTCTTTTACAAAAAAGTACTTTTTTAAAATTAAGTATCATTAAAGAGTTTGAGCAGGATAATGTCTTCAACCTTTCGATGTGCGTAGAATCAAATCGAATTTTCTGCTTGTACTATATCCCAAAAGCTTCAATTACAGCCTCCAATAATAGGGGTTTGTTTTGGTTTATTCAAGAGTAAAAATCCATATGCTCAGTATTATCAAGACTTAATTCTCTTATTGGGCGGATTATCTTGATTCATTGAAAAGCGAGGTTAAATCATGAGTGAAAAACAGCAAAAACTTAACTTATGGAGACATATCATATACTTAATAGTGGATGAGGCAATGAATCTGATACTTGGAAGCTTGCCGGGCAAATACAAGTTTGATTTAGTAGATGAAAAAGATATGCCTGATGGCTCTGCAATGATATACAAAATATTAATCGAAAGCATAAAATCATTTGAACTAAAGCCATATTTTAAAGAAATGTGGGGTGATGACGGTCAATGGCACAGCCTAACATATTATACATCTGCTGAGGATAAAGACTCAATGAGCAGGTTTGCGTTTAGTTTTGAATAATTCCATTTTGGCGGTTACTGGTTGGCATAGCCAAGCTATCAGCTATAGAACTTAAAGACTGGCTCCAAAAGAAAGGTATAGAAAGTGACTTTTTTGAATCAAGAGCTGTTGGCAGATCTGATTATCTTGCTAATACCCTTCTCGAATATTCATACAAGCTGGCCGCAGAATAAAAGCATGGGAATATTTTTATAATAATCCAGATTCAAACCGAAGCGGGCATTCACTAAAAAATAACATTGAAACTTGGCTTAAATAGAATGCGGAATCATTAAATATTTTCTATACTGTGGCAATATCAGTAAAACCATAATTGAAGAAATCGCCAAAATCGTAACCTGGGATCTTGGCGGTAGAGCACCATCACAGTAGCCATACTCCCAGTTCGCCAACCTACCCTATAGTTTTCCAACCTAAGTACCCCCAGTAAACTCAACCCATCCAATATTCATACGCTTTCTGAGGTGATAATTATATACCCATAAGTTCTGGCTAGAACTCAATAAAACTTATGGGGTATTTTAAAATGAATAACGTCAGAATATTAAAACGTCCAGAGCTTTCTAAACTTAAAATATAAGATAAAGCCAACAAACTCAGATAATACAATCTATTATTGTTTCAATACCAATTTATTTAAATATCTAAAAGACAATAATGATTAATTTAAAAGCAATTATAAATAACTATAGGGCATTTAATATTATCTTAAGGTTTAGAGTAATGAATATTAGAGACATACTGGCAAATAGTATTAAAGAAAACCGTAAGAGGTTTGGCTTTTCTTAAGCCAATTTGGCTGAAAAAGCTGAAATAAGTACTCAATACATCGCCATGATTGAAGTTTGCCGTAGATTCCCTACCTCTGAAATGATGGAGTGTATCGTTAAATCTTTAAAAATCGAAACTTGTGAACTACTTCGGTAAAAGCATCCCCAGAAAACGCAATGCAACAACTACATGATAGTCTTATTGGCAATATTGAGCAGGTAATTAGAGACGCCATTGAAAAAGCTATCACAGATAAGGGTAAAGGAGATTAGACTTCTAAGGAACCCATCTTAACACGTTTAACAATATTGTAGATTTTACGAAGATGATTGCCTTACCTATTGTTTCATATGCTCTAACCATCAATATCTATCCTGTACAGCCGTTAGGAAGACAAATATCGACCCATAGCTATACGAGAAATATAAATCTACTGATTTGTAATTCCACTCTTGACTGTATCTCATTTGAGATACCTAATCATTTTAGGAGTTGAATATGTCAAAAACGTCTATGCTGCACGTCAGAATTGACGAGGATTTAAAAACGGAAGCTGCTGAAACATTGGCTAACTTTGGTTTAACGGTATCTGATGCCGTGAGAATCTTTTTAACCCGTGTAGCTAAAGAAGGCGCTTTGCCTGCAGGCTTAACAAGTGATCCCAAAGCCTATGACGCTTGGTTTAGGGTTAGAGTGCAGGAAGCTCTTGAAAGCACACAGTCAGAGCCGCATAAACATGTGCTGGATAAAGCACAGGCATTGATTGACGGCAGGAAACATGCGTCTTGAGTGGATATTGCATAAAATATTTGAACTGCATATAACTTGCAGGCAGATATCCAAGCCCTTGACTTTTTTATTAAAGATTCCTGTTGATGGGGTCTGAAAATCGCCTGACGGCATTTATGACGGCACAACGTCAGGATATAACTATTTAAATTTAATGTTATCGATTATTTATGGCAATATTTTAATTACGGCTGCGGGCTTTAAGCCGCGGCCCTTATTTTTTTGAAACAGCTTTTCATGGGCGGCTCCGGTACTGCGGAGGGTAAACGGCAATCTGAAATTACGCCTTTTTTTCAGCCTTTCGTTTTTATTCTGCCGTCAAGCGCGGGGCTTACTGTTTTTTTATATTTAACGTATTCCTCTAATGCTTTCCGCAGATCTACGCCCGTATTGGTTACGGTTCCGTCTTTTTTCAGGGTGTGGCCGCGGCCGTTGGTAATAAAATCTATGGTGGCAAAGCGGTATGTTTTATCGGGGGAAAGGGGTTTGCCGTTTATTGATATGCTTTCAAGAACGCCCGTGCCGCCGGAATAGTCCGCCGCGTATTTTACCTGATATGAAACGTGAGCGAAGCTCCTTTTGCCTTTCGGCTTTGCGGTCAGGTTTTCGAAAAATTTAAGCAGGCCGGCGCCTTTGATCTCCGCTATCGTTATATTGTTGCTGTATGGCAGCAGGGATAGGGTATCCCCCAGTGTTATATCGCCTTTTGAAAGGCCGCCCCTTATTGTGCCGCTGTTTATCATGGCGAAATCGGCTCCGAGATTCGTTTTTTCCGACGCGTACCAGGCCAGGGCGTCCGTAACCAGATTGGCCGCCGCGGATTCTTTTTCGTTGATTTCCCTGCCGTATGGAAAATCCTCCGCCGCTTCGCCTATTTTTACGCCGTAGGCTTTGCCCGCCTCCGCCGCGCGGGAGGCTATAAGCCTTTCCGTTTCAGGGTCCGGCTTAATGCCCCTCATGGCGACGGGTTTCCATGCGAAAGAAGCTATTTTGCCTTCCTTTATCCCGATAACGGCCATACCTGTGTAATTGCCGTATTCTCCCGCCTGCACTATGGGGACCCCGTTTTCTTCCAGAGGCTCCGTCATATATGCGTGCGTGTGTCCGTCCACTATAAGGTCTATGCCGGGAACGTCCCTGGCCAGGTCTTTTGACGAATAAATATTTTTGTCTTCAGGCACGCCTATATGGGTAAGGGCTATTACTATATCGCATTTTTCCTTTTCGCGCAGATATTTTACCGCCTCCCGGGCCGCCTCTGCTTCGCCGCTTATTATAACGCCGTCCTCGGGGGCTACTTCTCCGGTATGGGAGGTAAGCAGGCCGAAAACCCCCGCGCGCAGCCCGCCGAAGTCCTTTATTATCCACGGCTTGCCCACATAGGAGCCGTCGGTATATTTTACGTTGGCCCCCAGAAACGGAAAAGGCGCCTTTTTTATCTGCTCTTTAAAGGCGGCTACACCCCGCTGGAACTCGTTGTTGCCTATTGCTGCGGCGTCGTATCCCATCAGGCCGTAAAGCTCTATATCAAGCTCCCCGTTAAAGAACATGGAAACGGGCTGGGTTGTGTACGTAAGGTCTCCCGCGTCCAGAAGCAGCACGTTTTTATGGGTCTTTCTCACTTCCTTTATAAAGGCGGCGCGGACGGCAGCTCCGCCTGACGGGCCGTCTTTATACGGTTTGCCGTTTCTGCCGTATACGTTTTCCATAACGCTTCCGTGATGGTCGTTGGTGTGCAGCACCGTAAGCTCCGCTGTTTTGCCGCTGCTTTCCGGCGGGCCGCTTAGGGCCGCGCACCCCTGAATGATGAAAGCGGCGGCAAATATTAACGCGGCTATATTTTTCATACAGGCTCCTTTTTTATGCGGATAACGGCGTATGTATCTGGCCCTGCGCCGGCCGGCGCGGCGGCGTTATCATACTAGATAAAAATGCGGCTGTCCCCTGACGCTGAATAGTTACGGCAAATAATTATAATAATGCTTTTAAGGCGTCAAAAACATTCGTAATAAGACCTGTTCAGTCACGGCAAGACCCGGAGGGCCTTGCCCCGCAAACTGCGATATGAGCAAGCCGCTGTATTACAAATATTTTCCATAACTTTACATTGACCCCCGTTGGGGCATACCGGTCAATTAAAATATTACGCGCTGATTATATATTAATATTACTTGTTTTTTCAATATATAATATTGAATATAACATGGTTCGTGTAAAAATGCGCTCAGGTTTTATTGAAATCTGCCGGAGACGTTTTATTTGTACTGTTAACTTTTGTTTATATCGCGTATGTACCCGTTAAATAATTTACCGGAAAAATATAAAATATCTCCATATTTACCTTTTGCCGTTAATTTTTTTCATAAAACAATATGGGATTTTGTTCTTTAACTTATAATATTATGCGGCGTAAGTTGCGATGTTTATGGAATAAATTTAAAATGTCCACTTAAATGACAAAAATATGGGTTGTTTGGCGCGTTTAATTAAGGGCTATGGCAAAATAAATATAAATAGGTAGGCAAAAAATCTTATTTTTTTATCCTGTTTTTCTTGCAAAATGTTTTAATAAAATATAAAGTATTAATGAAACGGCGTATTGCCTTGGTCAGAACGTTTCCATTATTTTTTTGCTGCCCGCGGGCAGAAAATCCGGAGGTGGATATGAGTGAGAAGAATGGGATTTTGTCATGGTATTTCAGGTCTAATCTGCTCCTGCGCATATTGTTGGGTCTTATTCTCGGCGCCGTAGCCGGTGTAATTTTTCAGGACGCGACCAAGGCCATCAGTTTTTTCAGCCCTTTCGGCGATCTTTTCGTCCGTTTGCTTAAAATGATAGTCCAGCCGGTAATCATCTTTACCCTGATAGTCGGCACTGCCAGCATAGCCCCGTCCCGTCTGGGGAAAGTGGGCGTCAAGATTATCGTATTTTATCTGTGTACTTCTCTGTTCGCCATAATAGTCGGCCTGCTTTTCGGCAATCTTATTCAGCCGGGCACGGGTATGGAAATAGCCGGGGCCGATGCCGCCGGCAAATCCCTTAAAAGCCCGTCCCTTATACCGACCCTTCTCGCCATAGTGCCCACCAACCCTTTTGAGGCTTTCGCCAAGGGCGACGTGCTGCCTACTATATGCTTCAGCATATTTTTCGGCATAAGCCTCGCTTTCTGCCGCGAACACGCCGAGCAGCGGGTAAGGGCTGCCGCGGACGTTACCTATAAGTTTTTTGAAGGCGCCGCCGAGGTTATATTCAAAGTCGTCGGCTGGATAATGCAGTACGCTCCCATAGGCGTTTTCGCCCTTATTTTCGTGGTGTTCTCAAAGCACGGGGCCGGGGCTTTCGGGCCTCTTGCCAGCGTTACCCTGGCGGTTTATCTTGGTCTTATCTGCCAGCTTATCCTTGTTTACGGCGGGCTTCTGCTCCTTTTCGGCCTAAGCCCCATGAAGTTTTATAAAAAGGTGCGCTCCCCCATGCTTACGGCTTTCGTTACCCGTTCGTCGGGAGGCACCCTGCCCATATCCATGGAAGTGGCGGAAAAGGAAATGGGTATAACGAGGGGTGTTTACGGTTTTACCCTCCCTCTCGGCTCCACCATTAATATGGACGGCACCACCATATATCTTGGCGTGTGCGCCATATTCATAGCCAACGCCATAGGCGCTCCCCTTACTTTCAGCCAGCAGGGCGTAGTAATACTTACTGCCGTTCTTGCCTCCATAGGCACCGCCGGTGTTCCGGGAGCGGGAGCTATAATGCTTCTTATGGTTCTTGATTCCATAGGTCTTAAAGTAGAGGCAGGCTCCGCCGTGGCGGCCGCTTATGCTATGGTATTCGGTATAGACGCCATTCTCGACATGGGCCGCACTTCCATGAACGTAGTGGGCGATATGGCTGGAACCACCATCGTTGCCAAGCTGGAAAACGAGATGGATATGGAAGTCTGGAATAAATGACCTAAAAAAAATCAGTTAAAGCGATATTTTTACGCCGGGCGGGCCTGCCGCCCGGTTTTTTTGCGCCGGCGTTCGCAGGCGTTCTTTTTATATACTGTCATATTTTAAAATTTCATCTTATATAGACATTATTTTGTACGTTTTTATTCTTGCTATGCCATAAAAAATATTTTATACTTCTTTTCATATATTATTGGCTTATTTTGGTTTCTTTTTGTTGCTTATTCTCTCATGTCTGAAGCCGCGAGGCAAAAAAATTTGGAGGCAGTAATGAGTGAAAAAAGTGGTTTATTTTCCTTCTATTTCAGGTCGAACCTGCTGGTTCGGATTCTGGGCGGATTGATACTGGGGGCCGTGTTCGGGATCATTTTCCAGCATGCCGATACCGCCATCAGTATTCTTACTCCTTTAGGCGACCTGTTTATCAGGCTTCTTAAAATGATAGTGCAGCCCGTTATCATATTTTCCCTTATAGTGGGCACTGCCAGCATCGCCCCCTCCCGTCTTGGCAGGGTGGGCGTTAAAATAATCATTTTTTACCTGTTTACGTCCTTTATCGCGATTATAGTGGGCCTTCTCGTGGGCAACGTTATGCAGCCGGGGCAGGGCCTCGATCTGGCCGGAGCCAACGCGGTGGTCAAGGAGCTGCAATCCCCGTCTCTTATTAATACCCTTTTGGCCATAGTGCCCACCAATCCATTTGAGGCTTTTGCCAAAGGCGACGTGCTGCCTACTATATGCTTCTGTATATTTTTCGGTATAGCGCTGGCCTTTCTGCGGGAACATTCGGAGGAAAGAATCAGAATAGCGGCCGACACCACCTACAAATTTTTTGAAGGCGCCGCCGAAGTCATATACAAGGTTGTCGGTTGGGTCATGCAGTACGCTCCCATAGGCGTTTTCGCCCTTATATTCGTGGTTTTTTCCAAACAGGGAGCCGAGGCTTTCGGCCCTCTCGTGGGTGTTACCATCGCCGTGTATATAGGCCTTGTTATTCAGCTTTTTGTAGTTTACTGCGGCCTTACCTTTCTTTTCGGTCTCAGCCCGATAAAATTCCTGAAAAAAGTACGGGCTCCCATGCTTACGGCTTTCGTTACCCGTTCGTCCAACGGCACCCTGCCCGTTTCTATGGAAACTGCTGAAAAACTTATGGGCGTTTCAAAGGGCGTTTACGGCTTTACTCTGCCTCTCGGCGCCACGATAAATATGGACGGCACCACCATATATCTGGGGATATGCGCCATATTCATAGCCAACGCCATAGGTATGCCTCTTACTTTCAGCCAGCAGGGCGTTGTAATACTTACTGCCGTTCTTGCTTCCATAGGCACCGCCGGTGTTCCGGGAGCGGGAGCTATAATGCTGCTTATGGTCCTTGAGTCCGTAGGCTTGAGCGTTTCCAGCAACCAGGCCGTGGCTATGGCTTACGGTATGATCTTAGGCATAGACGCCATTCTCGACATGGGCCGCACGTCCATGAATATCGTAGGCGATATGTCTGGAACCATGATAGTAGGCAAGCTGGAAGGCGAAATGGATATGGAAGTCTGGAACAAATAGCTTTTTAAGTTCGTTCATTATAATAAGCCCGGCATTTAAGCCGGGCTTTTTTCGCTGCGTTTTCATACGGCTTTGCGGCCTCTATTGCGGCGTGGTTAACGCTATTGCCGGATAAGCCTGTTCCGGCCGGGCGGCTTAAAACCGCAGAAGCCGTATAAGAAAGGGCATTATAGCTTTTTTTGCGTTTTGTTTCGGCCTGTATTAATGGAGAGTTCTTTATTTACGTTGAGGCGGCGGGGGCCGCTTTCCCCATACTTCCTGTATGGTTAGGAGCCTGTTTACGGAAATTAAAAGTTTATATGCTCCTGTAATTGCCGTAAAATAAAAATCTTAAAAAGATAGAAGCAGATTTTTTGGAGATACCGGATGCCGCTTTGTGACAGAATATCGATGCAAAAGCTGTTCGCGTTATCAGGCAGAACCGCGGCCGTTATATATGGCGACGATGAATTGGACGAAGCTTTAAGCTATGCTTTATTGCTGGAAGAAGATGAAGGGCGGATATTATCAGCGGGAAGATACGCTTTACCCGATATTTTGTACGGAAGGTATTACTGGTTCACAAAATTTCTTATCCGGTATGAAGATCTTTACGGAAAAGACGCGGGAATGGAGCAGCAGCAGTTTAAGATCTTTGAAGCTATATGCGGCGCGGAGTGCGCGGATCATTCCTTACTGGAAAAGATAGAGCGGGATTTAAAGGGCGGCTGTGAATAAAGATAAAAGAAAAGCCGACATCCTGTCGGCTTGACACGAGAGCTCCATCTCTCAGGCGAGGTTGGTCCTCTACCTGCCATGATATTAGCAAGCTACATGCCAAGTCTTATCAGCACAATTCCGGAAATAATTACCGCGCAGCCAACGGCTCTTTTGAGCCCGTAAGACTCTTTGAAGAAAAAAATTCCCATCAGCAGTCCGAAAAAGGAGCTTACCTGCCTTAAAGACGTGGCGTAGGCTATCTGCATATCCACCAGCCCCAGTCTGTAAAAAGTGGTGGAGCCTAAAAGCGCCATACCGCCCAGTATGACCAGCTTCCATTGTATTTTTGCCCTTTTCGTGTGTATATGGGCGATTCCTACGAAGAAGCCTGTAAACACCGTCATAAAAACCGTCATAAGGTATATATAAAGCATAGTGTTTACGGACGTTACACCCATTTTATCCGCCATAGCCCCGAAGGAATAGAAAAGAGCCGCCAGCACGGCCATCAGTATTCCCCTGAAAGCCAGTTTGTTCGAGCCTTTAGTCATATTCATTATATAGCAGCCGGATATTATGAGCATTACCCCGCAGAAACCGGCGGGCGTTATCCGCTCGTCAAGCAGTATATAGGCCCATATTATTATGAAAAGGGGGGAGGAGGTTGTTATGGGGTACACCATGGAAACGTCGGCGCATTTATACGCTTCCGCTACGAATATCTGATAAAAGGAGAAGAAAAACGCCGAACACAGGGCGAAAATCACCGTGGCTTTGTCGAAACGGAACGCTTCCGGGAAAAACAGCGCCAGTATCACCGTCATTATTACGGAGGCCGCGAAATGTATCTGTACGGTAAAGCTGTGCTTATTCGCGGCGTTTTTCAGCAGTATATTCCACAGGGAGTGGAAAAACGCGCTGAAGATTATAAGGGAAAAGCTCAAAGCCATCGGGCGCCTCGCCTGTTTTTATAGATTGCCGGAAAAGCCGTGGGCGGAAATTTTTTCCGGTTAGGCCGGGCGGTAAAGAGCGCCGCCGCCGTACCTTATAAAGAAGGGCGTTTTTCAGGCGGCTTTTACGAAAAGGCGTCCCCCCGCATCCTCCTCTATATTCACGAGGACGTTATATTTGCTGAAGAACACCCGCCAGCGCTTTACCTTGCCTCCGCCGGCTCCGTAATATTCCTCGTGGTGGATTCTTGCCACCGCGCCCAGCATATCGAGGTTTCCGTTTTCGCTGTAACAGCGCCTTGCCAGCTCCTCAAAGTAAACCTTTCTGAATTCGCCGCCAGCCGGGGCTGATATATCCGCAGGCCCAAGGGTTCCCGGCCTGTCCGGCGCAGGCCCCGGAACCGGCTGTACCGTCAATATATTTGGAATAAATAATTCCATACCGACCTCCGTGTCAATATAAAAACGACCCTCGCGTTTCGTCCTGAAAACCCGGCAGTATACCGGCGGGGCCATAAGCTATATATCGGCCGCGGCGCAAAAAACTTTAGAAATTGAAAGGCCCTATTGCCATAAGGGAAGAGCTTGGGCTATAATCCGCCATGAGCAATAAAGGCTGCAACCAGGGCTGCGTGCACAGGAAGGAAATAAAAATAGAGCAGATGAAGGGCAGATACGAATTCCGTTGCGCCGCCCAGAAGCGCTATATAACCAGAGATGAAATAAAAATCAGGTGCTGCCTTTTCGAAGGCAGGATAAAGATAAAAGAGCATACTCTGGATGAATTTCTGGACTGACGGACTGTCTTTAAAAAAACATAACGGCTTTCAAGAGGTATCTGACATGACTCCTGCATCTCCCCGTTACGGCAAAACGGAAGAAATATTAAACGCAGTTTCCCACGGCGTGGGGATCATTTTAAGCGTGACGGGGCTTATCGTCCTTGTCAGCGCGGCGGCCTCCGCCGGAGACGTGTGGAAGGTCGCGGCTTCCGCCATATACGGGGCTTCCATGATAGCCCTTTATTCCGCCTCCACCCTTTATCACGGGTTTTCCGACCCTAAAATAAAGCGCGTCCTTAATATGTGCGACCATATTTCCATATATTTCCTTATCGCGGGCACATATACGCCTTTCGTTCTAGTAAACTTGCGGGGCCCCTGGGGCTGGACGATATTCGGCATAGTATGGGGTTCGGCCGTTATAGGAACCGTGCTTAAAATAATATACGGCAGCCGGTTCCGCAAAGTGTCCACGCTGCTTTATCTCTGTATGGGCTGGGTCATCGTTATCGCGGCTAAACCGCTTATAGATACGACGGAGCCTGCCGGGCTGATACTGCTGCTTGCAGGCGGCCTGCTTTTCTCTTTCGGCGTGATATTTTACAAGTGGAAATCCCTGCCTTACAACCACGCTATATGGCATCTTTTCGTCCTGGCGGGGACAGTCTGCCATTTTTTCGCGGTTCTTTTCTTCGTGGTGCTGGACGGCCGTTAGGCCCCGCTTTGTCTTTAAAAAAAGACTTCCTTTCGGGGCCTGTCTGAATTTATTTTTCCAGGGCGAACTTTACCGCGGCTCTGGCAAGCTCCAGGGTAGCGTCCGCAAAAGGAGCGCCGGACTTTATGTAAGGCAGCAGAAGGGGGATCTCCGTACAGCCCGCTATCATAACGTCCGCCCCCAGGGATGAGGCTTCGTCGGCGCATTTCTGGAAAAGGGGCGCGTATTCCTCCGTTTTTCCCGCCTTTACCCCGTCGTATATGCAGGCCATCACGTCGTTTTCGAGGGCTTGCGGAAACCGCATTGTTTCAAAGCCGTATTCGGCCAGTATTTTATCGTAGACTCCGGCCTTTTTCGTGCCTGTGGTGGCGAAAAGGCCTATTTTTTTAGCGTTCGGATAATCGTTCTTTATGGCTTCCGCCGTGCATCTTACTATATGTATAAGCGGCGTTTTTACTTCCCTCTCTATGTCGGGGGCGAAATAATGGGCCGTGTTGCACGGCATGAGCAGAGCCTCGGCTCCTGCGGCTTCGAGCCTTCTGGCCGATTCCAGCAGGCGGGGCAGGGGGCTTTTCTCTCCATTTACTATATGGGCCGTTCTGTCCTCTATCTGGGGATAGCTGTCTATTATTATGTGTATATGGTCCTGGTCCCTGCCGGCGGGGGTAAGCTCCGTTATTTTTTTATAAAGGTCTATCGTGGCCATCGGGCCCATACCGCCTATTATGCCTAGCCGTTTCATGGTTCGCCTCCCTTTTTGCCGCCGGGCGTTTGTTTACGCCGGTACCTGCCCCGGCTCTCTCGGAACCGCCGTAAGGACAGTTTACATCCATATATCCCGCAAAATCAATTAAAATAACGGTTATCCCGGCGGGGCGGAGCCTTTTTTGCGCCTACTTTTTCATTTGACAACGGCCGCCCTTGCTGATAAAAAGAAAGACTTGTCCGCCGTCTTTTAGAGAGGGCGGCCTTTAATGACCCGGCGGGGCCTCCGCAACGGGCGCGGGGCGAACCCCGTCAGGTTCGGAAGAAAGCAGCGGTAGTTTTCGCGCCGGTGTGCCGGAGCAACTCTGCCGGGTCATTTTATTTCGCTTAAATCTGCCCGTTCGGGCAAAAGGATACGAGGAACCCTGATGCTTAGTTCAATGCGCAACAATCGTAAAATACTTTCCATAGTATTATGGGCGGTGATAATCGCTTTCGTTTCCACCATTTTCGTAGTGTGGGGCATAGGCTCCAGAGAAAACCAGGCTTCGTTCGTGGCCCGGGTGGGAGATTCCTCCATAGGTTATGAGGAATACAGAAATTTTTACGACAATACCGTCCAGCAGCTGCGCGGCGTTCTGGGGGACGCTTACGACGAATACGCCAAAAACCAGAATATGGACTCTCTCGTGATAGGGGAGCTTGTGGACAGAAGGCTGCTTCTGGCAGAAGCCGTAAGGCTCGGCATCCCCGCCACGGATTTCGAGGTTATAGAAGCAATAAAGATAGTTCCCGCCTTTCAGGACGAAAAAGGGCGGTTCGATTCCGGCAGATACGTTCAGGTCCTTAACTACAACAGGCAGACGCCTACTGTTTTCGAGGCCTCCGTGCGGGACGACATACTTATAAACAAGCTCCAGAACCTTATACGTAACGCCCAGTACGCCGTAAGCGACACGGCCCTGATGAACGAATACAATTACAGGGGCACTATGGCCCAGATAAGCTATTTCAGCGTGCCTGTAAGCAGATTCATACCCGGGGAGGCGCCTTCGGAGGAAGCTCTCGCCGCTTATTACGAGCTTAATAAAAATTCCTACCGGGTGCCTGCGAAAATAAAGCTGAAATACGTTTCTTTCGATGAAAACGCCTTTCATCCCGACAACGTTTCCGTAGACCCTAAAGAGGTGGAAAGCTATTACGCGGAGCATATTTCCTCCTATACCGTTCCCGAAAGCGTGGTGATACGCAATATGGCCGTTCCCGTTTCCGACTGGAACGACGAAAAGGCCGTAAACGCGGCCAAAGCGAAAATTGACGAAGCCCTTGCTTTTCTTAAAAAACCCGGCGCCGATTTTATCGCCGCTGTAAAAAAATACTCCGACCCCTCCGCGTCTTCCGGAGACGGCCTTGTGGGCAGGATATACAGAGGCCAGCTCCAGCCGGATTTCGAAGCGGCGGTGTTTGCTTCAGAGCAGGGCAAATTTACGGACGCCCTTAAAACCGACTACGGCTATCATATAGTTAAGGTGGAGGAAAAAACGCCCGGCAAGGTCTATACCCTGGACGAAAAAAAGGCGGAAATAACCGACGCCCTTAAGAAAAACAAGCTGAAAGCCGCGTTCAGAAACCATGTGCTTGCCGTTTATAAGGATATTCTTAAAGCCGGCAACATAACCGCTTATATGGACGCGGCTCCGGAAAGCGGCTTAAAGGTAGTTTCCACCCCGCTGTTTTCCGAAAACGAGGCGGCGTTGCCAGTGTTTCTTTCCAGGCCGGATGCTCTGCGGGATATATTTTCCCTCGGCAAGACGGAGCTGAGCCAGCTTACGGAGGACGGTTCGGTTACATATCTGTTTGAAGTGGAAGAAAAAATACCTTCCAAAATACCCGCGCTGGACGAAGTGAAAGCCCAGGTTACGGAAGCGTATAATATAGAGGAAGGCGGCAAAGCCGGTATAGCCGGGGTTGAAAAAGCCCTTGCCGCAGACGGCTTCGCCAAAGCCGCCGGTTCTTTTAAGGCCGCCGTGTCCAAATCCGGCGAATTTAAACGGTCGGAGCCGGAGGACGCTTTCGCCGGAGAACCCGGCCTTATAAACTCCGTTTTTTCTTCCAAACCGGGCGATACGCTTAAAACCGCCTACCTTATAGGCGATAAAATATACGCCGTAAAGGTGGACAGCATAATACCCCCTTCCGCCGACGGCTTCGAGAGCGAAAAGGAAGCCATAGCGTCTTATATCAGGACGATAAAGGCGGAGGAAGCTCTTGCTTCCTATATAGATTCGCTCAGAAGCAGAACGAAGGTGGAGATCAACCCCGCATTCCTTAACGACGGCGGCGCCAATTGATAATAGCGTTCGAGGGCATAGACGGCTCCGGAAAAGGCACCCAGTCCGCCGCTCTTGCGGGATACCTTAATGAAAAGGGCGCGGATAACGTCCTTTTCAGCTTTCCCGATTACGAGGGCACCTTATTCGGCGGAGAGGTCGCCAAGTACCTTAACGGCGGTTACGGGGATATGGCGTCTCTGCCTGCGGAATTTCCCGCCATGCTGTACGCCCTTGACCGGTTTGAAATGAAAAAGGACATAGAGGCCGCTCTCAAAGCCGGTAAAATCGTTATTTTTGACCGTTACGTCCCTTCAAACTTCGTTTATCAGGCGGCAAAGCTGCCGGAAAAAGCCCGCGTGGCCTTTATAGACTGGGTCAAAAAAATGGAATACGGCCTGCTGGGGCTTCCCGAACCGGATTGCGTCTTTTTTCTCGACGTGCCGCCCTCCGTTTCCCGCGCTATGGTGCTTAAAAAAAGCGTCCGCGCGTACACGTCCCAAAAGGAGGACATACACGAAAGGGACGGCGGCTACATGGAAGCCGTGTACGGAGCATACAGGAAAACAGCCGTTCAGGACGGCTGGCGCGTGATAAATTGCGTGGAAAACGGCCGTCTCCTGCCGCGGGACGCTGTGCTTGCTTCTATTATCAAAAGCCTTCCTTTCTGAAACTGTGCGGGATCGGCCGCCAGAATCCCTGACGCGGATAACCCTTAACGGGATCGCGCAATACTTGCGCCGCGCCGCTTTAAGGTTTCCGTCTTTAAAAAAGCGCGATTATTTATAAGACCGCTCCGTCCGTCCTGAACGTTCATGCGTCAGGTTAATGGCGGACAGAAAATATTTGCCTGATAAATGCAAATGTTGGCGGACAGAAAACCTTCGCTTCATTAATGCGAAGGTTTCTATTCCGAGCTTGCTCTAAAACATCTGCCTTATTTATGCAGATGTTGGTGGACAGAAAACGTCTGCTTTATTGGTGCAGACGTTGGTGGATAGAAAGCGATGCGCGACAAATATTGCGCATCCCGCTTTAGTGGACAGAAAACGAGGCGCGACAGATTATGCGCCTCCCGTTTTTGCTCCGCTTCGCTCCGTGTTCAGAAAACGAGCGGGGACAAATAAGCCCGCTCCCGTTTTTTCTGCGGCAAACTTTGATTGCCCTTTTAGGCGGAGACTTGCCGGATTTTTTCCTGCCGCTGCAGGCCGCTTTATATAAATATTTTCCATAGTTTTACATCGGCCGTTTAATGGCCCGGCAGGGAAAGATATTTCTTATGGCTTTGTGATTATCCGCGCAGAACGGCGCTTTATAAAATTAACTTTTTTCTTTTTTGTTTTTCAGGCGTTTTTTTATTCTTTTTTTGGGAGGTCGGCTTTGTTATGCAGGCCGGCGTAAGGGGTATTTAAGCCGGTTTAAAAGACCGGGGTAAACGCGCCTGCCGCCCAGAGGGAAACGGGGCGGGGCTTTCGCTTTACCGGCCTTTAGCTGCCGCTTTGCACCGGTTTATATTTTTTTTTAAGGCAATTAAAAGGCGGGCTTTTATGCCCGCCGTGAAATCATTTCCCCAGGATTTTCAGCGCCGTTATGGCCGCCAGCTCCGCCGCCGGGGCAAGGCCCGTTTCGTCGAAGTCGAATTTATTGTTGTGGTGCCCGGCCGTCCTGTCGATACCCGTCTGGATATATGTGCCTATGCCGCCCTGCTCCTGCACAGCGCTCATCATGTGGGCGTAATCTTCCCCCGCTCCGAAGTCTTTAAGCTCCGTAATGTCGGTGTAGTAGGGTATTTCCCCGGCGGCTTCCGCCACCAGTTTTATCATTTCGCGGCTGCTTTTCCCGCTTTTCGTGCCGCCGGTTACTTCTATGGAATATTCGCAGCCGTACATTTCGGCCGCGGCTTTTATTATCCTGCCGGATTCGGATACCATATAGTCGTTCAGCTCGCTTGTGATTCCTCTCGTTTCCATAACGATAAGAGCTTCCGACGGTATTACGTTGCGTCCTTCCCCGGCTGTCAGCTTGCCTACGTTTATGCGCGTGGCGCCTTCGCTGTGGCGGCTTATGGCGTGAAGGTTCACAGCCGCTGCGCAGGCCGCCAGCAGGGCGTTTTTCCCTTCCTGCGGATAGGCTCCGGCGTGGGCCGCAAGGCCTTTAAAGCGTACGTCCCATTTGGTGGAGGCAAGAAACCCGTCGGCCCCGCATATAAGCTCCCCCTTATGAGCCGCCTGAAAACCGACGTGCATGCCCACTATGTAGTCCACTCCGTCCACGGCTCCGGCCGCCACCATAGGCCCCGCGCCCCGCAGCCCTTCTTCCGCAGGCTGAAATATAAAGCGGACGCTGCCTTTTAATTTGTCCTTCATGCCGGCTATTATCTGGGCTGCCGCAAGCCCGATGGATACGTGCGCGTCGTGGCCGCAGGCGTGCATTGCCCCGTCGTTTACGGACGCGAAGCCCTCCTTTACCGGCCTGTGGCCCGGGTCTTTGCTTTCCGTTACGTCGTTTGAATCCATATCGAAGCGAAAGGCAAGGCGCGGGCCGTCTTCGGAAAATTTCATATCGGCCCAGAACCCGGTGAGGCCGCCTTCCATGGCTTTTACCGTTTCCGGGTCGGCCCCTTGAGCTATCGCCCTTTCCTGATGCTTTTTAAGCTCCTCCGCCGTGGGCACGCCCATCATTTCTTTTTTCGACACGGCTTTTTCCCCGGTCGTAAGGGTATAGCCCAGTTCTTTCATTTTTTTCTGAGCCAGCGCCGACGTGCGGAATTCCGTCCAGCCTGCTTCCGGGTGCCTGTGGAGGTCGCGCCTGCGTTTTATTATCTCTTGCTCCAGCTCCTTTACTTTATTTTTAATGTAATTTATCATTGTGCCTCCGGGGGCTTTTACCGGCCCCGCAATTTTTTTCCTATTGCTCTTATTACGTCCGTCATTAAAGCAAGGCGCGGCTCTATGGTGTCTATTTCCAGATATTCGTTTTCCGTGTGGGAAAGACCGCCCACCGGGCCGAATCCGTCTAAAGTGGCTATTCCCATAGCTCCGGCAAAATTCGCGTCCGAGCCGCCTCCCGTTTTCATCCATTTCGGGTCTATGCCGAGACGGGCCGCCGCTTCGTCCACCAGTTTTTTAAATTCGAGGGATCTTTCTCCCGCCCTCATAACGGGCCGCGTCATGCCTCCGCTTACGATAGCGCTTGCTCCCTGCTCCGCCGTCCATTTTTTTAATTCTTCTATTTTTTCCTCTATACGGCCGAACTCCGCCGGGTCGTCCGCCCGTACGTCCAGCTCGCCCACGGCGCTGCCCGCCACGGTGTTTACGCCTATACCGCCGTTAAAAAGGCCCATGTTGAGGGACGTGCCTTTTTTATAATCGTTCATGGCGTGAAGCTCCAGGGTCCACTTTGCCAGTATCATTATCGCGCTTACGCCGTCCCAGGGGTTTATCCCGGCGTGTACCGCCTTGCCCTCTATCTCGATTTTAAACCGGCCAAGGCCCTTTCTTTCCAGCACCATTTCGCCGTTTTTTCTGGGCGGCTCACAGACCATTACGAACCGGCTTTTTGCAGCCGTTTTTTCTATCCATTCCCTGGCGTTTACGGAGCCAAGCTCCTCCTCTGCGTTCAGGCCCAGGCATACGGACATATCGTCCAGCCCGCCTTCCTCCTGGAGCGTTTTAAGGGCGTAATAGGCCATAAGCACGGACGCTTTCATATCGTAGGAGCCGGGGCCGTAGACCCTGCCGTCTTTTTCCGAATAAGGGCGCTTTTCCGCGGTGCCTTTGGGAAATACCGTGTCTATATGGCCTAATAGCAGCACGTCGAAGGACGAGCCGTCCTTATTGAATATTTCAAGGCACGGAGCGGCCGTTTTAGCTTCCGCGGCGCGCCGTACCGTCCAGCCGCCCAGCTTTTCGAATTTAGCGGCCATTATCTCTCCCACTTTTTTGACGCCTTCCGGGTCGCGGGAGCCGCTGTCCGTGTTTACAAGCTCCTCAAGCTCGTTCAGAAATCTTTTCAAATCGAAAGATGACATAACACAGCGCTTCCTTTATACAAAAAGCAGGAATACCATTGCCGCGATAGACGCGAGAAAAGCGCCGGGAGCCGTCCTTTTGGCTATTTCAAACGGGTTTACCCTTGCTATGCCTGCGGCCACGATGGTGGCTCCCGCAATGGGGGATGCCGCCCTGCCTATGGCTCCGGCCAGAGCCGCCAGGGAACCCATATTGGCTATTTCATGGCCGAAGGCCTGAGCGTGGGGCGTTACCGATTCGTTGAAAGCGATTGCCGCCGCGTCGCCCGAGCCTGCCACTATACCAAGCAGAAAAGGCCCGTAGGTGGCGGCTATGGGCACGATGGCCGTCGTGCTTTTAAGGGCTTCTATCAAAGCGTCCACAATGCCCAGAGCTTTCATACCGGCTACGAAAACGCCCGCTGCTATTATTATGCCTAAAATATCGCCGTAGGCCTTGCCCATGCCGTCAAAAAAGGACGACGTGGCTTTTGACGGCGTTGTGCGCGTTACAAGCATACAGAGAAAGGAGCCAAGAAGCATGGCGTGGGGTATGGCGATCTCCTTTGCCCAGGGTATGGCGGCCCTTACTTCGCCCATGCTGAGAACCAGCAGCACTACTACCGGCACAAGGGGCATTACCGCGTAAAGGTAATTTACCTTGAAAGAAGTGTCTGCTGTAAAGTTGTTGTCCGGATCCACGTAGCCTTTATCTTCCTTAAATATTTTGGCTATTACCGTAAGGGTGGCAGCGGCTATAAGCATCGTTACCACGTCCGCCACGGCGTGGACTTTTATGACCTCTATAACGTCCATGGAGGCTAGCCTTGCGATTATGGGCTGGTGGCTTAACCCGGGGGAAAGCATGGAACCCCAGTTGCCCAGGATCACGGCCGCGGCGGCCATGGCGGGCCTTACGCCCATGGATACGAGAAGCGGTATAAATATGGCTCCCACGGCCGCGGTAACTCCGGCTGCGCTTGTAAGGGAAATATTCACGAGAAAGGTAGCTACAACCACGCCGGGGATCAGTATGGGGCGCACCTTCATAAGGCCCTTTGCAAGAGCGTTTACAAGGTGTTTATCGCACCCTGTGAGCTTCATTACGAAAGAAAAGCCCATAACGGAGCATATACTCCAGATAAGGCCCTGGGCGACCATCTGCGTCTGAAACGCCTTAAACGCCAGGAGAGGATGCAGGGCGGCGATAGCCATAAGAAAGCCCGCCCCCAGAAGGATCATTTTTGTTTCGTATCTTTTGATGAGTAAAACGATAGCGCCTATTACGCACAGCACGCCGAACACGATAGCGGGAATACCTGTCATAAGAACCCTCCGTGAGGAATGATGCTCAATAGATAGCATGAATAATAACTTAATGTCAATTTTAAATAAAAATATCAAAATATTATTTTATTTCGTACAGATTTTATGCCGGTTTTCCGTTAGCTTTTATGCGGGTACGCTTTTTAAAGCAATAGGGCCGCGTTTCGTTTATATGCCGGTTTTATGTCCGTTACCGGGCGGCAAAGCGGCTGGTATAAGCGCCTATTGACGGCGGCCGAACCGGCGTCCGCATATCTGCCGGATTTTTATAATATGATTATATATTTTAAATATATGTAATTAAAAATTTAATGCATTTAAAGTGATTTTAAACAAAATACCCTGTATTATCAAAGGGTTGATTTTTAAAAAATACAGGCTTGGGCGTTATAAAGAGTGATATATTTATCTTTATAATCGAATTATATTGATAACTTATATTACGGCGTGCTATATATTGAAAGCCGTTAAACGGCAATATCTTAACAGGAGGAACATATGAAGCTGAGTCATTTTGTTTCCGGTGTGTCCGCGCTGGCGCTTTCGCTCTTTGTATGGGGGGGGGGTAGTCTCTGCGCAGGAGGAACAGCAGCCTACGCGGCCTGACCAAAACCCGGTCATGGACGGTTATCTGGAAGCCATCGAGCAGGACGCCAGGGTGCAGGCCATGATCTCCCAATTCGGGGACGAGGCTTTTTCTAAAGAACGTTTTAAGGAACACATGGAAGTTACCCGCATTTCATCTCCTTCCCGTTACGAAATATACAGGGGCATAGAAATGGCCAACCGTTTTAAAGCCGCGGGCTTTGACGGAGAGGCCGGTTCCGATTACTACACCGTTTTCAGCCCCGACGGCAAAATGCCGGGAGCCGCCATCAACATTATCGACGGAGGCCCGGTCTGGAACGCCTGCGCCGTTGTCAAAGGCTCCACTCCCGACAGCGTTGTCGATAACGTGAATATTTTTTCAAGGCCGAAAGTCGTTATAGAAGGCCATATAGACACGGTTAATCCCGCGTCCATAGAAATTACCGACAGAACGGGCAATACCATTCCCGCTCATGTTTACGATAAAGTAAGAATAGCTCCCGCCACTGACCCGCTTGTAAGCTCTCCCGCGGAGCTGGCCGCCATTACGGAGACCCTTAACTTCGATTCTGATAACAAGCTGATCGAGGACGAGGCTTTCAATAAGGCATATAAGCGCTTCGACAATCTGTCAGACGCTCAGGCAAACGGCGGGTACAGGATCTATATACCCGGTTATTCCGACGCCATGAATAACACCATGAGCGTTTATCAGATGGCTAAGCTCATGAGAGAACAGGGTATAAAGCCCGTTCACGATATATGGTTCTGCACCACCTCCGGAGAGGAAGGCAGGGGCAACCTCGTGGGCATGAAGCAGCTCTACGGCTATAATCAGGATGCGGAAGTGGCCGAGCTTGCGGAAAAAGGCAGAAACACGCTTAATATCGTGGCTAATATGTCCATAGACGGAGGCCCGATGAGCATACACTATCTTGGCAGTTACAGGTACGAGGTAAACTACAATTCCTCCAACCTTGCGGCCAATGCGGCTATGGCTGCCGCAAGAGCGGTAGCGGCCATAGCGGATGTAAAATCTCCCAGCGAGCAGGACCCGTCCAAGCCTAAAACCACCTATACGGTAGGCATGGTATATCCCGTTGGAGAGGACGACGGCTCGAAAGACACTTCTTTCGAAATAGATATGCGTTCCCCTGTCCCGGAAACTCTTGAAGAGATAAATGCCATTATATTACCCCTTTATAAAAAAGGCGCCGACGACGAAAACGCGAAAGCCGGGGTAAACGCCGTGGTTCAAAGCATAAAATGGTTCGGCGACAGGCCCGCCCACAGAAGAAGCCCGCATCTTATGCGCACCGACCCTCTCATATACGCCGCCTGGGCTTCCTGGGGAATGACTAAGGGAACGTTCCGGGATCTGGACCAGTATCCTGAAAGATCAACCAGCCTTAACGACAACGTGCCCGCGGCCATAGGCGTGCCCTCCGTTAATATGAATATAGGCGTTACGGCCGCCGGAGGCGGAGGCCACTCTTTTAACGAATGGGGAATACCCGGAAAGCTGGAAGGCGAAATAGCTAACTTTAAGAACGTGCTTTACACGCTTCTGGCCGTTGCCGGAATGAACGGAGAGGACGGTTCCTCCGAGATAGTGCCAGCGGCTTATCCTGACAAGGCTCCGAGACACGTTAAAGAGACCTGGGAATAAGGAGGGGGATAATATGTTTAAAAAAATACGTTTATTTTTTGCACTGTCTGCAATATCCATGCTCGCTTTGGCCGGGTGCAGCTCCAGCGGCGACGATCCGGTCGTTATCCCTCCTTCCGGCTCGGTAAGCGCTTCCTACGAGGCTGCATTCGAAGGGCCGGGAGGGCACTCCAACGGCGCTTACGGCAACGTAAACGCCGTCCACGCGGCGGCGAGGGCTATGGCGCTTCTCGAAACGGAAGCGGCGGCTCTTCCCGCTACCACACGCTGGACCATGTCCCGGTTTAAAGGCGGCAATTCCGTAAACTCCATAGCCTTTGACGGCGCCTTTACCGTTAAAGTCGAAGCCGCGGACCAGGCCGGTATAGAAGCCTTTAAAGCGGCTCTGGAATCGGCCGTGGCCAAAGGAGTAAAAGCCGAAAACGATTTCCGCGGCAAGACGGAAGGCGAGACCAACTCGCAGGGCGGCCGTGTGGACGTTCGCGGAAGCGTGACCCAGAACTGAAAATCAATATAATCTTCATTTTACCGGAGACGGCTTTTAAGCCGTCTCCTCTGCATTAGCGGACTTTTTGCCTCCGATTTTTGTTGACTTTAATTCTTAAAACGGATAAATTTTATATGAATTATATAAAAGGGAGGACATTATGAGCGATACGAACAACGGATTGAACCGCAGAAAATTTATGGCAGGCGTAGCGGTGGCCGCGGCAGCCGCCGCCGTGCCGGGGCACGCGTTCGCGGTGGGGGAAGCCAAGCCGGATATGCTTTCTTCCAAGATACAGTCCGCCGATTTTAAATCGGAAAAGCATGTTCCCGTAATATCCGTAACGGATAAAAAGGACGGCGTGCTTACCGTTTCCGTGGAGGTGGGCAAGGATATCCCGCATCCCAACACCCTTGAGCATTATATCGCGTGGATAGACCTTTATTTCGTTCCTGAAAACGGCAAATTCGCCCATTATGTGGGGAGGGCCGAATTTTCCTCCCACGGGGAACCTGTAAGCGCAGGCAAAGAAAGCGGCAAAATGTTTTCAAGCCCCGTAGGTCTTTTCCGCGTAGCGCCTGGCGTTCCCGGCAAGCTCTACGCTTTGAGCTACTGCAACATTCACGGCCTTTGGGAATCCGCCCCCGTCGCCGTGTAGCGCCTTAATAAAAAATAAATTTTTGCCGCGCTCCCTTTTTTAAGCGGAGCCGCGGTTTCCCCGGCCCTGACGGAATTTTCCCGGCCGGGGATTTTTTTGCCGCCGCCGGGCGGAAAATATTTGCTTCATTTTGCAATGACGGGCGCCAAAAGCGGACTATTTATAAAACCGCACAGTCTGCCCTGAACGTTCATGCGTCAGGTTAACACCTGCGGCAAACTCAGGGGGATAAACCCCCTCAAACAGTGCCTTGAAGTATTCGTTAACCCTCCGCCTTCACAGCGCGGACAAGCCGCTTTTTACAAATAATCCGCTTTTGACGGATATAAACTCCCAAACGAGCGGGGACAGATAACCCGCTCCCGTTTTAGTGGATAGAAAACGACGCGCTACAAATATTGCGCGTCCCGTTTTGGTGGACAGAAAGCGAGCCGCATTAATAAGGCGGCTCCCGCTTTTGCTCCGCTTCGCTCCGTGTTCAGAAAACGAGGCGCGATAAATATTGCGCCTCCCGTTTTGGTGGATAGAAAACGACGCGCTACAAATATTGCGTGTCCCGTTTTTGGCATGGGGATTGCTTAAAGATACGCGAGGTGGAAAATGATAGGCTTATTCGAGAAAACCAAAGTCAACGACATGAGCTTCGCTCTCGACACGCTTTCCGTTAAAAACAACACCATAGCAAGGAATATCGCGAATAAGGACACCCCTATGTATAAGGGCACCAAGATAGTGTTCAGCGAAGTTATGGAGGAATATTTTTCCGCCGGCCCAGATAAGACTATGCCCCTTAAAAGGACGGACCCTAAGCACCTTCCCGTGGAGGGCGAATCCATGGACCCCAGAACTTTCGTCCGTTTTCAGAACAACCCGTCCGTCCGCAACGACGGCAACGACGTGAATATAGATTACGAAATGAGCCAGCAGGCCGATACTTCTATCAGGTATCAGCTTTTTTCCGACCTTGTAGGCAGGAAATTCAGCGGCCTGAAAGAAATAATAAAGACCCGCTAGGAGAGTGAGACATGAGCTTTTACGACGTCCTTGACGTAGCTTCCACAGGCCTTTCCGCCCAACGGATAAGGATAAGCGTGCTTTCGTCAAATATGGCCAACGCCAATACCACGCGCACGGAGGAAGGCGGCCCTTACCGCAAGAAAAACGTTATTTTCAAGCAGGTGCTCCAGGGCGAGCACAAGGGCGGCGTGCAGGTGGATAAAATATACGAGGACACTAAACCGCCCCGCCTCCAGTATGACCCGACCCATCTGGACGCCAACGAGGAGGGCTACGTGGCTTTTCCGAACATAAGCCCGGTAGAGGAAATGGTAAACCTGCTCGAAGCGGCCAGAGGGTACGAGGCAAATATTTCCACCATAACCACGGCGAAGCAGCTTGCAAGCTCGGCGCTCTCCATAGGGCGGTCGTAAAAGGGGAAAATTTTTCCCTTTTCGTATTTGCTCTTGTAAGCGGGGCAAAATACGTTTAAATTTAAAGATGTATCAGGAGGGACAATATTATGTCCGACATAAAAAAACTTGATTTCCTTCTTCCGAACAACCTTAACGGCGTGCAGTCCCCGTCTGCCGGTTCTTCGCTGCCTTCCGAAGGGCCGAGTTTTTCCGACATACTGAAAAACGCCCTCAACGGGGTCAACGACGCTCAGCACGAAGCCAACACTGCGGTGGAGCAGGCGTTAAGCGGCGAGTCGGTGGACGTTCACGAAACGATGATAGCTCTCCAGAAGGCGGACACCTCCCTTAAAATGATGCTGGAAGTGCGCAACAAGCTTCTGGAAGCCTATCAGGAAGTAATAAAAACTCAGATGTAAGCGCGGCTTTTTTGTGCCGGCCCCGCTTTCCAAGGTTATGCGCGCCCTTTTTCGGGCGCTTTTCGCGTTTACATATATTGCCCCGTTCATATAAAAATACTTGTAAGTATTTTAAGACGTGTATATATTAGACAAAAGCGCCTTCGGCGGAGCAGCCTTCCGCCATCGTCGCCTTAATTTTGGGGGTGGCATAACTTTATGACCCTTCGTAATATTTCAGGCCAGTTTCTGGACATCTGGGCAAAGCTCACCATGCTTCAGCGGGTGTCCATATGCGCCGCCACCGTGGCGGTATTCGCTTCCATAGCGGTGCTTGTGGTCTGGGCGAACAAGCCCGTCTATAAAACCCTTTACGCCGACATGGCCGAAGAGGACCTTAAAGAAGTAAGCGAGAACCTCAGACAAAAATCCATAGAATATAAAATAAACGGCAGCGCCATAGAGGTGCTGCCGGATCAGGTTTACGACACGCGTATAATGCTTGCTTCCGAGGGCCTGCCGAAAACCAAGAACACCGGGTTCGAGCTTTTTGACGAGTCCAAGTTCGGCATGACGGAATTTATGCAGAACGTTAACTACCAGCGCGCCCTGCAAGGCGAGCTGGCAAATACCATTTCCGCCATGAACGAGGTGGCCGAGGCCAAGGTGCATATAAGCATACCCAAGGAGCGCCTTTTCGTTCAGGAGGAGGACACGGCTAAGGCATCCGTAGTCCTGAAGCTCATGCCGGGGGCGAGGCTTACGCCGGACCAGATAAAATCCGTCAGCCATCTTGTTTCCGCCGCCGTTAAGGGGCTTACCCCCCAGAACGTGCAGATAGTGGACACGGCGGGAAACCTGTTAAGCGAATTCCTTACAGACGAAAACCAGCCCCTTCTTCTTACCCAGACCCAGATAAATCACCAGAAGGAGGAGGAAAAGCGCATCGAGGCCAAGCTGCGCAACGTTCTTTCCCCCATACTGGGCGACGGGAAATTCGTTACCAAGGTCAACGTGGAGATGGATTTCAACAAGCGGGAAGTGATGAAGGAGGAATTCGGCGACACTCCCGTGCTGCGCAGCCAGCACACGCTCGAGATAAATTCCAAAAATACCGGCAAGGGGCCGTCCGGGATACCCGGAGTGGAATCAAACCTGGCGGAGCCGGACATACTTGTGGACAATATCGTTTCCGAGTATAACAAATCCGAGGAGACCAACAACTACGAAATAAGCAAAACCGTTACCCGCGAGGAAAAAACGGGAGGCATAATAAAGCGCCTTACCGTGGCCGTGGTGGTTGACGATAAGGATGCCATAGAGACTCAGGACGGGAACCCGGTTTCCGTGCGCAGGCCCCGTACCGACGAGGATATGGCGAAGCTGCGCGGCACGATCGCGGGAGCCGCGGGCATCGACCCGGCCAGGGGCGACGTGCTGGACGTGTCCAACATATCTTTCGACACGGCAGACACCACTCTTGACAATTTATATTCACAGAGAGAGAAAAACATGGAACTTATAAGCATGGGAGCCAAATACGCCAGCGCCGTCGTGATTTTGCTGCTGTTCTATCTGCTTATATTAAGGCCGATACTCAAGCGTCTCGACCAGGCCAAGGAGATAGACGAGGAAATGCTCGGAGAATCCGCTCTGGACGCCCAGCTTTCGGCCCTTGATATAACCGTAGGCGACGAGAGCGGCTTTCCCAAAACCGTAGACGAGCTTGAAAGGGAAATAGAGGCGGAGCTTGAGGAAAGCACTCCCGTGGACGTGGAAGCCGTAAAATCTAAAGTTATGCTCAAGAAGATAGAAGAACAGGCCAACGAGGACCCGGAAATGATTGCCAACCTGATGAAGGCCCTTATTAAAGGAAGCTGATAATGGCGAAGGAAGACGTAGCCGCTAAGGTGGCAATGCTGGCCTCGAAGGAATCTTCCCAGGGGCTTAAAAAGGGTGCCATACTGATGGTCGCTTTGGGAGAGGAGCTTTCGGCCAAAATAATGGCCTTTATGGACGACGAGGAAGTGGCCGACCTTTCCAAGGAGATCGCCCTTACGAGGGTCGTTCCCCCGGAGCAGATAGACGAGGTTGTGGAAGAATTCTACAACATGATGATCGCCAAGAAATTTATTTCAAAAGGCGGTCTCGAGTACGCCAAATCCGTCCTTGTGAAATCTCTGGGGCCGGAAAGGGCCAGAAAGATAATAGACAGGCTGACGAAGCTGCTGGAGCAGTCGTCCGGTTTCGAATTTCTTACTAAAATCGACCCCAAGCAGCTTGCCAAGTTTATTATGAACGAGCATCCCCAGACGATAGCCCTTATCCTGGCCCATCTGGACCCATCCCACGCGGCGGAGTCCATGGCCCAGCTTCCCGAGGAGCTTAAGGCGGAAGTAGCCGTGCGTATAGCCAACCTCCAGGATATATCCCCCGCCGTCGTCAAGACCCTTTCCAAAGTTCTGGAGGAAAGGTTCGAGGCCCTTTCTTCCTACAACGTGGAAGTGGGCGGCGTAAAATCCGTGGCGGAGATATTCAACCGTATGGACAGGGTGGCCAGCAAAACCACTCTCGACCGTCTGGAAAAGGATTCTCCCGAGCTTGTGGCCAAAATACGGGATATGATGTTCGTGTTCGACGATATCAAGATCCTGGGAACAGCCGCCATTCAGGAGATACTGAAAAAGGCGGACAAAAAGGTGCTTACTTTCGCCCTGAAAGGCGCGGACGAGGATACGAAAAAGAAATTTTTCGAAAATATGTCCAAGCGGGCCGTCGAGACCATGCAGGAAGAAATGGACTATATGGGCCCCGTGCGCCTCAAGGATGTGGAAAAGGCCCAGCACGAAATCGTCGCCATCGTCCGGGAGCTGGACGAGGAAGGCGTTATCAGCATCGGCGGCGGAGAAGAGGAGCAGTTTATATAGTGGCGCGTTTTTTATGTAATGCGGGGGGAGCAGCGTGTCCTCAAAAATAATCCGCGGCGCGAAAACCGGCAGGGAGACCCCTTTTGTAATGCGCAGGTTTTCGGAGGTGGAGCGGGGCGAGAAGGACTATATAATAAGGTCTTTCGCCGACGACGAGGAATTCTCCGTTCAGGACGCGTATTCCGCGGCTAATCTGGAGGAGCCCGCCACCATAACCAATAAGGAAGACGAGATCACCGACAGGGATTACCTGCCGCCTTCCAAGCTGGCGAAGGCCGAGGACGGCATAGTGGGCGAGACCGTGGAGATGCTTAAAGCCTCCCCCGGCAGCGACGGCTTTGTGGAATCGGATATGTTCTGCGACGTGGAGGAGCATCAGGAGGATTATCCTACAAAAGTCGTCAGGAGCCAGAGCGGGGAGGAAGACGCCGCCCTGCCCGACGTGGAAGCGCAGGCCCTTAAAGAGAAAATAGAGGCTTTAGAGGAGCGGGTTAAGGAGCTGGAAGCGGAGAAGGAAGAGGCGGCCAGGACCATTGCCGAAAAGGACGCCGCCCTGGAAGCCAAAAATAAAGAGATCGAAGAAGCCGTCTCCCAACTGCCGGCCAGGCTGGAGGAAGCCAGAGCCGCCGGAAGCGAGGAAGGCTATAAACGGGGCGAGGCGGAGTTTTCTAAAAAATACGAAGCCGACAGGAACGACTATCTTGCGAAGCTGGACGCTTTTAACAAAGAATCGGCCGCTAAGCTGGACGAGGTATCTTCCACGATAAAAGCCATAGACGAACAGATTTCCGACACGGTGCTGGGTTTTGTGAAAAGCATAGTGGGCGCCGAGCGGAAGCTTAACGATAAATTTGTCGTAAACCTTATCAAAAACAATCTTAAACGGCTTAACGAGCTTAAAGACGTGCGCTTTACCGTAAACCCGGCAGATTTGGACACGGTAAAAAAAGAGCTGCCCGATTACGTCGTGTCTTCGGATACTTCCGTCGAAAAGGGCTGCGTCAGGGTCCATTCGAGAGTGGGCGAGGTAAGTCTCGACGCCGGTATTATGATTGCCGACCTGGAAAAACAGATAAATGAAGAACTTGGAGCTTCTGAGAACTCTTAAACCGGAGCCCCGGCTCACGCTCAGGGGAAAGATCACTAAAATCGTGGGGCTTGTGGCCGAGGCCGACGGCCCCCTTTTGAGCATAGGCAGCAGGTGCGCCATAACTTCCGTTACCGGCCGGACCATACCTGCGGAGATAATCGGCTTCCGGGAGGATCGCATAGTCCTTATGCCCTACGGGGAAAGCGACGGCATAGCCCCCGGCAGCCCTGTGGAGAATATGGCTTCCGGCAATATGGTAAAGGTTGGGGACAGCCTTCTGGGCCGGGTGCTGGACGGCTTCGGCGAGCCTATGGACGGCAAGGGGCCTCTTACGGGCTGCGTCTTGAAACCCATAAACGCTTCCGCCCCGGAGCCTTTGGGCAGGAAGGTCATTAAAAATCACATAACCACGGGCGTAAAAGCCATAGACGGCCTTATAACCACGGGAACGGGCCAGCGCGTGGGCATATTCGCGGGCAGCGGCGTGGGCAAAAGCGTGCTTCTGGGCATGATAGCGAGAAACACCAGCGCCAGCGTAAACGTTATAGCCTTAATAGGCGAAAGAGGCCGGGAAGTCAGGGAATTTATAGAAAGGGACTTGGGCGAGGAGGGCCTTAAACGCAGCGTGGTGGTTGTGGCCACAAGCGACCAGTCGGCTCTCGTGCGCAGGCAGGGGGCCTTTGTAGGCACCGCCATTGCGGAATATTTCAGAGACCAGGGCAGGGACGTTATGCTCATGATGGACAGCGTTACCCGTTTCGCCATGGCCCAGAGGGAAATAGGCCTTACGGTAGGCGAGCCTCCCACGTCCAAAGGCTACACGCCTTCCGTTTTCGGCCTTTTGCCTAAACTGCTGGAGAGGGCCGGCACAACATCGGGGGAAGGCTCCATAACGGGCCTTTATACCGTCCTTGTGGAAGGGGACGACATGAACGACCCTATCGCCGACACTGTAAGGTCCATAATAGACGGTCACATAGTGCTTGACAGGGCTTTGGGGGCGAAAAACCATTTTCCTGCCATAAACGTTATGGTAAGCGCGTCCAGGCTTATGCGGGAGGTCGTTTCCGACGAGCATTTTAAAATGGCCGGCCGTTTCAGGGACCTGCTTGCCACCTACCGGGAAGCCGAGGACCTTATAAACATAGGCGCTTATTCAAAAGGCTCCAACCCTAAAATAGACGAGGCGATAGCCAAGATAAATGCCGTAAATTCTTTTCTGCGTCAGGGCACTACGGAGAAATTTACCTACGAGGATTCCGTTAAGCTCATGTCCGCCATTACGGGCGGCGGCAGCGGCTGATGAAAAAGCAGTTCCCGCTTGAAAAGGTTCTGGATTTCAGAAACAGGACTCTCGAAAGGGAGAAAGCCAAACTGGGGGAGCTTGCCAACCAGGAAAGGATGATGATGGGCCGTATGGCGGAAATAGCGGGGGAGATAAGCGATAAAAGAGCCGAGCAGGCGGCTGAGGCCGCGGAAGGCCGGTTCGATTTTACCGACCTTTACAACAAATATATAGCCGTCCGTGAAAACGACCTGGAATATATTAAAAAGAAAAGGGACGAAGTCCTTTCTAAAATAGAGGCCCAGAAAAAGGTTCTGAAAAACGCGTTAAGCGACGTGAAAATAATGGAAAAGCTTAAAGAAAAGCACATGCTTGACTACGCCAGATATATGCTTAAGCAGGAAGAGATGCAGATAGACGAGATAAACATAACTAAACGCAGGGACGAGACCCGCTGACGGAGGAGCCATGTTCCGGAAAATTATTTATATATTTTTGCTGTGCCTTATAGCCTCGTCCGTCCGGGCGCAGGATAACGCGTCGGAAAAGGCGGTTGCCGAAGCCGCTGAAGCGCGGGAAGAAAAGCTGATAGACACCCAAAGCCTTATCAGGGAGCTCAGGGAGAAGGAAAAAGCCCTGAACGCCAGGGAAGCTGATCTTAACGCCAGGGAAGCCAGGCTCGATACCTTACAGAAGGACATACTCGACAGGGAAAACGACCTGAAAAAAATGCGTCAGGAGGTTTCCGACAGGCTCGAGGAGCTGAAAGGCGCGGAGGACGAGGAGCTTGACAAGCTGGCTAAAATTTATTCCTCCGCCAAGCCCAAATCCGCCGCCGCCATATTCGTTAAGATGGATCTGGAAAAGGCCGTTGCCGTATTCAGGAAAATGACCCCCTCCGCCGCCGGAAAGATACTTAACGAAATGGGAAGGCTGGACCCGGCGTACGCTTCCAAATTATCGGAAGGCTTGACTCCCCGGCCGGTGTTTACAGGGCAGTGAACGTAGAGTTTTCCGCGTCGTTCTGCGAGCCTTTTATCAGCTCCCTTTCAGACGACGCCCCGTATAAAGAGCTTAGAAAGCTGGCCGAAGCCCACGGCGTTCCGTCGCTGGAGCTTTCCGCGTGCCAGGCGCTTAGAAATATCGCTTCCGTCAAGCGGCCGGGAAAAAGCATAGATATAGGCTGCGGGATAGGCGTGTCAACGCTGGCCATACTTTCCGGCTGTCCCGGCACGGAGCATACGGCGGTGGACGGCAATCTGGAGCGTATTCTTATTTTCAACGAGTTTTTTAAAAACCGTCCCAACGTAAGATCCCGCCAGATGAGGGGAGAGCAATGGCTTACCGGCTGCGCGGACACTTACGACCTTGCTTTTGTGGACAGCGTTAAAAGGGAATACCCCATTATATGGCAAAGGCTGCGCCCTAAGCTGAACGAAGGCGCGGTAGCCGTTTTCGACGACGTTCTGCTTTACGGCTACGTATGCTGCCAGGAGGCGGAGGTTCCCGCCAAATACAGGAGCAACCGCCTTGAAATGATCAATTTCCTCACTGAAATATTTTCCGATGCCTCCCTTTCCGCGCAGATAATCCCCGTAAGCGGCGGTATGCTGGTTATTTCCCTTCCGTAGCGGACGGGCTTTTTTCAGGCTCGGGCGCCCTGTAAATATCCTTGCTTTTAAGCCCGTTTTTACGGGCCTGGATAAGCCATGAAGCGTGGGCCATTAAGATATACATCTTTCTGAATATCGCAGGGGAAACGAAAATATTTTCAGGCCAGCCGCTTTTATTTTCCATATCGTCTTTAAGGCGGCATAAAGCGCCGTACACGGGCCGCTTTACAAAAAAGTTCATGGGCATGCTCCTGCTTTCCACCATAAATGGGCCTCCGCCTATACCTATCCCGAAGCGCCATTTAAACCCGGCTCTGGCCGCGAAGCACTTTACGGCTTCAATGGCGCTTTCGTTATGGGAGCTTTCAAAAAAGCCGGAGTTAACCACCGCGTAGCAGTACCTTTCTTCCGTTTTTCTTTCCGCCGCGTACTTTTCCAGCTCCCGCATAAACCTTAAAAGGTGGGAGGGGACGGAATCGAAATACAAAGGAAATACGAAGCATATATTTTTTGCCTGCAAGACTTTTTCACAGGCGGCTTCCAGGTTTTTGCCCATACCCGGGCGGATATGCTCCGCCGTTTCGTCTTTCATGATTTTAAGGGTTTCCGATATGATATAGGCGGAGCAGCCTCCCTCTTTTTTGGGGCTTCCGTTTATGAACAGCGTATTCATTGGAAAATCTCCTCCGGTTTCAGCTCCGTCGGGGCTTTTACGGCCTTGAAACTATGATCCTTCGTCCCCAGGTTCATGGCGTTTAAAGCGGCCAGGCGCTCAAACGCTTTAAATTCTTCCGGCTCCGCGCTTCCGTAAGCCAGAACCCTGAAAGACGACACCCTGCCTTTTCTGGCCGTGTGCCTCATTTTGCCGTCTTTTATCATAAAAAAGGGCAGAAAGCAGGCTATGCTTCTGTCTATGACGTTTTTAACAAAAGGGCTGTACCCGCCGTAGCATATTTCGCTTATTACAGTAAATCGGGAAGCTCCGGCAAGGTTCGCTCCGAAAAACTGGTACCCGTCCTTTATTACGCATACGCCGGGGGTTTTTATCCAGCAGCCGAAGCAGCCGGAACACGGCCTTATCTCCCCGTCTGCGGGAGATACTACGAGGGCGTTTTCCGGCACGTTTCCGAAAAACGCTTTGAAATCGTTTTCGCTTAAATCATGCAGCAGGATATTCATAGTCTCCTTCCATTATATGTTTACAGTGTCAATATTGATAATTAAAACAAAAGACTTACATTGTCAATATAATTTGCTGTATAATAGCAAAAGGCGGGTATATGAACGAAAAGCCGTATCATCATAAAAATCTTAAATACGACCTTATAAAAGCCGGTATCGGGCTGTTAAGCGAAAAAGGGCCGGAGGGTTTTTCCCTGCGGGAGGCCGCCAGGCTGTGCGGGGTAAGCCACACGGCCCCTTACAACCATTTCCGGGATAAGGACGACATGATAGAGGCCATAGCGGGGTTTGCCGGAAACGCTTTGGCCTTGAGCCTCGAGGAGGCGGGAAAGACCGCCGGCGGGGATTTTTTCAGGAAAATAGTCGAAATCGGCAAAGCTTACGTAAAATTTATGGTCGAAAATCCCTCTTATTTTAAATGTATGTTTTTGAATAAATCGGTTTCTTTCGAGGATATGGCTAAAAGCAGCGGGGCGGAAAGCTCTTTCGCCGTGTTCAGGGACGCGGCCGCGGATTATCTCGAAAGCGTGGGCGCTCCGGAGAAGGAGCGGCCTTACGATATTACCGCCATGTGGGCGATGGCCCACGGTCTTGCCGTTATAATAATGAACGGCAACGTGGATATAGAGGGGGATTATATAGCTTTCGCCGGTAAAATATTCAGTGAAAAGCTGAAATTCGGTTGACAATATGGCCGCCCGGTTTAAACTGTCCCGTTTCCGCTTTCAGCGGCTTAAAAAGCGGGGCGGCGTATTAAACGGGCGAGGACGGGTAAAAACGATGGAACTTCTTTCCCCGGCGGGGAATTTTGAAAAAATGAAAGCCGCCGTATCTTTCGGCGCGGACGCCGTGTATTTCGGCGGCCCAGCTTTCGGCCTGAGGGCTTTCGCGGGCAATTTTACCTTCGACGAAATGGAGGAAGCCCTTAAATATCTTCATCACAGAGGCAGAAAGGGCTACGTTACGGTAAACGTGTTCCCTTCCACAGGCGAGCTGGGCGGCATAGAAAAATATCTTAAACGCTGCGAAGCCGTCGGGGCGGACGGCCTTATAATAAGCGACCCGGGCATATTTCATATCGCCCGCAGATCCGGGATAAAGACTCCTGTTTCCATCAGCACCCAGGCCAATACCACAAATCTGGCCGCCGTGAATTTCTGGGCGGAGCAGGGCGCCTCCCGCGTTATAATGGCGAGGGAAACTTCGGCGGGCGACCTTAAAGCTACCGTAAGCGGGGCCGGGTGCGAGATAGAGGTTTTCATACACGGGGCCGTGTGCATATCCATGTCCGGCAGGTGCCTTATAAGCTCCTATATGACCGGGCGGGACGCGAACAAAGGCGAATGCACCCACCCGTGCAGGTGGAATTACGCCCTTATGGAAGAATCCAGGCCCGGTATGTATTATCCAGTTTACGAGGACGAACGGGGGACGTATCTTTACAATTCCAAGGATTTAAGGCTTCTTGAACGCATAGGCGAACTTGAGGGAATGGGCGTTAAAAGCGGCAAAATAGAGGGCCGCATGAAAAGCGTGATGTATGTTTCCGTCGTTACGGGCGTTTACAGGGCGGCGATAGACAGGGCCGTTTCGGACCCTGACGGCTACCGCGCAGACGAAAACTGGCGTTTCCTGCTGGACAGCGTAAGCAACAGAGGCTATACGGAAGGCTTTTACGGCGGCGCGGACGACAGGGAGGCTCTCAACAGGGACACCGGCGGGTATAACAGGAGCGCCAGCTTTCTCGGCGTCGTAAAGGACTGCCGGGACGGGGAGCTTACAGTCGAAGCGAGGGCCAGGTTTTTTCCGGGGGAAACCCTGTCCGTGCTGGAGCCGGGCCTTAAAAGGACGGACGCGGCTTTTGAGATCATCCGCGACGAACACGGCTCGCCGGTGGAAAACACAAGGCCCAATTACGTTTATAAAATGAAATTTCCCGGGAACGCGGAGCAGGGTTCCCTTGTTATGAGGTTTTAAAGTGGATTCCCGTATAGAGCGCCTTAAAGAGCTTACGGAAAAAATAAGGCTGTATAACGAGGCCTATTACAATAACGCCGACCCTGTCGTTTCCGACAGGGAGTACGATTTGCTTTACGAGGAGCTTAAAGAGCTGGAAAATCAATATCCTGAACACGCAGACCCTGATTCTCCCACCAGAAACCCCGGAACGGCTCCCGACGGCAAATCGAAGATTGTGATCCACGAATATCCCATGCTTTCCCTTGAAAACTCCTATTCGGAGGACGACGTGCGCGAGTTCTTTTCCCGGCTTAAAAAAAGCGTTCCCGGGGAGACGATCGTTACTGTGGAGCCTAAAATGGACGGGGCGGCCGTATCTCTTACGTGGGAGGGCGGCAGAATGATTCTTGCAGCCACAAGGGGAGACGGCAGCAGGGGGGAGGATATTACCCGAAACGCCCGCTTTATTACAAACCTTCCTAAAACGATACCGGATAAAGGCCGCCTTACAGTCAGGGGGGAGGTCGTGATGCCTAAAGCCGTTTTTGCCGAGCTTAACAGAAGGCGCTCGGAGGAGGAGCTTCCTCTTTTTGCAAATCCGCGCAACGCCGCCGCTGGCAGCCTGAAACTTCTGGACGAAAACGAGGCAAGCCGGAGGAACCTTTCCATGTTCATTTACGGGGTGGACGGCATATCCGGGCGGAAAAGCCACGACGAGGACCTTAAATACTGCGCGGAGCAGGGCTTGCCGGTAAACCCGATACGTTATTTCTGCTCCGATACGGACCAGGTTTTTTCGGCCCTTGCCGAGATTGAAAAGGTGCGTTTCGACCTGCCCTACGATATAGACGGAGCTGTGATAAAGCTCAACGACTACGCTTTGAGGGAAAGCCTTGGCTCTACCTCCAAATTTCCCCGGTGGGCTCTGGCCTTTAAATATCCGGCGGTGCAGGCTACGACTAAGCTGAAGGACGTGATTTTTCAGGTAGGCCGCACGGGGACGGTTACTCCCGTAGCGGTGCTGGAGCCGGTGCGCCTTTCCGGCTCCACCGTGTCTAAAGCCAGCCTTTATAACGAGGACGAGATCAAACGGCTTGGCGTTATGATAGGCGATACTGTTTTCGTGGAAAAAGGCGGGGAGATAATACCCAAGGTCGTAAAGGTTCAGGAAAGCCTGCGCCCCGCAGACGCTTTGCCCGTTGTTTTTCCGGAGTTCTGCCCGGTGTGCGGCATGAAAGTTGAAAAGCAGGAGGGCGAAGCCAGCTACCGCTGCGTCAACAGGCTATGCCCGGCTATAATAAAAGGCGGCATAGAGCATTTCGCTTCCCGCAACGCCATGGATATAAAAGGCCTGGGCGAAAAGATAGTAGAGGAGCTTTTCGAGGACTCCCTTATAAAAAACTGCGCCGATATTTACGCCCTGCGCCGGGAGGATTTGAAGGACAGGGAAGGCTGGGGCGAAAGCTCCGCCGATAATCTGCTTTTTTCCATAGAGGAGTCCAAATCGAGGCCTTTTGAAAGGGTGCTGTTCGCTTTCGGGTTCCGCCATGTAGGCTCTTCCGCCGCCAAGCTTCTGGCGGACAGGTTCGGCTCCATGAAAAATCTTGCCGAAGCTTCCTTTAACGACATCGAATCCGTCAAAGGCATAGGCGGGGAAACGGCGGCTTCCGTCATCAAGGCTTTAAAAGACCCGGAAACGGCGGAAATCATCAGACGGCTGGAAGGCTACGGCCTTAATATGGCTTCATCCGCCGCTCCCGCTTCGGACAGGCTGGGCGGCAAGACTTTCCTTATAACTGGCACTCTCGATAAACCCCGCAAGTATTACGAGGAGCTTATAACTTCCAACGGCGGCGCGGTGGCAGGCGGCGTGTCTAAAAAGCTGGATTACCTTATCGTAGGCTCCGAGCCGGGCAGCAAGCTGGAAAAAGCCCGGAAGCTGGGGATCTCCATACTGGACAGAGACGCTTTTCTTGCCATGATATCTTAAAAAAACCGCCGCGGCTTTTGTATTAAATATGCCTTTTTTGCGGCTTTTTACCGTTTTTCAGGCAAATTCCGCCGTAAATGCCTTTATAGTGCGTTTTATGCTTGACAACGGATAAAGGCGTGATTATCATTACCCCGTTAAAGACATCTTGCCTTTATAAATATCAAGGTTACTAAATTAATCGTCAAAAATCGTTATACGCCGATATGCCACACGGTTTTGTTGTGCGAAAAATCATAATTGTTTTAAATTCAAAAATCTGTTTCGAGGGTAACTTGTGAATCTTACAGACCTAAAAAAAACCTCCATCGAAGAACTGGTAGCCATTGGCAGCGACCTGGAGGTGGAAAACGCCGGGAATCTTCTCCGCCAGGAACTTATCTTTGAAATACTGAAAGCCACAAGCGCCAGAAACGGCCAGATTTACGGCCAGGGCGTGCTGGAGATACTGCCGGATGGCTTCGGTTTCCTCCGGTCTCCCGATTATAACTACCTGCCCGGGCCGGACGATATATACGTTTCCCCCGCCCAGATAAGGAAGCTGGGGCTGCGCAACGGAGACACCATCGCGGGAGAGATACGGCCCCCGAAGGACAACGAAAAATACTTCGCCCTCCTCAAGGTCGAAAGCGTCAATTTCGACACCCCCTCCCGCCAGCGCAACCTTTTTGAAAACCTTACGCCGCTTTTTCCCGACGAAAGGCTGAATCTGGAAGCAGAACCCACCAAGTACGACACCAGGTGCATAAACCTTGTTGCCCCGATAGGAAAAGGCCAGCGCGGGCTTATCGTGGCTCCTCCGAGAACAGGCAAAACCGTGCTTATGAAGTCCATCGCGGGCAGCATAGCCAAAAACCACCCGGAAGTATATATGATCCTTCTCCTTATAGACGAGCGCCCGGAGGAGGTTACGGATTTTAAAAAGACAGTTCAGAAAATGACGGCCGATTCCATCGCGGCGGGTATAAAGCCCATGCAGGTCGAGGTTATTTCTTCCACTTTCGACGAGCCGGCGTACAGGCACGTGCAGGTTGCGGAGATGGTGCTTAATAAATCCAAGCGCCTTGTGGAGCACGGCAGGGACGTAGTTATCCTTCTTGACAGCATAACCCGCCTTGCGCGGGCCTACAACGCCGTGGAGCCGTCCAGCGGCAAGGTGCTTTCCGGCGGCGTGGACGCCAACGCCCTGCATAAGCCTAAAAGGTTTTTCGGCGCGGCGAGAAATATCGAAGGCGGCGGCAGCCTTTCCATTATAGCGTCCGCCCTTATAGACACGGGCAGCCGTATGGACGACGTTATTTTCGAGGAGTTTAAAGGCACGGGCAATATGGAGCTGCATTTAGACAGGCGCCTTGTGGAGCGCAGAACCTTCCCCGCCATAGACCTGAACAAATCCGGCACGCGCCGGGAGGAGCTTCTCCACACCCAGGAAGAGCAGAACAAAGTATGGATACTGCGCCGCTTCCTTTCCAATATGAATTCCGCCGACGCTATGGAGTTTCTGCTCGATAAAATGCGCGGCACTAAATCCAATATGGATTTTCTCAATAATATGAGCAAATAGCCTTACGGGGCTTTATATTTCCGCCCGCCTTCAGGCGGGCTTTTTTATGCGCCGCCGTTATACGCGCCTGTTATTTTACCGGAGCGGGTTTAATCAAGAACATATACGCCTGCTTTATCAGCGCGGATGTTGGCGGAAAGGAAACGTTTGCTTTGCTTGCTCCCAAGCGACGCGCGACAAAAGCGGGAGCCGCCTCAATTAATGCGGCTCGCTTTCTGTCTACAAATATTGCGCATCCCGCTTTGGTGGATAGAAAGCGACGCGCGA
>CANTXF010000049.1 GCA_947853665.1 uncultured Deferribacterales bacterium | reverse complement strand
CGCCTTCTCCCAGCTTTATGTCCGTTCCCCGGCCCGCCATGTTGGTGGCGATGGTTACGGCCCCTTTCTGCCCGGCCGCGGCCACTATCTGGGCTTCCCGTTCGTGGTTTTTGGCGTTGAGGACTTCGTGGGGTATCTTCCTTTTAGTAAGGTAGCGGGATATTATTTCCGATTTTTCTATTGATACCGTGCCAACAAGCACCGGCTGGCCTTTTTCATGGAGCCGGGTTATCTCGTCTGCGATGGCGGCGTATTTTTCCTCCTCCGTTTTATATACCATATCCGCGTTGTCTATGCGTTTCATAGGCTTGTTTGTGGGTATGGGCACTACTTCGAGGCCGTATATCTGCTTAAATTCGTTTGCTTCCGTCAGCGCCGTTCCCGTCATGCCGGCAAGCTTTTTATACATTCTGAAATAGTTTTGGAAGGTAATGGACGCGTAGGTCTGGTTTTCGTTCTGTATCTGGACGCCTTCCTTTGCCTCGAGCGCCTGGTGCAGGCCGTCGGAATACCGCCTGCCCTCCATGGTGCGGCCCGTGAATTCGTCCACTATCACTATCTGGCCGTTGCGGACGATGTAATCCACGTCCGCCTTGAAAACGGCGTGGGCTTTAAGGGCGTTGTTCACAAAGTGCAGGTTGTCTACGTTTTCCACGTCGTAAAGGTTGCCCACGTTCATCCGCTCTTCCACAAAATTTATGCCTTCCTCCGTAAGCTGGGCGGAGCGGCGTTTTTCGTCCACAGTATAGTGGGTCTGCGGGCTGAGGAGCTTTACTATGGCGTTTATATTATAGTATTTGTCGGTTTTTTCGTCCGTGGGGCCGGATATTATGAGGGGCGTTCTGGCTTCGTCTATCAGTATGGAGTCCACCTCGTCCACAATGGCGAAGTTAAGCTCGCGCTGGACGTAGTCCGCCGCGTCGTACTTCATGTTGTCCCGCAGGTAGTCGAACCCGAATTCGTTGTTGGTACCGTAAGTTATGTCGCAGGCGTAGGCTTCTTTTCTGGTAATGTCCTCCAGCCTGGTGGTGCGTTTTTCCTCGTCGTCCCAGACTACCTTTTTCGACTGCTCGTGCTGTATCACGCCTACCGAAAGACCGAGGGAAAGATATATAGGCGCCATCCACTGGGCGTCCCGGCGGGCCAGGTAGTCGTTCACCGTTACCAGATGGGCGCCTTTTCCCTCCACGGCGTTAAGGTAGAGGGCGAGGGTGGCCACAAGGGTTTTTCCTTCGCCCGTCTTCATTTCGGCTATTTTGCCGGAATGGAGCACGTAGCCGCCTATAAGCTGCACGTCGAAATGGCGCATATTCATCGTTCTGCGGCTTACTTCCCTTACGGCGGCGAAGGCTTCCGGCAGTATGGCGTTAAGGCTTTCGCCTTTTGAGAGCCTTTGCCTGAACGTTTCCGTAAGATTTTTCAGGCCCTTCATATCCTTGGCCTGCATTTCAGGTTCGAGGGAATTTATTTTATCCACCGTGGGGCGCATTTTTTTCATGATTTTATCTGCGCTCGGCGTAAATAATCTGTCTAAAAAATCTCTAAGCATCTTCTCTCCTGATGTTTAATGACGCGGCGAGCTGGCCTCCCGCGGGTAAAAGCGAGGCCCGGGGAGCCTTGCCTGCGGATATTCGCCCCGGCCGCCCGCGCTGACGGGCAGCAGCCTTTAATAATAAACCAATTTTCAAGTATAAACAAATCCGGGATAAAAGCAAGCATGTACTGACGGAGCTTTCAAACTGCTTTTAAGAAAATAAATATGCTTTTCTTTTCACTGATTTTAATATAAAAATAGGATCGTTATAAAATTATAAGGTTCAGGCCATGATATTCGATAAAAGATTCTCTAAAATTTCGAGAAAAACTGCGGAAACTTCCGTGGATATGAGCCTCTGTCTGGACGGGGGAGAGGTTTCCGTTTCCACCGGCGTAGGGTTTCTCGACCATATGCTGGAGCTTTTCGCAAGGCACGGCGGTTTCGGTCTGGAAATAAAGGCGTCGGGCGACACCCGCGTGGATTTTCACCATACCGCGGAGGACGTGGGCATAACCCTCGGCAGGGCTTTTGCGGAAGCCGCGGGAGATAAGGCGGGCATAAACCGCTACGGCTCCTGCCTGCTGCCTATGGACGAGGCTCTTGTGGAAACGGCCGTGGATTTCGGCGGCAGGGTCTATTTTTCCTGGCGCGTGACCTTTCCGTCGGAAAAAGTAGGCGATTTCGATACGGAGCTGGCGGAGGAATTCTGGCGGGCGTTCTGCAATAATTCCCGCTGCAATCTGCACGTAATAATGCGTTCCGGGAGCAACTCCCACCACATAGCCGAAGGAATATTCAAATCCGCCGCCCGCTCTCTTGCCCAGGCCCTTAAAATAACCGGGAACGGGATAATGTCCACCAAAGGGGTTCTCGACTGATGATAGCCGTAATAGATTACGGGGCGGGCAATCTGCGCAGCGTGCAGAAGGCTTTTGAGTATCTGGGGCAGGACGTAAGGATAATATCGGACGAAAAAGACGTATCTTCGGCGGACAGGCTTGTGCTTCCCGGCAACGGCGCCTTCGGCGACTGCGTGAGCGCTCTTAAATCCGCCGGTTTCATAAGCGCGGTAAACAGGTTCGTGGAGACCGGCCGCCCTTTTCTGGGGATATGTATAGGCATGCAGCTTCTTTTCGATAAAAGTCTTGAGTTCGGCGTTCACGAAGGGTTCGGCTATATCGGAGGCACCGTAAGGCGGTTTCCGGACACGGTGCTTAAATCCGGCTTCAAGATACCCCATACCGGCTGGAATTACGTTAAAATCGAGAAGCGCCACAGGCTTTTCGACGGTATAGAGGACGGGGCGCCTTTTTATTTCGTACATTCTTATTACGCGGACAATTACGGCGGCGAAAACGTGATAGCTTCCTGCGATTACTGCGGTGTTTTTACCGCCGCCGTGGCCAGAGACAATGTGGCCGGGGTTCAGTTCCACCCGGAGAAAAGCCAGAAAGCGGGCCTTAAACTGCTTTCCAATTTTTGTTCCATGTAGGAACGGGAGGATATCTGATGCTGATTATTCCAGCTATCGATTTGATGGACGGCCGGATAGTGCGTCTGAGAAAGGGCGTTATGGAGGAGGCCACAGTATACGGCCACGACCCTCTTGAGGCCGCGAAAATGTTTGCCGATATGGGCGCGCGCCGCATCCACATAGTGGACCTTAACGGAGCCAGAACCGGCGAAAACGGCAATTACGGCCAGATAGAGGCCATAGCCTCCAAAACCGACATAGAGATAGAGGTGGGGGGCGGCATCAGGAATATGAGCCGCCTGCGGGATTTTATGGAGATGGGAGTGTCCTACGCCATTTTGGGCACTGTTATTGTAAAAGACCCGGATTTTTCCCTTGAAGCTCTGGAGGAATTTCCCGGCCGGATAATCCTGGGGCTTGACGCGTCCGCCGGAAAGGTGGTGATCGAAGGCTGGTACGAATCTTCCGGCCTTACGGTGGCCCAGGTTCTCGAAAAATACCGCGGGAAAAATGCGGAAAGCGTTATCGTTACCGATATAGAGAAGGACGGAATGCTTGGAGGCGTAAACCTCGCTATGGTCAATGAAACCGCCTCCATATCGCCTTTTCCGGTAATCGCTTCGGGAGGCGTTTCCACGATAAAGGACATCAGGGATATAGAAAAGCTAGCCAATCCCAACATAAAGGGATGTATCGTAGGAAAGGCCATATACGAAGGCAAAATAGATTTGAACGAGGCGTTTCCCGTCTGATGAAAAAAATACCCTTTTTTACTGATTTGATAGCCACCGGATTCTTTACCGGCAAAATGCCTTTTATGCCGGGCACTTTCGGCTCTCTGGCCGCCGTGCCCCTGGGATATGCGGCGTCTTTTTTCGCCTGGCCTGCAAGGGCCTTCATGTTCCTTGTCCTCTTTTTTGCGGGGGCGTTCTTTTCCGGCAGGTTCGAGCGGTTTTACGGCTCGGAGGATCCGGGCTGCGTGGTGATAGACGAAATAGCCGGGCTTTTTCTGGTTTATATTCTTTTTCCCTTTACTCCGGTATATATAGTGTGCGGTTTTATTTTTTTCAGAATATTCGATATAATAAAGCCGCTGCCCATACGTTATCTTGAGGGGCTTCCCGGCGGCTGGGGCATAATGGCGGACGACGTCGGGGCCGCCTTATACGCCTGCGCCGCCTGCTTTATGGTAAAAATATTCACGGAGATACTCTAGGTGCGTATCCGCTGCGCCATACTTGCAATAGGCTCCGAGCTGCTTGAGGGCAGCGTTACGGACACAAATTCCGGCTTTATCGGCGGAGCATTGGCTCTTATAGGTATAAAGCCCGCTTTCGTAAGGCTTGTTCCGGACGACAGGGAAACTCTCGCCGCCGCCATAAAGGAGGCCGCAGCCGCTTATCCTCTCGTGATAACGACGGGCGGTCTGGGCCCTACTTTCGACGATATAACGGCCGAATGTCTTGCAGCGGCCGCAGGCAGGAGGCTTTCCCTGAATAAAGCCGCCTTCGCCCACATGAAAGAGCGTCTTGAAAGCCTGGGCGTGCCTCTGAGAGAAAGCCATACGAGGCAGGCCATGTTGCCGGAGGGCTGCGACGTTTTTGAGAACGACGCGGGCACGGCCATGGGCTTCGGCCTTCCCGTCGGTTCGTCTTATGTGATTTCCATGCCGGGAGTTCCCTATGAAATGACGATAATGTTCAGAGAGCGGGTGCTTCCTTTTATAAAAAGCAGATATCCTATCGGTAACGTAATACACCGCCAGCTCCGCTTCGGCCTTATCCCCGAATCGGAGGTGGATAAAGCCGTTCTGGAAGCGGGGATTCCCGATGGAGTGGAATGTATAATAAACGCCGGAAAAAGCGAAATCGCCGTGAAGCTGCGCTCCGAAAGGGAAAGCGAGCTTAATTCCCTGGCGGAAAAGCTGGCCGCGGCATTTCCTGAAAACTTTATGGGCTTCGACGTTTCAGGCCCGGCCGAGGCTCTCTTTTTACTTCTCTTAAAAAAAGGCGCGTCCGCCGCCTCTGCGGAAAGCTGTACCGGCGGCCTTATAGGCAAGCTCCTTACGGATATACCGGGCGTGTCTTCCGTTTATCCGGGCGGTTTGATAAGCTATTCCAACGAGGCTAAAATAAAGCTGCTGGGCGTAAAGCCCGAAACCATAGAGAAGCACGGAGCCGTAAGCTCCCAGACCGCGGCGGAAATGGCGGAAGGCGTAATAAAGGTTTTCGGCTCGGAGTACGGAATTTCAGTTACAGGTATCGCAGGCCCCGGCGGCGGCAGCGCGGAAAAGCCTGTCGGCACGGTTTATACGGGAGTTTCCGGCGGCGGCAGAACCGTTGTCCGCAGGTTCCTGTTCCGGGGCGGCAGGGAATCTGTGCGCCAGCGGAGCGCCAACGCCGCTTTATTTACGGCTTTCAGTTTTATAAGGGGAGAAAATTGAAGGAAACGGCCCTTAATCTGGAGAGAAATATAAAAAGCAGGCGTGTGGACGACGTGCCGTTCGTTAACTGGTGGCTTATTACGCTCCTTATAAACCCGATTACTTTCGGCCTTGCGGGCATATTCTTTTTTATCGCCCGCATAAGGCGGGCTGACGCTTTTATCGCCAGAAAGAAGGAATATTACGAGCTTGTTATAGAATTTTCAAAAAAATACGGCATGAATTCGGGAAGCGCCATGACATACCCGGAGGCTGAGCTTTACGCCATGCGGAATTTTACCGAAGACACCTTTAAAAAAATAAAACCCGTCCGCTGGCTGCTTACGTCTTTTCTTATGATAGTTACTCTGGGAATTTATTTCTTTATATACAGCTATAAGATGAACCGGGTGTGGAACGACCTTCAGCTTGCCGAGGCCGATTTTTACGATAAAATCAGCCGCGTGTGGATAAGGGAGGGCCTCGTGTCTGCTCCGCTTGTTTTCGGCATAGACCCGTCCATGAAAAAAAGCTATATTATCAACCTCTTTCTTTCGGTAATAACTCTTGGCCTGTGGCTTCTGGTGTGGGATTATCAGACCCACGTGGCTCCGGAAGTATTCTACCCGAGAGTTCACGCCGCCGAGGATTTTGTCCTTTCCATGGTCAAGTCGGAGGCGGGGATAGTTTCCGCCGCCTAGCCTTCCGTCCAGAAATTCCGGTGGATTTTCGATTTTTCAAAGCGGACGGTGTGTTCCGCGGAGTTTTTGGGATACCCCAGGCATACTACGCAGAAGGGCATTATATATTCCGGCAGTCCGAAGGACATCCGCGTGCCCTCGCATCTGAATTTATCTGGATATATCTCGACCCATAACGCGCCAAGGCCCAGGTCGTTGGCGGCGAGCATCATATTTTGAGCGGCCGCCGCGCAGTCCACGGGCCACCTGTCGGAAAATTTCTGCCTGCGCAGGTCGTAGCACACTATTACGCATACGGGGGCGTTCATGCTGCGCCTGTTTTTTTCCGTAAGGTTGGTTATTTCCTCTTTTTTGGCCGGGTCTGTTACGACTATAAACTCCCAGCCCTGGGAATTGCCGGAGGAGGGGGCGTACATGGCCGCTTCTATTACCTTTTCCAGATCCTCGTCCCGGACGGGTTCGTCCGTGTAATCCCTTACGCTTCTTCTGTTTTTGATGTTTTCCAGTGTTTCCATATTATCTCTCCGTTATTATGCCGTATGTTTATACTAGCATATATTTGCGCCCGATGATAAGAATTAATGTGCTCCATTACGTTTTTAAAGCCGGAACGCCGGTAATTTCGGGAGAAGGATCATGCTTATATTCGGACACCGGGGAAGCGCCTGGGACGCTCCGGAAAATACTGTCGAAGCCGTAAACGAAGGGCTGAGGCAGGGCGCGGACGGAGTGGAGGTGGACGTGCGCCGCTCTCTGGACGGCGTTATGGTCGTAATGCACGATAAGACCCTGAAGCGCACGGCCGGTTTCGGCGGGAGCGTGGCTAAAACCGGTTCGGATATTATAAAGACTCTGGACGCAGGCAGCTTTAAATCTCCGGCTTTCGCCGGAGCGTCCGTCCCGTTTCTTCCGGAGGTGCTCGACGCGGTGCCGCCGGGCAAGCTGCTTCAGATAGAGATAAAAAGCGGAGCCGATACGGCTGCGGACGTTATAAGGGATATAAAAGCGTCCCGCAAGGCCGTGTCCGAAATTATGATAATTGCTTTCAGCAGAACGGCCCTTAAAAGGTTTAAAGAGGAGCTTCCGAAAGGGGCGGCCGCCTGGATAAACGGTCAGAAAAAAATCATTGCCGGCCGTATGCAGCCTGCGGAGGAAATAATAAGGCTTTCTAAAGCGTGGCGTTTTGACGCTATTGATTTTGACTGCCGTTTTTCCGTAAGCGAAAAATACGTTTCGTCTCTTAAGGCGGCGGGGCTGAGGGTTTTTTCCTGGACGGTGGACGACCCCGCCCGAGCGGCGTATTTCAGAGATATAGGTATAGACGGTATAACCACGAACAGACCCGGATTTATAAGGCAGTCCCTTGAGGGCCGCCCCTAACGGGGACACAGTCTGGGCCAGATACGGGGCTTTTAACTTCCTGTTGCCATATTCACGCTAATATCGTATGGAATATATATGTATGTGATAAGCGATTTGAAAGACGTATCCCTTTCCGGCACCGCCGTTTGTCTCGGCAATTTCGACGGTCTTCATCTGGGGCACAGGCTGATAATCTCCTCCATGAAAGAGGAGGCTGCTGAAATCGGCGCCAAAACCGTTATTTTTACATTTTATCCGCATCCGTTTAAATTTTTCGGCAAAGATATAAAGCTGCTCGCCACTCCCAGAAAAAGGCTGGAGCTTTTTGAGGAGCAGGGGGTGGACTACCTTATAAACGCTCCTTTTAACGGCGAGCTTGCCGCCCTTTCTCCCGAATGTTTTTTTAAGGATATTATTATCGGTGTTCTCGGGGCCGAAGCGGTTGTCGTCGGGCGGGATTACCGTTTCGGAGCCGGAAAATCGGGCGATACGGATACTATGGCCGTCCTGGGCCGTAAATACGGAGTGAAATGCCTTTCCGTGGAAAAACTGAAAAGCGCGTCCGGGGAGGAAATATCCAGCAGCCGCATACGCCGCCTTATCGCGGAAGGCGATGTCGGCGAGGCCGGTGATCTTCTAGGGGCATTTTATTCCGTTGAAGGCACGGTAATACACGGCGACGGCCGCGGCAAGGCTTTCGGCTTTCCCACCATAAATATAGACGCTGCGGGCGAGCTTACGCCCCCTGCGGGAGTATATGCCACCGACACTCTTATAAACGGCGCAAGGTTTAAGTCCGTCACTTATATCGGCACGCGCCCCACGATAGAGGGCGGCGGCGAACCGCGGGTGGAAACCAATATTTTTAATTTCGACAGAGACGTTTACGGAGAGTTTGCCCAGGTGTTTTTCAGGAAACGTATAAGAGGGGAGATGAAATTCGGCTCGATAGATGAGCTGAAAGCTCAGATGGCGGCCGATTCGGCCAAGGCGGTAAACGCGGAGTGAAACCTTTTAAAGTAAGCTACGTCAGCCTGGGCTGCGCAAAAAACCAGGTGGATCTCGAGTACCTTATAGGCGGCCTTACCGATTCCGGCTTTGAGACGGAGAGGGACCCTTCAAAATGCGACGCCGTGGTGATCAACACGTGCGGTTTTATTGAAAGCGCCGTCCGGGAGGCCATAGATAATATCCTTCTTATGGCTTCCACCGTGCCGGAGCACGCCAAGCTGGTAGTTACCGGCTGTATGGCCGAACGATATAAAGACGACATTCTGAAGGAAATGCCGGAAATAGATTTTGTTGCGGGAGCTGGCAGGCTGGATGAGGCTGCGGCTTATCTGCGCGGTATAGCGGGCATAGATAAGGAAGGCAGCGGCCGCGTTATAACCAACTATCCCTATTACGCTTATATAAAGGTCGCAGAGGGCTGCAACAACCGCTGCTCCTACTGCACGATCCCCTCTATAAGAGGGCCTCTTAAAAGCAGAAGCCCGGAGGATATAGAGGCGGAGGCTAAAATGCTCGCCTCCCGCGGAGTTAAGGAAATTATAATAGTAAGCCAGGACACCACCAAATACGGCCGGGATACGGGAGGCCCCGATATTACGGAGCTTATGGAAAGGCTTACCTCCTCCCATCCTGACGTGTATTTCCGCCTGCTTTACCTCAACCCGGACGGAGTGACGGAAAAATTAGTGCGTTTTGTAGCTTCCGCCCCGAATATGGTAAAATATTTCGAGATACCCGTGCAGCACGCCTCCGATAAAATATTGAAAGCCATGGCCCGCCGCTCGGACGCGGGGAGGATAAACGAAGTTTTCGACATGGTAAGGGCCCTTGCTCCCGAGGCTTTTATAAGGACTACCTTTATCGTAGGCTTTCCCGGAGAGGAGGAAGAGGATTTTCTACGGCTTTTAAAATTTATCGAGGAGAAAAAGCCGGATTTCGCCGGATTTTTTCCCTATTCCCCCGAGGACGGAACCAGGGCCGCCTCTTTAGGCGGAGCCGTTGATAAAAGGACGGTTTCCGCCCGTATGAGGAAGCTCCAGTCCGCCCAGAAAAAAAATACCGTCGCCAGGCTTAAAAGCCTGGGGAAAACCCTTTTCCCCTGTTTTGTGGAAAAGGAAAACGACGATTTCGCTTTTATCCTCGAGGGCAGAGCCATATTCCAGGCCCCGGAGATAGACGGCGGGCTTTACGTTACCGACGGAACGGCTGGGAAAGGCTACGGCCCGTATATGTGCCGTATAAATAAAATAGCTTACCCCGACGTTTACGTCACTTTGGAGAATTGAGGTATGACGGGTATATTTCCGCGATGCGCGGCGGCATTTATACTGGCCGCTCTGCTTGCTTCCGGCTGCGCCAGACAGGTGGAGCCGGAGCGCGACGCCGCTTTTTATAAAGAGCTTGGCGACGGGTACAGGGAAAACAGAAAATACAAAAAATCCATACAGGCTTACGAAAACGCCCTTATGCGGGCGGAATCCCCGGAAATGGCCGCGGAGATCCAGCTGGCTCTTGCCGACAGCTACTTTTTTTATAAGGAATATAACGACGCCATACCCGTTTACGAAACTTATCTCGACGTTTATTCCGACCTGCCGTCCGCGGATCTTGCCTATCTAAGGCTGGGGCTTTCCCATTACGAGCTTATCAACAGGCCCGGGCGGGACCAGACGGACACCCTCGCCGCCATGGACTATTTCGGTAAAATAAAGGAGCGCAATCCGGATATGTACCGGAATTACGGCCTTGAAGAAAAAATGAAATCCATGCGGGAGCGTCTTGCGGAAAAAGAACTGATAGTAGGTAAATATTACGCCCGTATCCTTAAAAGGGAACCGGCCATTTTAAGATATAAATACCTTATGGAGAATTATCCTGATTCAAAATACTATTCGGAAGCCGCCTACCGCCTGGCGAAGCTGCTGGTAAAGGAAGGCAGGCGCGACGAAGCGGCGACTTACGTAACGCTGCTCAAAATGAACCGCCCGGACGACAAATATACGCGCAGGGCCGAAAAGCTGTTAGGGGATAATTAATTACGCAGCTATCTCCTTATGCGGGTTAATGTAAAGCTATGGAAAATATTTATAATACGGCGGCTTGCGTTGGTAATGAATAATAAAACCGGAGCGTTTTGAAAGGCGGTGCTTAAGGGGCAAGGTTTCCTGAATCTGCCTTGGATCGCAGGTCTTATTTATGAATGTTTTTGACGACAGGGAACTTATATTATAAATATCTTCTATAACTATCTGCGTCAGGGGATAGCCGCCGTTAATTATATATAAAAGAGGAACCTTTATGCTGGATCTTAAATACGTATTGGCAAATATGGAAGAAGCCGCCGAAAAAACGGCCGCCAGAAATTACGAATTCGATTTCGGAAAAGTCTCCGCTCTGGATGAAAAGCGCAGGGAGCTTATATCCCGCGTGGAGAAGCTCAAGGCCGACCGCAACGAGATATCCCGCCGCGTAGGCGCGCTGAAGCGGGAAGGCAAGGACACTTCCGCCCTGCAGGAAAAGGTTAAAGAAGACGCGGCCCTTACCCAGAGACTGGACGCCGAGCTTGACGGGATAAAGGCGGAGCTTGATTCCATGATGCTTAATATCCCGAACCTTATAGACGATTCCGTGCCTATCGGAAAGGACGAGACGGAAAACGCCGTCGTCCGCGTGTGGGGAGAGCCGGCCAAATTCGATTTCGAGCCTAAAGGCCATTGGGACATAGGCCCGGATCTGGGCATAATAGATTTCGAGCGCGGCGTAAAAGTCGCAGGCACAAGGTTTTCCGTGCTTTCCGGCATGGGCTCCCGCCTTGACAGGGCCATATCGGCCTTTATGCTGGATACCCACGCGAAAGCCGGATACCGGGAAGTATCCGTGCCGTTTATGGTAAATCCGGCCGCCATGACGGGCACCGGCCAGCTTCCGAAATTTGCCGAGGACGCGTTTTACTGCGAAAAAGACGATCTATACCTTATACCTACTGCGGAAGTGCCCGTAACGAACCTTTATATGAACGAAATTCTTGACGCAAAAGCCCTTCCGGTAAAGCACGCGGCGCTTTCAGCCTGCTTCCGCAGGGAGGTAGGCTCCTACGGCAAGGACGTAAAGGGCCTTATACGCCAGCACCAGTTTAATAAGGTGGAGCTTGTAAAGGTGTGCGAGCCGGAAAAATCGGAGGAAGAGCACGAGAGCCTTACAGCAGACGCGGAAAACATCCTGCGGCTCCTTAAGCTGCCTTACAGGGTAATGTCCCTTTCAAGCGGCGATCTGGGCTTTTCCTCGGCTAAAACATACGATCTGGAAGTATGGCTGCCGGGGCAGAACTGTTACAGGGAAATATCCTCGTGCAGCAACTTTAAGGATTTTCAGGCCCGGAGAGCCAATATACGCTACCGCGGGGCGGACGGCAAAGTGCGCTACGCCCACACGCTGAACGGCTCCGGGCTGGCGGTCGGGCGCACCCTTGTGGCGATTCTTGAAAATTACCAGCAGGAGGACGGCTCCGTCGTCATTCCCGAAGTGTTAAGGCCTTATATGGGCGGCGCGGACCGCATAACAAGGGGCTGATTTTTGCCTGTTCTTTATGTGGCTGGCGTGTCTCTGTCGGAAAATCCGAAGGACGTTTCTCCCGTAACCCTTGAGGCGGTAAGGAAGGCTCACCTTATCATAGGCGAGGAACGCCGCTTCGCTCTGCGGCTTATTTCCGCTTCCGGAGCGGGAGAGAAGGAGCTTTATCTCATAAACGAGCATTCTTCCGACTCCGACAGGGAGCAGGCTCTTAAAGCCGTTATGTCGGCGGATACGTCAGTGTTTTTTTCCGACGCGGGCACTCCGTGTATTTCCGACCCGGATTTTAAATTCGTCGCCATGTGCAGGAACGCTGGGATAGAAATCAGGGCGCTGCCCGGCCCCAGCTCCGTAACGGCTGCCGTATCCGTGTCCGGCATAGATGCAAAGCGTTTCTTTTTCGCCGGGTTTCCGCCCAGGAGCGGCCCGGAAAGGGAGCGTTTTTTCAGGGATATATCGTTGTCCGGGGTTACGTCCGTATTTATGGAAAGGCCTTACGCCCTGGAAGCTACTCTGCGGGATATGGCTTCTTTCGTAAGCAGGGCCTTTTCCCTTTCCGTCGATTTGGGCGGCAGGGGGGAGCGCACGCTTTACGGCAGGGCGGAGGAGCTTCTGGAAAAGCTTTCCGGCGTAAAAGCCCCTTTTGTTGCCGTGGTGCCTCCCGCCGGAAAGAAAGGCGCAAGGGCGGCAAAAGGCGGCAGGCGGTAAAAATAGCTTTTGCGGATATCGCTGAAATGATATATGATACGAACGTGTTATTTTATTTTTTATTATTTTTATTTTTTTAGTTAACGGCCAGAGGTATTTCCAGCATGGTAAAAAGAGCTTATATAAGGCATATAACTTCCTGCTATCCGGAAAATATGGAATACAATTCCGTTGAGGGCAGGCTTACTCATAAAATAGGCGTGTATAAAAGGCCCACCGCCCTTCCGGGTGAATGCGCGTCCGACCTTGCGGTGCAGGCGGCGGAAAAGCTGTTTGCAAAGTATAAGATAAACCGCAGCACCGTGGACGCCGTTGTGCTGTGCACACAGACTCCGGACTACATACTGCCCGCCACGGCCTGCGTCATACACGGAAGGCTCGGACTTTCGAAAAAATGCATGGCTTTCGATTTCAACCAGGGCTGCGCGGGATATATTTACGGCCTTTCCCTTGCTAAAGGCCTTGTGGAATCCGGCCAGGCGGAAAACGTGCTTCTGCTTACCGCAGATACCATCAGCAAGCTTATACATCCCAGGGACATGAGGGTAAAGCCTATTTTCGGGGATTCTGCCGCCGCTACGCTTGTTTCCGGCACTTATTCCCGGTCGGAATTCCTGCGGGATTTCCGTTTCGGTACGGACGGGGCCGATTTCAGAAAGATAATCGTCCACTACGGCGGCATGAGGATGAAATTCGCCGACCCGGAAGTGGCTTATAAGGAAATTGTGGATAATTACGGCAACGTGCGCACGGACGCCCACCTTTATATGGACGGCAAGTCGGTTCTCCAGTTTACTACGGAGGCCGTTCCCCCCATGATGGGCGATATTCTGCGCGGAGCAAGGCTTTCCATAGACGATATAGACAACTTCATATTTCATCAGGCAAACAAATTTATGCTCGAAAACGTGCAGAATGTGTGCGGCATACCGGACGACGGCAGGTTCTACAACAACTGCGAGGATACAGGCAACACTGTTTCTGCTTCCATACCAAATTCTATAAATAAAATGCAGGAGCAGGATATAGTTCTCGGCAAAAGGTGCCTTCTTATGGGGTTCGGCGTCGGTCTTTCGTGGGGCGGCTGCATAGCGGACCTTACTACGCTGGACAGCGAGGAGTAGTCTTTTCCTTTCAGTTTTTCGTTAAAAAAACTCTTGACTGCATCCGTAAGATATGGTTTACTCTTTGAGCGTTGCGGATGATGTATCATCCGCTTTGTATTCCCCGGTAGCTCAGTCGGCAGAGCAAGTGACTGTTAATCACTGGGTCGGCGGTTCGAGCCCGTCCCGGGGAGCTTTTTAAGCCCTGATTTTATCAGGGCTTTTTTATTTTTAACTTATAGCCTACATATACAATATGCAAACGACTTTCAATACCGCGCTGTGCATCCGCTGTTTTCATATGTTCCTGTTTTCTTTATATTTACCTGTAAAATAGCCGGTTTATTTGTTTGCTTGACTCACCTGTATTTTTTAAATGAAATCCGGCCTATATTGGTTTTTCGGATATTTGAAGTTATCCTAATAATACTAATTCATAAGAGGAATATAGCTATGAACATTATGATGAGCGAAGAAGAAAAGAATAAGATGTTTAATTTAGTCAGAAAACTGGAAGCCGAAGGTAAAAGAAGCAGAAAAAATTGAAATGCAGATACCTCTTGCCCCTCATTTGGCTATGGCTTTAAAGGAAGTGTGCGGGGCTGAACATGTCAAAAATTCAGGTTTTAATTTAAGTGAAGCAGAGATCAAATATAGAAAAGATTGGCTTGATAAATAGTCTTACATCAAAGCTGAACAGATCATAATAGGTACAATATAAGTTAAAATATGCCTGAAAAGGCTTCTGGCAAGCTCAATATTAAAAATACCGCAAAAAGTCTTAATGAGGCTGTAAAAGAGCTTGAAGGAACCGCGAAAACTTAAATATCGTGCAGGATAAATATAAATATAAACGATACTCGCTCTTCTAAAGATAAAGACCGTAAAAACGGCTTTTCCAAAGACGCATTCCATATATTTACCAATTCCAATAAAACCCGTTTAAGTAATCATATACACTCTATCGAAGAGCCCTTTTAGAAACGTCTGCTGCTTAAAGAGCGTTATAATAATATACAATTTGCCAAAAGAGAGTATACACTGCTGCAGACTAAGGTTTTAGATATTACTCTGCCTGAAAAGTCCCGTGAAATAGAAAGATAATCCCTATTTTTCTAACGCCTAGCCTTCCTATACTATTCTTATTAAAGCCATTATAATTTTCCATCTCCAAAAGTAAGGATTATGAATGTATATACAGGTGAAAGCCGTAATAAAATCAGACCCGCATTGATTTTTTGGAGGTTTAAAGTTATCGTATAATATTAATTCATAGGAGGAATGTAGCTATGAACGTTATGATGAGCGAAGAAGAAAAAACCAAGATGTTTGATTTAGCGAGAAAATTAGAAGCCGAAGGAAAAAAGGACGAAGCTCATGAAATAGCGATGAAAATTCCACTTGCTCCACACTTAGCCATGGCTTTAAAAGAGGTTTGCGGAGCTGATTATGTTCGTAATGAGGGTTTTAATCTCAGCGAAGCGGAGGCTGAATATGGTAAAGATTGGCTCGATAAGTGAGTTATCGCTAAAATTAAACTTCGCTTACGATAGCTATTCAAAAGTTGAAGCAACAAACGAGCGTCATCTTAATAAAACGGATATTAAAAATATTGCGAGTATAGTAGAAAATATAGGTATTTCTGAAGAACTAAATATCATTATCAACGCCGAACGCGTTATATTACGCCACGAAGCCCAATTTTACGGAAAAGATAACCCTCAAGCGTTAAAAAGTATAACTGAAGCTGTAAAAGAACTTGATGGAGCTTCAGACGCTTTAATGGTAGTCCAAGATAAGCATTTATATCAAGCTGCAAATAAAACCCATTCCGTAAAAGCTAGAGATAGAATAAACGGTCTGCCGAAAGATGCATTCCATGTATTTACAAACTCTCATAAAACCCGTTTAGGCAACCGGATACGTTCTATTGAAGCATCTTTTGAAGAACGCCTTTTATTAAAGGAGCGTTATAATAATATGCAAATTGCCCAAAAAGAGTACATGAAACTCCAGGCTAAGGCTTTAGATATTACTCTGTCTGGAAAGTCTCGCTATATAGAAAGATAATTATAAAAAATATATATAAATTATTTGAAATTCTTTTTATCAGTAGTGTTTGCTTCATGTGCTTTATTTATTACTTTTATAAATTTGTGATGAAGAAATATAAACATGACTATAATGGGTAAAAAAAGAAGAAAAATTGTTTCTGCTAATCCAATAGAAAAAATAATATATTCAGCTTTATTAGTCGGATGCGTAAAATATATCAATATTCCTATCCATATAAATGCGAGTAAAAATAGTGCTGCTGCTTGCCATTTACCAAAAACTATAGAATAGTTTTTACTTTGTTCTGAATGTAGTTTGCCAAATATATAGGGTTCCAAAATAATTATATTTCTATAGCACTCAGCTACAGATCTGTTGTACGCATAATAGTTAATTCCAAAAATAATAATGTGAGCTAAACCCAGGATTCCTATTACAAGAATAACAATAGTTCCGAAAGATGTTGTACCTATATTAATATTCTCTTTAAATGTGCTGTAGCAAAGAGGAAATAATCCAAACATTAATGCTTGAAATGCGTAATGATATTTTAAAGAAGCCGTAAATTCAGATCGCATGAGCCTGTTTTGAATTTTGTGTAATTTCCGAATAATAGAATAATTAGGCCCGTTCCCT
>CANTXF010000048.1 GCA_947853665.1 uncultured Deferribacterales bacterium | reverse complement strand
ACTCCGTTTGCCGTTATGTGCTTGCTCCAGCTGTCCGGCGTTACGTACGCTGCGTTCTGGCCGAAACACAACGGCGGAACGAGCAATACGGTCAGCAAAAAGGAAATTATCAACGCGAAATTTACCTTTCCCATACTTCCTCCAAAACTATTTTTTAAAAGCGCGCTTTAATTAAAGATATAGATATTCCTATGAATTTTACAGGGACGGCAGTATACGAAAAAAGACGGACGGTGGGAAAGTATTATTTATAGCCGGCAAAAGCCGCTTTTTGGAGGCGTTTAAGACCTTCTTCAAGGTCTGATTCGGACATAGAAAAGGGATTTAAAATTATATGTGAATTATCGTCTTTATCAAAAATAGCTCCGGACGCAAACCTTACGCCGTCCGCATATCTTGACATTTTTCTGACGCTTATATTATCGTTCATCTTAATATAAATAATGCCTCTTTTGCTCTCTCCGTACCAGGAGGCAAGATCGGCAAAGTATTTATTTAAAAGCCTATTGGTAAGGTCCATGCGTTTTCTCATCATAGGCATAAATCCGGCTACGAATCTGTCGTAATGGCCGTTCGCCAACAGCTTTTCCGTTATTACGTGGGTAATATGCGCCGGATAATGGTTGCTTTCCATGGATACCACGCCTAATCTTTTGACGAGATAATCAGGGGCAAGTATCCAGCTTGTACCCAGGCCGAAAGCATATGGAACGGCGATAGAACCAAGATATATAACGAGATTATGTTTATCCATGCTCATTAAGGATGGCATGGGCTCGTCAAAATCATACATCGAATCCATCTCCACTATGGGCAGATTAACGGCAGCGCACATTTCAAGTAATTCTTTACGCCTTTCTACACTCATGCTGCGCCCGGTAGGATAATGACCGTTGGGAGATACCATAAGCATGGGGCGTTCCGACTTTCTGAAATTTTTATAAAGGTCTTCGACGATTATGCCTTCATCGTCCATTTCTATGCCGATAACTCTCTGCCCCAGAGAAAGAAGCTGCTGCATCGGCAGGCAAAAGATAGGATTTTCCGTATAAATTATATCCCCCTGACTGCTGAGGCCTTTAAATATAACGTCTATGGAATTGGGCAATCCGGGAGTTATTATAATATTGCCGTAATCTATATCCGGACATTTCCATCGGCCGGAAAGATATGAAGCTACCGTTTTACGCAGATTAACGGAGCCTTGAAATTCATACGTCGTAAGGGGGTTATCTGAAGCGATTTCAAAAGATACGTCTTTAAGGGTATCAAGAACATACTTGCCCGCGTTGAAGCTTTCGTGCAGGCAGTCTATGCTTATGTATATATCCTCGCCGTGGGAGGAGCTTTCTTTACAATACACGTTGTCGAGTATCGGGTCTCTTATACGCTGCCATCCGTGGTGTATGTAGCTTTCCCAATCGGGGCTTCCGTTCATGGCGGCGGCCCAGGCTTCTTTAGTTACAAAAGAACCAAGGTCCCTTTTAATTTCTATTACCCCTTCCCTTTCCAGGTATTCCAGGGCTTCATAAACCGTATTCTTACTGACGCCGTAATAAGAAGCAAGGCTTCTGCCTCCAGGCAGTTTGGCACCGCCAAGCAGTTTATTTTTAATTATGCTGTCATATATTTTATTGGCAATTTCCTTATATTTAGGAATCCATTTGCCGTCGTTTTTCTTCATTTTGCGGTGCTGTTTATTTTTCCATGATATTTTTGTTTATAATATTTTTTAGAAGCTGTTTTTAACAGGGACGGCTGGTATATAAACTTGCCGGACGGTTCAAAAAAGTTTTTAAAAAATTGCTTACTTAAATAATTGCAAATATCTAATATATAATATGATAATCCTATTTTGCGGTATGTTAAGGAATAGTTGCGGTCTATAAACGCAAGCAGCGCACGAAATCCGGCCGCAGACGTCACATTAACACTATGTTGAAAAATGTATTAGCCGCACAAAACGCCCTGTTCACGTTTCATTTAATTGACAACCCGTGCTTTTTTTGATATTAAACACGAATGGGCGGAAATAAACGTGAAAAGCTACTCAACGCGATGCTTGATATCGTCAGGGAAAAAAGCTACCGCAGCATGAGGATAAGCGATATAACCGAGCGGGCCGGAGTAGGCAAAGGAACTTTTTACCTTTATTTCTCCAACAAAGAGGATTGTTTCCGTCAGGCGAGCAACACTATCGGCAACGGCCTGGAAGAAAGGTTTTTACACTCCGGTTTGGTAAAATCGGAAGCGGATCTTTACCTCGCCGCCGAAAAAACATATGAAGAAGTATGGGAAAACAGAATTCTCGGAAGGCTCTACGCTTACGAGATGCTTGAAACCGACAAAAATTTCAACCGGATATTCACTTCCAGAAACAAAAACGTCTATAAAGAAATAACCCGTATAGTAAAACCGGACGACTCAGAAGAAGAGCTGGAAATAAAGTCCCTTATGATTATGGGAATAATAGACGCTTTAATTTTCGAGGTGTTCCAATGCGCGGAAGCTGATGAAAACACTACCAAAGAGCGCTTTATCAAGGCATTTATCGCCGCCGTCAACGCAAAAATCTAATTTCAGGCTTAATTTCCGCTGGTCTTTTAACATTTCATGATGTTTAATTAAAAACAAAATACGGGAGAAACTACAAATATGCTAAATATAGGATGCCATCTGTCGTCTTCAAAGGGCTACGAACATATGGGCAAAGAAGCCGTAGGCATAAACGCCAACACTTTTCAGTATTTCAGCAGAAATCCGAGAGGCAGCAAAGCGAAAGCTATGGATATACCGGACGCCCAAGCCCTTGTAAAACTCATGAAAGAGCGTTCGTTCGCCCCCCTTGTGGCCCACGCTCCATATACTCTTAACGCCTGCGCTTCCGACCAGGGGCTGAGGGAATTTGCAAGAAACGCTATGAAAGAGGACATGGCCAATATGGAATATCTGCCGGGCAATTATTACAACATACATCCGGGCAGCCATGTGGGCCAGGGGCCGGAAAAAGGCGTAGAGCTTATAGCGGACACCCTTAATCAGGTGCTTAATCCCTCCCAGGCAACGATATTGCTGCTGGAAACCATGTCCGGAAAAGGCAGCGAAATGGGCTCCACCTTCGAAGAGCTCAGGGCCATAATAGACAGGCTTGAAGTCCCGGAAAAGGTGGGCGTATGCATGGATTCCTGCCACCTCTATTCTGCCGGGTACGATATAGTAAACGACCTGGACGGAGTTCTTGATAAATTCGATAAAATCGTAGGGCTCGAAAGACTTAAAGCCATGCATCTAAACGACAGCATGATGCCTTTTGACAGCCGCAAAGACAGGCATGAAATAATAGGAAAAGGAACGATAGGGCTTGCCGCCATTGAGAACATAATAAATAACCCAAGGTTAAAACATCTTCCTTTTATTCTGGAAACTCCCAACGAACTTCCCGGATATGCGGAAGAGATAAAGATATTAAGAGAAGCGTACGGAAGCTGACGCGGCGTTTAACAGAGGCTTATAAAAAACGAAGCGCCCCAATAGTTAAGAAAAACCTGGCGGCGGTAAGTTAAAGCATGGAACCGGCAGAAAGCGGCGCTTTCGCATATACCCTGCCTGTAATCATAAACTTAACATATATTTTCCTCAAAGGACGCGGGCAGCACGGCGGTCCTGCGTATTTCCAGCCTCAAAAGCAGCGTAAGCAGTATGAAAAACAAAAAAATACGCGCCGCCGGGCGGAAAAAGGAGCTTTGCGGCAAACCCTTTTCAACAGAGCCCGGATATTAAATATTTAAGAAAAATATTACTTCAGGGCGGCACCGGCTTTTTGTTTTCAGCCTAAAAAACACCTTGCCAACGGATATGAAAAAGATATAATTGTTATTTTTAGACAGGGCGTTTTATCCGTCTATATGGCTTTTTAAAATTCCTTATACAACAAGGACGTATTGTGGTAGAAAAATTTATTACAAAGACAAAATTCGATTCTCAGGAAGATTTCATCAAGAATTTTAAAATAAATCCCCCCGAAAACTTTAATTTCGCCTATGACGTCGTGGACGCCTGGGCCGAACAGGAGCCCGGCAAAAAAGCTCTTTGCTGGGTAAACGATAAAGACAGGCACATAGATTTTACCTTTAAGGACATGAAAGAGTATTCCGACATGACCGCTTCTTATTTCCAGTCTCTCGGCATAGGCCGGGGGGACATGGTAATGCTTATACTGAAAAGAAGGTTCGAATTCTGGTTCTGCATGCTGGCCCTTCATAAGCTGGGAGCCGTCGCCATACCGGCCACGCATATGCTTATGAGTAAAGATATAGTCTACAGGAACAACGCGGCCCTGATCAAAATGATAGTAACCGTGGGAGAGGAGCAGATAACCGAGCAGGTGGATAACGCCATGCCATACTCTCCTTCCGTAAAAAGGCGCGTGTCCATAGGCCCTTTCGTGCCGGACGGATGGGAGGATTTTCAGAAAGGCATAGAGAACGCCGCCCCTTTCAAACGCCCCGAGCACCCTAATTCCAACGACGACATTTCGCTTATATACTTTACTTCCGGAACGACAGCAAATCCGAAAATGGCGGCCCACGATTATCTGTACCCTTTGGGCCACATAGTGACCGGATGTTTCTGGCACAACCTTAACGAAAAAAGCCTGCATCTTACCATAGCCGACACCGGCTGGGGCAAAGCCGTATGGGGAAAGCTGTACGGCCAGTGGATAGCCGGAGCCAACGTATTCGTATACGACCACGAACAGTTTACTCCAATGCAGATACTGAAGCTTATCGAAAAATATAAAATAACGTCTTTCTGCGCTCCTCCAACGGTGTTTCGCTTTATGATCAAAGAGGATCTCACAAAGTACGACCTTTCTTCACTGGAGCATTGCACAATCGCCGGCGAAGCTCTTAACCCGGCGGTTTACGAAGCTTTCCGCAAGCTGACCGGAATTAAACTTAAAGAAGGCTTCGGGCAAACGGAAACTACCCTTACGGTAGCTACTTTTCCCTGGATAGAGCCTAAACCCGGTTCCATGGGAGTTCCTAACCCGCAGTATCATGTGGATTTACTTACGTCGGACGGCAGACTTGCCGATGTGGGGGAACACGGGCAGATAGTTATACATACTAAAGATAAAAAACCCATAGGTCTTTTCAAGGAATATTACAGAGAGCCTGAACGCACGAACCGCGTATGGCATAACGACATATACTACACCGGAGACGTGGCGTGGCGCGATAAAGACGGGTATTTATGGTTTATCGGAAGAGCGGACGATATAATTAAAAGCGCCGGATACCGTATAAGCCCTTTCGAAGTGGAAAGCGTGCTTATGAAGCACGAGGCCGTGCTGGAATGTGCCGTTACCGGAGTGGAAGATCCTATGAGAGGTCAGGTGGTAAAAGCCACAATAGTGCTTACGGACAAATACAAAAATCTGGCCGGCAAAAAACTCGCAAAAGAAATACAGGACTATGTAAAATCAGTAACGGCCAATTATAAATACCCCAGAGTCATAGACTTTGTAAACAAGCTCCCTAAAACCATAAGCGGAAAAATACGCCGTACCGAACTTAGAAAAAGATAAAAATCCGCGATATGGGAGAATATAACACGATTTACAGGCGTCCATGCCGTTAATCTCAACGTTTCTGCCTAATGCGGACGGATTAAAGGCAATTAGCCTGCTAGGGGTAGGTTTATCGAACGATCAGGATAAATTTTCCTTTCCGCCTTGAATCCTCCGTTATAAGCATACCTCACGACCTTACGACTACCGCAAAAGGATGAATTGCGGGAGAATTTTTCATAAAACTTTCTACCTTTCTAACGACCGTTTCTGAAATGTGAAAAACGTTCTTCCAGATATTTATGCAGGCTCTTGCGTTTTATGCCCAATATTGAGAAAATTTCGGAGCTTTTGCAGACGTTTCCCTCCAAAAGCATTTCAAGCTGATCTCTCGTTAAAGGATAAAATCTGAATCTGCCCATGAGAGAAGTAATCTTTCTGGCTGCGCTTACAGGCACGGAGGGCAAATATACCTTTTCCTCCATTGAGGAGGCAACGCTTATTATTATATCTCTGTAACTAATCGTGTCCGGCCCTCCAAGGCAAAAGGTTCTGTCATAGCAATCCGGGCTGTCCACGCTTTTTGCAACCGCCTCCGCCACATCGCCGACATACACCGGTTCAAACATATACCCTCCGTTTCCGAATACGGGAAAAGCCCCCACAGACCTTATTACTTTCGCAAAAGTATTTACGGATTTATCCTCAGGCCCGAATATCAGAGAAGGCCGGAATATGGTATAATTAAGGCCGGAAGCCATAATAAGCTCCTCTGCCTGATATTTTGTAGCAAGGTACCTGCTCACGCCCTCCGGAGACGCTCCGGCGGCGGATATATGCAAAAGCCTGCTTATGCCCGCTTCACGGCATATATATGTTATATTTTTTACGGCTTCCACATGGATTTTATCAAAAGTGACCCCCTCTTTCGGGTATTCCCTTATTATGCCGACAAGATTTATAAAAGCCGAGCAGTCCGAAACGGAATCTTTCCAGCCATCGGGGCTGAGTATATCCCCGGGAACGATCTCAGCTCCGTCTGGCATAAATCCTCTGGAATCGTTTTTAGAAAGGGCTTTAACCCCTAAACCCCTTGCAAACAGCGCGTTTATCACATGGGAGCCAACAAATCCCGTGCCTCCGGCGACGAAAACCTTATTTATCATTTTAATTAAACCAACCTATTATTATATTCAAAAGAGCTCTGCACTCTGCAAAATAATAGCCTAAATCGGCTTTATATCAAATAATATTTACGCCCTATAAGATATTGACAACGGCCGGACCGATGATAAGATAAAGCGTATGTTAAATACATGGAGGCATTGTAATGAAATTAAGCGCAAGAAATCAGCTTAAAGGTAAAGTAGTGGCAATCGAGAAAGGCGCAGTCAACGCCATAGTCAAAATAGACATAGGCGGAGGAAACGTAATAAGCGCCACAATCTCTATGGACGCCATTAAAGAGCTGGGCATTAAAGAGGGCTCCGCAGCGATAGCCGTAATCAAGGCCACTTCCGTAATGGTAGGCGTGGAATAGCTTAACAGCAGAACGTATAAAGCCCCCGGTTAACGGGGGCTTTTTTATAATCTTTAAAATACGGGCCGTAATAAATAATAACCCAGCCTTTCATAATCAGAGGGCTTTTTTAGCCGCCTCCACCGCCTTGCCGTAATCCGGCTCTTTAGTAACTTCCCCGACAAGTTCATCGTAAACCAGATTTCCGCTCTTGTCGTAAACAAAAACAGCCCTGGCCAGAAGCCTTAAATCCTTCATATGAACGCCGTGGCTTTCGGCAAACCCCATATCGAAATGGTCGGACAGCATGGTTATGTTTTTAACACCCATTTCCGCCGCCCACCTGGACTGGGCAAAGGGAAGATCGGCGCTTACGCCTATGATTTTTATATCCTCCGGCAAAGCCCCCGCGTCTTTATTAAATTTTTGAAGCTCCATATCGCACACGGGAGTATCTATCGAAGGCACGGTAAGAATCACAAGAACCTTGCCCGCATAATCCTTTAAGCCTTTAACGCTCATATCGCCAGCCCTTAAGGCAAAATCTGATATTTTATCCCCCGCTTTCGGGTACGAGCCTTTCAGAGCTATTTCGCTTCCATTCATCGTTACTTTATTCATACAGTTTTACTCTCCTTTATTTTTTTAATGATATTCGCAATATCTTCGGGTTGTCAAGGATATTTTTGTTATACGCTTTCCGGCGCGCCGGCTTACGCGCCCTGACATACGCCGCTTTATAAAGAAAGCCGTCCGGTTTAAAAAAGGCCATTTCATATAGAAAAAATACGCTTCATAAATTATAATGGCGTCATGGTAAAAAAAGCATCTCTCAATATTCTTATAATAGACGACGAAGCAAACATAAGAAAAACCCTTTCAATGTGTCTCGAATCCGCCGGGCACAGAACCACCGCTGCGGGAAGCGCCAAAGACGCTTTAAACGAAGCCGGAAGGCAGGTTTTTGATATGGCGTTTCTTGATCTGCGTCTCGGCGCTGACAATGGGCTTGACATAATAGGCGCCCTCACCGCGCGCAGCCCGTGGATGAAAATAATAGTCATGACGGCTTACGCGTCCGTCAATACGGCCGTAGAAGCTATGCGGAGAGGCGCTTTCGATTATATAGCGAAGCCGTTTGCCCCGGAGCAGATTTATATCGCCGCAGAAAAAATCGGCGAAATCAGAAATATGGAATCGCAGATCGCCCGGCTTAAGGAGGATATGGAAAAAATAAATCCTGAAATAGATTTCACATCTTCCAGCCCCGAAATGCAGCTTGCGGTAGAAACGGCAAAACAGGCGGCTGCTTCGGAGGCGGTAGTGCTTATAAGAGGATCCAGCGGAACGGGCAAAACCGCTCTTGCAAAGGCGATACATAATTGGAGCCCTCGGGCGATGGGGCCTATGGGGGTAGTTTCATGCCCGTCTTTAAGCCCGGAGCTTCTTGAAAGCGAACTGTTCGGCCACGTTAAGGGCGCCTTTACCGGAGCGGTAAAAGATACCGCAGGCCGCGTGGCTGCCTGCGAGGGAGGAACGCTGTTTCTTGACGAAATAGGCGACGTGCCTCTCCAGGTACAGCCGAAACTGCTGCGCTTCATACAGGAAAGAGTTTATGAACGGCTGGGAGACCCGGTAACAAGAAAAGCAGACGTAAGGATAATCGCCGCCACCAACGCCGATCTGGAAGAATACGTTAAAGACGGCAGATTCAGGGAAGACCTCTACTACAGGCTGAACGTCATACAAATAGAAATACCGCCTCTTTCCGGCAGAAAGGAAGATATAGAAGCGATGGCAAACAGAATGCTTCTGTTTTTTTCCTCGCAGAATCACAAAAAAATAACAGGCTTCACGCCCGAAGCAATGGAAATACTTAAAAACTATCCGTGGAAAGGTAATATCCGCGAGCTTCGCAACGTGGTGGAAAGAATAGCCATATTGAGCCAAAGCGATATTATTGGCCCGGAGCACCTGCCGCAGAATATCTCCCCCGCAAGCCATACCCTGCGCATAGGGGACAAAGTGCCCCTCGATAAAATAGAAGAGGAACACATAAAAGCTGTGATAAACTCTTCAAAATCTTTACAGGACGCGGCAGAAGTGCTTAATATAGACCAGACCACCCTCTGGCGCAAAAGAAAGCAGTACGGCATATAGAAACATTGCATTTTGCAATATATTTTCCCGCGTTTATTGCTTAATTCAATATAACAATCTTCTTTTAATCTTCTAACATATTGATAATAATAGAATTACATATTGGCACCTCTTTTGCTTTAATATAAGGCAAAACGAGGTGAACCAGTGTTTGGCATAAGAAAGAAACTGCTTCTGGGCCAGGGAATCACTCTGGCGATAATCGCTGCGATAGGATTTATGGTAATGTCCCAGATAAACAGACTGGGCGCGGCCATAGACGTCATATTAAAAGAAAACTATTCGAGCGTCAGGGCAAGCCTTGAAATGTCCGAATCCATAGATAACAGCGACAGAAACATCCTCTATTATATATCCGGCCTGTCCGGGGCCGATAAATACGCCGTACGTCAAAGCTTTGAGAATTTCAAAAAAGCATTAAAAACAGAGGAAGCCATACTTACCCTTCCCGGCGAAAAAGAAACGGCCTCAAAAATAAGAAAGCTTTTTTCCGACTACGAGGAAACGGCCGGCCTTATAAAAAACGCATCGCCGGAAGGAAAGAAAGCGGAGCTGTATTTTCAGATACTTATGCCCCTTTCCGAAAAGATACGCTCTCTTGCGGACGAAATACTGATAATGAATCAAAACAATATGAACGACGCTAATAACGCGGCCAGAGAAATGGCGGAAAAGGCTTATAACACGCTGCTTATGGCAATAGTTTCCGCCGCTGCGTTTTTAGTTATTCTGGGCATCCTGATAACCAAGTGGGTTCTGCGGCCGGTCGATATGCTTATAGATTCCGCGCGGGAAATACGCGGAGGCAACCTTGACCTTGTAATAAACAACGAAAATAAAGACGAAATAGGAAAACTATCCGAAACCTTCAACGAAATGGCCGCAGCCCTGAGGGAAGCCCGGCAGTCTGACAGGCTGAACCTGATGCGGACAAAGCGCACCACGGAGGAAGTTTTTAAGGCATTGCCGGTTGTGGTGGCGGCTCTTGATAACGAGGGGAATGTGGAATTCGCCACGGAAAAAGCCGCGGAATATTTCGGGCTGTCAAAGGGGAAATCCGTTAAAGATTCCCTGCTGCCCGATATGTATGGGAAAGTAAGGGACGCGGCCCTGAACGACAAGCCCTTTCACTCCAGAGAAAACGCTGACATACAGAAATTTATAAACGGCGAAGAGCATTTTTTCAGCCCTTCCGCCGTACCGATAGAAGACGAAAAAGGCGAAACTTTCGGCGTGGCCCTGATACTGGACGACGTAACGAGGCTGAGGGAAATGAAAGAGCTTAAACAAAGCGTGGTCGCCACCGTATCCCACCAGCTCAGAACGCCGCTTACATCGCTCAGGATGTCCGTGCATCTGCTGCTTAACGAGACTACCGGACCTGTAAACGAAAAGCAGGAAGAGCTGCTGATTACCGCCAGAGACGACAGCGAACGTCTTGCCGGCATTATCGACGATCTTCTCGACATAAACCGTATGGAATCGGGAAAAACGCTGATAAAGACGGCGCCGGTTAACCCCAGGGCGCTTGCCGGAGAGGAGCTTGAAGCCGTATCGGCGGAAGCCCGCGACGCAGGCATAACCTTGAAAAACAGCGTTCCCGACGATTTGCCCGAGGCTGAGGCCGACGTAAATAAAATAACCCACGTGTTTGCCAATATCCTGGCCAACGCGCTGCGGTTTACGCAGCCCGGCGGGGAAATAGAAATAAAAGGAGAAGAAAAGGACGGCTTCGTATGGTTTCACATATCAGATACCGGCACAGGTATAGAGAAAAAGGACCTGCCGCGCATATTCGACCTTTTTTACAGGTCGGAAGGCCAGAGCGAAAAATCAGGCGTGGGGCTGGGCCTTGCCATAGCCAGAGAAATAGTATCCGCCCACGGCGGAGAAATAAAGGCTTCCAGCGAACCAGGAGCCGGGTCGGTTTTTTCGTTTTCACTGAAAAAAGCAAACCTATAAATAAACTTTAAGGAGGAACTCAAATGTTCGGATTTATATGCCTGTTTTTGGGCATTTCGGTATTCGCAGGCCTGGCGCTGCTTGTAAAGGCTATCGGCAGATAGAAGGAGGATAACAATATGATTTATTTGGCGATACTGCTGTCCGCTGCGGCGGCCGTATATCTTATATACGCAATAATAAAACCGGAAAAATTTTAATTAAGAGGAGAACGTCATGTCCATAACGTTTTTAATATTGATGATAGCCGCCGCAGTCGCCATCTCGTGGCCTCTCGGCAAAATGATGACATGGGCCATGGAGCCGGCCGGAAACCCGGGGCTGTTCAGAAGGCCCTTTGAAAAGCTGCTGGCGCTGATAATAGGAAAAGCCGGAGAAAACGGCCAGGGCTGGAAAAGCTATCTTTTCTCCATGCTCGCTTTCAACGCTGTAATGTTCGTTATCACTTACACTATTTTCCTGTTCCAGGATAAACTGCCTCTGAACCCGGCGCAGATAGCGGGAATGGAGCCTTCCCTGGCTTTCAACACCGCCGCGTCTTTTACCGCCAATACGAACCTGCAGCATTATTCCGGAGAAAACGGCCTAAGTTATTTTTCCCAGAGTTTTGCTATTATGTGGCTTCAATTCGTTTCCGCGGCGACAGGCATAGCGGCTCTTGCCGCCATGAGCAGAAGCCTGGCGGGAAAAAAGACGGCGGGCAATTTCTTTTCCGATATGATGAGAGCGTCGTTTCTCATACTGCTTCCGGTGGCTTTCGTATCTGCAGCGCTTCTTGTTCTGGGCGGAACGGTAATGACTTTCGGAGGCCCCGTAACCGCCCACACCCTGGAGGGCGCAGTACAGACCATCGCAAGGGGGCCGGTAGCCACATTTGCGGCTATTACCCAATTGGGAACAAACGGCGGAGGATTTTTCGGACCTAACGGAACCCACGCTTTTTCAAACCCGACATTTTTTACGAATATAATACAGACCCTCAGCTTAATAGCGATACCGATGGCAAGCGTATGGATGTTCGGGCGCATTACCGGCAGGCTCAAGCACGCGGGCGTAATATTTGCCGTCATGCTGCTGATACTTGTATGTAACCTTGCCGCGGCCGTGCATTTTGAAGCAGAGCCCACAAAAGCCCTGGCAGGCCTTAACGCCGAACAGTCGGCGTCGGGCAATCTGGAAGGCAAAGAGCTGCGCTTCGGAGGCTCTGCCGCCCCCTTATGGACAATACTGACCACATCTTCGAGCAACGGCTCGGTAAACAATATGCACGACAGCCTAAACCCGATAACGGGACTTACGGCAATGATAGGCATGTGGCTTAACGTAGTATTCGGAGGGGTTGGCGTCGGAGTCATAAATATGTTTGTTTTTATCATAATAGGCGTATTTGTCTGCGGTATGATGGTAGGCAGGACGCCGGAATATATGAACAAAAAAATAGAAACTCCGGAAATGAAACTGGCTCTTCTCGCCCTGCTCGTTCATCCGTTTTTCATTTTGGGAGGGACGGCCCTTTTCGCAGCCACTCCGTGGGGAGCGGAAACCGTCGCCAACCCTGGAATACACGGATTTTCGGAAATACTTTACGAATTTACATCTTCGGCCGCTAATAACGGCTCCGGCTTCGAAGGTTTGGGCGACAACACGGCTCCGTGGAATATAGCGACGGGCCTCGTAATGCTTCTGGGGCGCTTCCTGCCGATAATCTTCTGCATAGCGGCGGCGGGAATGATGTCCGAAAAAACGGCGGTTCCGGAAACCTCCGGCACGCTTCATACGGATACGCCGCTTTTTGCAGTGGTTCTGCTTGGCAGCGTTATATTTATCGGAGCCCTGCTTTTTATGCCGGTGGCCGCGCTCGGCCCAATCGCGGAATATCTGACATTATAACGGAGAAACTATATGAAAACCGATAAAAGCATACAAAAAAACAGCCGCGCGAAAAAAGCGGCGCGCGGAAGCATATTCAGGAAAGACCTGGTAATCCAGGCGGCAAAACGCGCCTTTATAATGCTTAATCCAAAAATAATGGCAAGAAACCCGGTAATGTTCGTAACGGAGCTTGGCGCCTTTATGACGACAGCCGTACTTGCCGAATCTGTAATAAACGGCAAAGAAACGGCTTACACCGCCGCCGTGGCTGTAATACTGTGGCTTACCGTGCTTTTCGCCAATTTTGCGGAAAGCCTTGCGGAAGCCAGAGGAAAAGCCCAGGCAGACGCGCTGAAATCCACCCGTAAAACTTCGGATGCGAAACGTGTAAAGGAAAACGGAGAAACCGAAACCATACCATCCTCCGCCCTTGTGAAAGATGATATAATAATCGTCTCGGCCGGGGAGATAATCCCGGGAGACGGTGAAGTTGTAGAAGGAGCCGCCTCTGTGGACGAATCCGCCATTACTGGAGAATCGGCTCCGGTGGTGCGGGAAGTCGGCGGAGACAGGTCCGGCGTAACCGGAGGAACCCGCGTGCTTTCCGACTCTCTTAAAATAAGAATTACGGCTGGCAGCGGGGAATCATTCCTGGACAGAATGATAAGTCTCGTAGAAGGAGCCGTAAGGCAGAAATCGCCTAACGAGCTGGCCCTTACCGTAACTCTGGCCGGTCTCACTCTGGCATTTCTCATGGTAACCGTAACGCTTTATCCCATAGGGCTGTATTTCGGTATAGAGCTGCCAGTTCCCACTCTCGCCGCCCTTTTGGTATGCCTGATACCGACCACGATAGGAGCTTTGCTGGCGGCGATAGGCCTTGCCGGCATGGACAGAGCCCTTTCCGCCAATATTATAGCCAAAAGCGGCAAAGCGGTGGAACTTGCAGGAGATATAGACACGCTGCTTCTTGATAAAACAGGCACCATAACGATAGGCAACAGACAGGCGAGCGCCTTTTTCCCTCTGAAAGAAGTAAAACTTGAAGATCTGGCCCGGGCCGCCGTAACCGCCTCTTTCGGGGATGAAACTCCTGAAGGACGCTCCATCGCGGAACTAGGCGCGAAAATTTTAGGAACGGGCGCGAAAGAACGCCCGGAAGGCCGGATAATACCCTTTTCGGCCCAGACCAGGCTGAGCGGCCTGGATGCCGCCGACGGAACAAGATACAGAAAAGGCGCGTGCGATTCCATGAAGGAATATATAATGCAAAACGGCGGAAAAGTTTCCGAAGAGCTGAAGGAAATAACCGACGAAATAGCCAAAAAGGGAGATACGCCGATAGTCGTATCCGCCGGTAACGCCGTTCTCGGAGCCGTCGCCCTATCAGACATATTGAAGGAAGGCATAAGCGAAAGATTTGCAAGGCTCAGGAAAATGGGGCTGAGAATAGTTATGGTAACGGGAGACAACCCGCTTACGGCGCAGGCTATAGCGGAAAAAGCCGGCGTTGACGACTTTATCGCGGAAGCCAAGCCCGAAGACAAGCTCGCATATATAAGAAAGGAGCAGAAAAACGGCAGACTCGTGGCCATGATGGGAGACGGCACAAACGACGCTCCCGCCCTTGCCCAGGCGGATATAGGCATAGCTATGAACTCGGGGACCCAGGCCGCCAAAGAAGCGGGAAATATGGTGGATCTGGACAGCGACCCCACTAAGCTGATTGAAGTTATTGAAATAGGAAAACAGCTGCTTATGACAAGAGGCTCTCTTACCACGTTTTCGCTTGCAAACGACATAGCCAAATATTTTGCGATAATACCCGCAATGTTCATGCTGGCCGTTCCGCAGCTTTCCGCCCTTAATATAATGGGCCTTTCGACGCCGGAAAGCGCCATATTGTCCGCATTGATATTCAACGCCGTAATAATTCCCATACTTATACCAATAGCCATCAAAGGCGTAAAATATATGCCCATGGGGGCGGACAGGCTTTTAAAAAGAAACCTGCTCGTATACGGTCTCGGCGGAGTTATAGCGCCGTTTGCGGGAATAAAACTTATAGATATGGGACTGACCCTCGCGGGCGTCTGCTAGGAGTAGAAAATGACTGAAAACATTGAAAAAACAGGTTTGCCGCGTCTGATGCTGACATCTCTGCGCTGCTGGGCCGCAACTCTTGCCGTATGCTGCGTGTGCTATACGGCGGCCATACTCGCCATAGGACAGATATTCGTTCCCTATACTGCGAACGGTTCCCTGATAAAAAACGAAAACGGAGAAATAATCGGAAGCGAAATGCTCGCCCAGAAATTTGAAAAGCCGGAATATTTTCATCCGCGCCCATCCGCCGTGGATTATAACGCAATGGGAGCGGCAGGCTCCAACCTGTCCCCCACAAGCCCGTCCGTAAGGGAAAGAGCCGCCGGGATAATAGAAAAGGAAAGCACCTTTACGCAGGAGCGGGTGCCCGCCGATATGTTAACCGCCTCCGGAAGCGGACTGGACCCGCATATAACCGTAAAAGCCGCTGTATTTCAGGCGGACCGCGTGGCAAAAGCAAGAAATCTGCCTGCGGAAGAAGTAAAGAAGCTGATAGAAAAACACGCGGTAAAAACCGGAGGCTTTTTTACTCCGGAACCTTTGGTAAACGTACTCGTGCTCAATATCGCTTTGGATAAGACCGGAGAAAAACAATGAACAGCCGCCGGGCGGACAATTTTTTAAAACTGATAAGACGCTCGAAAAGGGGCAAGCTTAAAATATATCTTGGCTATGCCGCCGGAGTCGGCAAAACATGCCAGATGCTGCGCGAAGGCATCAGGCTTAAGGAGGAAGGTATAGACGTCGCCGCCGGAATCGTGGAAACCCACGGCCGCAGGGAGACGGAAGAGCTGACTAAAGGGATTGAAATAATACCCGGGAAAAAAATATCCTATAAAGGTATAGAGATAGAAGAAATGGACCTGGACGCCGTTTTAAAGCGGCGTCCTGAAATTGTGCTTATAGACGAGCTGGCCCATACTAACATTCCCGGCGGCAAAAACAGAAAACGCTACGAGGATGTGGAGGACATACTGGACGCGGGAATACACGTTATTACGACCCTTAATCTCCAACATCTCGAAAGCCTCTATGAAATAGTGGAACGCGCCACGGGAATAAAAGTAAGGGAAAGGATACCCGACAGAGTCGTCGCCGAGGCCGACCAGATAATAAACGTCGACATAACGGCCGAGGATCTGCGCACACGCCTGCGGGACGGTAAAATATATCCGGGAGAAAGGATAAACACGGCTCTCGAATGTTTTTTCAGGCAAAGCAATCTGGAGCAGCTTAGGGAGCTGACTTTGAGAGAGCTTGCCGCCCAGATCGATTCACGCAGGCGCGACTCAGTCTCGGAAAATACGGCGGAAAGCCCGGACCAGGTAATGGTATGCTTAAGCTCCCGGGGGCCGAACAGCGAAAAACTGCTGAGATACGCTTCAAGGCTTGCCGGCAGGCTTAACAGAAACTGGTACGCAGTATATGTGCAGACTTCCAAAGAAAAGCCGGAAAAAATAGACGCTTCCACCCATCGTATACTTTCAGACACGCTCACGCTGGCAAACCGCCTGGGAGCTCAGGTTTTTACGTATAAGGGGGACGACATAGTAAAGGCCCTGCTCCAATTCGCATCGGAATACAGGGTCGGCCATATTGTTATCGGCACGCCGGGCAAAAGCGTTCCTTTTTTAAGGAGGCTGGCGGGAGAAAAAAGTATAGCGGAAAGGCTTATGCTAGAAAGCCGCAACATAACCGTGGTGGTGCCGGATACTAAGGCGTAGGGCGCAGCCTATCCTTTTTCAGTAAAGAGAGAAGGTAACCGGTATCACCACGCGAACTTCCGCCACTCCCGGAGCCGTAACCTTTCGCACACGTTTTCCGGCTTTTAGGGCCGCGTCGTTAAGAAGGCGGTTTCCGAATTCGTCGGAAAGAGAAACGCTTTTTATCCTGCCGTCCTTATCTATGGTAAGCATTACGGCTCCTTTTCCCTCAAGGCCCATTCGCCTTGCCTTATCGGGATATTCCAGCTCTTTCATGAAAAGCCGCCTTATGGAATCGTAATTGGCGCTTATATAAACGGCTTCCGGAGACGACGACATATCGGAAGCCCCCGATACGGACGATTTCTCCGCTTCCGCCGCCGTATTGTCAGGGAGAGCGGCCGTTTCTTCCGCAGGTTCGGGAGTTTCTTCCGCCGTTTCGACGGGAGGTTCTTTAACGGGAGCCGGCTTTTCTTCCGGCGTTTCCTTCGGTTTTTCCGCAGGTATTTCGGGAGCTTTAACCTGCTTTTTTACCGGCTTCTTAACAGGTTTTTTAACCGGCTCCTTTTTTACCGTCTTTTTCTTTGGGGGAGTTTTTTTAGGCGGCTCGGGTTTATTTTCGGTTATCTGAGCCGCAGCGGTTTTGGGAACGGGGCTAAGCAGCTCCAGCATTACCGCCTGCTGTACTGCCTGTGGCCTGGCGGAGGACACTCTGGCAAAAAGAACCGAATGGACGGCTACGGAAAGTATCAGCGCTGTTATTATCGCCCGGTGCTCTTTTATGTAATTTATCATGACGCCAGCCCGCATTTTTTTATATACCTTCCGTAAAGCTCGTAAAGGCTTTCGGAGGTAACGGCTTCTTCCACTGAACCGCACTTCAGCACGGAGCCGTTTTTCATTAAAACCGCCCTGCCGGAAAGATAAAAAACGTGGTCGGGATGATGAGTTGTGATAATGAACGTCAGCTTATTTTTAGAAAGCTCCAGTATCTGGTCCATAAGACGGTACTGGTTGCCGTAATCCAGGCCGGATACAGGCTCGTCTATAAAAAATATTTTTGATTTCTGGGCAATAGCTCTGGCTACCAGCACAAGCTGACGCTCCCCTCCGGACAGAGCGGAGTACGCCCTGTCCGCAAGGTGGCTTATTTTAAGTGCTTCCAGGCTTTCTTCCGCCTGAAGGAAATCATGCTTTCCGTAAGAACTCCACATTTTACCGGCGGATGTTCCCATAAGCACAACGTCCCTTACGAGATACGGAAACACGGAAATATGGTTCTGAGGAACGTAGCATAAAACCCTGGCCGCTTCCGCCCTGTTCATGGCGTGAACGCTGCGGCCGTCTATCTCCACTTTGCCGCTTTTCGGTTTTATCAGCCCCATCATGATTTTCATAAGCGTGCTTTTGCCGCACCCGTTAGGGCCGAGTATGCTGACGATATCCCCGCCGTTTATTTTAAAAGAAACGTTTTTAAGAACGTCTCTGCCGGCGGAATACGAATAGGAAATATTATCCACATTTATCATCATTTCCACCCCTTATGGGTATTTTTAAGTATAAAAGCGAAAACAGGCAGGCCGATTATAGAAGTTATTATCCCCAGAGGAATCTCGCTTGTGAAAACCGTTCTCGTAACAGTATCGGCGGCAAGCAGGAATATTCCTCCGAAGATGGCCGAAAGAGGCAGCAGATATCTGTTATCCGGCCCGATTGTCATTCTGGCTATATGCGGGATTATAAGCCCTACCCAACCGATATTTCCCGCCATGACTACGGCAAGGGAGGAAACAAAGGTTGCCAGAAGCAATATTATTATTCTCATTCTGCCGGCGTTCAGTCCCATAGTCATGGCTTCGTCGTCGCCCATGGAAAGAACGTTAAGCGCTTTGCCGAAAAAGCACAGGCCAACGGTTACAATAAAAGCCGGTATTCCGGCAAAAAGCACGGTAGCGTTGTCCGCTATGGCCAAAGACCCCATAAGCCAGAAAATTATGGCGGCCAGCTGGTCGTTAGGGTCAGCCACAAGCTTTACGAAGGAAAGAAGCGCGTCAAAAAAGGCTCCGCTTATCATACCTCCCAAAACAAGCAGAAGAACGGAGGTGCTTTTATATATTCTCGATATAAGCAGCGCAAGCAGAGCGCCCAGCATACCGAAGGCGAAAGAAGAAAGCTGCACGAACACCCAGCTTGTAAAGCACAGCATGCCAAGAGCGGCCCCGAAAGACGCGCCGGAAAGCACTCCCATTATCTTGGGAGAAACAAGCGGATTTACGAACACTCCCTGCATAAGAGCACCGGCAATAGCGAGCGAAGAACCAACGAATAAAGCGGCCGCTATTCTGGGAAGCCTTATTTCAAAAATAACGAGCTTCAGATTGGAAAGAGACGCGTTATCGCTTATATCTTTTCCGCTTATTACGGCGCTGAGCATTTCAAAGACTTCTCCGGCGTTCATTTCATACCGTCCGGCGCAGAAAGCGAACGCCGCCGATATTAATAAAACGGCCAGAGATATTATTATGATTAATCTTCTGTTCACTTGCCGTCCAAAATTTCACGAACGGTTCCGCCGTCCGCTTCATAGCCGAAAAACAGGGAGAGGAACTTTTTCGTTTCTTCTTCGATATCTATCGCGCACCTATCGGGGTAAAACCTGCATGAAAGATACTGGGCGGCCATGACCGGCATGAAACCTGCCGGTTTATCCAGCCAGCTGAAAGGTTCGCCGGGAATATAAACCACCTGCCCTTCCCTGACGGCTCTTATTCTCTTCCAGCCGGAATCTTTAAAGATATTTTTATAAAATGTTTTATCAGTTACCAGGATAACGTCCGGATCGTAAAGCAGCACCTGTTCGAGGGAAATCTTTTCATTGGAGGACCTTTTCCTGCCGCCGCAGTCGTGCACGTTAACGCCTCCGGCAATTTCTATGGCCTCCGAAGCGCCCGTTCCAGCGCACCGGCTTATAAGGCCGTGGTTGTCTATGGCAAGATACACCCTTTTTCTTTTTTCGGCCGGTATACCGGAAACTGCCTCCGCCGTCCGCTTCATAGCGGAAACGGAATAGCCGGCAAGCTCCTTGCCGCGCCCGTCCCTGCCCAGAATACGGCCTAAATTCAAAAACAATTCGGGATAATCGCTTATTCCCGAGGCTTTAAGGGTGTAGGTTTTTATATTCAGGCCTTCGAGGGCGGTTTTCATTTTATCCGTAGCAATTCTTTCATGCTCCAGGATAAAAGCCTTATCTATGCCGCTTGAAAGCAGGGTCTCTTTATTTGGAGTCATACCCTGGCCGTACCAGCCGCCCAAAACCGGCAGATTATGATACCGCTCCGGTATGTATTTTTTTTCGTAATCCCTTAAAGGGCCGTTCCAGCCTGCAATAAGATCCGGGGCCATAATGTAAAGAAGATAAGTTGTGGAAAAAGTAGCCCCGTATATACGGCCTTCCCCGGCATGTACGGCGTTGCCGCACATCAAAAAAAACAGCATGGACAAAAGCGCCGCTTTTTTCATAAAATCAAAACTCTCCGCACATCAAATATAACAAAATATATTACGTATTGCAAAGCAAATACAAGCGAAATAAATATTAATTACTAATTACAATATAACGGCCCCAGGCCCATGAAAGCGAGAGCCGCTTCAAGAGGCGCCTCTATGTCTATGATTACAGGGCGCTTTATGGAAAAAGTTTCCGCCACAAGGCCGGCGTATTCGGCACGCACGGCAAATACGGCTGCCGATCGGGACGAAAGAACGTCGGGAATCAGCGGCCCCCAGCCCATACCTTGAGTTTCCATTTTACCCACTTCGTCGATAAACACATAATCGTCCGGGCGCCCAAGAGAAGCCTTTACGGAAGAAAATCCGAACTCTATTCCCTCGGGAAAAAAGGAAAACTGCCTGAAGCGATAACCGGAAACCGCCTCCGTTCTGGCAAGAGGAACCGTTTCCCCGGAAAAAACATCCCTTATGTCGAAGCCGCTTCTAACTCCCCCGTTCCATAATCCCGGGCTTACGAACCCTCCGACGGAACGGCCGGCCTTCTTAAGCGCCTCGGCAAGACGGGCGGCAAAGCTTGTTTTTCCGCCGTGAAGCGAGCCGGTTATTATAAAAATATCCATAAAAGCCTCAAATAGCTTGCAAGCAATAATATCCGTAATATAATCATAAATATATAACACAACAAGGGGGAAATAATGAAGGAAAATATTTACGAAAAAATAGCCGGGGAAGGAGAGGCTCTTTTATCCGGAATGAAGATAAAGGATATAGCTTTTGGCTCCAATTACGCGGCCGTGGAAACGGACGGGAGATGCGGAGCCGCCTATATTTCATCCGAAGCGTATGCCGAAGCGTCGGAAAAAGGCTTTAAAAAATACCTTGAAGCGGAGGCCGGTTCTTTTGCCGGGAACTATGCAAAAGGCTCGCCCTTCCAATCGTGTCTGGCTCTTGCGGCAATAAACAGCGTATTAGGCGCGCGCGGAGAACCGGATGATAAGAAGCTTTATAACAGCATAATCTCCGCGGAAAATGTGGCTATGGTCGGCTATTTCTCCCCGTTGATGGACGAAATAAAAGCCAAAGGCGGGGTTCTTAATATATTCGAGCTAAAGGATATCCCCGGAACGCTCAAACCTGAAAAAGCCGGAGAAATATTTCCGGAATGTGCCGGTATAATAATAACAGGCGCCGTGCTGGCCAATAAAACCGCGGAACAGTATCTACCTTTTATTCCAGAAGAGGCCGAAGCCATGTTTATGGGCCCGTCCGTCCCCTTTTCCGACGAGCTTAGAAAATACGCTAACCTTTCCGGGGCGGAAATAACTGATAAAAACGCGGCGTTTGAAGCGGTATCGGCGGGAAAATGCTTAAGAGGCGGCATAGTAAAATATAAATTCCTGCCAAAATACGAAAGCCGCCGGCACATGGTTTAATATATTTAATGCTATTTATGCCGGAGGATTTAAATAAAATGCAAATAGAACCGGAGGTTATACTATGAAAAGATTTATCGCGTTCGCAGCGTTTTTAGCTCTTTTTGTTTCCCCAGCCGTTTCGCGGGCGCAGAAGCCGGAAAATGCGGCAATTGCTGGAAACTCCGTTATCATGCCCGCAGAAAATGTAAAACTGCCTTTACCAGAAAACTCAAAAATATACGGAGCCACCGTCCACACTACATTTCTGCTTTACGCGCTGGTTCCGGAAAGACTTGCCGGATGGGGCTACCCTTTAAGGGACTACGAAACCGGCTATATCGATAAAAAATACTTAGGTCTTCCAGTGCTTGGCTGCTGGTCAGGCGGGGCGTCGCCCGATAAAGAAGCGCTGCTCCGCGCCAGGCCCGATATAGCCTTTTCCTACGGTTCGCCGGACCAGAACAGCTTTAAAAAAATGAAAGATTATTTAAAAGAGCTGGGCATCCCGCTTGCCGCCGTAAATATAAAAACCCTGGACGACTATCCGGAAGCGTTCCTCGCCCTGGGAAAAATATTCGGCGTGGAAAAGAGAGCCGAAGCTATGAGCAAATACGCGGAAGAAGCCATAACCAAAGCAGCTGCGCCCTGGAAGGACATTCCCGAAGAAAAGAGGCTGTCGGTATTCATGGCGGCTGGCAAAAACGGCTTGCGAACGGTCTGCGGCAACTCCGGGGCTTTTGAAATAATATACAAAGCCGGAGGGAAAAACGCCTATGAATGCAGTGAAAAATCCAGCGAACACAGCGGCCCTTCTTTAACTATGGAAAAGCTCGCCGCTCTTGACCCGGATTTTATAGTAACTGAAAATAAGGACTTTTATAAAAACGCCTTAAAGGACGATAAGTGGAAAAATCTTAACGCGCTGAAAAACGGGCGCTTTATCCTTATGCCGAACGAGCCGTTCCGCTGGAATATGCACGGCCTTTACACGGCGCTTTTAGGAATTCAGTATTTTTCATGCAGATTCTATCCCGATAAATGCGGCGCAGACATGGCCGAAGAAACGATAAAATTTATAAAAGTCTTTTTTGACAAGGACATAAGCAGGAAAACGGCGGAAAACATCCTGACGCCCGCCGCGCGGCAATAAAAGCAGGCGCCCTTTAAAGGGCGCCGTTATTATTAATGCTGAAGTTTTACGGAGCAAAATTCTCCGCACATGGCGCATTCCTTTTTGTCTTTATGCGTTTTCCTGCGCCTGTCTATTTCCGACGGGTCGACAGCCGCTTCTTTCATGGCTTCCCAATCCAGCTTCTGCCTGGCTTGAGACATTTTTTTCTGTATATTCAAAGCGGATTTTCTGCCCATGGCCGCTTCACCGGCGGCGGCAGCTATGCGGGAAGCCATAACGCCCTGTTTCACGTCGTTCTCATCCGGCAAAGTCAGATGCTCCGCCGGGGTAAGATAGCACAGAAAATCGGCTCCGGCTCTTACCGCCGCCGCGGCTCCTATGGCTCCGGAAATATGGTCGTATCCGGGAGAATTATCTATTACGAGAGGCCCCAGTATATATAACGGCGCTCCTCCCGTAAGAGATTTTATGCCTTTAATCTGTGCTTCCACCAAATCGAGGCTTACATGCCCCGGGCCTTCTATCATGCACTGAACACCGCGCGCCGCAGCTTCGCCGGCCTGCCGGCCCAGGTTTATCACTTCCTGCCACTGGGCCGCGTCGCCGGCGTCCGACAAGGCCCCAGGCCTCAGACCGTCGCCCAGAGATAAGGTTATATTGTACTTTAACGCGATATTTAAAATTTTATCGAAATCTGTAAGCAAAGGATTTTCCCTGCCGTTTTTAAGCATCCAGCGGGCAAGCATGGAACCGCCTCTCGACACTATGCCCAGCGTCCTGCCGCATTTATCGCCGTAATAGGCGCCCTTAAGGTCGATTCCCGTATGAACCGTCATAAAATCGACGCCCTGCTCTCCCTGCTTCTCCATCTCCTCGAACACTTCCGACATGTCTATGTCTTCCGGCTTACGGCCCTTATCCGCGTATCTCTTCGCCACGGCGTAAATCGGCACCGTACCCACGGGAAGGCGGGTCATTGAAAGCATCCTCGTGCGTATTGCGTCGAGATCGCCCCCTATGGATAAGTCCATAACGGTATCCGCTCCGGATTCTTCAGCAATTTTAAGTTTTTTAAATTCGGCCTCGGGCGAACATTCCAAAGGAGACGTGCCGATATTGGCGTTTACCTTGACCCTGGCTCCGCCTCCGACAAGCACTGGCTTTACGTTTTTATGGTTGGGATTTCCAAGCAGAACGGCCCTGCCTTCTTCCATAAGAGAAACTATTTTCTCGCGCTTCATATCTTCGGCGCGCGCCGTATCTTCCGCAGAAAAATCGAAAACGGCTTTCAGGACAGGATTTTTTTCAAAAACGGACATTTTCCCCTCTTTTCAAGGCCGGCAGGGAAACTGCCGCGTTTATCTTTAAGGAAAAAACTAAAACGCTTCCCCGGAACGCGTAAGCTTTATAAGAGGATCGTCGGGACACCAATCGTATATACCGTCGAAAAGCCTTATATTAACAAGCCTTTCACCGCTTTTGCCCCGAATATACTGGCCGTCCTCCTTAAAAGATAAAAGAAGCCTGTTGACGGTAAGCGGTGTGGAATATATTATCCTGCTCATTTCGTTATGCGTCATATAAACGGGCAATTTATACCAGCCGTCTTTATCGGGAACCACATTATAACGAACCAGTAAAATTTTCATTAAAATTTTTAAACGCTCGTCCGCAGGCCGGGCGGTAATTGTGGCCAGACCCTCCGAATCGGACTCCATATCAAGCATAAGCTGGTTCATAATTTTTCTGTAAAAAGAATAATCGGCGAACATTGCTTTTTCCACAGTGTCATGAGGACATTCGATAAGGGAAGACTCCCTCAGAGCGATTACCTGCAGATTGCATACCCGCTTAGACATAAAATGAAAATCCCCCACCATGGTTCCGGGCAGAAGCACGCTCATGGCAAAATCCTTGGAGCTGTTGTGAACAGCGAAGGATTTGCTCAGCATACCGCTTATTATAAGAGAAAGATAAGGATATTTTTCTCCGGCAGGCATAACGCACTGACCCTTTTCGTAAACTCTTAAACGGCCGTGCTCGGAAAGAAACTGCTGAATGTCTTTTTCCGCCCTGTATCTTATCCAGGGAACGGCCTGATACCTCATTCTCATGCTTTTCACCACAGATAAACGTTACAAAAATTTAATAATCCGGTTTCGGGATATTAGCAGAAAAATTATCCAATAGGCAATAGCTAACATCAAAATCAAAATAAACGATAACATCGTTTTATCTTTTGCCGCCCTTTTATATATCACAAGATATACCTTTTATAAAAATAGTTTATTGTTATATCACATGATATATACTTTCCATATTCGTTAATGAAAAATGATTTAATAAAATATATTTTTATTTTGACTCATTTCTATATAACTTTAAGATGGAGGGAAAAATGAGACTGTTGAGCAAGCTGTTTTTTATTCTTGCCGCCGTCGCTCTGGTGCCCGCAGGCGCCATGGCGGACAAAACCATGGAAGCTGACATAGTGGTTGTAGGCGGCGGTCTTTCCGGCATGTCGGCGGGTCTTACCGCCGTACAAAGCGGCGCGAAAGTAATTGTGTTCGAAAAACTGCCCAGCCTTGGCGGAGCGGGGAACTACCCCGAAGGTTCGCTGGCCATAGGCACAAGGATGCAGAAAGAGGAAGGAAAAGGCAACCGCACTCCTCTGGACGCTCTTGATAAAATAGTAGAATACGCCCACTGGCGGGTAAACGCGGCAGCCATTATGGCACTGCTCCAGAATTCCGGCGAAACCCACGAATGGGTACGCAACGAAGGCGTGGCATTCAAAGGTCTGAAAACGGCGTTTCCGCCTGAAAAAACCTTATGGACATGGCACATTTATCAGAAAAACGGCGCTTCCGTTATAAAAAACTTTTATAAAAAAATTCTTGCCGGCGGAGGTCAGATATACACTGAAACTCCCGTAAAAAAACTGATAAAAAACAAAAAAGGTGAAATAACCGGCGTGGAAGCGGTAGACCTGCTTACCGGAGAAAAAATAACCGTCAACGCTAAAGGCGGCGTTATACTTGCCACCGGCGGCTTCGCAAACAATAAGGAAATGATACACAAATACATTACCGACGTTCAGGCCCCCGGAATGGTAGACGTTAAACTGCGCGGACCATTAATAGACGGACGCACGGGCGACGGTATCAATATGGCCCTCGAAGTAGGCGCTCAGCTTGCCGGTATGCAGACCATCGCGGGAAACAGCCCTTATGTAAATCAGGATCCTCCCATCAGACAGTTTAACGGCGCCGACTATCAAAAGCAGGCCCGTACCTCTCTCAGCCAGCCTTTCCTGTGGGTAAACAAGCAGGGAGAACGTTTTTACAACGAATCGGCCGGTTCCAACTTTTCCGACGTTTATAACGCAATGACTATGAACGGCGGCATAATGTATTCCATTTTTGACGACAATATGCGTAAAAAAATGATAAAGGAAGGCCCGGTTACTCCTTTTAACGCGATAGTCGTTCCCGGAATGCCAATGAAAGCCCTTGACGAAGCGATAGAAATCGGCCAGAAAGAAGGCTGGCTCTTTAAAGCCAACACTCTGGACGAGCTTGCAAAAAAAATAGGCATAAACCCCGCGGCCCTTAAAGAAACCGTAGCCAAAGTGAACAAATACGCAAAAGAAAAACACGACCCGGATTTCGGACGTAAACCGGAGCATCTGTTCACGTTCAGCGATAAAGGTCCCTATTACGCAGTGGAAGGCATAAGAGCGTATTTTCTTACCCTCGGCGGCGTTAAAATCAACAACAAACTGCAGGCTCTCGATATGAAAAATAACGTAATCCCCGGCCTTTATGTTACCGGTCAGGATATGGGAGGTCTTTACGACAGCTCATACGACCTGCTTCTTGAAGGCTCGGCTTCCGGATTCGCGCTGACCTCCGGACGTATGGCCGTGAAACATATCGTTGATACCCGTTTGAAAAAGTAGAGTAAGAGGTGATGATAATGAAAAAATCCATATTGCCGCTGATAGTAATGGCCCTTACGGCCCTTTTTGCCGGCGCTACGATGGTATATGCCGCCCAGGCGGATAAAAAAATCGTTTCTATGAAGCTGCACGAAAAAGAAGGTCTGCAATGCGAGGACTGCCACGGAGAAAAAAATCCGACTAAAGCGGATCAGGCTAAAATCTACGCTTCCTGCCTGAACTGCCACGCAAATTCGGACGGCACATACCGCGGCGAACTGGACGATAAAGGCAACGGAATAGAAAAAGAATATTCCGAAAGCCGCAAAACCAAAATGGCCGCCATGCACGACTCTCACGTTGGCAAACTGCGCTGCACCCTGTGCCATACATCGCACAAAGCGCCTGATAACAAAAATATTTACTGCAACTATTGCCACCAGTTTGACGTAAAAATCAAATAAGCTTCGCTATCCGGGCCGCCTGGTTTTTAGGCGGCCCTTTTTATTTCATCTGACTTTTTACGCTGCGGCCAAGTGAAATCGCCAGTTCCTCGATATCTTCCATACTCATTCCCAGTACGTTTGTATATAAGGCTTTTTTATCTTTTATCAAAGCGTCCTTCATAATAAAATAAGGATTTTCCAATATGAGCCTGTCGGTATCGATATTGCCGTCAAATTCCAGCCGGGCCGTGTAAATGATATTTTCAGGATTCCAGGACGCGTATCCTCTAAGATATTTATTAAAAACGGCGTCGGTCTTTTCAATCCTTTCCGGCAGTTTCCTTCTTATATTATCCAAAAATTCGTAATAATACCCTTCCGCAAGTATTTCGTTTACTATCAGTTCAGCGCCGCTGCTGCCGGAATTCATCTGCATTTTAACTTCGCAAATCCTGGGCACCGCATAATCGGGAACCACAGCCCACGCCGTCCGTATGCCGGTAACGTAGCTGTTGGCCATGGAGCCTATATATATTACGCTGTCGCTTTTGCGGGCTTTAAAAGGCGCGGGAGGGGGATTTATCCATAAATCCCTTAAAAAATCGTTTTCAAGCACCGGCACGTTATAATCCACGCATATTTTCATTAAGGCCTTCATACGGCTTTCGGTATAAGTAACGCCGGAAGGAAAAGAGTTTACCGGATTGGCGTAAAAAAGATTCCTGCCGGGCTTTATAACGCGCTCGAAGCCCGCGGCGGAAGGCCCTTCTTTATCGGAAGCTATCTCGCACATATTTACGCCAGTGGATTTCATGGTGCCCATGCCGCTTATCATGTCTCCTGCGGCGTAATACAGATTAACGCCGCGGTTAAGCAGCGCGGCCGAAACCGTGTAGACCGCCTCAAGATAACCGTGGAAAACTATAATATTATCCGGCCCGGTTTTAATGCCGCAGCCTTCAAGATGTTTCGCAATGGCAGCTCTAAGCATCGGCAGCCCCTTATCGTCGAAAGTATTGAGATACCCGCTTATATCTTTTTTGCCTGCCAGGGACTTAAACGCTTTACGCAGAGGACCGTAGGGGTCGAATTCTTCATGCAAGCCGAATGTAACGCCTTTTTTGCCGCTGCTGGTAAGATACCTGTTGGTGCTTTTATAATTGCTGGTGCCGGCAACGCTCATGCCGCCCGCAACCAGCTTTTCCCATATACCGGCAAATCCGGCCGAAGCCGCGGACACCCGCGTGCCGGATTTAGGCACGGATTCGGCGAAGCCTTCTTCCTTTAATATTTTGAGAGCCGCCGCCGCGGTAGCCCGGCTGGTGCCGTATTCAGCCGCAAGCTTCCGTTCCGATAAAACCGAATTAACGGGAAGCAGCCCTTTGCGTATAAGCTCTCTGAGCTGAGAAGCAATTTTTATATAAGCCGAAGCAGACATTTATCACCTTCCGGCAAACGGTATTTAATTAACGGATATTTCCGCGCCTTTTACCCTTTTACGCATACGCCGCGTAAGATACTTGGGCGCCGGATAAATACGAATAAAAGGCCGCAATTCTTTTCTAGCATACTTTTACCTGTAAGACAAACTGGCTTGTCGATTATTCCAAACTGGCCGTTGACCGGGTACATTGTCTTTTATATATTTGATTATTCCGATAAAGGAGGAAAAAATGGGAAAATTAAAACAAAGTATCGTGCTGTCAAGGCGGGGTTTGCTGAAATCCGCCGGAGCGGCAGCGGCTGCGGTCTCTCTTGCAGGATGCAGTAAAGACGACGGCGAAGTGCTTTATCTCGAAAATTCCGGGGGGGGGAATCTGGACATTACCATTCCCGCCGATGAAAAAATAGTCAGCGGAACAATGGGAAATAACTGCGGCGGAAAATGTATCATACGCGCCCATATATCGGGCGGTGTAATAAAACGTTTTACCAGCGACGAAACCCCGGAAGGAACGGGGGACGAAATAATAAAGCCTCAGAAAAGAGCCTGCCTCAAATGCAGGGGCAAACGCAGCGAGATATATAAATCCGACAGACTGCTCTACCCTCTGCGCCAGGACGGCGAAAGAGGAGACGTAAACGGTTTCGTACGAATTTCATGGGAAACGGCTTTCAAAGAAATAGCCGAAAAGCTTCAGGCAAGCCTTAACAGGGAATACCAGGGCACGGACCCGTATTTCAACGAGCCGGACAAAAAAAGCATATACGGTAAAGGCACCATGTTCGCTCCTTTCGGCGGCGGCCCTACCCACGCTCTGGCAAGCTATAATTTTTCAAGCAGGCTTAACAAATGCGTCGGAGGCACAATACCGACCAACATGACGGCCATGAGCTACCCCGCCACGAATTTTGTCGATAAGTATACCAATAACTCCACAAGTATGCTGATTCCCGGAATGTATGCAATACATAATATGCTTATCACCGAGCCGAACGACAGAAGGGATATGTTCAACTGTAAGCATATCGTCCTCTGGGGTTTTAATCCGGCGGACTCCATAATGGATACGAACACCATGTATCTGCTGATACAAGCCAAAGAGAAAGGAATCCCCATAACGGTAATAGACCCTCACGTAACAAGAACGTCCCTTACTCTGGGAGCCAAGCATCTGGCGCCCATAGGCGGCACGGATTCCGCTCTCGTATTCGCCATACTCTATCACCTTATAAAGCTTCAGCTAAAGGAAACCAATATAACCAACGGAAGATATCTGGATTTTGAATTTATAAAAAAATCGTGCCACGGTTTCTTCGATATGCCAAATCCTACAACAGCGGACTTTTATATTTACAAAAATTTTTCGGAAAACACAGGCCCTGGAGCAACCAACCCGGAAAAATATAGAGTGCCCGCCGGAGCGTCCCTTTCCGCATATATATTAGGCAACGAAGAGGATCTTATAACCGCCGGATATAACTACGCCCCGTCGATTTATCCTGAAACGATAGGATATAACGTAAATTCTGCGGAAGAATCTCCCGACGGAGAAGAAGACGAGCTTTACAGGAAACGCGTTCCCGTTTACGGCCAGGCGCCCAAAACCCCCGAATGGGCGGAAATGATAACGGGCGTTCCGGCTCAGGATATAAAAGAGCTGGCAGAGACGCTGGGAACTCTTAAAAACGTAGGCATATTTACGGGATGGGGCTCAAACCGCACCGTGGAAGGAGAACAGGCGCCCTTCGCCATAAACAGCCTGGCTGCGGTGCTGGGATGCTGGGGAGATTACGGCAAATTCTGGGGCTCCACCCATATGACTATGAATAATAACGCCTATTTCTCCAAGCTGCCGGCCTTCAATACCAGCACGATGTCGTCTTCCGTTACGGCGCAGGCGACTGCGATAGAAAACGATATAATAAATTACCGCCGTTATAACGCAAAAATGTCCTTCCCCTATGTAACTCCGCAAAATAAATCCTCCCAGATAGCCGAATGGGCCGATATGGCCGCTAACGGAGGAACGGGTAAATCATGGTGGAACGACCCTCAAATAAAATTCTGCCCGCCTGTACGCTCTTTTTTTATAGCGGGAGGCGATCCTGTAAACCAGTCCGGAGACAACAAACGCTCTATGGAAACCATGAAGGACAGGTCTAAAATAGACCTTGTGGTATCTATGGATATATTTATGTCGCCCACCGCCCAATATTCGGATTACGTTCTTCCAGCGGCGATGCCTTTTGAGATGGAAAGTTTCACAAACGGCAAAAGCGCCTTTATCTGCGTGCCGAAAGCCGTGGACGCGCCCGGCGAATGTATGCCCGATATGCATATAATAGAAGGCATCGCAAAAAATATAAACCCGGCATACGAAAAAGAAATATGCGGATTAAAAACCTGCGGCGAAATACAGAAGGAGGCTTTCGAAACCATAAAGGCGGAATCGGGAACCGATATGACCTTTGAAGAATTTAAAGAAAAAGGATATATCGACTTTGCCAGAAGGAACGACGAGACCCTGAACGCGGTTTTTAAAAATTTCAGGACCTACCTTACCTCCGGCGGAACGGACGGTACGCCGCTTATGACGACGTCCGGCAAATTTGAAATATACAGCCAGGGTATGGTGGAAGATTACGAATCGAGGCGCTGGTACAATTTCGACGACGACGCGGCAAGATACGGAGTGCCTGAGGCGGATTTGGAGCTTAAGCACATCGGAAAAACCTTCCGCGACGGGGTGCAGGTCGAAGGCATATATACCGCCGCCTGCGAATATACGAACAATAAAGAAGATATTCCCACAAATCCGGGCTACGATACTTTCAGTCTGAAGCAGGGAACGGAAAGCGAAGTCAAGGCCAATATGAAAAAAGCCCGCTTCGTATATCCCATACCGATGTATATCCCCCTTATCGAAGGCTGCCACGCCTGCGACGGCAAAACTCAGGGCGATTACGGCTCCGACTATCCGTCGATAGAAAATATGCGGCATCCCGACCCGGCCGGGCTTAAAACGGAATATCCATATCTGTGCGGAAACCATCATTCCATACACAGGGCACACACATGCGGGGATAACAACTCCTACGCCACGGAAACATACAAGTTAAACGGCAAAGGCGGCCAGGCTTTCAGAAGCATGAACAGAGGCAGAAATACCATAACCGCAGGAAAAGGCCTTATGCCGGCCGGAGAGCTGGGCGTTTACGAACCTCTTTACATATCTCCGGAGGACGCGGACGCCCTGTCTCTGAAAACGGGAGACACAATACTCGTAACCTCGCCTAGAGCGGCCGTTCTTATGTGCGCCAACGTAACGAATTCCACAAGGAAGGAAATAACCTATATGGGCGAAGGCGCCTGGTCGTCTTTTATGGACTGCGCGGTAACCTTCCCCGACGGAACGCGGCAGGTCATAAACGCAGACGTGGCTGGCTCCGCAAACAGCCTTGCCACTCAGCGCCCGTCCCGTATATGCCAGGCTTCCGGGTACGGCTCCTACCAACGTATAAGAATACAGAAAATTGCTTCTGTGGAACTGGCTTAAAAGGAGGCAAAAATGCAATACGTATTTTATTTCGACCAAAGCAGATGCTCGGAATGCGGCACATGTACGGTAGCCTGCAAGGACTGGAACAATATAAAACCCGGCGACGTTAAATGGCGCAGAGTGTTCGACCATAAAAACAGAGAAACGGGAACTTTCCCCGATATAAAGCTGAAACCTCTCGTATATTCGTGCATGCACTGCGAAAAACCGGCGTGCGTGCAGGCGTGCGGAGCCGGAGCCATAAGCAAGCGTAATGATGACGGCATAGTCCTTGTGGACAGGAATAAGTGCCAGGGCCTCAAATCCTGCGTGGACGCCTGCCCCTATGGAGCGGTACAGATAGCAGGAGACGAGCAGGAAACGGCCCTGGATGGCTGGAAAACCCCGCACCCGGCGCAGAAATGCACATTTTGCCTGGACAGGTGGAACGCGGACCAAAAACCGGTCTGCGTAATGAGCTGCCCCCAGAGAGCGCTGGACGCCGGGCCTAAAGACTACATACTGCAAAGATACCCGGAAGCCGTGCCCGCCCTCGAAACGGACGGCATCCCCGACGACAGCTACGGCTCCCAGCATACCTCTCCGAACCTGTATATTAAAAAAAGGGTTTAAACACGCCTGCCTGACGAAGCGTTTATAAGCCAGGCAATAAAGAGCCTTACAAAAACGGCGGCCCGTTATAACAGGCCGCCGTTTTTAATACTAAAGAAACGCCAAAAGCGCGGCGTAATGCTTCGGCGTTAATATACCTGTTTTTTTACTTCATAAGCCTTTGTATCTCTTTAAACTCTTTGGCGGAGCTGTCTCCGATAAGCTGATAAATTATCGTTTCCGCTACGGAAACCACCACCCCCGCGTTCTGCATCATATCGAGACCCGTTTCCCAATTAAAATCGTTTCGTGAAATAACCGCGTCGGCGGCTATATGCACGTTAAAACCGGCCTCAATCAAATCAAGAGCGGTCTGAAGCACGCATATATGGGCCTCCATGCCTGTAAGAATAACATTTTCAACGGCATTTTCTTTTAAAAATCCAACAAATCTTTGGTCTGCGCAAGCGGAAAAAGCTGTTTTTTCGATAATAAGCCCCGGTTCAAGACTATCCCGCAGTTCCTCCACAGTATTTCCCAGCCCTTTAGGGTATTGGCGCGTCTCTATAACCGGAAGCCCCATAATACGAAAAGATTCGGCCAAAATAGCAGTATTGCGCAGGGCCGTGTCGAACATATCTTCGTCCATAACGTCCGCAAGCTTTTCCTGCATATCAATAACAACCAGGGCCGTGTTTTTTCTGCTCAATTTATACATAATTTTCTCCCTTATTTTTAAAACGTCAGTAACATTATCAGAAAATATGCCTTTAAGCAAGACGGCCTGGATTTGTTTACATATATGAACGAGTACAATGAGCAATATCTGCGGCGGAGCGTCTTTTGCAGTGCAGATTAAAAGCCCGGCAGAAAGTGGCCGTCTGCCGCGGGACCTCCCCTTGCCTTTGCAGGCCGCCTGGCGAGAAATATTATAACGTATAGGAACAGACATTATAAAAACTGGGCGGCCACTGTATGCAGCGCGCCAGCAGTTATTTCACATAATTATCCCTGGGACGGACAGAGTATTTTTATTTTATTTATCACATTCATATAAAAACATTTCCGCCCGATTATCCGCCGCGATTGATTTATCAAAGGAAGAATACACGGCAACTTTAGTAAATCCCGCTTCTTTCAGAAGGTTTTCCATCTCCCCAAGCCGGTAAAGATGGGTTTGAAAATCCATACGCTCTCTTTGCAGCAGCCTTTTGCCGTTATATAATTCATATATGCCGGGAGAAAACTGCGTATTTGTTTTTTCATCATAATGATTTTTGCTTTTTAAAATTAAGTCGTAATTTTCCTTAGTTTTTACGGAAACGGATAATTTATATTCCGCATCCTCCGCGCGGCGGCTTGCTACCGTATCGACGGCAAAGACAAATTTACCGCCGTCTCCAAGCATCGCGTTTAACTTTTTAAGAACAGACCTGCATATTTCCATATCCGTAAATAAAGACACGGAGCCGGAGGAAATAAATATATAATCGAACCGCTCGTCAGGCTGGTACCGTTCGATATCGATATTTATTACAACCGCGTCCGGCAATTTCAGCTTTAGCTTATTAAGCATTTCACGGGAATTGTCTATTCCCCTGATATTAAATCCTCTTTCCAGAAACGGAATGAGAAATCTACCGCTTCCGCATAAGGCTTCCAGAATCTTATGCCCTGTTTTTGCGTAGGACAGATAAAAATATAATTCGTCTTCCGGGGCTTTTTCATGTAATATTTCGTACATTTCGGTACATAAACTTCCGTAATAATTTTTCTTCACAGCCATACCCTGATATTATAGACTGGCATAAAACTACTGGAAATATTTATAATATGGGGATCCGCTCGCGGCAATCAAGAATCTCACCCTGAACATCAGGCAAGGCGGCGGTCTTTAGGGCCCGGGCCGGAATTTATTTACAGCGCAGGCATTATCACGAATGACGTAACGTGGGGGAAGCCGGTGCTATAATTATTTTACGCAGCTATCCGCCGGGGACAAGCGCCATTTTTTATCTTTCATAACAGGCCGTATTCTTATTTGTTTTTAATAGTCCCGGTATATGCCGGTTATACGCCGGATAATATTACGCCGTGTAAAGCATAAGCATTTGATAATTACTGAAACCGGCAACATTTTGCCTATATCTTAACAAAAAATATATTCATGTTTCTTTTTAATATATTTAGTGATAGTATTATGTTTGTTTGGATATAAAAATACCATAACCCTCTCATGACGCAAATTTTATTATTTTATATATTTACTTTTGAAGGAGTAAGCTATGAGACTTATCAAGCTGGATTACGCGGTGCTTTCCATACTGGCAGACGACAAACTCTCAGGATATGACATAACCGCCCGGCTTCAGGAAATATGGAAAACCACCCATTCCAGGGTATATCCGGTTCTTGCAAAATTAGAAAAACTCGGCCTGGTCGAATATGAGCATTTGAAGCAGGATAATAAACCGGATAAAAAAATATACACTATCACGGGGGGGGGTATAGAAGTATTAAAACAATGGCTTACAACGAAAACATCTCATCCGGTCAAAAAAGACGAAGGCCTTCTGAAAGTTTTGTGCCAGCATCTTTTAGATAAAGAAAACAGGGAAAAATTAATAAAAGAAAGGATAAAGGAAACCGGAAAGGAAAAAGAAAAACTGGAAAAACTTTTCCAAAAAATCAAAAAAGAAGCGAACGGCAAAGTTTCGGACAATCAGACAAAATATTTTACCGCCCATATAGTAAGCGAAGCCACCAACACGATGCTCAGTCTCGAAATGGCTTTTGGAGAGTGGGTTCTTGAGCTTTTGAACAAAGAAAACGTAACGAATTACTACGATTACAAATTCGTGGATTATCTCCACGAGCGATTCCAAAAGTAAAGGCGCGGCCTAAAAAAGCCGCGCCTATCTATGATAATAGTCCTTTTTAGGGGACCGGTTTCAGTTTTTTACCAGGCAGCCGCCTTCACGCACTCCGAAGCTGGGAACAGACTCCTTTAAAGCGGCATATACCGCTCTGGCCGTATCCTCCCTGCTGAATATCAGATAAACGGAGCCGAAATCTCCTTTAAGTATGATTTTAAATTTTCTGAAACCTACGCCCCTGTCGGAAACGGCATATTCGTCGAATCCCAATATTTCGTAGCATGTAAGTCCCTTCAGGCAGACCTTTCTGCGCAAAAGATTAAATGCGTCGGGAAAAGATACGGTCATACTTTCTTTATCCACCGTATATCCCACAGCGGTATTTACCAGAATCCATAAAAACGCGGCAAAAATTATATACAGATATACCATGCCGCTTTCGGCCCCGATCACGGAGCTGCTTAACACCATATATAATATCCCGAAAAAGAACGGCGCGAAAATCAGTATGATAAAAACGTTCAGCCAGTCTCGAACATGATACTTCATATAAAACACCTCGCAGATTCAACATATACGCCTTTTTTAAAATGTCAAAGAACCTATCGAAGCATATTAAAAAGAGTCTTATATATCATACGGTTATGGAAACAGCCAAAAATACGTTGACAATATAAAAATAATAAATTAATTAAATACCACAGATTGAAGGGGAGTAGCTCTCGGGGCAAAGTCAACAAACTCGCGTAAAACGCTGGCTTTGCCATTGATACGACATCAACAGCAAGACCTTCGGCATTTATGCCGGAGGTCTTTTTTTGTGGCCTCTTCCGTCTCAAAAAATTTCTACGGAGCGATAGATGAAAGGTTTTATGCCCTTTATGCTGGCGGTAGCGGCTACGATACCGGGAGTATGCCTGAGGATATTCGATATCCACCTAGACCCTATTACCATGACAGTGCTGACCGCCATAGCCATTTTCTGCGCGTCGTTTATACTTACGTGGAGCTGTGAAGTAATGCAGCTGGATATTCCCCAGGCTGTGGCCGTAGCCGCCGTGGCTCTTATAGCGGTCCTTCCGGAATACGCCGTAGATATGTATTTTACATGGATGGCGGGCCAGCACCCGGAAAGCGATTACGTGCATTACGCAATAGCCAACATGACAGGGGCTAACAGGCTGCTTATAGGCGTGGGCTGGTCCGTAGTAATACTTATATTTATGATGAAATACCGCAAAAAAATTAAGCTGGAGGAAGACCATAAAACGGAAATATTCTTTCTGGCCGCAGCTACCTGCTACGCTTTTACCATACCGATTAAAGGAAGCCTCAATCTTTTCGACTCGGTTATACTTATAGGCATATTTATATTGTATATAAGGCTTATCATAAAAAAACCGGTGGTAGACGAGGAAATAACCGGGCCGGCTCTCGCCATAGCGAACCTGCCAAAAAAGAAACGGATAGCCGCAACATGGGGCCTTTTTGCAATAGCCGCTCTCGTAATACTGGCGGATGCGGAAATATTCAGCGAAAGCCTGGTAGCTTCCGGAAAACTTTTGGGAATAAACGAGTTTCTTCTCGTTCAGTGGCTTGCTCCCATAGCTTCCGAAGCGCCGGAATTTATAATCGCCATAACATTCGCATTGAGAGGCCAGGCCGGAATTGCCCTCGGAAGCCTTGTCTCCTCCAAGCTGAACCAGTGGACTCTGCTTGTGGGCATGATACCTATGGTATACGCGGTTTCATCAGGCTCCGTAACCCATATGCCTCTTGGAACCAACCAAATGCATGAGCTGCTTCTTACAGCGTCTCAATCGGCTTTTGCCATTGCTTTAATCAGCGGTCTTGTTATAGGGCGTAAAGCGGCCCTCTCCCTTTTAATATTGTTTTTCGCCCAGTTTGCGTCACCTCTTTACGCCCACCTGTTCGACGGGGTATTCGGAGCCATGCAGGCAAGGGATTCTGTGCTTATGATCTTCAGCGGTATTTATATAGCGCTTTCCGTTATCCTGATAATACGCCATCCGAAAAAGTTTTATCATCTGATAGACGGAATAAAAACGCCTAAAAAGTTATAAATAAAACGGCCCTTTAAGGGCCGTTTTTCTATATTACTTCTTATTTGCTCTTTTGCTTTTCCCATGAAAAAGGCTCGAACTGGTCGTCCGGGTCGGAGGATTTCCACGAAGGCTTGCGCAGCGCGTATATTATAAAAGGAATAGCTATACCTACGGCGTTGCCAAATACTAGCAGAATAATCCATTTAGCCGGGCTGCCTACGGCGATCTGCCCAGGAGGGAGAAAGCCGAAAATAAAAGCCGTCAGCGACGCGAGAAAGCCAAGGCCGCCTACTATCCACATACCGGCTTCGCCGCCCGGAACGGTAAACGTCCTTTTAACGTCCGGCTGGCTGAAACGCAGCTTGATAAACGCGCAGAACATAATAATATACATTATAAGATACAGAGTTATGCACAAGGCGGTAAGTATCTGATAAGCGGCCTGAACGGAAGGCAAGAGAACGAACATAACGGAAAGAACCGTTACTATGCAGGCCTGCACGATAAGTATATTCACCTGCACTCCGTGTGAATTGCGCTTTTGCAGCCATACAGGGAGGTAACCCGCCCTTCCCACAGCCAAAAGGCCCTTGCTCGGGCCGGCAATCCAGGTGGAAACCTGACCGAAAACGCCGAAAGCGAGAAACGCCGCTATTATGCTCCCTAGAAATTTCAGGTGGAATATAGAGAAAACGTCGTCATAAGCCACAAGCAGGCTCTGGGTAAGGTTTATCTGCTGTTCCGGAATAACGAAGCCTATGGCCAGAGTACCCAGTATAAAAAGCACCACGGTGATTATAGCCGCAGTAAAAATAGCTTTCGGATAATTTACCTGAGGGTTTTTCACCTCGGTAACGTGCACCGCGGACATTTCCATACCGGCGTAAAACAAAAATATGCTGACAGCCAGAGCAAGATTATCGAAATGAGTAAGGTCTGGAATAAGATCCCCGGCATGCAGCGGCATCTGAACGGGATTACCGGTTATCCAGTAGAGAAACCCCAAAATTATTATTATCGCTCCGGGAACAAGGGTTCCGACTATAACGCCCCACTTGCTTATGGCGCCGGAAAGCTTGACGCCGTAAAAATTCATTATGGTGGCGCCCCAGTATACGAGCAAAACTATCGCAAGCGTATAGTATTTATTTCCGGAAAGAGCCACGTCGAAGCTTTTGTCGACTCCTATAAACGCCAGTGAAACGGCTGCAAAAGTCAGAACCGTGGGAAACCAGATGGTATTCTGTATCCACTGGAGAAATATAGCGAGAAATCCCCATCCGGGACCGAATGCCTCCCCTACCCAGCGGAAAACGCCGCCTTTCTGGGGCCAGCCGGTGCCAAGCTCCGCTGCGACCAAAGAAACCGGTATAAGAAAACATACCGCGGCAAAAACGTAATAAAATATCGACGATAAGCCGTAAACCGCCTCCGCAGGCAATCCGCGCAGGCTCACTATTGCCGCCACGTTTATCATGGCGAGAGTGAACACGCTCAGCGTCTTATTTGATGATGTAGCCATAAGTACCTACCTTTGATATCCGTCCTATGCGGACGGCATAAAAATCCCGGGAGCGCGCGCTCCCGGCTATAAAATCGGAGTATAAAGCTTCCGCGTATATCAGCTGTGTTTGAAAGAACCGGCTTCCTGCTCGGTAAGGGGCTTGCTTACGGGATGCTTGTCAAAATAATCTATGCAGCGTTTAATATCGTCCACAAGGAGGGAAGCCATATCCATAGTAAAGTTTTGCTTTACGAGAACGCGCTGCACAACTATATCCTGAGCGTTAGAAGGCAGAGAATAAGCGGGCACGAGCCAGCCTCTGGAACGGAGCCTGTCCGCGAGATCGTAAAGGGAATATCCGGCTTTGACTCCGTCCTTAAAACGCCATGTGCAGCCCGGAATCCCGCCGTTTCCGTCATAAAGCATTTCAAATAATCCCATGTCCACAATCTGCTTGGCAAGCCACCGGCCTGTTTTGGAGGAAGCGTTCTGTATTTTGGAATAACCGTTTTTGCCGAGACGGATAAAATCGTAATACTGAGCTACTATCTGCCCGCCTGGGCGGGAAAAATTAAGATTGAAGGTAGGCATATTTCCGCCAAGATAGTTTACGTTAAATATCAGCCCTTCGGGAAGGTCGGCTTTATCTCTCCATACGACCCAGCCTACCCCGACGGGAGCAAGGCCGAATTTATGGCCCGACGCGTTTATGGATTTTACCCTCGGAAGCCTGAAATCCCATACCAGGTTTTTCTGCTCCTCTATAAACGGAGCGAGAAAACCTCCGCTGGCGCCGTCCACATGGACAGGTATATCAAGGCCCTTTTCCGCCTGAAGCTTATCAAGCGCTTTGACGATAGCCTCCACAGGCTCGTATTGCAGAGTAAAAGTAAGCCCCAGAGTAGGCACTACGCATATAGTGTTTTCGTCGACGTACTGAAGAACCTTTTCGGGGGTTATCGTATATTGATTTTTTTCCATGGGAATCTGGCGCAGCTCTATATCCCAGTAGCGCGCGAATTTTTCCCAGCATACCTGCACGGCCCCGGTAACCATATTAGGCTTATCGGCCGGTTTGCCTTTGGCTTTCATTTTCGCCCGCCAGTTCCAGAGCATTGCAAGACCGCCCAGCATAGCCGCTTCCGAAGAGCCGGTGGTGGAAGTGCCCAGAGTATTCGCGGCTTCAGGCGAGTTCCAGAGATCCGCTATCATATGAACGCAGCGTTCCTCAAGAGCCGCCGTCTGCGGGTATTCGTCCTTATCTATCATATTTTTTATTATACATTCGTCCATAAGCTTATGAACCTGCGGTTCTTCCCATGTCTGGACAAAGGTGGCAAGGTTCTGCGAAGCGTTGCCGTCCAGAACCAGCTCGTTATGAACGCCTATATACGCATCCTGCGCCGTCATTTCCTCCTGAGGCATTTTAAATTTCGGGAGAGGGGCGGACGTTCCTTCGGAACCGTAAGGCTGATCTTTAAGGTTGTACCTGATAGATTTTTTTAAGTGTAACATTTATTAACCTCCTGTCTGGTTAGTAGGTTAATTGTGTCTGCCGGCTGAGATTTTTCAATGATTATTTGCGGTCTATTACTTTGACAGATAAGATATTTTTTATTTTATACTGAAATACCATATAGTTACGGTATATTTTTCCGCGGAAATATTCTGTTTGGTAATTTATTGATATGTCTGGATATTTTTAAAAAATACCGCCGGGCTAAACCCGGCGGCGCAAAATCATTTTTTATGATATATTTCTTTAGGCTTTATCACCATCTGCTCGTATTCCATAAATTCGAACCCCAGCTTTTGATAAAGCTCTATGGCCCGCTTATTGTCTTTTTTGACTTCAAGCTGTATGCCCTTATAATCCTTATGCGTATCGTACACCCACTCTATTACTTTAGTGCCTATTCCGAGCCCGCGGAATCCGTCGTCTATAAATATTTCATCAATCGTAACGGTTTCGCCGCTGTATTCGTTGTACCAGGTGTAAGTAAGTATAAGATACCCTGCGGCCCTGCCTTCGTACTCGATAATAAATCCTTTTAAATAAGGCGATTTTGCCATACAGGCTTCAAAGGTATGCTCATAGTTTTCCGGAGGAACGGTAGTCATGCTGGCCCCGCTCCGGTAAAATCTGTCGGACATTTGGCAATAGCAATCAAAATCTTCCCGAGTGAATTCTCTCACCGTAAACATAAAAATAAACTCTCCTTACTGCGTATATAAAAAAACAGGACGCGTATCCGGCGTCCTTAAAAAGGTTTATTCCACTATTTCAAGCCCGTAGGCCGAAATACACTTCATTATTTTAGGACTGTCGGTAAGCAGTCTTATTTTGCTTAACCCAAGCTTTTTAAGCACAACGGCGCCGAAGCCGTAGTCCTTGAGCCGCCTTTCCCTGTGTTCGTGGGGGTTTATATTGCCTTCCGGAGTGCTTAAAAAACCGGCTTTGCTAGTATCCTGATAAAGATAAAGAACAACGCCCCTGCCCGCTTCCTCTATTTTTTTCATAGCGCTATGCAGCTTTTCAGCGCAATCGCACAGGCCGGAAGCGAAAACGTCCCCCGTAAGGCACTGGGAATGGACGCGTACAAGCACCGGTTCGTCCCCGGAAATATCTCCCTTGACCAAAGCGGCGGCTTCCCTGCCGTCCGCCTTATTAAGGAATCCGGTAATGGTAAATTCGCCGTAAGCGGTAGGCATTTTCGCCGTTTCAGTTTTTTCCGCAATATCTTCATGCTCAAGGCGGTATTTTATCAAATCGGCAACGGTAACGATTTTTAACCCGTGCTTTTCCGCAAATTTTTCAAGAGCCGGCATACGGGCCATACTGCCGTCGTCGTCCATTATTTCGCATATTACGCCGGAAGGATAAAGCCCGGCAAGCCTTGCAAGATCCACGGAACCTTCCGTCTGGCCCTCTCTCGCCAAAACGCCCCCTTCCCTAGCCCTTAACGGAAAAACATGCCCGGGCCTTGCAAAATCCGAAGCGGAAGCTTCCGGGTCAACCGCGGCCTTTATCGTTTTCGCTCTGTCATAGGCCGATATACCGGTGGTAACGCCATCTTTGGCTTCTATGGAAACGGTAAACGCTGTGCCGAAACGGCACCCGTTATCTCCCGTCATCTGAGGAAGATTGAGTTTATCGCACCTTTCAGGAGTAAGGGCAAGGCATATAAGGCCCCGCCCGTACTTTGCCATAAAATTTATCTTTTCAGGCGTAACGAATTGGGAGGCAATAACAAGGTCGCCTTCGTTTTCCCTGTCCTCATCGTCGCACAGTATGACCATGCCGCCGTTTTTTATTATGTCTAAAGCTTCTTCTATGCTGGCTCTGGCATTGTAACTCATTTAAACAGCTCCGGTTCCCGCCGTAGTTTTAGTGATGATACAGCATAATTTATTTAAATCAATATTTTTTGACGATAAAAAGAACGGCCCGCAGCAAAGAAATAAGGGATATAAAAAAACGCGGCTATATCCTGACGCAGGCAGTTATTGCAGATAATTATAATGCCGGCTCATCAGGCGTCACAATCATTCGTAATAAAACCAGCGGGCAAAGCAAAATCAAGACTAAGCCGTCATACAACGCCATATGATAACGCTTATGGCAAGACTATTTATTGGCGTGAGCAAGCCTCCGCATTATAAATATTTTCCATAACCTTACCGTTAGCCGCGCTAAAAAATATACAGACTTATAAAATAAAAGCAGGGCGTCGGAATTTTTTACTCCGGCGGATTTATCACCATTCCGGCGGATATTACCGCGCTTTTGACAAGAGCGTAAATATTTTTACCCCTTTTAATGGACAAATCCCTTAAAGACTGGCCGGATACCCGCGCCCATAAAGGAACTCCGATATCCATAAGAACGTCGGAAAAATGATTGCTTCTTTCCACCACATCAAGAATCGGGCCGGAATATATATTGCGCACGCTTGTCGCAGGCGGCTTTGAAGCGCATAAAACAACGTCTATGGCGTTTATCTTAAAACGCACGCCAGAGCCCGGCTCCACCGGCGCGGACGATACTTCGACGCTGCCTCCGCCAAAAGATATAACGGCAAGCTCCGTTTCCGGATTGTAGGATGTTACACTGCCTTCGCATATAACGCCGAAATCCCTGCCTTCATACCCGGAAGATATATTAAGGTCGTTAAGAATATCTACGGCGCCGCCGAATTTTTTAAGCCTGCCGTTTTCCATAAGAGCCATATTACCGGCCAGCTTTACTATTTCCTCAACCGCATGGGTAACGTATATGATAGGTATGTCGAAATCCCGTGAAACGACGCTGATATAGTCCAGAAGCTCATGCCTCCTGTTTCTGTCGAGAGAAGCGAGAGGCTCGTCCATAAGAAGCATATCAGGATTGGAGAGCAGCGCTCTGCCTATGGCTACGCGCTGTTTCTCCCCTCCGGAAAGGCGGGACGGCATTCTGTCAAGAAGATGCCCTATTCCAAGAAGAGAGCAGACGTCGTCCATTCCGTGAGCTATGGCATGGCCGGAACTCCTGCCGGAGCCGTACATAAGGTTTCTTTTTACGTTCATGTTGGGAAAAAGGCGCGCATCCTGAAAAACATACCCTACCGCCCTTTTATGTACGGGAACGTTTATCTTTTGAGACGCGTCGAAAAGCGGCTTTCCGTTAAAGCGTATAAACCCTTCATCGGGCGTTATTAACCCCGCTATCATATTTATCACGCTCGTTTTTCCGGCTCCGGACTGGCCGAAAACGGCGGTAACGCCCTTTGCTCCGGCAGAAAAAGCCACGTCTATATTAACGTCGCCCAATTTTTTTTTAATATTAAGTTCGAGCATTTATTTTTCCCTGGTTTTCCTGGAACGCTTCGCAAAATATTCCGACACTATAAGAGCTCCGAAAGCTAAAATTATGGATATAACGCAAAGCTTCGCGGCGGCGGGCTCTCCTCCGGGAATCTGAAGCAGTGAATAGAGAGCTATGGGAAGCGTGCGGGTCTCGCCTGGGATATTGGATACGAAAGTAATGGTCGCACCGAACTCGCCCAAGCTTCTGGCAAACGCCAAAACTATGCCTGCGATAATACCGGGGACAGCCAACGGCAGCGTTATGCTGAAAAATACCCCCGCGGGAGATCTGCCAAGCGTTTTCGCAGCCTGCTCCAACCCGGTATCTATGCCTTCTACGGAAAGACGCACAGCGCGGACCATAAGAGGAAATGACATTATGGCGCTTGCAAGAGCCGCGCCCTTCCAGTTAAAAGCGAAAGTAAACCCGAAAACCTGTTCGAGCCAGGCTCCGATAATACCCCTCTTGCCGAAAAGAATAAGCAGTATAAAACCGGTAACAACAGGGGGTATAACGAGAGGCAAATGAAGAATACCGTCGAGAAGGGACTTGCCGTAAAAATCTTTTCTCGCCAGCAGCCAGCCAAAAAATATGCCTGCCGGCAGACTGGCCGTTACCGACCAAAAACCTACCAGCAGGCTTAATTTTATGGCTTCTATTTCAGCGGGAGCAAGAGAGAACCACTCCATTTTAGGATATCGGCCTAATTTACCGAAAACCCGTATTTCTTATAAACGGCTTTGGCCTCCGGGCTCTGTAAAAATTCGTAAAGCTTTTTCACTTCCGGAGAAGCCTTGCCCTTGACTATCGCCGACGGATAGCTTACGTCGGCATGGCTTCCGGCCGGAAAAACGGAAAGAACTTTTACGTTTTTATCCGCGGCCGCATCCGTACCGAAAACGACTCCGAGGGGAGTTTCTCCCATAGAAACATAAGAAAGTGCAACGCGAACATTCTGAGCCATGGCAAGATGGTCTTTAATGCTGTCCCAAAGGCCGAGTTTTATAAAGCCTTCTTTGGCATAGGTACCGTTAGGCACGCTTTCCGGATTGCCTATCGCAAGCCTGCCATCTCCCAGCATTTTGGCAAGGTCAGGTTTTTTAGAAAGGTCTATTTCAGGCAGCTTGCTGTCGGCCCTGGCTATGAGCACGATAGAGTTGCCCAGAAGATTTACGCGCGTTCCAGGTTCTATCAGCTTTTCATTTTCAAGCTCGTTCATCCACTTCTGGTCCGCTGATATGAAAATAGCGGCCGGAGCGCCGGCTTTTATCTGCCTGGCCAAATTGCCGGAGCTGTCGTAAGAACCGGAGGCGTTCCCGCCCTGCTTATTATAAATGGCAAGAACCTCGTCCATCACGTTGGTCGTGGACGCGGCGGCAAATACCATTACTTTTTCAGCCGCAAAAGCGGCTGGAGAAACGGCAACGGCCAAAATACAAAAAAAAGAAACGATAAATTTCTTCATAAGAATCTCACCTTCCCTATATTATTTTAAAGACGCAAGTACGTTATATAAATTAAAACATAAAATGTCAATAAATTTGATAAAATCTATTGACACGTTATTCATAATAATATATAACGTATTTACCGGCTCCCATCCGGTACCTCCTTCAAAATCGCTGCTTGCTTCCGCCCCTGTTCCCATACGCAGGGGCGGAGGGAGCGGGCCTCTATCAGAAACGTTTTATTTTTATCACATATAACGGAAAGTGTCTATGAAAAAAGTAATTTACGCAGTTAGTCTGGGCCCGGGAAATTACGAGTATATGACGATAAAAGCCGCTGAAATCCTGAACAGTGCGGATATAATAATTACGTCCGGAGTGGGAGGCTACGGCGGAGAAGCGGATTCCAGGAGCATATTGGAAAAAATAAACTGCGGCCATAAGCTGAAATCCTTTGAAATTCCGGAAAATTCAGGCGAAAAAGCCCACGCCGAATTTAATCTCAAAATCGTCCGGGCGGCCGAGGATTTTTTAAATCAGGGTAAAAAGGTGGCGTATGCCGGCTTCGGAGATATAACGGTATTTACCTCTTACGGCGCTTTATTTAAGATTTTCAGAGAAAGAGGCATAACCCTAGAAGCCGTGCCCGGAGTATCGTCTTTTATGGCTCCGGCAGCTCTGGCGGGGATAGCTGTCGCCGATTGGAAAGAAGGTTTCTGCGTTATATGTATGCCGGAAAAAGCGGAAGAAATCGACAGGTACGCCAGCATGTTCAACACAGTGCTTATAATGAAAATTCAGGATAAGGGAAAGGTACTGAAAGAATATTTAGCGGAATATAACCCGTCCGCGGCATTTATGGTTTTGAACGCTTATATGGATAATCAGCGGACATTCGACCTTACTAAAGGGTTCCCCGATACTGAAAACGTATATATGTCGGTGACTATGATAAAAAAATAAACCCACGGAAGGTCCGTATACCGCATCTGCGCAAACATTATGGCAGACAACGTACAGATTTTTAATAACGCTTAATAGCGGAATATCAGATACACAAACTTTTAAGAAAATAAGAAAAAAGCTCCGCTTAAAACGGAGCTTTTATTTTACTTTTAGGCTATTTCAGAAAATAAACGGATGGCTCCGTATTCTTTTCCGGCAAAAGACACTCTTTTTCTCTGGCGCCGTTCAGCATAGGATAAATTTCGTTCGACGGATTATCCTCCTCTCCTATAAACCTGGCCCTTGCCGGGCAAGCCTCTATGCAGGCGGGCTTCAGTCCCGCGTCAAGTCTGTGAGAGCAGAAGGTACACTTTTCAACGGTATTTTTTTTATGAGGCGGTATACCCTGACCGCCGACAGGCGTATCCTGCGCGCCTTTATAATATTCCTCATCACCCGTTACCGATACCCGGGCATTATAAGGGCACGCGGTAACGCACTGTCCGCAGCCGATACATTTATCATAATCAACTATTACTACACCGTCTTTTTCTCTTTTATAAGTAGCCTCATAAGGGCACGCATCCACACACAGCGGTTTGGCGCATTGCTGGCAGCCTTTTGTATAATATTTCAGCATAAGGCTCCTGCGGTCCGGCGTATTGACGAAACCGCCGCCGGAAATAACGTGTGAACCCTCCGGTTCGTCCATACCAAGCTCATTTTCACCTGCATAGGCGACCCGGTTGGTATAAACCCGCGTATAAAACATATCCTTAGGCAGGTTATTTTCAAGCTTACAGGCTATGGAACAGGAATGACAGCCTATGCAACGTTTCTGATCTATTACCATTACAAGTTGAGGCATGATTTATTCTCCCTATATATCAGCTTTTTCAATTTTTACCCGCGCGTCATAGAAAGCCTGGTTCACTGCTGCCGGGTGATATTTAACGGTTGTGAGCTCCTGATACCCGCCGCCTTTAAACTGGCTTCGCTGGTACCCTTTGGGTATGCTGACCTGGCCCGGCCTCATTTTTTCCGTAACTCTGGCTTTAACAAGAGCGTAACCGCGGTCGTTATAAACTTTTACCATATCGCCGGTTTTAATATCCCCGGCGTCCTGCGGATTAATCATAACGAAAGGCTCGCCTGCAAGCTCCATAAGCCACTCCACGTGAAACCATTGGGAATGAACGCGCCATCTGGTATGCTCCTGCTGGTAAGCAAGAGGATATTTTGCCGTAAGAGCGTCGTCCTTTCCCGGGCCGTCCCAGGCCTCTATGGGTTTTTCCCAGCTTGGCAGACGTTCAAAGGCCCGTTCCTCCTCGGTAAAATCCCTGCCGAGGTTCATATAATAAAGGGTAAGCATCATTAAATTCATATTATTGGCATAAAACTCGGCCCTCATTGTGGCGTTGCCTTTATAGATACCGTCCTCCCCGAAAATAAAGGGCCCGTTTTTAGCAAGATTGCTGAGATACCTTATTGATTTTTCTTCTTTAAGGCGCTCGTAAGTGATAGGGTCCCCTTTATAGTCCACAGATCCCTTAAGACGCTCTGCCAGATATTCTTCTTCCGTATACGCAAAATCCCTGTAAATGTTATAAGCTCCGTTTTTATCCATAGCCTGGGCAAAAAGCTGGGTTATTTTCCAGTCGCTTACCGCTCCTCCGACAGGCTCTACGGCTTTCTCGTTAATAACGGCAAAGGGGTGGTTGGCTTTAGCAACGATATCGGGAGCCTCGAACCAGTAGGCGGCTGGAAGAATTATATCGGCGTATCTGGCGGAATCCGTCATTACCACTTCGGAACATACTATAAAATCCAGCTTAGGGATTATTCCGTCGATAAAATTCTGCTTCTGATCGCCCATATTGCTTATCTGATTGCCGCCAGCCATCCAGAGGCCCTTTATGGGATAATCCTCGCCGCGGAATTTTCCCGTATCCATAACATCCCGCCATTGGAGATAAGGGATATTTGAAGACGCACCGCCGCTCGCAAGAGGAACGGTATTCAAAACAAAACCGAACGGAATAAAAAGACCGCAGGACGCACCAGGTTTGCCCACGTTGCCTGTAATGCAGGACAGCGTAGCAAGAGCGTGGGCAAAATGATGGCCGTTGCTGTAGTGATCTGTGCCGAAACCGGGATATACGGTTACAGGCTTGTTTTCGGGAGCCGCGAAAAGCTCCGTAAGCTTTTTAAGTGTTTCCTCGTTAACGTTGGCGTACTCCATACATTTATCGTAAGTCCATTCCGCCACATGATTTTTCAGCAGCGCATATGCTGTGGAAACATTAACGGCCCCGCCGTTCGCAAGACTAACGGATATATTATCCCCTTCCTGATCATAATCGGAATATGTGCCGGAAAACACCGGTTTGCCTTTTTCATTCGGAGACGTATAACTAAAAGAACCGTCAATTGTAAGGCCAACATAGCCGTTATCGGAATCTGAGCCGGTTATATCGGACTGCTTAAGAAAATCTTTCGTATCTTCCCTTATGAGAAATGGCGCTACCGTATCGTTAAAGAGATACTCCCAATCCGTCCATTCCCGGCGGACATGCATTATCTCCCGAAGCATGGCAAGAACGATAACCGTATCGGAACCTGGCCTGGGAGAAACGTAATAATCCGCTTTTGAAGCGGCTACGGTAAACATAGGGTCTATGGCGACCATTGTCGCCCTTCCGGTTTTGCCTATTTTACGACGTTTATCCTCGTCAAGGGCATCGGCGAGAAAATGCCATGACTGAACCTGAGTTTCAGAAATATTTGAACCCCATACAAATATAGTCTGCGCGTTAGGCATATCGGAAAGCTCGTTGGAATCGAAAAACGGAAACCTATCCGGGCCGAATACCCTATGAAGCCCGAGAGTAAGAGCCATATCTACGTTTGACGCTATGCTCGAAGCATTAAGCGAGGACGCAAGCCTGCCGTAAGGCCCTACGCCGGTAGTTTCACCGTATGCCTGGGAGCCGGTAATAAAAGCCACGGCCCGACTGCCGTAAGCCGAAATTATTTCATGAAATTTACCGGATATGGTATTCATTGCCTCCTGCCATGATATCCGCTTAAAGCCGTTAAGATCTCCCCTTTCACGGTCATCCATACGTTTAAGCGGATAATATACTCTATCCGGGCTATACATCCTCTGCACATGAGACAAGCCCCGCAGACATATCCTGTCGTAATAACCTTCCTCATTGAGACCGTTCAACCCGGTTTCATCCGTTCCAAGCCTGGCTCTCTTTGTTCTGACAACCTTATCGCCCCTGACAGTAACATCCAGCATACAGGAGTTCCAGCAATTAGGCCTGCAAGCGCCCTTAAAGGTCTTTTCAGGCAGAACGGAAGGCGGGTTCGAATCGGCTGTTTCGAAAATAAGCGCGTCTCCATCGTCATCTTTGCTGCAACCGGGAAAAGCAGCGACAGCTATCCCCCCCCCGAAGCTTTTCAACAAATTACGCCTCGAAAGAGCCCCCCGTTCTAAAAATTTTTTAATATTCATCGGCTCCCTCCAAATAATATTATTGCTGTACCGGTATGATTATATATTTGCATATCGGGAGGGTATTTTTACAAGGACGCTTCAAAAAAATATCATAGGCCGGTTTTAAGCTTTAAATAGAACACTCGGCGGCAAGACTGCCCAGGATCTTTATTCCTTCCCTTAATTTATTTTCGGGAATTCCTAAAGGAGCGATATAAATACTGGATTTATCGGAAGAATCGAGCCTGATATCCGTAAGAAAAACTACCGGAGAATCAGAATAAAACATTCTTTTCACAATGGTTTCATTTCCGAAATCAAGCTCAAACATGCCGTACCGCGGTTTACGGTTCCAGCGGGCGTATTTATAAAGATATTCGTCCAGCAAATCGTTAGTAACAGCGATACGCCTTTCCATATCGGTAAGAAAATTTTTTATAAATCTGTAATATGCACCACTTGCAAGTAATTTTTCAATAACCGCATAGTTTATATTAAACGGGTAGTGATATATATTTGCCGCGACTTCTGAAAATCTGTCGGCCAGATATTCATTAGCCACAATCCAGGCAGTATTAACGCCGAACAAACACTGCTGAGGAAGAGAACCCATATATATAACGCAGTCGTTTTTATCGATAGCTTTAATAGAAAGCGGCGATTCGGGATAAAAATCACTCATTACGTCACACTCTATTAAAGGCATTTTCTGAGAAACGCATAAATTAAGCAGCTTCCGTCTACGAGCGGCGCTCATTGTTCGGCATTTAAGGCTTTCGGAGGAAGGGGCCGCGATTACCGCGGAACGTTTATAAGACGTGCCTATATTTTCAAGCATATCCACCATTATACCGTCTCCGTCTTCAGGTACGCACACCACATCCACTCCCAGAGATTTTAAACCGACAATACCGTTTGCCCCGGAGCTTTCCGGCAGATAAAGAGTGCTTCCGCTGCTGAAAAGCCCCCTCGATACGATATCAAAAGCGATGCTTACGCTCGGAGCCAGTATTATTTCATCCGGCAAAACAACTATTCCCTTATGCTTAAGATATGAAGCTACCTCGCGCCGCAAAGAATAAGGCCCGCGCACATCGTAAGAGCCTAAAGACGAAACCGTAACGGCATCGTTTACCAAAGACCCTATAGCCTCGGAAAGCACCTCGTTCCACCCAAACTCGTCGGCAAAAGATGTCAGGCTTAGATAAATGGTATCCCGGCCGCTTACCTTATGGCAAAGATGCTTAAAAGAACTCCTTACAGGCCTCTGATAGCCAAGACGCACATATTTTTCCCAATCCGGAGAATTTGTTTCGCCGCCAAACCATGCTTCCTTAGATACATAGGAGCCGGAATCCTTTATTATTTCAATTTTACTGTTGCTTTGAAGAAGTTCGAGAGCCTCATAAACCGTGTTTTTGCTCACACAAAGAATTTCCGCCAGTTTTCGGCCGCCGGGCAGTTTGGAACCGGGCAGAAGACGATTGCTCCTGATATATTTTTCTATCAAGCCCGCCACTTGAAGATATTTATGAGGCATAAGCTCTTTATTCATAAAGTCTCCGTTCGGAGATTATAAAATCGGGGGTTTATGTTACAAAGGACGGTTTATAAAAACATACGGGGACGGTATATACTGAAATACGGTAAGACGGCCAAAAAACGGCCGCCTTACTTTATAGAGGCATACTGTATGGGAAGTACAGTAGTCTTAATTTATCGCGTGCAAGGCTCCTGTGGAAAGAACGGGCCTTGTTTTATGACACACTATGCAGTTTTTGGCAGGCGTGTTCTTCCAGCTTCCGTAAGGGAGCTGACAGCTTGTCTGGCAGTGGAAGCCTGCGGAACCGTTAGTTCCG
>CANTXF010000047.1 GCA_947853665.1 uncultured Deferribacterales bacterium | reverse complement strand
TAAGAGCAAACACGCTTATTATGCTTAAGATAACCTTCATAGGCTATCCCTCCTCTCTTAATAAGTTGAAACAAAAATCCGGCGAAACGCGGAGAATATCACTCTGAAGCGAGTTCTCCCAACGCCAGTTTATCTTCGGCGATAAAACCGTACGCGATACGGGACAATGGCCCATAAAAAGCCTTTTTTTCTATCGTCGAATTGATTACTTTTCCGAGGAAGCTCCCTATCCATTTGTCCAGATGATTTTTATGGAAATCAAGCTGAGCTTTAACCAGCTCCGAACAGCGGGTCATATCTCCGCTATCGGCAAATTCAGCGCAGTCGTAGGCCAATTTCGACATAAATAAGAGTTCGTAGGAAACAAAATCTTCATTTTCAGGTATCCGGCTTGTTTTCTGCATACCGTATCTCACGAAAAGCCGCTTCATATCCTCCCATGAAGCCTGCCTTTCCCTGTGTTCGGACGACGTGTATATGGATTCGTCCGCAGGGATGGATTTTGGCAGGCAAAAAAGGAATGTGTAGCTTCTGGCCGTCTCCACGTCGAAATCGGACAATTCCTTTCCGGAAAGGGAGCCCCTTTCTTTAAGGAACGCTTCCAAATCCTCCGTTCCGCTTTTTATGTCACCGTTAGCCGTATCCACGGCCAAAAGTTTGATTTTTTCCAGCATTTCCGCCGTCATTCTGTAAAAATCGTCATCAGGAACATTGGCGAACACTCTGCTGAAAAACGAATAAAATTCGCCCCTTGCCGAATGGATATTCTTTAGCGCAGCCGCGCTGTTTTCTGCTGACATCAATACCTCGGTTCATAAGTTAAGAGGGCGGCGAACCGCCCTCTGCGTTATTTCTACTTCTTGCCGGTGTAGGACGGGGATTTATGTATTTTCATCCCGCCTTCGCTTCTTTTCGGCAGTTTTTTAATAAACAGGTTGGGCTTCGTATCGTTCTGATTGTTTACATACGCATACGGAAAATCCTGAGGGTTGAGACGCACCGCGTCTGGATACGTATCCTCAATGTATTCCACCGTTCCTATATCGAGAGCCCGCCCCACGCAGGAAAGCACGCACACGGGCTTAAGGCCGGTTTTAAGCCTGTCCGTGCTACACATGGTGCATTTCTGCATAGGGTGTTTAATCTGCCAGCTTACAAGAGGGTTAGGCTCCTGTTTATCATCGGCTATCTGAGGCTTGGCGAAAGGACAAGCCGCAATGCAGGCCTGGAGGTTCTGGCATTTATCTCTGTCGACGATGACTATACCGTCATCGCCTTTGGTTATAGCGTTATAAGAGCAGGCTGTAACGCAGGCCGGGTCGTCGCAGTGGTTGCAGCCGGAGGAAAACGGAAAAAAGCCGTCTTCCGTTTCGTATGTGAATTGCTTGCGCCATGCCACAGGGCCGGGATTAACCTGGTTCCAGTCCTTGCACGCAACGGTACAGGCGTTGCATGCGCCGCATCTTGTCTGGTCAAAATAAAATGCTAATTGTGTGCTCATATTCTCCACCTGTTAGAAGCTCGTTTCTTTTTCTACCACGCAGTAAGCGCAGTGTACGGCGTTGCCGTTGTCAAATTTTGAGCCCAAGTTGCTCATCAGCGTGTTGGCGCATGCTCCGTCGTCCACTCCGTCAACCGGGTTCGGGTCGTACCAGGAACCGTGGTGAATCTGACCATGGCCTCTTACTATACGGTCGGTAACACGGGCGATAACGCGGATAGCGCCGACAGGGTTGGATACCCGGATAAGGTCGCCGTCGGCGATGCCGAACTGAGCAGCGTCTTCCTTATTCATCCAGAATTCATGCCAGGAAGCCGTTTCCATGTTTTTCTTCTCAATAGCGCCGGAAATCATCTGATTGAAATCGGTTTTTCCGTCCAGACTGTGAACCTCGGGAACGACGCAGTATTCGTTCCAGTCGTTGCCGCTCATCCAGGAGCCGCCTTTTTTACGGTGGTTAAGCTCCCTGAGATAGGGGTTTTCCGCCTGGGACGAGTGGGAACGGTACCTGTCGTGAGTAGAGCCTACGGTAAGGGTGAGCCTGTCCGTTATAAGGGATACGTCGTTAGTGGCAGGCTTGGGCCCTATAAGCTTCCAGCCTTCCTGTAAGTTGCGGCGATCCGGGTTAGGATTGAACACGCCGTATCTTTCATTAAAAGCATCCTCAAAGGCGTAATACATAGGTATCGGGTAAAGTTTCGGGTCATTTTCGTAATCAACGTTTTTCTGGCCCCTTTCGGAAGCGGGCAGCCAGGCGTGGAATATGTCGTAAGCATGCTCCCAGGTATATACGGCGTATTCCGCGTAACAGGTCATGCGGCCGTGAGCGCCGGGCATTCCGTTTTCACTTTCCGCAGTAAAAGTAGCCATAGCGTTGCCGACGGACGGAGAAAACTGATGATTGGCAGTAAACGTTATAAAAGGGGCGTCCATAGGCCCGGCAAGGTATTCGTCCAGAGCCTGCCTGGCCGCCGAAAGCGTATAAGAAGTTACTTCCGGAGCAGCGACGGCGGTTTTAGGAACGATTTGAGCCCCTATGGCCTGGTCTACCGTCATACCCTCGTAACGGGACCCGGGAGTATTAATGGTTTTCATCATTTCAGCTTTGTAAAGGTCGGTAACAGATCTGTAATTAGGATATGTAGAATTGGTAAAAACATACCCGGCGTTATCTGGCACGCTTTTCTTGTAATCATCGGCTCCGTCTATGCGGGCAGCGCTAAACTCTCCCAGTTTGTATTGCTCCTGATACGCAAGGAAAGCCGCTTCCCAACCGTCCTTAACCTCTCCCGGAGGAGTGGCAAGAGGAAGCCTGTGGAAAGTAATACCGCCTACGGAGGTACTGTCGCACGCTTCAAGAGTGTTTACCATGGGGAATACATAGTCGGCAAATCTGGCCTGGGGAGACATATAGGCATCGAAAATAGCCATGCAGAAAGTATCCGGATCGTCCGGATTATCGCCGGCAAGAGGCAGGGTTCTGAATATCTCCGCCGCCCAGTTGGGGTTGGCTATACCGTTAAGGAGAACGCCCGCGCCGCCTATATACATACGCTTGCCCACATATACGGGCTTGCCTTCCTCACGGCCTACATAGTCGTTATACGTCCTGCCGTCGGAATCTACGAAAGTAACGTAGCCTGCGGCGGTTCCGCTGCGTTTGAAAAGCACCTGGGATTTTGCGCCGGCGTCGTCGTTCAGGTAACGGGTCTCGCCGTCCCAGTGGGGGTCCGAATATCCTTTGAAGCCCGCGCTGTCCAAAACTTCCTTAAAAGCGAAATACAGGCCGTTAAAATGCTCCTTGCAGGACATGGACGGAGTAGTAGGGGCTTGCGAACTTCCGGAAGCGCCATAAACTACCACAGAGGAACTGGGCGCGGTTCCAATCAGCTTATCGATGTTGGGAGCCGTACCCAGGCTGCCGGGGTTCGACGCCCAGGTCTGATACATTCCGCCGGTGGAGCCTACGGAATATCCCCAGTTTTTAGTGACTGCAAAAAGGGTCTGTATCGCGAACAGAGTAATAACGCCGTTCTCCGATTTTTGCAGACCGCCGGTCCATTCAGTAAGAATGGGTTTGTTCTCCTCCATGGCGTAAAGGGCCGCAAGCTCCCTGATAACGGAAGCGGGAGTACCGCAGATTTTTTCCGCCCATTCGGGAGTTTTGGGAGTCATATAATCCCTTTTGGTATAATACGCTGCCCCGGAAATATCCCCGGCGGTATTTGCCGGAACGCCTTTTACGGGATAGGAGCAAAGCCCTGCTCTAGGCATGGAGCCGTACGCGCGGGCCGTATAGTTGTTACTTGCGGAATAGTTGGCTTTCGTAAGCCTGTCGTCCGAACCCATAATCCAGGAAGCGTAGGAGCGGCCGGAAGGTACTGCATTAATTTTACGATACCCGGCTACTTCCGTAAGGGATATTTCCCCGGTAGTTGTGTTTATCCAGTACTCAGGAGAATCGAAAAAGCCGTAAAGGCAGGTGTCTATATAGTTTACATCCAGCCACGCATCCGATTTTACGGAGCCGTCGGCGTTAAAGGTGTTTACAAGCATTTCGTAAATCATGGCGGCTATTAAGGCGGGGTCCGTCTGGTTGCGTATCTGCACCCAGTCGGTAGCGTTAAGGACGCCCGTATCCGTAAGCTCCGGCGATATAACGTAGTGCTTGAAGGAAGGATTTTTTTCCTTAGCTATCTGGTTGGCCCTGAGATAAGGATAGGAAAGAGTATTGTTTGTAGACATGGAGTTTGTGCCGAAAGATACCCAGTTCTTTATGGCGCCGCCCGCAACGGCGGAAATCTGAGACCCTATACCTAGCCTGCTATAAGATGCCGAACCGGGAACGCCCGCCATATTATATCCGTAGTTATACTGGTGAAAACTGTGGTCGGAAAAGCTGCCTCTTGTGGCATTAGTATAGCGATTATTACTATAATTTCCGCCAAGATTAGTGATGGCGGCCATAGCCTGGCTGGGATTGCCCCAGGTTCCGGCATAGCCTACGTTAGGCCCGCCGGAATGTATGGCGGCAGGGCCGTATTTGGCAAAAATGGCTCTGTGCTTGCGGGCAACTTCGTTAAGAGCCTGCTGCCAGGTAATGCGTACGAAACCGGAAAGGTCTCCGCGGGCCTTTGTCTGCTTCATGGGATATTTGATGCGCCCGGAATGATAAGCGCGGTATTTATAGGAGTGGCCTTTGGCGCAGGATATCTGCCTGGGGTCATTCCACGCGTTTTTATCTCTGGGGTTGCCGTCAATGTCCGCTTCCGTGTCGTCCGTCGTAACGCGCACTATACGGCCGTTCAGAGTCCATATTTTGGATACGCAGCGGACAGCCGGGCCGCAGTTATGGGGACATGCCGCATACGCGACGTTAAATTTAGATAAATCGGTTAAATCTTCAGGCGCAACGGAGCCTTCAAGGTTTCCGCCCCCGCCGCCATAAATGATATCTCCGCCGTCGTCTTTGGAACAACCGGCTACCGCGCCGGCTGCGCCTAAAGCGGCCATACCTTTCAGAAAGGATCTGCGTGAAACGTCAGCTTTCTGTAATTTTTCACTTAAGCCCATACTTTCCTCCATAAGATTTAATCATCATAAATTGATGACCTATAAGTCATAATATAAGTTTATATCAAAATCAATATAAATTTATTAGATTAAAATGATATTATATTATAAAAATAGCTGGAAGCCTTAATATAAAACGATTTCAGACATTAAAAAATTTTCTTTGAAACACAATGTATTAATTAATATTGCCTTATAATATCAAGCCGTAAATCCGTCCCTCTTTTCATCTCCAACGGGTATTTTACCCGGGTGTAAATACAATACTAATTTTGATATAAAAATCAGGATAAGGATATTAAAAAGCCGGCGAATTGGAAAACGTAGCAAAATCTATCCCGTATGCCGAATCGGATTGAAATATATTGATAAAAATTATATATAAAATTAAAATTTATATGCGAAACACACAAATTTGAAACTGATTGGAAAGAACTGAAATTAAAAACCGAATAAATAGCGCTGTCCCGATATAACCTTTCCCGCATCTCGGGTAGCATTTATTAAGGAGGTTCTATAATGCATAGTTTGAAGTTCGCCGCAGTTTTTTCTTTTATCTCGTTTTTAATTATATGCTCCGACACAGCCCGTGCGGATTTAGTATGCGACAGAAGTAATATTCCCGAAGGACACGTGGTAATTTCGCTTGTTGCAAATCAGTCCTGCCCCAATTTTAGCCCGATTGGACGCAACACATTAATGACATCCCCAGTCTATTCCGGCATATCGATGTGTTCGGCTTACGGTTATCCTATCGATTACGTTATAACGTCGGTTTCAAAATCACCCTCATGCGCGCCTGCCAGCGGCACGGTCGGGGACACGGTTTTCGGAGACGGGCAAACGATAAAAAAACCGGACCCCGGCGGAGATTATATGTGCAGAAAATCAGCCATACCAAGAAACTTTGCCAGAGGAAGCCTTATATATGCGGCCGGATGTGAAGAACCAAGCATATATCCTGACGGCAAAAACGCCTATAATATATACGACCCGGTATATATAAATCAACGCCCGCCCGTACCGGCGAACCTGAACTCATCTTACGCGAACAATACGCTGATGTTTTCATGGAACGACCCGGCCGTCAATTATAACGACGTGCGCAATTATGAAATCCAGGTATTCAGGGACGGCCAGCTTATACACAACCTTGTAAAGGATAAAGCGGAGGATACGAACTATATACTGATAAATCCGAAATACGGCAAATATACGTTTAATATACGCTCAGTCAAATACGTTCAGTATACCGGCAGATATTTATACTCCGATTATATAAGCAAAGAAACCATCGCCGGAGTTTACGTGCCCGCGCCTTATGATTTTAACGTATCCACATTTCCAAACGGAGCCAAATTGACATGGAAGATGCCGGAAAACATTACTCAAGATGACATAAACCATTTTGAAATAAAAAAATATATAAATGGAAAACAGAATTTTACATACACTGCTGACTGCAACGCCAGAGAGCTTAATATGCATGACATACCCTCCGGCAATTATATGTTTCAGATACGGGCGGTAAAAATCATAGGAGATAAAAGTTTTTACTCCGCTTATTCCACCCTGGAAATATCTTTACAACCTCCGCAACCGCCATCTGATTTCACCGGCACGGCGTCAGGAGATAATATTACGGTAAGCTGGACATACGAAAGCGAAGCGCAAGGCTTTGTTCTGAAATACCGCAAAACATCAGAAAGAACATGGATGTATATAAACCTACCTCCAGACGCAAGAAACTATACTATCGAAAAAGGATTCAGAGGCACATACGAATTTACTTTGCAGGCGATAAAAAACGAGCGCAAATCTGATCCAGTATATACCTCCGTCAGCTTAAACAAACCTTACTCTCCACTGACGGATTACCTTCCCTATAATTTAAATGCTGAAATAGTTAATAACTCCGATATAGCTCTCACTTGGAACCTGCCTGAGCAAAGAGGAGATAATATAAGCATAATATGGTATACTAATCCAAATACAACAAACTTAAAAGAAATTATAATTTCGCCTAATGAAACAAATTACACATTCATAAATATCTTCGAAGCGGAAGGACAAAAGCTATATTTTGAAGTACGTGTTATCAAAAATGGATTTTATTCTGATATTATTTCCAAAATAGTTTATATACCAATAAATAAAATTATATTGGATTTCAGCGAGGTAAGTTTCGACAATACAGTATCTTATTCGATACCGGAAAGTTTTACGAAAGCAGTTTTATCAGAATGTATTTCTGCCAGCGGAAGTTATACATTCTATCTGGACGATAATGAAATTTACAACGGTAAAGAAGCAGAAGAAGGCACCGAATTTACTTTTAACGTACTGCCGGGTCAACAAATAACTGGAACATTCGACGCAATGGGTTATAGCCCCTGTTTCGTCACGTTGTTTAAAGCGCCTTCCGCAGGACAGCTTGATTATTTTAATGCCACACACGACGGAGAAGGAAATATTGATATATCATGGGCACAACCGTCATTTTCCATTGATAATTATGTTATGTTTGTTAGCAAAGATGACATACATATAAAATATGAGTATCTACCAAATCAAACATCGGCCAAACTGAACAATGTGGCTAACGGAACATACGAAATAATATTTGCCGCATTAAGCAACTATGCTTACTCAGAAGAAATTTATTCCGAGGTTACAGTGCAGCGCGACTTAAAGCCGATACTCGGAGAAGAGGTTATTTTAGAAGGCTATGAAAGCAGAATATGGACGGTGCCAGATGGATATAATAAAGTTATTATAAGACTTGTTGGCGGTTCAAACGTTTTCTCAGTCTATATAAATGACAAATATGCCTCTTATGATAGTGACTTCAATGTTTACCCGGGAGATACGGTATATATCGAATCATACGATATGATGGAAACTCTTATAAAGATAGAATTTTTTAATTCATATAACTTCGAATAAGTCTAAAAACCGGGCGTATTAACACGCCCGGCCGTTTATAGAGGCATACTGTGTGGGAAGTACAGCAGTCTTAATTTATCGCGTGCAAAGCTCCTGTGGAAAGCACGGGCCTTGTCTTATGACACACTATGCAGTTTTTGGCAGGCGTGTTCTTCCAATTTCCGTAAGGGAGCTGACAGCTTGTCTGGCAATGGAAGCCTGTTGAACCGTTTGTACCGAACCCGGCTCT
>CANTXF010000046.1 GCA_947853665.1 uncultured Deferribacterales bacterium | reverse complement strand
TGGAAGAACACGCCTGCTAAAAACTGCATAGTGTGCCATAAGACAAGACCGGTGCTTTCCACCGGAGCCTTGCACGCGATAAATTAAAAACCGCGATTCCCATACTGCGCGGTTTTTATCAGACGGACCGGACGGGTATACGTCCGGTCCTGATTTTTATAGTCAAAAATAGAATAGTCTTTTCTAAAATTAAAAAAAGTAAAATTTGTATATTTTAATTATCCATGTAAATTTATTTTAAAAAGCGTTTCAATATTGAAATAAATCTATCATATAAAAACAAACATGGTTATGTATATTTGTAGGTATTAAAAAAATATTGCCTATTTTTGTATCTTATAATATGCATAATTGAACCTATATATAATACTTTTTAAGGAGGAACGTATGGGAAAATCAAAAGAATTGATTGACGGCCTTAACGTCAAACTGTCCCGCCGCGGTTTTGTAAAAAGCGTTGCGGCTGTGGGCGCCGCGACCGCTCTTTACGGCTGCTCTAAAGACGACGGCGGCGAAATAATTTACGGTGGGGGGGGGATACCTCTGTAGAAATCCCCGAAACGGCTCCCGTTGAATATTATTACGGCTCCAGCGGCCACAACTGCGGTGGCAGATGTATAATAAGGGCCGAGGTTTCTAAAGGCAAAATTCAAAGATTTCTTACCGATGAAAGCAAATATACTGCCGACGGCACGTATATAGACCCGGAAAGCAGAAACTTTCCTCAAACGCGGGCATGTTCCAGATGCCGTTCTTATAAATACCGCTTATATCACCCGGGGCGTTTAAGATACCCCATGAAGCAGACGAAAACCAGGGGAGACCTGGACGGTTTTCAGCGTATAACGTGGGAACAGGCGCTTAAAGAAATCGCAACCAAGCATAACGCTGTTTTTAAGAAATACGGTACGGATGGTATTTACTCTATTTACGCATGCGGTTCCTACGACAGCCGCTTTCAGGCTGCGCAAAATGGTCCTATGGGAAAAGGCACGCGTAACGCGCTTCGCTATTTGGGCGTTCCCGCCGTGTTTTTTGCAAGTTACAGCACCCACCAGAATACATGGGTAGGCACTGGATTTACCGGTATGAGCGGAGGCTGCAACGCTAATACCGTGGCCAAATATACGGACCAGCTGGTTTTATTCGGAAGCAACGATCTTACTACGCGCAATCCTAACTCGTACAGCATAATCAGAGCCGTGGAAGATATGAAAAAACGCAACCCTAATGCCAAAGTAACCTTTATCGGGCCGGAATTTGTTGATACCGGAGTTACAGTAGCGGATAAATGGGTAGTAACTAAACCGTATACCGACGCCGCTCTTATAGCTTCCATACTGTATGTGCTTATAGATAAGACCATTGATTCTGATGGTAATATTACAAACGATCCGTGGCTTGATCTTGATTGGATAGACACCATGGTATACGGATTTTTCGACTCTCCCGGATACTGGCTTAACGAATCGACCGGGGAATTTGATTTTGACACTCCCGCTCCCCTTGACGGCGAAGAGAGAGAAAAAGACGTAAACGGCGTTCATTACAGATGGATTAACCCAGTGGAACCCGGTAAATCTTACAGCGCTTATATTATGGGAGACGACGACCGTCTGACAAAAATACGATACGATAAAAGCTCGTCTTATACCGCCGTACAGTTCGGGGCGCGTCAGGCTACGAGAAATATGGACGTATGCTCTTACAAAAGCGCTAACGCCGGCACATCCTATAAAACCAAACAGTGGTACGGCGTAAAAAAAGACCCTCAATGGGCTTCTGAAATAACGGGAATACCCGTGGCCACAATCGAAGAGTTAGCCGCGCTTTGGGCTAAAGGCGGCAAAGTGTTTGCCACATGGAGCGGAGGCCAGCAGAAACAGGCCGACGGAATACCAAGCCTTCTGGCTATGCAGGCGCTGCAGATAATCACAAAGAATACCGACGTTATAGGGACGGGATATGCCAATAACTTCGACGGAAACGTTACGGCAGACCCCGATTCTTCATTTTTGAACAACGTGGGAGCCGATAAGGATAGGGATGTTAAAGGCTACACCCTTTATCAGAAGCCTATAGCCTCCTGCACGGCATGGCATACGGCCATAAAAATGGCTTTCGGAGACGAATTGAAGGCCAACGGATATAACGCTCAGTACATTCCGGACTGGGGCGGTAGTAATGTGTCAAAAGGCAGCGTGTATCACGACGACGGCGGCACGAAAGCTTTTATCGTTTGGAAACGGTACACGAAAGAGGAAGCCGAAGCCGCCGGAGATCCCAACCTGGAAGGGCAGGTAAAAACATATACCGGTTCCGACGGCAAAAAATATAAAGACTGGGAAGGGCGCATTGACGACGCCGGCAATGGCACTCCCGTATATTCCGGAATACGCCTGCTTTATAATATGGGCGGCAATATTATCGTTAATCAGCATGAAAATTCAAACGATTCATCCGAAATGCTGATGAAGCTGCCCAAGTGCGATTACACTGACGCGGATTCATTCTGCCTCGTGTCTTTCGATAACTTTCTCTCCCCGACTCCCAGATACAGCGACTATGTCCTTCCCGGAGCTACTAGGTGGGAGCAGCAGGACGTTATAAAACCTGCCAAAGGCGGTTATTTCTATCTACCTCAGGTTATCACGCCTCCGGGAGAATCCAAACCTAACTGGGATCTGGCTATAGAATACCTTAAAACCCATGAGGAACTGGACAGCAATAAAAAAGGCATAGCCGATAAATTCGCTTTCGGAGACAGCAAAACCACCGTGGAATCTATGTTTAAGAAAGCCCTTAAAGAAAAATTCCGCGATACGTCTCATCCTTTTTACGGGATGACCTGGGAAGAATATCTGAAAAATCCTCTGCTGCCTTCAAAGCCGGACGATTACACAATATCCACCCCGTCCAATAAAGCCGTTGTGGATAATTATATTCAGCATATGTCGCAGAACCCGGACAGGCCATTTGTTAAGAATCAAGCCGGATATTTTATTAAAACCAACGACGCTGATACGGGCGGATATAATAACGTTACCTTTAGAACCGGAGACGACGAGCCTTATACCATGACAAACAAAGGCCATTTGTTCTCTGAAACCGTTTCGGCTCCGCGTACCCCTTTAAGGTATCAGGTTTATTCCGATATGCTCGTATGGCATTATGAAAACTGCTTCAATACCTGGCACGGTTATCTTCCCGAGGCTGAAAGAGGGCAAAAGCACAGAGACCTTGACGGAGACGCCATAGTTTATCCCATACCTCTTTATTATGCTTATGAAGATTATTTCATGGAGGCTTACGCGGGAGAGCTGCCGCCTGAGAATAACAGATTCCTGCTGACCACCACCCACGACCGCTACCGCTCCCACTCGTCTATGGCGGAAAATCCCATGCTCAGGGAACTAAGCCACCGCGTGCCCGGAAAAGACGACAAGGGGAATTTTAAGCCGGCTAACGACTTTAATTATTACGCCACCGGGCCGGATACTGATTTTGACTTCGGGGAAACAGGCGTTATAAGCCCTCTTTCCAAAACGATAAACAACGATGGAACGGTAGACGCTCAATTCAGGGATATAGCCTCTTATAGCGAAATATGGATGAACGCTTCCGACGGCGCTGAAAAAGGAATCGCTGACGGCGATCTCGTACAGGTGGAAAACCGGATAGGGGCTGTAAGGTGCGTAGCCCGCCTGAGCAAACGGTGCGCCAGGGGATTTTTAGGGCTTCATCAGGGCTGCTGGTATGACCCCAGAACTATCGACGGAAAAACCGTAGACGTTGGCGGCAACTGCAACACGCTTATGGCGTCAAAGCCTTCTCGGTTCGACCATGGAAACGGACAGCAGACCGCTATGGTAAGCATCAGAAAAATTAATATTTAAGGGGCTTAGACCATGAGATTAGCATTCTTTTTCGATCAATCAAGGTGCATGGGCTGCAACGCCTGCACAGTCGCCTGCAAGGACTGGTATCAGGTAAATCCCGGAGCAGTAAGATACAGAACTCACCATACCTATGAGACGGACGAACCGGGCGGCTTTTATTCTTTCGTAATGAGCTGCAACCACTGTGAAGATCCCGCCTGCCTCAAGGCCTGCGGTAATCAGGCAATCACTAAAAGACCCGACGGCATAGTAATTATAGACCGTAATAAGTGTACCGAATTAAGGTCGTGTATTACTGCATGTCCTTTCGGTGCGCCGGGTATTGCGGACGACAGGCAGGAACCGCTAGGAAAAGAAAACTGGAAAACGGCCCATCCGGCTCAAAAATGCACTATGTGCGCCGATTTGCTGGATAAAGGCGAGCTTCCCGTCTGCGTCAGGGCGTGTGTCGCCCATGCCATAGAGGTGGGAGATTACGACGAGCTTATGAGAAAGCACCCAGGAGCCGTACAGCTTAATATCGGTGATTTTCCTTACGCTTATAACAATAATCAGGATACTTCGACCGGGCCTTCGATGCTTATAAAACCTCGCAAAAAATTAGAAGTATCCGGCAACAACTAAAAAATAATCCCCGGCTTTATGCCGGGGAATGTTTTAAGAAGCGAGGAAATTTTATGAAAAAATTATTAATAATGGCGGCAGTCTGCTTTTTAGCCGTTCCTGCTTTCGCGCAGAACGCAGCGTACGTAACGCCGGACAGCTGGAGCAAGCATATAACGGCAAACGG
>CANTXF010000045.1 GCA_947853665.1 uncultured Deferribacterales bacterium | reverse complement strand
CCTGCAATGTTAAGACCTGTCGTAATGGACGGGGATTGAGACCACCCTAATAACCCGGTGCCTATTGCAACTTTAATTTCTTTCTCATGTTAAGACCTGTCGTAATGGACGGGGATTGAGACGTCTTACCTTCCGTGATGTTCTCGTTAAGCGGTATCCATGTTAAGACCTGTCGTAATGGACGGGGATTGAGACACTGACAGAAAATGCCCACGCCCATCGGCGGAAATTGCATGTTAAGACCTGTCGTAATGGGCGGGGATTGAGACATATAAAAACCCTGCTTTTTCATGTAGCTGATGGTCTCCATGTTAAGACCTGTCGTAATAGACGGGGATTGAAACTCCATTGATTTCGGCTCTGTTATAAGGTTCAGCAAAAATAAAGGACGGTGGGATTATGGCGCTTTTGGTTATAGACAGGCAGGGCGCAAGCGTAGGTTTATCAAAGAACAGACTTACGATAACTGATAAGGACGGAAATCTTATCGCGGAAGTGCCTAAAATGCGCATAAAGCGCGTTCTTGTGGTAGGGCGCGCCGTATTCAGTCAGCAGGTTCTCGATTTTTTCTTTGCCGGTTCCGTTCCCGTGTGTTTTATGTCTGTTTCAGGGAAATTTAAAGGCTTTTTATGCGGAAGCATGAGCAAAAACGTATTCCTCCGTATGCGTCAATATATGCTTTATAACGACGCTTCTTACAGATTAGCCACATCTAAGGAAATAGTAAGACAAAAAATTTACAACGGCTGCCGGTTTCTGTCCAAATGCAACAGATACCATAAAAAAGAGCGTGCGTTTCTGGCCGTTAAAAAAATGCGTTCGATTTTATATTCTCTGGAATCCTGCGGCAGTATTGAAGAAGTCATGGGTATAGAAGGCGCGTGCGCGGCGGCATACTTTGAAGGGCTGGGATGCATATTCGAGGGCGGCGCGTTCTCTTTTTCCAGGCGTACTGCCAATCCGCCGCAGGACCCGGTTAACGTTATGCTGAGTCTGGGTTATACTTTGCTGCTGTCCGATATCGTTTCCGCCTTATATTCGGCAGGGCTGGACCCTTATGTAGGATATTTCCACAGCCTTGATTACGGCCGCGTTTCTATGGCGTGCGACTTGCAGGAGGAATTCAGGTTCATTATAGACAGGCTTGTGATTAAAATCGTTAACAACAGGCAGATAAAGCCGTCCTGTTTCGAGCGCGCGGAGGACGGCTCCGTTCTGCTTTTATTGGACGCGCGTAAAATTTTTTATAACGCATACGAAAAAGATATTAATAAAAAACACGATCACGGCGGCAGGCAGGTTTCGTTCAGGGAAATTATCAGGAAGCAGGCGGAAGCGATAAGCGGCTGCATTATGGACGGTTCGGTTTATAAACCCTATAAGCATACGGCGGTATGATCTGTTATGATATTGATTGTTTCTTATGATATAACGTCTTTAAAAAGAAGAAATCGTATCCATAAGCTGTTAATGGGCTACGGTGAAAATGTGCAGGACAGCCTGTTCGAATGCGATATCGATTGCCGCCTTGAAAGCGGCCTTATTCAAAAAATTATGAAAATAATTAATCCGGCGGAAGACGACGTGCGCATATACCGCCTGTGTTCCTCCTGCAATAAAAAAGCCGTTATGCTCGGCAAGGCGGAGTTTTCGCGGGTGGATATGGTTATCGTTCCGTGATAACGCCGGCGGTTTGTTATGATGAAAAATATCAGATTAAGGTAAGAAATGATTAACACCATGATAAACATAATATTATTCGCAGCGGCTGTCGTCATTTCCTTTCTGATGACTCCGTTTGTTCTTTTGCGGTTGATTATACTGATAATAAAAGATGCGCAGTTGATTCTTATCCGTAACATGACATAAGAGATATAAAATAAGGCGGCTATCCCCTAACGCGGGATATTTATGGTAAATAATTATAATTAAACCTGCGCGGCAAGGCAAGTTCATGGGGCAAAACCACCTTAAACAGCGCCTTGCCAAACGCTTCCGGTCTTATTATTCATCGCCCTGGAGCAAGCCGCTGTATTATAAATATTCCCATAACGTTATTAATCCATGTAAGGGCATAATCGCGTAAGATAATATTATTTTTGCTTGTTTTAATGCATTTGTTTATATTTCTATCGATGTTATTCTGGAATAAGAAACTCCGTATTTCATCAATCGCCCATTAGTCCAAAATACAGTAAACTTTTTAAAATACGCGGATAAAAAAAATGGCTTCCGGGATTTATCCGGAAGCCGTTGTTTTTATGCCGAAGGCGGGACTTGAACCCGCACGAGAGAACTCCCACCACCCCCTCAAGATGGCGTGTCTACCAGTTCCACCACTTCGGCATCGGAGATAGATTTATATAGTAAGCCGGGCCGCTTGTCAATATCCTTTTGCCTGAAATCCGTTAAAAATGTCTTTGCGCCGTTTTAGCGGGCTTATAAATACTTGCAACCGGCGGCCGTTTCCGTTAGTATAACGTTCTGTCAGTCTGTTTTTGCGGGTGTTTTCATTTGATAAAGTTCGTTAACGTGGGCGTTTCCTTTCCGGGGGGTTATCAGGCCCTTCAGAATATAAATCTTGATATAGCGCGAGGCGAGTTCGCCTATGTGATAGGTAAATCCGGCGCGGGCAAATCCACTCTGCTGAGGCTTATCTACGCCGATATTCTGCCTACCAGGGGCGTCGTCTCCATAGAAGAAAACGATATGAATATTATCGGCCGTCTTCAGGTGCCTTTTCTCCGGCGTCAGATAGGCGTGATATTTCAGGATTACAAACTGCTTGAAAACTCTACCGTTTTCGATAACGTCAAGCTGGCTCTCGATATCTTCTATATGAAGCGCAGCGCTTCCAGGGAGCGTATCTGGCCGCTTTTAAGGCGCGTCGGCATATTTGAGAAGCGCGACGAGACGGTAAAAAACCTTTCCGGCGGCGAAAAGCAGCGCGTCGCCATCGCCAGGGCGCTTATAAACGACCCCAAGATAATACTTGCCGACGAGCCTACGGGAAACCTGGACGAGGAAAACGCGGACAACGTAATGTCCCTCCTTTTAGAAGGCTGCGGCGGGGGCGCTGCCGTCCTTATGGCCACTCACGATACTCATCTGCGCAAAAAATATCCCGCCAGGATCATAGAGCTTGATAAAGGGCGGCTGGTAAGGGACGGGTTTCCCGATGTCGAATAAGGCTTTTTTCCTGCTTATGCGGGGTTTCGGTATGTTCCTGCGGGAATTCAGGGTAAACCTGCTTTCCCTCGTAACGCTGACGACCCTTATATTCGTGTACCACGTTATATGCGCGGCCGGTACCGGCGCCGCCGGTTTTCTGACCCATATCGCCCAGGTGAACACGGTGCGGGCCTATCTTGCGCCGGGCGCTGCCGGTACGGAAGAAATCCTTGCGGAGCTTTCCTCTATAGAGGGTGTCGCGGGGGTAAAATATTATTCGCCTAAAGACGCTAAGGAATTCGTTATCGCCAACGCTCCCAATATCGCCGGAATGAAAAGCTTTGCGGAGGATTTTTTTCCCGCTTTCGCCGAGCTTGTTCCCGCGGAAGGCTCCGGCAGGGACGTGTTTGAAAAAATAGAAGCCGCCGCGGCCGGGGTGCGCGGGGTGGATTCCGTAAGCTACGGCAAGGAGTATATGTCCCGCTTTATGATGATAAGCCGCGGTTCGTGGATATTTATGACGGTGATCAGCGGCCTTTTCGCCGCCGCCGTTTCTTTTACGGTGTATAATACGGTAAAGCTGTCTCTATATAAATTCCGGGAGGAGATAAAGCTCTATTCCCTTGTAGGCGGCACAAGGCCTTTTATATCCGTGCCGTACGTTTTTTCCTCCCTTTTGCAGGCGGTCGCCGCCTATTCCGCCGCCACGGCGGTCTTTACCGTCGTTTTTAACGTTTTTAACGGCCGGGTGCTTCATCCCGCAGGCATCAATATATTTTACCTTCAAAGCGTCGTTTATTTTGCGGCGGCTTTTGTTTTTACCTGCCTTATAGCGGTGGCCGCTGCAATGACAGGCGTTGTGTCTTTCCTTAAAAGGGTGTCCTCCGTAAATGAAGACTGACGGCATGGCTCTGCGCGCTTTTTGTTTGCTGCTCTTTTCGTTTCTTTCGCTTTACCCGGCCGCCGCGTCCGCGTCCGGCGAAAGGGAGGAGCTTCGGGAAATAACGGGGCTTATACGGGAGGAGGAAGCCCAGCTTAAAAAGCTGCGCGGGGAGAAAAACACGGCGGCTAAAAGGGTGGCCCTTATCGAATCGAAGATAGAAAATTACGGCCGTATGCTCCGGGCGATAAACAGGGATATAGCCTCCGCTTCCGCCAGGCTGAAGGAGATAAAGGCCGGTATAAGCTCCGCCGAAGTCAACATCGCAGGAATAAAAAAGGACGTGGCCCGCAGCAATATATTTGTTATTGATAATCTCGGCTATTCGTATATAAAAATAATCTCCACGGCTAAAAACCCGGAAAACACGGTTAAGACCCTGGAGATACTTTCAAAGGCCGGCTCCGCCCTTGACGGCAGGATCGCCGACCTTAACGCCGGTATAAAAGAGCTGGACGCGCTTACTCTGGAGCAGAAATCCAAAATGGCCGGCCTTGCCTCCATGAAGGAGGAAAAGGCCCGCGCGGCCAAGGCTCTTGATAAGGAGCGCGGGGAATATTCTAGAACGCTGGCCTTGCTGAAAAACGACGAGGCCGGGCGGCTTGAATATATAGAGATGCTTGATTTCCGGCGCAGGGAGCTGGACGATAAAATAAAAGAGGAAGCCCGCCGCGGCGTGGAGGCCCTTTCCGGGGACGGAGCGTCTTTCAGCCGTCTTAAAGGTTCTATGGCGTGGCCGGTTTCAGGCCGCGTGGTGGAGCCTTACGGAGAGCGGCTGGTTAAGGAAGCCGGGGTAAAGTTTTTCCACAAAGGGTGGAAAATAAGGCCGCCGGACACTGCCGACGTATTAAGCCCCGCTTCCGGCTCCGTGGTTTTCGCCGATTATATGCAGGGGTTCGACAATCTTGTGGTCATAAGCCACGGAGCGTCATATTACACGGTTTACGGGAACTTGGGCTCCGTAAACGTGGCCGCCGGGCAGAAAGTGGAAAAGGGCGGCCTGCTGGGAAGAATTGAGGTTGACCGGCAGAACAATACGTCATATCTTTATTTTGAAATACGGAAAAACGAACAGGCGCTGGACCCGGCCTCGTGGCTGGCTTCCGGCGTAAGGAGATAGATAGATGAAAAAAACGGGAATACGTCCGGCTTTCGTTCTCGCCGCCGTTCTTGCCGCCGTTCTTACGGCTATCAGCGTTGGCGGCAGAAGCGTAGGGGTGGAGGCTATCGCCGCTCCGGACGATAAATATAAGGCTCTGGACACTTTTTCCCAGGCTCTGGGCATTGTGGAAAACGCCTATGTGGAGCCGGTCGGCCAGAAGGACGTTATATACGGGGCCATAAAGGGTATGCTCCAGGAGCTTGACCCTCATTCCACCTTTTATACGCCGGAGCAGTACAAGTCTTTCCAGGTGGGCACTAAAGGTTCGTTCGGCGGTCTGGGGATAACTATTTCCATGCGGGACGACGCCATGACGATAATCGCCCCCATAGAGGACACTCCCGCGTACAGGGCGGGGCTTAAATCCGGCGATATAATAGTGATGATAGAAAACGAGCCTACCGCAGGCATGACCCTTGAGGACGCAGTATCCAAAATGAGGGGCGAGCCGGGCACCAGCGTGAAAATAACCGTGGTGCGCAAAAGCGAGCCCCTGCCCATAGACTTTACCCTTGAAAGGGCCGTTATAAAGATAAAATCCGTAAAATCCTCCATGTCGGAGGACGGCATAGGCTACGTGCGCCTTACCCAGTTTCAGGAAGGCTCCGCTTCGGAGGTGTCCAAGGCGCTGACAGCCCTCGATAAGGAAGGCGCGAAAGGCATAATACTCGATTTAAGGAACAACGGCGGCGGCCTTCTTGTGGAAGCCATAAACGTGGCGAGCATTTTCCTGCCCGCCGATAAATCCGTTGTATATACCAAAGACCGCTCCGGTCAGGAGACCCACTATAAAACAAAGCGCATATCTTACAGGGACAACGCCAGGCCCGTGGTGGTGATAGTAAACGACGGCTCCGCCTCCGCCAGCGAAATTCTGGCCGGCGCCATGCAGGATTACGGCAGGGCCGTGGTGCTTGGCTCCACTACTTTCGGCAAGGCCAGCGTTCAGTCCATAATAGAGATGAAGGACGGCTCGGCCATGAAGCTGACCACCGCCCGCTATTACACGCCTAAAGGCCGCTCCATACAGGGAGTGGGCATAGTTCCCGATATAGAGGTGGGGGCCGGTAAAATAGAATTTTCGGAAAACACTCACGTTATAAAGGAAAGGGACCTGACGGGCCACCTTGTGGGTGAAAACGAGAAAAACGGCGGCGCGAAAGCTGCCGGGGACGTTAAGCAGAAGCAGGAGGAAGACCCTGTGGCGGCGGCTGAAAAGGCTCTCGCGGCAGTGCTTCCCCCGGAGGACGACGTTCAGTATATATCCGCCCTCCAGGTCCTCAAAGGTATGATGACTTATGGCAAGACAGGCAAATAAGCCGGGGAGCAGAAGCTCCTCTCCGAAACGCCGCGCTCCCGTCCGCAGGAAGAAAAAAGGGGCGGACCGCTCCGTGCTTATAGGCGGGGTGCTTGTGGCCCTGCTGCTTCTTCTCGTAGCCGTAGGCGTGTATTCTATAAGGTCTGATAAGGACGTTCCCGCGCAGACGGCCGCGCGAGAAAAAAAGGAGACCGTGGCAAAGCGGGAAGCCGCCGCGTCCCAGTCTCAGGAACCGGCCAAAAAGGAGGAGCCGGAGGCCAAACCCAAGCCTAAACCCGCGTCTGAAAAGGATGAGGATATTTCCGCCCTTATAAGGCTCGTGCTGTTCGATTATGAAATAAGCCGTTCCTCCGTGGAGGAGCGCCTAAGCAATACGGCGGGCGGAAAGACGGTATATTATTTTAACGTGAAATGCTATTCCGACACTGCTTCAAGCGTTAAAGAGGCCCTGCGCTCGGTGCTTACCAAAAAGGGATATAAGGTTAAAACCTCGGCGGATAAAATAACCGCCGACGGCAGGAAGGACTCCGTGCAGGTGGCTTTCATACTTTCCGACGGGCCCCAGGCCAAAGCGGAGGCTCCCAAAAAGCCCGCCAAAAACGCCAGGGCGCAGGCCAGGGCTGCCGACACGCCGTCCCTGCCCAAGCCGCCCGCCCCTGCCGACAGGGTGGTTAAAATGGCCATCCTTCTTGACGACGGCGGCAACAGCTACGAGCTGGCCGAAAGGTTCGCCAAGTCTAAATATCCTTTGGCCATAGCCATATTGCCCCATCTGGAGCATACGAAGGAGGCGGCTAAGGTTTCCAGCGCTTACGGCAAGACCATATTCCTGCATTTTCCCATGCAGCCCAAAAGCTATCCCTCCACCGACCCGGGAGAGGGGGCGGCTCTCGTTTCCATGCCGGAGATACTTATAGACGGCGTTACGAAGATGAATTTCGAGGACCTGGGCGTTCCAGTGGACGGTTTTAACAACCACATGGGTTCTGCCATAACCGAGGACAGGGTAAAAATGGCCCAGATACTCAAGGCCGCTAAAAACTATACCGACACCTTTATCGACAGCCGCACCACCGCCCAGTCCGTAGCTTACGACGAGTGCGTGAAGGCCGGTATGCGCTGCGGTATAAATAAAAAGTTCATCGACAACGACAACGACGTAAACCTTATAATAGAAAGGCTCTACGAAGCCGCCGAGCTGGCTAAGAAAAACGGCGAGGTCCTGGTTATCGGCCATATAAGGCAGAAGACCCTCGAGGCGCTGGAGATAGCCCTGCCCATACTTGAAAGCAGGAAGATAGCCATAGTGCCCGTTAAGAGCATGGTGCGCTGAAATTGATAACCCTGGGTATTGAAAGCTCCTGCGACGAGACCTCCGTGGCCGTCTATTCCTCCGAAAAAGGCGTGCTTTCTTCGGAGACCTTTTCCCAGAGCGATATACACGCGGCTTTTGGAGGCGTGATACCGGAAGTGGCTTCGCGCAACCATATAGTTAAAATACGCCCTCTTTTCGACGCGGCCCTTAAAAACGCCGGAATAGAAAAGCGGGATATAGACCTTATAGGCGTTACAAGCGCTCCGGGGCTTATAGGGGCGCTTTTTGTAGGCGTGTCTTTCGCGAAAGGCCTGGGCTGCGCCCTTAAAAGGCCGGTGGTGCCCGTGCATCATCTTTCCGGCCATATCCTTTCCGCGGAGCTGTCCCACCCGGGGCTTACGCCTCCCTATACGGCCCTTGTGGTTTCAGGCGGCCATACGCATATTTTCGACGTGGACGAGGCTCTTAACTTCCGCCTTATGGGGCGCACTGCGGACGACGCGGCGGGAGAGGTTTTCGATAAAACCGCCAAAATGATGTCCGGCCCTTATCCCGGCGGAAAATTCATACAGGACCTTGCCGAAAAGGGAAACCCGGAGGCCGTAAGGTTTCCCGTGGCCTTTAAGGGCGAGGTCAGGTTCAGCTTCAGCGGCCTTAAAACGGCGGTTATGAACGCCCTTGCGAAAAACAAATTCAGCCGGGAGGATATAGCCGCGTCCTTTCAGCGCACGGTGGCGGAGACGCTTTCCTCAAAAACCTTTCAGGCGGCCCGTATGCGCGGCAGGGACAGGATAGTCGTTGGCGGGGGCGTTGCCTGCAATTCCGGGATAAGGAAGGCGTTTTCCTCTCTGGAGGGCGTGCGCGTCTATTTTCCCGATTTCAGCCTTTGTACCGACAACGCCGATATGATAGCCTACGCCGCTTACCGCTTTTACGGGCGCAGGCGCTTTTTCGGAAATTCGGAGACGGCGGCGGACACCCGGCATGAAATCTGACTTTTTCCGCTCCTGCCTTTTAAAAAACGACCTTGCGGCGGCTCCTATGGCGGGCATATCCCATCCGCCTTTCAGGCGCGTTCTGCGCGGATATTTCGACGGCCTTATATACAGCGAGATGATGTCCGTGGAGGGCATATCCCGCCGCAATGCAGAAAGCATGGAATACCTTGACCGGGCCGACGGGGAATATCCCCTTGTGTTTCAGTTTTTCGGCGGCAGGCCCCAGTCTTTTGCGGAGGCTGTGCGGGTGGCCGAAGGCAGCGCGGCGGTGGACGCTTTCGATATAAATATGGGCTGCCCCGTTAAAAAGGTGCTTAAAGCCGGCGGGGGATGCTCCCTGCTTGAGGATCTGCCGCGCCTCAGAGAGATAGTAAAGGCCGTAAGGGGAGCCACGGAAAAGCCTTTTTCCATAAAAATACGGGTGGGCGTCGTTTCTTCCCGGCCGGTTTACGGGGATATACTGGACATTGCCGAAGGGGAGGGGGCGGACGCCGTGATAATACACGCCCGCACAAAGGCGGATATGTTCGGCGGCACCGTGCGGCTGGACGTTCTTGAGGACGCTGCTTCAAGATGCGGCCTTCCAGTGATAGGAAACGGCGGCGTCGTTTCCCCGGAAACCTATAAAGCCATGAAAAGCACCGGCGTAGCGGGCGTAATGATAGGGCGGGCCATGATGAAGGCCCCCTGGATATTCGAAGCCGTGAGGAAAGGCGCGGAGCCGGACGGCTTTCTTTCCCCGGCGGAGCGTCTTGAGCTTTTAAAGAAGCTCGGCGGGTATATGGACGAGCACGCCGCCCTGCGGCCTAAAAAAAGGCTCCATTATATGCACGTGCTGAGGAAATTCGCCGTATGGTTCAGCAAAGGCATGGACGAGGCGGCTTCTTTCCGCACCAGGGTATATATGACCCAGGACGGGGAAAAGGTGCTGCGCATAATAGAGGATTTTTTCGCTTCCGCCTGAAAAATCTATCCGAAGTGCTTTCCGTTAAGTATGTTCCCTATTACGGAGGACAGCTCCTGAGTTTTCGCGTCCATGCCGTTTTTCATCCAGTATATAAGGGTCTGGGTCATCGCCCCGGCAAGGAACACGTGGGCGTATTCGTTAAGCCGCTCGTTTTCCTCTTTATGAAATTCGTTATGGTACTTTACCAGATACCCGGCAAAAAGCTCCGTCAGCAGGCCGCCCATATCCGGCGCCTGGCAGAGCGCGGCGATCTCCGGCCTGGCGGAAAAAAATTCGAAATAGAAGCCTATAAAAAAATCCTTTAAATCCGTTTTGCGCCTGCCCCGCATTTCATCGAGAAATGTTTTAAACACGCCGTTCAGATAAAACCTTACCACGTCGCCCGTACCGTCGAAAAGCTGATAAAAGGTCTGGCGGGATACGTCCGCTTTTCCGCACAGCTCCTTTACGGAAATCTTATGATATGGTTTTTCTTCCAGCAGGGCTAATAAAGCGTCTTTCAGGGCGTTTTGAGACTTTAAGGCCGTAGGGTTCGTTCCCAGATACATTTTCTGCTCCCGTAGATCAAGGATGATTATTTATAACCGCAAGCTGCTCCCTTGCACAGATTAAAGTAAGGTTATGGAAAATATTTATAATGCCTGCTCCGTATATTCATAATAAGCTCCGGGCGGCAAGGCAAATCTTGAGCAAAAGTCCCATAATAAGAGCGCATTGCCGGAGACTCCCGCTTTATTGTTAGTTGCCGTGAGCAAGGCCGAGGTATTATAAATATTGGCGGTTATCCCCTAACCGCAGATAGTTATGGCAAATAACTATAA
>CANTXF010000044.1 GCA_947853665.1 uncultured Deferribacterales bacterium | reverse complement strand
TCCGAGCTTGCTCTCAAGCGACGCGCGACAAATATTGCGCGTCCCGCTTTGGTGGACAGAAAACGAGCCGCACTAATTGAGGCGGCTCCCGTTTTTGACTAGGCGGAGCTTATATTATAATTATCCGCAGCCGCACCCTTACACAGATTAAAGCAATGTCATGGAAAACATTTATAATAATGCTCTTTAGCCGTTAAAAACATTCATAATAAAAGCTGCGCGGCAAGGCAAACCCGTGGCCTTGCCCCTAAAAAAGCGACTTGCCAAACGCTCCGGATGAGGTTACCCATTACCGCCGCAAGCCGCCGTATTATAAATGTTTTCCATAACTATCTGCGTTAGGGGATAGCCGCCTGATCATTTCCAATGATTATCTAAAGTTAGGCGAATAGCCGTGTATTTATATAAAGGCTCCGCGCCATAAAAAATCACGGCCGGATGGAGAGGAATATTTATACCCCGTCTGACAGAACAGTAAAAAAACGGCATGCCACGATTTCATGCCGCCAGTTTTCCGTAAAGAAATGGCTTTTAAGAAAAAGTGATGACTATACTTAAAAAAAGCAAAAAGAAAACACCGCGGGAAAGCCCTTAAAAGCCGCCCGCGGCGCATGAATTACATTTTAAGATACCGTAACGATTTTAAGCGCACAATCCCGCACTGCCGGTTCCTGCGGCTTTCCGCAGGAACCGTATGCGCAAAGAAACGGTTCGTGTAAAAATAACGCCGACCACCTCAAAAGAACTAAAAAAGCATACGGTAAAGAAATTTTATCCGAAGCCGCAGGCGGAAGATAAAATCGCGGCGCGGTGTATAAAAGGCGCGCAAAAAGCGATTTTACCTTCCGGCGGATAACCGGATAAAACAACAAGCCGTAATTAACGTTTCGAGTACTGGTCGCTCTTGCGCGCTTTGGGCTTGCCGTATTTTTTACGCTCAACCATTCTGGAATCCCTGGTCATAAACCCGGCTTTTTTCATCGCGGGGCGAAAGGCCGGGTCGAATTCCTCAAGGGCTCTCGCAAGACCGTGGCGCACTGCTCCGGCCTGGCCGGATTTGCCGCCGCCGGCGACGGTTATGTAAAGGTCGAACTTGCCTTCCTGCTCCACGGTAACGAGGGGCTGCATAACGATTTGACGCGCCGTCATGCGCTCGAAATACTCTTCCAGAGTTTTGCCGTTTACGGTAATAACCCCTTTGCCCGGTTTCAGAAACACGCGGGAAACGGAAGTTTTCCTCCGGCCTGTGCCGTAGTGGTAATCAGCCATAGTAAACTATTCCTCCTAAAGCTCTACTTTAACAGGCTGCTGAGCAGCATGAGGATGCTCCGGACCTGCGTAAACTTTTAATTTTTTAATCATTTTGCGGCCCATGCGGGTTTTGGGAAGCATACGCTCCACGGCGAGGCGGAGCACGTCTTCGGGCTTCCTGTCCAGCATTTCCGCAAGGGACCTTTCCTTGATACCGCCCAGATAGCCGGTATGCCAGTTATATTTTTTATCCCTTTCCTTATATTTGCCGGTAACGGCTATTTTCTCCGCGTTTACCACGACCACGAAATCGCCGGTATCTATGGACGGAGTGTATATAGGCTTGCATTTTCCCATAAGGGTCATGGCGATTTTAGACGCCAGACGGCCGAGGATGACTTCATCCGCGTCGTACAGGTACCATTTCTGTTCGAATGATCCCGGTTTAGCCCAAGTTGATTTCATTATTCTTAATCCCCTTTACCAATTGAATTTTTTTTGTAGTTAAAATCTATCCCGATGTCAAGCAAAAACGGCTTAAAAGGGAGATTAAAAACCTTTCTTACGTTCCCTGATACGGGTAGCCTTACCCCTGAGGGCGCGCAGATAAAACAGCTTGGCGCGGCGGACGCGGCCGGTGCGCTTAACTTCCAGGCTCTCTATCCTGGGGGAATAGAGGGGAAAGGTACGCTCCACGCCTATATCGCCCACAACCTTGCGCACAGTAAAGGTGCTGCCCGCCCCGGACCTGTGCATAGCTATCACAACGCCCTCGTAAGGCTGGATACGCTCTTTGTTGCCCTCCACAATGCGGAAGTTTACGCGAACCGTGTCGCCGGAACGAAACTCCGGGAGCTGTCTGGCCGTAAATTCGGCCTCCACAGCCTCGATAATCTTATTTTTCATTTTATCCTCCTATATTTTCAGTAATCCTGTCGAGAAGTATCGCGACCGCGCTCCGAACGGACAGATGGTTAAAATCGCCCGCCCCGTCGATAGGCTCCAGAACGTAATCGGCCAGTTCAAATACTTCGTCGGTAAAGCCCCACCCCGTGCCGAAAAGCAGGAGAACGGGCTCCGTCTCCGCCAGCACACCGAGGGCCGGCGCAGTTATCGTGGCCCTTTCGGGCCTTGCGGTGGTAGCCGCTATAACCGGCTTCCTTTTATAGCGTTTCTCCATATCCTTTATGGCGGACAGGAGAGAATCCTTTATCACCGTGCGGGAAAAGGCTTCCTTACGGTTAGGGTTATATCCCGCTCCGAAGCCGTCCATCCAGTGCTTTATCACCCTGCGCGCTATTTCCCGCTGCGCCTCGAGAGGCGTTATCACAAAATAAGTGTCCGCGCCGTAGGTGCGGCAGCTGCGGGATATGTCGTGCAGGTCCAGGTTTGTGATGGCCGTGGCCACCGTGTCTCCCTGTTTGTCTTTCATGGGCCAGTGCATCAAAGCCACGCTTATGTTCAGCTTCCTGCTCCTGCCCTTTCGCTTCTCGCCGCACAGGGCGAGCCTTTCTTCCCTTGTAAGCAGAGAAATATCAAGCAAATCGGGCCTGTGCCGTCTCGTTATTAAAACGGCCATTTCCCGCCGCCACTTCTCTATCTCGGCATGGTTGCCGTTTATGAGAACGTCCGGCACCTTAAGCCCTTCGTACTCGCAGGGCCTTGTGTAGTGAGGATATTCCAGCATGCCGGTGGTAAAGGATTCGTCCTCGGCGGAGGCTTCGTCCCCCAGAACTCCGGGCACCAGCCTTGCCACCGCGTCTATCATTACCATAGCGGCAAATTCGCCTCCGGTAAGGATAAAGTCCCCGATGGAATATTCCTCGTCCACGGCCAGCTCCCTGACCCTCTCGTCCACGCCCTCGTACCGGCCGCATATAAAGGTTATGCTGTCCAGACCGGCAAGCCTTTCCGCATCCTTCTGCTCAAACCTTTTGCCCCGCGGGTCCAGCAGCACGACCAGAGTCTCTCCCCGGGCGCGTATGCTTTTAACCGCTTTGCACAAAGGCTCCGGCTTCATAACAAGCCCGGCGCCTCCGCCGTACTGGTAATCGTCCGTTATCTGATGCTTCGTTTCCGTATAATCCCGCAGGTTTATGGGATTTATCTCCAGAATTCCCTTTTCCGCTCCTTTGGAAACTACCCCCTGCCGGAAAGCGGCTTCGAACATTTCGGGAAAAATGGTAATTACGTTATACGTCTTCACTTACCAATCCTGCCGGGTCTACGGTAATTTCGCCCTTGTCCGCGTCAATCCTGAGGACATGGTCCTTATTGTTGGACACAAGAGCGTATCCGCCGCCGGATAGTTTTATCCTGAAGACGTCGCAGGAACCTGTTTCCATATAATCGGCAAGGGTTCCGAGCAAACGGCCGGACGTGTCCGAAACGCGGGCGCCTTCTATCTTATACCAGTAAATTTCGTCCGCTTCCTCGTCCGGAAGGCTGTCTTCCGGCACCACCGCCTTAAGACCCTTAAGGGCTTCGGCGTCTTTAAGGGAGCCCACTCCGTCCGCCTCTATTATCAGGCAGTCTCCGTGGGGCCTTACGTCTCTTATTTTAAGAGACCTTACGGGCTTTGTATCCTCCGCCAGGAGAAGAAACTCCATACCGGAGAAAATATCCGGGCTCTCCGTAACGGGCTTCACCCTGAAAGCCCCGTCAAGGCCGAACGATCCGGAAACATAGCCCACGCGAACGAATTTCATAGACTTTCGGGCCCCGGCCCTACTGCTCTATTATTTCGAGGCCGTATCTTTTGCCGGCCCTAGCTGAGGCAGCGGAAAGTAAGGTGCGTATGGCTTTGGCCGTCCTGCCCTGCTTTCCTATCACTTTTCCGAGATCGCTTTCGGCAACGCGCAGCTCTATAACGGCGGCTTTATCGCCCTCTACTTCACGGATATCCACCTGATCGGGAAATTCCACGATAGGGGTAACGATATAACGGACAAGCTCCTTCATGATAAACTACGCCTCTTTAGACGCGGCTATTTTAGCGTCCGTAAATTTTTTGATTATGCCCAGCTTCGACATAAGGCTTTTGGCCGTATCGGTGGGAATTGCGCCCACGCCAAGCCATTTCATGGCCTTTTCCTCGTCGATCTTGATTTCGGGCGTTTCGAGAAGCGGGTTGTAAGTGCCTATTATCTCGATAAAAGCTCCGTCCCTGCGGGATCTGGAGTCGGATACGACAACGCGGTAAAAAGGGCGCTTCTTGCGTCCGGCCCGCATGAGTCTTATTTTTGTTGCCACTTATGGTACCTCCATAAATTTTTAAGCCCCGTCTCAGACGGGAACGATATTTCATATCCCGGATAAGGCCGGGATAAAGGTTTCTATTTCATGCCCCGCATCATGCGGGATATTTCCTTCATATTGGCGGCTTCCGATTTCCCGCCCATTTTACGGCCGAACTTTTTAACCATTTTATTCATCTGTGAAAGCTGGTCTATCAGCCTGTTTACTTCAGTAACGCTTACGCCAGCGCCCCTTGCTATGCGCTTTTTCCTGCTGCCGTTTATAATGGCGGGGCTGGTGCGTTCGCCGGGAGTCATGCTGAATATTATGGATTCCGTGCGGATTAATTTTTTATCGTCGATATCGCCGCCGTTTATTTTGGGAAGACCGGGGATCATCCCGAGTATGCTTTCCAGGGAACCCATCTTTTTCATCATTTTAAACTGCTTGAGCAAGTCGTTAAAATCGAGGCCGCTTTTCATTTTGGCGGCCATGGATCTGGCTTCGTCCTCGTCCATAGCCTCCTGTGCCTTTTCCACAAGGGATACGATGTCGCCCATGCCCAGAATACGGGAAGCCGTCCTGTCCGGGTGGAAAAGCTCGAAATCGTCCGGCCTTTCGCCTGTGCCCACGAACATAAGAGGCTTGCCGGTAACGTATTTTATGGAAAGGGCAGCGCCGCCGCGGGCGTCGCCGTCGGTTTTGGTAAGGATAACGCCCGTTATCTCAAGGCGTTCGTTAAAGGCGGAGGCCGCGTTTACGGCGTCCTGCCCCGTCATGGCGTCGGCTACGAAAAACACGTAATGGGGCGAAACGGCGTTTTTGACCCTTACCACTTCGTCCATAAGGGCCTCGTCTACGTGCAGGCGGCCGGCCGTGTCTATTATTACCACGTCTCTGGCAGTTTTTTTCGCATGGGCAAGGCCTGCCCCGGCGATTTTGACGGCGTCTTTAGTGCTTTTATCGGAATATACGTCTACGGAAAGGTTTTTGCCGAGAACTTCAAGCTGCTCTATGGCTGCGGGCCGGTATAAATCCGCCGCGACCATAAGCACGGAGCGGCCGCTTTTGGAAAAGTAACGGGCCAGCTTGCCTGCGGTGGTGGTTTTGCCGGAACCCTGAAGGCCTGCAAGCATTATTACAGTGGGAGGGTTGGCCTGTAAAGGCAGACCGGCCTCGTAATCCCTGCCGCCTAAAAACTCTACTAAACTGTCGTGAACTATTTTGATGAACTGCTGGGCCGGGGATACGCTTTTAAGCACGTCCTGACCGTTTGCGGATTCCTGCACTCCCGACACGAAGCTCTTTACGACCTTATAATTAACGTCGGCTTCAAGAAGGGCCATACGCACCTGCTTAACAGCTTCGGCGATATTGGCTTCCGAAATACGAGTTTCGCCTTTCAGCCGCTTAAAGACGGCGGAAAGCTTGTCATTTAAATCCGCAAACATGGTAAATCCCGATCCCCTGCGTTCCTATTCGGCTGTTTTTTCGCAAAACGAATTGAAGTTATAACCCGCGCGGAGGGTTTTGTCAATGGAAAATAAGAATTTGTTAGATTATTCGTCCACAAAGACTTCTTCCGCGTTTACGCCGGAAGAAGAGACCCTGCGCTCCACGTCGGATTTTTTAATGCGGACGGTAAGGCCCAGTATTTCATCCACATTCTCGCCGTTTTCCTGGCCGAATTCGATAGCCATTATCATAACCTTCCAGAAAAAGGTATCGAGATTATTGACCCCCACGACGAAGGACTCGTTCACTTCCCCCTTGGTCTGGTTCATATAGGGTATGAGTACGTTCTGGACGGTGTAAGTAAAATATTTGAAATCTTCGTTGCTGGGGCTTATGCCTTTTGAAAACTCGTCCACCACGTCGTGCATGCCGTCGCGGAATTCCGTTATCTGGCCCGATATATCCCAAAACATTTTAGGCGTTTCGGACATGAAGGAGCGCTGCTGCATGGCTCTTTTGGCCTTATCGTAATCCGCCACGGCCTGCCTTATGGGCGTCATGAAATGGTCGTATTTTTCTAAAATAGTGCCTACGGGTATAACCGCCCCCACCCTTACGCCGCCTCTGACCACCGTAACGACGGGGTTATACCTGAGATAGGCCCTTACGCCCATTTCCACCGCGGTATCTTTCAGACTTTTAACAAGGCCGCCGAAAGGTGAAGCCTCTATGGCCTCGCAGAATTTTCTCAGGCGCAGAAGGGCCATTTTCGTGTCCTTATAAAAAGGCGCTATTTCCTTCGCGTATTCTCCTTCCAGCTTATTGACGTAATGGGCTATGGACCACTCGAAATTGATAAGATTATCCCTGAAAGCGGCGATTTTATTGAACACGCCTTTAGCCTTGGGGTTGACGGAGCACTGGCGGAAAAGGAAATAATACTTGTCGATAAACATCTTTATCGAGCGGAAAACGGTTCTCGGAACCACGGCCTTGGCTTCCTGCTCCTCCGTAACGTTTACGGCGAATTTCTCCTTATGCATAGGAAAGCGGTTCAGCTTGGCCTCGTAGCAGGCGTGGCTTATTCTGTCCATATATATGGCGGATACGGAGGTCAGCTTATGGGCCAGGGCGCCTTCCGAAGAATCGCCTATTTTATTGAAAGTATCGTCCATAAGCTTGCCGATATCGAGCAGATCGTCAAGGAAGTTCTTTTTAGAGGAAGAGCCCTTTTTATCGGCCTGGTCCTCCCCGGCAAACTCCTCTATGGATTTTTCAAGGGAACCCGACTCGCCGATATATTTGGAAAGGCTGAGCTTGAGGGCCGTGCGTACGTTTTTGAATTGTTTTTCAAGATCCCTGTCCTTGTCGTTTTTGACAAGCTCCTCAAAGCTCATTCCCATAAAAAAGGCCACCTCTCCTGCGTTTTGATTAATACTATATTCAAACAAAGGGCCCAATGCAATAAATAACTGAACAAAAAAAGCCGCCCCTTATAAGGAGGCGGCTTTGGCAAAACCTTACCGATATGCCTTTCAGTTAAGGAGTTTCGTGGTGTATTCGCCGTTTTCCTTAACTACTTCCTGTATAAAAGGCTTTTTAAAGGCGGCTCCGTTGGGCTTGAAGGACATGGTGCCGGAAACGCCCTCAAAGTTTTTTATGGCGCTCATGGCGTTTTTGATTTTTTCTCTTTCTTCCGGGGAGGAGCAGTCCGTAACGCCGGAATTTTTTATGGCCTCCGCGAAAAGATACACGGCGTCGTAGCCGTTGGCGGCAAACTGATCAGCCTCCACTCCCCTTTCGGCGAGCTTCTGCCTGAAAGAAACGACCTTTTCATCCGGCGAGTTGGAAGCGAAACCGGAGTAGAATATAGTGCCGAGAGACGCGTCCTGAGCCACCTTCCACAAGTCGGGGGACTGAAAGCCGTCGCCGCCTATCATGGGGATGTTAAGCCCCTGCTTTTTCAGCTCCATAAGGAGCAGGGCCGCTTCCTGATAGTAGCCGGAGAAAACCACCGCGTCTATATCCTTGCCTCTGAAAGAGGTTATCTGGGCGGAAACGTCCGTATCGCCGTCGGAAATATTCTGCTCTATTACGATTTCCCCGCCGTTATCCTTTACCGCGTTTTTAAAAAACTCGGAAAGGCCCACGGAATAATCGTTATTGACGGAAGTAATAATAGCGAACTTTTTATACCCGTTATTATCCATGGCAAATTTTATAATGGCGGGCGCCCCGTCGGAATCAAGGAGCGCGTCGCTGAAAATATAATCCCTGCCGTCCGTTACCCCCTGAGCGGTAGCGCCTGCGGAAAGAGCCACGGTACGGCCTCTCTGGGCCGTGTCCCTCATGGAGAAAAGTCCGCCGGAAGTAACTTCTCCCACTATGCCGCACACGCCTGCGTTAAGAAGCCTTTTCGTAATGCTCACAGCTTCCGTTTTGTCGCCGCGGCTGTCGTAGTTGAGCAGCTTTACCTTTTTGCCGTTGAGACCTCCGGCCGCGTTTATTTCCTCCACGGCGAGCTTCGCCCCGTTTACGGCCTGAGTGCCGTATATGGCGATAGGCCCCGTTTCGGGATTCTGCGCGCCTATTACGATTTCGTCGGCGGAGGCGTCTCCCTCCTTCTTTTTATCGCAGCCCGCCGCGAAAACGGAAACCAGAATCGCGGCGGAGACGAGAACGAACAGCTTTTTCAAATTCATAACTATCCCCCTTCAAAATGGATTACTGCGCGGTTAAAACGCCGTAAAATATATATGAACAAGTTTTATACCCGACTTTGACCGAAAATACAAATTGATTTTAAACGTAAAAAATAATATGTGATAAAGCATGGAAATACTTATGCACCAATGCTGCGGGCCCTGCTCCCTGTACCCTCTGGAATTTTTCGGAAAAACGGGGGCAAAGGTAACCGCTTATTTTTACAACCCGAACATCCACCCTGTTACGGAATACTATAAAAGGCTCGAAGCCGCCATTGAAGTAAACGAGGCCTACGGCGTCCCCTGGATCGCGGAGGAGGATTACGGCCTTGTGGATTTTATCAGGGAGCACGCGGGAAAGGAAAAAGAACGCTGCGCCGGGTGCTACGCGGCGCGCCTTGAAAAAGCGGCGGAGAAAGCGGCCGCCCTGGGATTCGGATATTTTACCTCCACCCTTCTATACAGCAAAATGCAGGATCACGATCTTATAAAGGAAACGGGCGAAAAGGCGGCGGAGCGAAACGGCGTGAAATTTTATTACCACGATTTCCGCGAAGGGTGGGAGGAAGGCATAAGAATATCAAAGGAAATGGAAATATACCGCCAGAATTACTGCGGCTGCATATACAGCGAAATGGACAGGTTTTTAAACCAGATGTCCCGCAGGTTCGCCAAAAAATACGGAACAAAACCGTAAAGCGCGGCGATACGGCGTAAACGGACTGCGTAAAACCGTTTTAAGCGGCGGAGGAAAGCAAGCTCGTATGGGCCCGGAAGCGATAGATAAACTTAAAAAATACGCAAAATCCAAGGCCGGGGTTCCTTTGCGCAAAATGAGCCTTCTGCGCAATTTTTACGCCCGCCACCGCACCCACTCCAGCCTTGTGCATTATTCCATAGCGCTTTTTCCTTTCGCGCTGCTGGCCCAGCTTACGGGTGAATATCTGGACGGGGAGCGCTTAAGGTTCGCAGGCGTTTTTATGACCGTGTGCGGAACAATCATGCTTCTGCCCGCCTTCATAAGCGGCTTTATAACCTTCGGCCTCAACAGGGGCTTTAAAACGAGAGGCAATTATAGCCTGCGGGTAAAAATAATTCTCACTCCGTTTATCGCCCTGTCCGCCGCGGCCGCGTCTTATATGGGAATAGCCTCCGGGTGCAGCCCCGGCCCGGAATACTCCGCCCTCCTTATGGTAATATGCTTTTTTATGATAATAATGGAATTTAACGGCAAGAAGCTGACATTCAAGGACATCGGCTGAAAAAACATCCGCGCGCCGGATTTTTATTGCGATTTACGGCAAAAGAATATATGTTTTTTAATTCTTTAAGAAAGGGAGGAAGGAATGACGATAGAAGAACTCAAAAAATACGACGGAAAAGAAGGCCGCCCGGCATACGTGGCCTGCAACGGTAAAATATACGACGTTACCAAAAGCGATTTCTGGAGCGGCGGCTCCCACATGGGCAGGTTCTCCGCAGGGGAGGATTTAACCTCCTCCATAGGGCTTTCGCCCCACGGGGAAGCCAACCTTTTCAGATACCCGGTGGTAGGCGAGCTTACGGCCGAAGCCCCGGAGGAGGGCAAAAAGTCCATTGACCCGGCCGCCGCCAAAAAACTGAAATATCAGGAGCTTTACGCCGAGTATCACCCCCACCCCATGATGGTGCACTTTCCCATGGGGATGTTTCCGCTGGCCTTTTTTCTCCAGATCATAGCGCTTATCGCAGGCGGCAGCTTCTATTTTACCTTTGCCAGCGTAACTGCCATGGCCTTTGCCACCCTCTTTACAATACCGGCGGTAATGACGGGAGCGTTAAGTTTCTATGTAAACTATAACTGCAAAGCCAACGTATATCTCAAGCGCAAAATGATACTTTCCGCGCTGCTTTTTATAGTAGGCGCCTACGCCTCCGCCACAGGGCTGAAAGCGGCCTATTACGCCGTATGCCCGTCGGCTCAGGGCATGGCGTCGGAACCTCTTGGCATGGGGTACACGATAGCGTCCATATTAATTATGCCGATAATCGTAGCGATAGGCTACAACGGCGGCAAAATAACCTGGCCGCGCTGATAAAGCCGAAACTGTCCCGGACGCGGCCCCTTCTAAAGCGGCCGCGTTCTTTTTTTAAATTCCGATTAAATCGTTTACATTCCCGTAAGTTTTATTTAATCTGCCTAAAAACATACCCGGAGAAAACATGCTTACTTTACATATAAGCCATAACGACCTGGACGGCGTGGGCTGCGGAATACTCATAAAAAAATTTCTCCCCGGCACGATAACCACCGCCTATCTGGGTTACGACGACCTGGACGCGTATATAGCGGAAAACATACACCGCTACGACAGAGTAATAATAACGGATATCTCCCCGTCCTACGGCCAGGCGGAAATGCTGGCCGGTGAAAAGGACGCGGCCATAATAGACCACCACGCGTCAAGCCAGGAGCTGAAGCGGTTTCCCTTTACCGTGCACGACATATCAAAATGCGCCACGCTTCTCACCTGGGAGTGGCTTAAAAACCAGGGGTTCGCCGTGGAGCCTTACAAAGAATTCGCCCTGTGCGTAAACGATGTGGATATGTGGAGACTTAAACGGGACGACAGCCTGAAAATGTCGGTGCTTTTCAACCTTATGGGTATAGAGCGTTTTGAAAAACGTTTCCGCGAAGAACCTTACGACGGGTTTAACGAAACGGAATCCCTGCTTATAACCCTTGAAGAAGAAAGAAGGAACGCCTACATAAAAAAGGCAGTGCGCAATATGACGACGCTGAAGGACAAACGCGGCCTTACGGCCGCCGTGGTATTCGCAGAAAGCTACGCCTCCGAGCTTGGAAACCGCATAATATCGGATGGCGAAGCTGACTATGCCGTTCTTATAAACGCCCAGCAAAAAAAGGTCTCCCTACGGTCCAGCCCGGACGTCGATATAAGAGTCATCGCCGAGGCAAACGGCGGAGGAGGCCATAAAAACGCCGCCGGTTTTTCGATGAAGGAAGAGGCTTTTAATCTGGAAGGCATACTTAAAAAAACCGGGATAATATAAACATGGAAGCGGAATTTCTGCTGTCTGCGGCCTCCTGCGCCCAGTTCCCCGACACGCCCTATCCGGAAATAGCCTTCGCCGGGCGCAGCAACGTGGGAAAATCCTCCATGATAAACAGGCTCCTTGAAAGGAAATCCCTTGTTAAAACAGGCGGGACCCCGGGAAAAACCAGGCTTATAAACTTTTTCCTGGCGCAAAAGCGCGTTATGTTCACGGATTTGCCCGGCTACGGCTACGCCGCCGTTTCCAAGGCGGAAAGAGCCTCCTGGGGAAAGCTTATGGAATCGTATTTCAGAACCAGGCGGCAGCTCAGGCTATGCGTGCTGCTTCTGGACATAAGACGCGACCCTAACGGGGACGATATAAAAATGCTCGAAGCCATGAAACTTTCCAATATAGAAGCGCTGGCCGTTCTTACCAAGGCCGATAAGCTATCCGGAAACGGCAGGGTTCAGAGGATAAAGGCAGTTTCCGAAGCCCTCGGCATGGATAAAAGCAGGTTTATACTGTTTTCAAGCCTTACTGGGGAAGGGCGGGAAAAAGTATGGGAAGCGATAGAAAACTCCTGCCGCCCTTAAATAAAAGAAACATAATCAAAATAGCCGTTCCGCTGCTTGCCGCAGCTTTTATACTGGCCGCAAATATTATCAGCGGCATACCGACCAGGGAAGGCTCCATATCCTTCATCGGGGACGGAGCCTATCCGGAAGCCTTCGTGAAAGACGCGGCGGGCGCGGTCAAATCCATAAAATGCGCTATGTATATGTTCAAGCTGGACGGATACCGGGCAAACAGCCCGGAAGAACCTATCCCCGTAATGGCGGCCGCCATGACCGATGCGGCAAGACGCGGAGCGGAGGTCTCCGTTATACTGGAGCTTGGAAAGGACGACGAAATAACTACAAAATATAATAAATCCACCGCTAAATACCTTAGGGAAAACGGAGTAAAGATAGCCTTCGACGGCCCGGAAAGGCGGCTGCACGCGAAAATGTGCGTCATAGACGGCAGAATAACCTATATAGGAAGCCACAATTATACTTCGAGCGCCATGAAATACAATTCGGAGGTCTCCGTAAGAGTGGTCTCCGAAAAATTCGCCGCAGACGCCGAAGCGTACCTCAGAGAACTGGGGCTTTAAAATATATATTTAATTGTATGCCTTATGTCTTTACTTTTATTAAAATGTATCTATAATTAAGCGTTTAAATACTATTTGAGGATCGCTATGCATATCAAAACCGTTATTAAAGCCCTGCTGCTTCTAGTCGTTACGGCCGGGCAAGCGGCCGCTCAGGAGAGTCTTCGGCTGTCCGAATCGGACTCGGCCCACTTCAATCCGGCGGTAACGGCAGGGCAGGATCTTGTCAAGCAGGACCCGTCCCAATTTACCGGCAACGGAGTGGTGGATTTTATCCCCTTTCTGTGGAGGGATACCAAGGCCAGAGGCTTTCATCCTCCCAAGCCTTTTTTCATATCGCCCGTTTTCTATTTTATGGAAACCTACTACGACGTGTCGGACGCTACCGCCAGCGCTGAAATCAACGGCGTTACGGAAATAATAGACGATATACGCATAGCCAGCCAGAAAAGCCAGATGCTGAGCTTCGGGGTGAGAGCCGGGGCCAATATTTTCCCTTTCATGAACGTGTACGGCCTTTATATGCATACGGAGGGCAAGTCCAAATCCAAAACCTACCTGAGGGACCGCACTTTATACGATCTGGGCTTTAATTCCATGCAGAACGGAGCGTACAAGGTGGACACGGAAACTGATTTCACGGCGGAAACCGGCGCAGTGGGCGCAACCCTGACATACGGAATACCGGATCTTCTTTATTCATGGGGAGTTTTCGGTACGTTTAACGCCAATATGGCCTGGAGTAAAGCGTCCATGCTGGAAGAAATCAAAAATACCGTCGTGGCAAGCGCCAGATTCGGAGTTACCCGGGATATAGGCCTTTCCAAAAGGTTTGCGGTATGGGCCGGCGTGGAATACATGAAAATGCTGGGAGACAGCGAATGGTCCGAAGGAACGCAGAGCTTTACCGTGCCTCACGGAGACCCGGGCGTTACCCAGGCCCTGTGGGGAGAAACCTACGAATCCAAATTCAGGGCGAAATCCATACCCAATTCGCCTTGGAGCATGACCGCCGGATTAAACTTTTCCCCCAGCCGGTATGTCGATTTTGTTGTGGAGGCCGGCTTTTTAAGCAAACTCTCCATAATGACGGCAGCTTCTATTAATTTTTAAGGACAGTAAACAATGAAAATAAAACCGCTGGCAATAGCGTTAATAACCGCATCCGCGGCCCTTTTAAGCGCCTGCGACAACGAAAAAACCTTCAACGACTGGGGCGAGCCTTACCCCGTATTATCCGGCAACTGCACAATACCCGTGCCGTCTGACCCGGCCACCCTTACAGGAAATTACGATATAATAGCATTTAAAAGAGAGGCGAACGGAAACTGCATATCCTACGCCAATGACAGCTCCGCTGAAATACCGGGCTGCGATACCCAAAGCCCCGTAACTCCCAAGGCCGTAAGAGGCAAGGTTATGCTCAGCTACGATAACGAAACTAATGGAATATACGCCACATATAAGTACGATATATTAGACGACGGCAGTTATTATACTGTCCACGATAAAACTGATAATCTTCTTTCTTACGTACGCGACGGTAACGAACGGGCGGCAAATCTTTTCCCCGCGTTTAAGGTGGGCGAAGAGATTATAAACGGGGCCAACAGGCTGTTAATAGACGATTTTACCGCAACAAGCGAAAGCCCCGTGCTTCCAATGGTAAGGCTTGTAACCGACAACGGAAACACCCAATATACCTTCGCCTTAAAAAAAGAAAACGATATGAGTATCCTCTACGACACCCACACGCCCATTAACGAAGACAACGTTACGGAGGATTTTATAACGGAAGACCCTTCCACCAAGGAAGAAAGGCCCTATGTGCACGAGCCCGTAAATCTGGACCCGGCGGATGGGGATAAGGACCCCAATGTGGAAGTAAACGGCAAGTTTCTCCCTTTCGGCCTTTTCGGCTACTATAAAATAACGGGGATAAAAATATACGACGCAGAAGAATATATCGCCGATATGAATAACGCCGCGCCCGTTTACGACACGGACAATAGAAACGGCACAAAATTCAAGGGTGAATTCTGGATAAAACAGCCGGTGGATTTTCTTTCGCAGCTGTCGGGCAATATTATAAATCTTTCCGCGTATATTAAATATCAGATAGAGGCGGACCCGGACATACCTCTGCCGGAAGGCGTAAGGGAAAGCATATTGGTGCCGGAGCTGCTTCAGATAAAGCTGCCCCTCCAGAATATAGACGAAAACGGCGAAGCGATAACGAACGATATGCTGAAAATGATCGCCCAGACATTCAACCTGCTTGCCCAGTGGGATAAAACCTGGCCGGACAGAGCCCGCAAAATAGTTTACAGGCCACGGCCCGTAACTTTCGACGGCAAGGATAATACAGGCAGTCTGCTCTATTTTGGCGAAAATAAAAAATACGCCGCCGTGCTTACCCTGGAGCAAATGTACGGCAAAGAATATTCGGACAGCAACGGAACTGCCGACAATATGCTGAATTTCGACTCGGAGGCTTACTGGTAGTAAAAATTTTACCGAATATTTTAATGTAACCGGCATAAATAATAAATTAAATGTTGATTTCAATTCGGTTACAATATATAGTCTGAAAACCGGCGCTTAAGCGCCGGCCCCAATCATTCTTGTGGGAGGCGTAAGTCTCCCACTTTTTTATTAAAACCTGTAACCTTATCCTGCGGTTTTCCGTCTTAACGTAAAAGAGAGTTTATATATAAAAAACGGAGCCGGTATGAAAAATTTAAAAACCGCCGCGGCCCTGTGCGCCGCAATAATGGTTCTGGCGTTCGCCTCCGGTGCGGAAGCGAGGAAACACCGATATCACGAAAGGCCCACGCCGATAGATTTGGCGGCGGACCCTGCAAGCCTTAACGGTACCTACGAAATAGACAGGTTAGTGCTGAAAAGCGGAGATAAAATAATAGTGGACTCGGACGACGGCAGAATAGTCCGGGACGATAAGGGCGAGCTGGCTTTTGAAATGACCGTGGGAGAAAGCATAAAGATAAACGCGGCATTTAAAATGCAGATGGCGGGAGAAAGCTTTTCTGAAAAACAGGCCCTTGCACCATACGCCTTTATATACGATAAAAAAAGCTACGACCTTCCCTATAAACCCGGCTCTCCCATATCGGACGCCCTTCTGGGCGTGGGCATGCACATATACGGATACAGGGAAATATTATGGGAGCTGCCTTTCAGAGACGGCATAACCATGATACTGAAACTCAAAAAAGAGACGGACAGGATAATGCCGGTAACCGATACGCCTTATATGAAATACAGATAGGAGCCGAAGGATGAAAAAGTTTTTAAAATGCCTTGCTCTCGGCGCGGCCCTTTCGCTTGCCTCCGCTGCCGGCGTTTCCGCCGACGACTGGTTCGAAACAAAGCCCATGCCCATAGACCCGGATAATAACCCCGTAAGCGTAAGCGGCACCTACGATATAGAACGGCTTATAATAAAAGACGGAAACAACGTGATACTGGATTCCGAGGACGACCGGGCCGTAGACGACGACAGGGGCGAAGCCTGCATAATCCTGAATATGGAATCAAGAACCCTGAACATATCATTTAAAATGCAGATGACAGGAAGCGTTTTTAAAAAAGGCTCGTATCTCGCGCCCTATTCCTTTATATACGATAAGGCGGGCTTCAACCTTCCTCTGGAGGCAAACGAGCCTTTAGGCGAAAGCCTTGAGAAAAACGGCATTACCATATACACCATGAAGGACGTTAAATTTGAAATGCCCTTCGACGGAGGCAAAACCCTTATCCTGTTCCTTGAAAAGGACAGCGATAAAATAAAAGAAGTGTCCTCCTCCAGATATATGTTTCTGTAACGGAAATCCTGCAATACACCGGGGCGCCGGTTAAGGGAGGCTTTCAAACCGCAGGCCGTAGGTTTCTGTCATATAGTCGTATATGCGTCCGATCTCGCCCCGTATTTTTGCGGAGGCTTCGACGGTTTTCGAAGCTTTGTCTATTTTTATATAGCACGAGCCGTAGCTGTCCCCTTCCGGGGCGGAGCCGAAGGGATAATCCCGCCTTGCCCTGTTCAGCTCGCCGATAACGGGCTTCAGATTATTTTTATCCCTATATATCCTTTTAAAATCCCCGTCGATTTTAAGACAGCATCTGCGCCCGCGGTAAGCCCTGCCGGAGCCGTCTCTGCACAAAGGGTACTCCCAGCAGGGCCTGCCTCTGCCGAAATAAGACACCGGAACTATATGCTCCCACTGAATAGAAGGGACTTCGCCGGTTTTCGAAACGAAACCGCAGGTCGAAATATCAACTACGGCCTTTCTCCCACCGCTTTCGGAAAGCGCGTATTCGAAGGCGCAGCCGCAGTAAAAATCCTTTAGCTTATGTGAGCATGAAGCGGCGCATAAAATAACTATTATTAATAATAGTTTTCTAATCATATCATTTCTGCTATAAGCAAATATTTTCTATTAATTTAGGAATATATTTTCTAAATACACTTAAATGCTTTAAAAGTAAAGTTTTAAACATGGATATAGAAATGATAAGAAAAAGCATCTTAAACGAAATAACGAAGCGCAACACGACACAAAGCATCGTCGCAAACGCCACAAAAATATCACTGCGCACTTTGAACGGATTTTTAAGCGGAAACAAGCAAACCATCTCTCTGGAATCGCTTTTTAAAATCGCGGATTATTTTCAGATTCCTGTGGAGGTGCTTTTCAGCACTAAAAAAGCGACGGAATACGAAATAAGATATTTAAGCCGTATGATGAAAAAATTTTCCGAGGATGAACGGCCTATCGTAATGGAGGCGGTAAAAAGCACTGTGGCGTCCATGTATAAAATCAGCAAAAACAACAGATAAAAGCGCCTCCCGGCTTAATCGCCCGTCAGGACAGATATTTCAGCAGCACGCTTTCAAGACGTTTAAAATCGACTGGCTTGGCGATATGGGCGTTCATACCGGAGCTTACGGCCCGGCTCACATCCTCCGCCATAGCGTTGGCCGTCATCGCAACTATGGGAATGCGCCGCATATCCTCTCTTTTAAGGCTGCGTATAGCGGCGGCCGCGCTGTATCCGTCCATCACAGGCATTTGCAGGTCCATAAAAATCAAATCGTAATAACCCTCCGCGGAACCTTCCGCCCTGGAAAGGGCTTCCGCACCGTTTAATACGCGCTCCACGCTGATTCCGGTCATGGAAAGCAGCTCCAGGGCGATTTCCGCGTTAAGCTCGTTATCCTCCGCCAGAAGAACGCGCTTACCGTGAAAGACGGCTTTTTCGGAAAATATAGGCGCGTTTTCGTCCGTTTCTTCGCGGCGCAGACCTGCAATCTCCCTGAAACTGCCTATAAGGCGGCTTCTGAATAACGGCTTTGACAGAAACCTGTCCACCCCGGCGGCTCTCGCTTCCGCCTCGATCTCCGCCCAGTCGTAAGCCGTAAGGAAAATAATGGGTATATCCGGGCCAACGCGCCTGCGTATTTCCCTAGCGGTGGCGACGCCGTCCATGCCGGGCATTTTCCAGTCCAGTATCACGGCGAAATAATCGTCCCCGGCTTCATGCCGCTCCGATACCTTTTCCACAGCTTCCGACCCGGAAAGGCACCATTCACCTTTCATGCCTATGCTGTCTAAAAGCAGGCAGGAACTTTCGCAGGAGCTTTCGTCGTCGTCGGCAACGAGAACGGGAAGGTTCAGCAGGTCCTCCGGAAGCTCGTCGCTATCCTCCCGTATTTTTAAAGGAACGGTAACGGTAAAACGCGTGCCCTTCCCCGGCGCGGAGGACACCCTTATATCGCCTCCCATAAGGCGCACAAGGTTTTTAGTGATACTCATGCCAAGGCCGGTTCCTATTATGCCGCTTGAGCGCACGTCGCTGGCTCTGGCGAAAGGCTCGAACAGAACTTTCTGGAACTCCTCGCTCATGCCTATGCCGTTATCCTCGAAAACAAACTCATACTCTCCGTAATTATGACGGTGGGAATGGCGTTCGTTTACCGTAATCCTTATTTTCCCTCCGGCGGGGGTATATTTTACGGCGTTGGATATAAGGTTTATAAATATCTTCTGTATGCAGAGGCTGTCGCCCGTAACCTTTTCATGCTTCATGCCGCCTGCGTCCACCGCCAGATCGTGGCCCTTCTCGTTTATCTGAGGAAGGGCCATGGCTACGGAGTTGTCTATAAGGTCGCCCAAATCGAACTGGCTCTCGCTCAGCTCCGCCGTGCCGGACTCGATTTTGCCCATGTCCAGCACTTCGTTAATAAGGGCAAGCAAATGCCTGGAAGCGGAGTTTATTTTATTGAGACACTCCTGCACGCGCTGGCGGTTTTCTATATTGACCCCGGCGATGGCAGTCATGCCTATTATGGCGTTCATAGGCGTGCGTATATCGTGGCTCATGTTGGAAAGGAATTCGGTTTTCGCAGCGCTGGCCGCCTCGGCGCAGCGGTAGGCCTCCTCGACGGCCTGCTGCTGCAACAGCTCCCTGGTTTTTATACTGTCTATATCGGAAATATAGAGAATAAGCGCCGTGGGAACCCCGTCCCTGAACTCGGCCGCTTTATAGGTAATACGACGCCAGGGACGGTTTTCAAAAACCGTCATATATTCGAACTCGGCTTTGCGCTCGGAAGCTAGCAGGCCGCGCAGATATCCGATGTCGGCAAAACGCAGAAACCTTTCATGAAAATCGGCGTCGGAGGAATTGATTATCATAAAACGCATGGTTTCGGTAAAACATCCCTTATCGGGCAGAGGGAAATAATCCTGCGCGCCGTAATGGAGAGCCGTGTAGATATCCCGCTCCAAATCTATTTCAAAAATGCCTATATAATCGTACTTCATGGTGCTTAAAACTCTTTCAAGCTTGTTATAGGCTTTTTCTTTCTCTTTAACGTCCGTAATGTCGGAAATCACGCCGAACACGCGGCGGCAGTAGCCGCCTTTATCCAGAATTTTGGCCGTAAGAGCGTACCAGCGCAGCTCCCCCGTTCCGGCCCGGTAAAGCCTGACGTGAACGGGCTTTTCAGCGCCCTTGGTAAAAAGCTCTTTCAATATGATTATATCGCTTTTAGGGCAGAATTCACCCGCTTTCATACGCGGAAAAAAGCTCTCGAAGCGGGAAACTTCCTCGTTGCCTCCGTTTTTTGAAGGGGGAGAAAAAATAGTGAGCGTGTCCGAATCCGATTCGTACCTGAAACTGAAACGCTCTGAAGAATATACGACCTGCCTGTATCTCTCCCTTTCCATATCCTTGAAATAGCGGTCGGTAATATTCCTGTACACGCCTACGGCGGTTCCGGTGGGAACGCCGTTTTCATCCGTAATGGCCCTGAATTTAAGATCATGGACGGATTCGGAGCCGTCGGCCTGTATGAGCTTAACTACGCCGCCTGCTTCCATGGCGCCGTTAATAATCGCCTCGTGGATGCGCAGGTATTCGCCAGCCGTATCCTCCGATACAATGCCTCTTTTTACCATATCGTAAGGCACGCCCGGCTGCCTCACGGCAACGCCGAAGGCCGCCGCCGTGCGCTCGTCCACAAAAATAGTCATGGTCTTGGTGTCATAGGTAAATACGAGACTGCCAGACTCTTCCGCGGCTATCTGAAAAGCCTTCATAATATTATACAGCTTTTTGTTGACTTCCCGCAGCTCCGTTACACTGTCGCTCATAATCGATACCGTCCCCACGGGCCGCGCAGTTTGCCGGGGGAGGATAAAAAACAGCCCCGGAGCGCGGCTTATTTTCTTCCGTTACATTACACGTTTTCCCGCCGCCTTTGCAATCTATAAATATATTTAAAAACAGCGCTTATCCGCTTTCATCGGGCGACGGCGCAGAAGCGCCTTTTAAGACAGTCTTTACGATTTTTTAGGATATGAGGAAACCTATCCGGCCAGTATAATATCCGGCGGTAAGGCGAAGACGAATCCAAAAGACCATAATACATTATGACAAATTATATTTATAAGAAAGAACTTCGATAAACGCAAAATACGCGGCGGACTCCATAAACGGCGGCGTCATAGCAAAAGCCCTGAGCAAACCGTTCCGGAGCAATCTGAAAAAATAAAAACAACGGGGGCGGAAATTCCGCCCCCGGATAAACAATATTTAAAGAAACCGGTCTATAAAAGCATGGCGGCCTGTTTGGCAAAATATGTTATTATCATATCCGCCCCGGCCCTTTTCATACCGGTAAGGGTCTCCATAACGACCCTGTCCTCGTCTATCCAGCCCAGCCTGGAGGCGGCTTTTATCATGGAATATTCTCCCGAAACGTTATAGGCCGCCACTGGCAGATCGCAGGAATCTTTTACCTCTCTTATTATATCCATATAAGCCAGGGCCGGTTTTACCATTATTATATCCGCCCCCTCGTTTATATCCTGCGCGGCTTCTTTAAGCGCTTCCCTTCTGTTGGCAGGGTCCATCTGATAGCTGCGCCTGTCGCCGAAAGCGGGGGTGGATTCCGCCGCCTCGCGGAAAGGGCCGTAATAGCCGGAAGCGTATTTTACCGCATAGCTCATTATCGGCACGCCGTCGAAGCCGTTTTCATCAAGAGCTTCCCTGATGGCCATAACGCGGCCGTCCATCATATCGCTCGGAGCCACCATATCCGCCCCGGCCTCCGCGTGGGAAACGGCCTCCTTCTGCAAAAGCTCCAGAGTGGAATCGTTATCCACGTCCCCGTCTATTATCACGCCGCAATGGCCGTGGTCGGTATATTCGCACAGGCATACGTCCGTTATGACGTAAAGACCCGTGTTTTCTTTAACGGCCCGCACGGCTTTCTGAACTATCCCGTCGGAAGCGTAAGCGCCGGAGCCTTCTCCGTCCTTATGGTCGGGTATGCCGAAAAGAATTACGGCAGGGATTCCAAGTTTTTCCACCTCCCTACATTCCTCCACGATATTATCGACGCTCATCTGATAAACGCCCGGCATGGAGGATATTTCATTTTTTACGGAAGCGCCTTCCACGGCGAAAAGAGGATAAATAAACTCGTCCGGGGAAAGCCTTGTTTCCCTGACCATCCTTCGTATGGTTTCGCCGCTGCGGAGCCTTCTGGAACGGACTATCGGAAATTCCATATAACACCTTCTAATATAAAAATAGGCGGCCGTCCGCTTAGGCGGGCAAAAGCGTCGGATATTTGCAATAACGGCGCCGCGCCGTCGGAGGATTAACGGCAAAGCCTTAAAAAACGATATGGCAAAAGCCGGTCTCTTAATCCGTTTGAGGGAACAGCCCTTTAAAAATATTCAAAAAACTAAATCATCTCGGCCATGGCTTCCACGGTAAATTCCGCCGGATAGCGGGATTTTACCCCTACGCCGTCGAGATAGGCTCCCGTAGTGGAGCCTATGCTCACAACATCGAAAGCGGACACGTCAGCCCCCACCTGGGATAAAAAGGACTTTGCCGCCGAAGGCGAACATAAAGTTACCGTCTGTATTTTATGGTCGCTTAAAAACTGGTCCACATAGCCTTTCGGATAATCGGCGTAATTGGTTTCGTAAACAGCCGGGGTAAGGAGGCTGGCCCCCATGCCGGAAAGCTCCTCCGAGGCGAACTCGGTCCTCACCTTCGCCCCGGGCGAAAGTATACGGGCCCCTTCCAATCTTATGGAGGAAAGCACTTTTTTTACATTTTCCATATCGTAAACAACGGGTATCCTGTCGGCGGAAACGCCTAAGTAAACCTGCATGGCCTGGGCCGTTTTAGGCCCTACGGCTATATAAACGAGCCCCCTGACCCTTTCGTTATAGGGAGCGAAATGCTTTACAGCGTTGGCGCTTGTAAAAAGGATGACCTCGTAAATGCCGTCGTCTATGGCGGGGCAGAGCTGCACCGTTTCTATCATCGGCAGAAGATAGGCAAAATGCCCCCTGTCCGAAAGGGCGTTCACGAAGCTGCCCGCCTGCTCGAACTGCCTTGTTACAAGCACCCGCTTGGAGATTCTCGCCATGATTTAAGAATAAATTTCCTTAAGTATTTTGTCGCCGCCGGCCTTTATCACTTCGTCCGCCAGGGCGTATCCCAGCTTCTCCGGTTCGGCGGAGGGGCCTTTCATCTTTTTTTCTATTTTTTTCCGTCCGTCCAGACTGAAAAGAAGCCCCGTAACGGAAAGCCCGCCCCCCTCCAAAACGGAATGGCAGCCTATGGGCACCTGGCAGCCTCCCTGGAGCTTCCTTAAAAAAGCCCTTTCGCAGAGAGCGCGCGTTTCCGTGGACGGGTGCTTAAGAAATTTAAGAAGATCGGTAACCTCCCCGTCCCCGGTTCTGGTCTCAACGCCCAGTATGCCCTGGCAGGAGGCCGGAAGCATAACGTCCGTAGGTATCGCCTGCTTTATATGCTCCGTAAGCCCCAAACGGCGCAGGCCGGCTTCCGCCAGTATTATAGCGTCATACTCGCCTTCTTCAAGCTTTTTAAGCCGCGTCTGCAAATTGCCACGCAAATCCAGCACCTTAAGGTCTGGCCGTTTTTCAAGCAGCTGGAGCTTCCTCCTTAAGGAAGAAGTGCCCACACGGGCCCCGTCCGGCAAGCCGCTTATGGAACCGTAAGCGAAGGAAACGAAAGCGTCGTTGGGAGTTTCCGCTTCGGGGCAGGCGAAAAGCTCCAGACCTTCAGGCAGGTCCATGGGAACGTCCTTCATGCTGTGAACCGCCAAATCAGCCTCGCCGTTCGTAAGGGCCACTTCTATTTCCTTTACGAAAAGGCCCTTGCCGCCTATTTTCGCAAGGGGAACGTCCAGAATCTTATCCCCGGTGGTTTTGATAACATTAAGCCTGCAAAGGACTCCCGGATGGGCTTCCTCCACTCTGGATTTTATATATTCGGCCTGCCAGAGGGCGAGCTTGCTCCCTCTGGTCGCGATAACGAGTTCTTTTTTCATAAAGTCTCTCCGGCTTTATTTTTTTAAAAATATAAGGTCTATAACGTCGCCTATGGAGTATTTGCCTCCGTCGGCCGCGTGATGCTTGAGATTGGTAAAGGGCGTATGGAGTATTTTATTTAAGGTGGAAACTACGAGATGGTTCAGCCTTGCGATTTCGTCCGGGTCCGTAACCTTGTTTTTGTCGCAGAATTTCTGAAGCTCCTCCCTGCCGGCCTCGTCGAAAGAGCTGCGAAGCTGTTTAATAACGGGAGTTATTTTAAGAGACTCCATACACTCGTCAAATTTGTCGGAATAAGCGCAGACTATCTCCCAGCCTTTTTTGGCTTCCTTTTCCCGCTCTTTTTTATTGGCCTCGACGACGCTTTTAAGGTCGTCTATATCGTAAACGTAGACGTTCTCCACATCCGTGCCGGCAGGGTCTATATCCCTGGGAACGGCTATATCTATAAAAAACATGGGCCTGTGGCGGCGTTTGGCCATGGCGGATTTCATCATATCACCGGTTACAACATAGCCGGGAGCGCCGGTGGAGCTTATGATTATATCGGCTTCCGAAAGCCTTTCCGGAAACTCATCGAAGGAAATAGCCTTTCCGCCGAATTCCCCGGCGAGCTTCTCCGCCTTTTCCAACGTTCTGTTGGTAACGGTTACGGAGCCGATGCCGGAACCTACAAGGTGCCTTGCGGCCAGCTCGCACATCTCCCCGGCGCCTATTATGAGGGCGCCGGCTTCTTCAAGATTATTGAATATCTTTTTGGAAAGCTCCACGGCGGCATAGCTTACGGAAACGGGGTTTTCCGAAATACCGGTAAAGGTTCTGACTCGTTTGGCGGTTTTCAGGGTATATTCGGAAAGTCTGTTTAAAAAACCGCCGAAGCCGCCATATTCCCTGGAGCTTTCAAGGGCCGATTTTATCTGGCCGAATATCTGCGGCTCGCCCAGAACAAGGCTGTCAAGCCCGGAAGCCACGGCGAATATATGCTTTACAGCCTCCCGGCCGGATTTGAAATAAGTATATTTGTTAAGCTCCGCGGTATCCAGGCCGCAATGGGTGGATAGGATGTCAAGCACGTGGGATTTATCGCAGAAGGAAGCCTCCGTGACGACATAATATTCCACCCTGTTGCAGGTGGAAACCACGCAGGCCTCGAACACCCGGCCGTCGGACATTATCTTGCCGTAAAGCTCTTCGAGATTCTCTTTTTTGACCGCAAAACGTTCCCTTACGTTTACGGTCGCAGTGTTATGGTTCAATCCTAAAACCGCAAGCTGCATATATCACCTGATAAGAAAAACGGCCACGCCGATATAGGTTACGAGAACGCAGAGAAAACCGGCTATCGTAAAAAAAGCCATCCGGCGCGGGGAGAGCCCTTTCCACCGTTTAAGCCCCATTATAACGGCAAAAACGACCCACGTTACCATGGAAAAAATTATTTTTGACGAGGCCAAAAGACTTTCAAAGCCGCCGTCGGCCATCCAGGCGAAGCCCAGCACCGCCCCTATGGTATAAAAGTAAAAGCCCAGCTTCAGGGTCGTGGAATTAATTTTGTTTATAGTATCGAGAGGCGGAAACCTCTGAAACACCATGCCGAATTTTTTTCCTTTAAGCTGGCGCTCCTGTATGAAATACATAACGGCCGACAGAAAGGACGCTATAAAAAAGGTAGTCCCCAGTATGACGAAGGGCAAATGGCCGTAGCGCCATATGGAATCCACAAAGGTATAGGAAGCGGAAACCGGCGCAACTATGGCGGCGGCGGAAAAAACCACGTTGAACGGGCTTATGAAAAGCCCTATGAGAGGCCGCTCGTATTTTGCGTAAATTATAAAATACGTTACGACGAAGGCCGCCGACATGATATTCATAAAATCGTAAAGGCTGGAGGAGGGAAAATAACCGGTTTTATACCAGCTTAAAACCAGCTCCGTTATATTGATCACGAAGCCCGCGCCCATAAAGATATTAAAAAGGGTTTTCAATATCCTGCTGCCGAACACGAGAAAAAAGGCTATATGGCAGAAAGCGATTATATATGCCATAAGGGCGAGATAGGAAATCATTTAAGACACCTCGGATACGCTGAAAAAGGCAATGAAGCCTCCGGCCGCCGCCGTAACACGGAAACCGCTGCAAATACCTCTTTCAACGGCGGCGTTTTTATGCTATTGCCAAAAGATGACTTTACATGAAAAAGTATATATTGTTAAGCAAAAAATTCAAGGCGAGATAAACAGACTGGAGCTGCCTAAACTGCTTAAACAAAGCTGGACCGTAAGCTGGCCCATGATAATGATAATGTTCTTCGAGTTCTTTATGAACCTGACGGACGTTTACATCGCGGGCCTTCTGGGAAAGGAGATAAAGGCGGCGGTCGGCCTTTCCTCACAGGTGTATAACTTTTTCATAATGGCGGGGCACGCCATAACCATGGGCACAGTGTCCGTGGTATCCCGCCTTTTTTCCGGGCCGGATAAGGAGTCGTTCAAATCGGCCGTGTTTACCGCCGTTTCCTCCGCCTGCGCGGCCGGAGCGATGATAGGGATTCTGGGCATGATTTTCGCCCCCTGGGTAATAACCGCCATGAACGCCCCCGACAGCGTAAAAGCATACGGAGTAACGCTTTTAAGGATATATTCCTTCGGCCTTTTCTTCCACATGCTGCTTATAAACATGAACGGCGTGCTGCGCTCCTGCCGCAGGATGAAAACCACAATGTACGTCATGATACTGGCGGCTGTGCTCAATATAGTGTTCAACGTGATATTCATAAATTTTACATCCCTGGGCTACAAGGGAATAGCGGTATCCACCGTGGCGAGCGTTTTTACGGCATTCTGCATAGACCTGGCAGTAATACGCAGGATTCTGGGCGGAACTTACAGATTTTCGAGGTACCTGCTTAAGCAGATACTATCAATCGGCTGGCCCAGCGGCGTGGTATCCATAAGCTGGCAGCTTGGAGCCACTGTTCTTTTCGTAATACTGGCCATGCTGCCCAACAGCGTGGAGGTAATGGCGGCCTATACCACCGGCCTTAGAATAGAGGCGGCCATATTTATGCCCGCTTTCGCCTTCAATATGGCTAACGCCGTGATAATAGGCAACCTTATGGGAGAGAAGCGGTTTAAGGACGCTTACAGGGCCGGGATAACCACCGCGGCCATGTCGGTGGCGATAGTTTCCGTAATGGTGTTCGTAGTGGTGCTGAACGCCAGACCCATAGCGGAAATACTGGATAAAAATCCTCTGGTAATAGACGAGGTAATGATGTACCTCTATATCTGCATGATATCGGAGCCTTTTATCGCCCTTAACCTGGCCATGTCCGGAGCCCTGAACGGAGCTGGAGACACTAAGGCCACTATGAGATACGCGGTAAGCTCCGTATGGCTTGTGAGGATGCCTCTGGCGTATCTGCTGGGAGTATTTTTCGGCCTGGGCGGCTTAAGCGTATGGTGCGCCCTTGACGCCGGATTTTTTATACACGCCGCCCTCTCAACCCGGCGCTTTATGTCCGGCAAATGGCGGGAAGCGGCAATTTAGCCTTACACGGCCCCGCGGCCATACCATAAAAGGAGAAAGAGTTGAACGACTTAACGGAATTTAAAAAACTCGGCTACGACGACAGGGCCCGCCTGGCCCCCATATTAAGGGCGAAAAACTCGTATCTTTCGGAATACAGCTTTACGAACGCGTATCTTTTCCGTGAACCGCACAAATACGAAATAGCCGTCTGCGGAAGCTGCACCTTTCTGAGAGGCGTTACCTACGACGGGTTCAGATATATGATGCCGGTATGCCCCATAGAGACCATACCTCTTGAAAAAATCCTGCTTATGGCGGAGCATACGGATTTCTTTTTCCCCATACAGGAAAACTGGCTTGAGTATTTCCCGGAAAAATATTTCGAGTACGGTTTTACGGAGGGCGATTCGGACTATATATATCTGACCGGGCGCCTTGCTTCCATGGCGGGCCGCAAGCTGGCCAAAAAGCGCAATTTACTCAAGCAGTATAACGAAGGCTACGAAACGAAAGACCTGCCTCTTACGCCGGAGCTTTTCGATGATGCGAAAGCCGTTCTCGACGTGTGGGAAAAGGAAATACGCGAAAGCCCGAACCACGGCTCCGATTATGAGGAAACCCTGGAAGCCCTTGAAAAAATGACGGAATTCAACCTTATGGGAATGATAAGCTACGCAGACGGCAAACCCTCCGGCTTCGTTCTTGGAGAGGAGCTTAACGACGAAACCTTCGTGCTGCATTTCGCCAAAGGATGCAGAGAGTATAAAGGCATATTTCAGCACCTTTATAACTCTTTCGCTAAAACCCTGGAAGGAAAGTATAAGTATATGAACTTCGAGCAGGATCTTGGAAAGGACTCTCTGCGTCAGGCTAAATCCACCTATTACCCTGACGACATGATGAAAAAATACCGCGTAAAGCTGAAAAAATAACTTAAATCCCCGGCGGAAAGCGCCGGAGTATATTTTGCAGCCCTCTTTTTAAAATCTTCGGCTTAAACCGTAAAAGCCCCGGACATGCCGGGGCTTTTTATGATCGCTCTAATCCGCCGGAAAATACGCCTGACGGCCATATTTAATGAAAAGATATTTTTTTAAGATATTTTTTCAAGCTCCGCGTTAACGCTTTCCTCGCATGAAGCCATGGCTTTGAGAGTTTTTTCAAAAAGCGTGTCCAGCTCCCAGGAAAGCATCTCCGCGCCGCCGCGTATCACGTCTCTGGAACAGCCTGCGGCAAAGGATTTATCCTTAAATTTCTTTTTAAGGCTTGAAACCTCCATATCCCGGCAGCTTTTGGAAGGGCGCATTCTGGCGGCGGCTCCTATAAGCCCCGTAAGCTCGTCGGCGGCGTAAAGTATTTTTTCCATAGTATGCTCCGGCTTTACGTCGCTGCATATTCCGTAGCCGTGGGAGCAGACGGCCCGGATAAGCTCATTGGATGCTCCGGCCCCGGCAAGTATCTCCGCCGCCTTAACGCAGTGCTCGTCCGGAAATTCCTCAAAATCTATATCATGGAGAAGACCGGCTAACGCCCAGAAATCCGCCTCGTCTCCAAAGCCTTCCCCGCAGGCAAACCAGCGCATGACGGCTTCAACCATAAGGGCATGGTATATATGAAATTTTTCCTTATTATAGCGCTTCAGAAGAGAAAGCGCCCCGTCCCTCGAAATGCCAGCATCCATCAAACAATCCTCCCGCGCCGCGGCAAAACGCGGCAGATAAAAAAATAAACTCCGCCGTCATCCCTTATAGAGCAAGACGGCCTGCAAAAAAATTAAACGCCCCTGCGCCTTAAGGCAGATAGTTATATATATTAATTATAAAGCTATCCCCTTGCATAACCGGCACGGAGCAAGACCCTTATTATTACAAATATCCAGCTTTATGCCGGACTGCGCAAAGCTGCGGCCGAATTAAAAATTAAGCGTGGCGAAAAGGTCGTCAAGAGTTTCCGCCCTGCGTATCATCTCCACGGAACCGTCTTCTTTAAGGAGCAATTCGGCCGAACGCAGCTTGCCGTTATAGTTAAATCCCATAGCGTGGCCGTGGGCTCCCGTATCGTGTATTACCAGTAAATCTCCGATTTCTATTTCCGGCAGCTTTCTGTCAACGGCGAATTTATCGTTATTTTCGCAGAGAGAGCCTGAAACGTCGTACATTTCGGAAAGCGGGGCCTTCTCCTTGCCGGCGACAGTAATATGGTGGTAGGCCCCGTACATGCCTGGCCTCATAAGGTTCGCCATGCAGGCGTCCACGCCGATATAATTTTTATATATGCTCTTTCTGTGTATGGCTCTCGTAACCAGATAGCCGTAAGGGCCGGTTATGGCCCTGCCCAGCTCGTAAAATATTTTAGGCTTATGGGAACGCGCCGAAAATACAGTATCGTATATTTTCTTTATTTTTTCGGAAAGGACGCTCCATTCTATGCGCGTCTGGTCCGGCCTGTACGGAATGCCGATGCCGCCTCCCAGGTTGACGAACTCCATTTTTATGCCGAGAGAGTCCTCTATTTCCGCAGCCAGCCTGAAAAGGATAAGGGCGGTTTCTGCGAAATAATCAGGGTTAAGCTCGTTAGAAGCCACCATGGTATGCATGGCGAAACGCTTTACGCCTTTTTCCGCAGCTATTTTATAGGCCTCCTTCATCTGCTCCGTAGTAAGGCCGTATTTGGCTTCCTCCGGCTTTCCTATTATGGAGTTCCCACCTTTCAGCGGGCCGGGGTTATAGCGGAAGCAAAGCAGCTCCGGCAGGCGGCCGAGAGTCTTTTCAAGAAAATCTATATGGGTTATATCGTCCAGATTTATTACGGCGCCAAGCTCGAAGGCTTTTTTATACTCCTCCGCAGGCGTGTCGTTGGAGGTAAACATTATCATCTCGCCCCCTATACCCGCCTTTTCGCACAGAATAAGCTCCGCCATGGAGCTGCAGTCGGCCCCGAAGCCTAATGAAGCAAGGAGCTTAAGCACGGAAGGGTTCGGAAGAGCCTTTACGGCGAAATATTCTCTGAAGCCCTCCGCCCAAGAAAAGGCTTTTAAAAATTCCACGGCGTTTTCCCTTATGGCTTTCTCGTCGTATATATGGAAAGGCGTAGGATATTTCTCCGCGATCTTTTCAAGGGTTTCTTTTGAAAAAGGAAGGCGTTTTTCTGTCATTTTAATCTCCTGCAAGCATAATCGTGAATATTTTATGCAACTTGCCTTAAAACCGCAACATAATATTTAACGGCGGTTCCGCGGAAAAATACGTCCCTTAAAAGAGGCTGTCCCTCCCCGCCATGCCAAGGAACAGAACGAAAGAAATGTATACAGGAGGCGCCCCTATAATACGCGGCTTTTGATGATACCCATGCGGACGCCCGGAAATAACGCGGGCAAAAGACCCTCCCTTTCCGTTTAGTTTGACAATAACGTATGTTTTCAACTATTATAAAAAACTGATGATACGCCGTTTTTATACCATAAAAGGAGCGTTTTGTGACAATATCGCAGATAAGCACGGTAATATTCGGTCTCATAGGCGGTCTGGGTCTCTTTCTCTTCGGCATGAAGCTGATGTCGGAGGGCCTGCAGAAAGCCTCGGGGGAAAGCCTTAAAAGGATACTGGAAAAGCTCACCAGCAACAGGATCATAGGCACCTGCGTAGGCGCAGTGGTAACCACGGTAATACAGAGCTCCTCCGCCACCACGGTAATGGTGGTAGGGTTCGTAAACGCCGGGCTTATGAACCTGACTCAGGCTTTAAGCGTTATACTGGGAGCCAATGTGGGCACCACAATAACGGCCCAGATAATAGCCTTTAAAATAACCGCCGTGTCCATGCCGGCAATAGGCATCGGCGTGATAATGCTCCTTTTCGTAAAAAAACCGGCGGTAAAATACGCTGGCGAGATAATATTCGGCTTCGGCCTGCTGTTTTTCGGCATGGATATAATGACTAACGCCTTCGTGCCCCTTTCCAAATCGCAGACTTTTACCGAGGTTTTCATATATTTTTCTAAAATGCCTTTGCTGGCCGTCGCCGCGGGTGCCGTAACCACCCTTATAGTGCAGAGCTCGTCGGCTACGATAGGTATAACGATAGCCCTTGCCACAACCGGGGTGCTTGATTTTCAGGCCGCCGCCGCTCTGGTGCTGGGAGAAAACATAGGCACTACCATAACCGCCAACCTGGCGGCTCTGAACGCGAGCAGAACGGCCAAACAGGCCGCCCTGGGCCATTTTCTCTTTAACCTTATAGGCGTGGCCTACATGATGGTTTTCCTGCACCCGTTTATGAACCTTATAAACTTTATGACGCCGGGAGACGTAGCCTATATGACCCCGGACGGAACATATCCCTACGCGGCACGCCATATAGCCAATATCCACACGATGTTCAACGTTATAAATACTTTTGTGTTCCTGCCTTTTATTCCTCTGCTGGCCAAGCTGTGCGAAAAAATAATAAAGCCGGACACCCAGATAAAAGAACTGCCTAAACTGGTGCATCTTTCCGACGCGCTTACATCCACTCCAGAAATAGCCGCAGGCCTCGTAAAAAAGGAAGTCGGTAGGATGTTCCGCACGTCTATAAATATTCTTGAATATTCCAGGAGCGCCCTTCTGGAGAAAAACGGGGAAGCGGCCGTATTCGGAAAGGACCTGGAAAATCATCTGGATATCTTTGAGACGGAAATATCCGGTTTTCTGGAAAAACTTACCATGAAGCCCCTTTCGGCAAAATCGGAAGCGGCGGTTAAGAATATGGCCCACGCGGTGGGGGAAATAAAGCAGATAGGGGAGCGGGCAGAAAAGCTGATAAAAATAAGCCAGAAGCTGGCCGATAAAAAGATAACGTTTACGGGCGACGCAGAGGCGGAGCTTAAGGAGATATTTTCCAGCGTGTCCGGCTTTACGGAAAAGGTGTTCGGATACTACGAAGCCGGCCGCCCGGCCCAGGACGACCCGGAGCAGGAAGAAGAAGCCATAGACAAACAGCGCAAAACCTTTAAAAAGAATCATATAAAACGCCTGAACGCAGGAGTATGCACCCTTGAGGCGGGCCTGCTGTTTGTGGATATACTCAGCACTCTGGAAAAAATAGGAGACGACGTTTACTCGATAACCCATCTGCTTCCGGGTGAAAAATACTAAAAGGATAAAATACGGGCGCGCCGTTCAGCATTATAAACGCCAGCGCCCGAATCAGGTGGAAGAACCTTGTCCGCACTGTTACAGATAAAGATTTCCGATTTAAAGCCTGGCATGATAGTCGTTCGCTGCGACAAATCGGGAATTCCGTTTAACGAATACGGAGTGCCCCTTACGGACGCAGGCAAGGCGGAGGAGCTGGCCTCTTTCGGAGTCAGACACGTATATATATGGAACGGCGGGAAAGAAGCCCCCGAGGAAACAAAAAAGCACGATTATTCCGTGCCCGCGGGGGAGGATATACCGTCCGTAGCCATAGCCGCCGCCATGGAGCTTGCGGGAAAAGCCAAGAACACTGTAAACAACGCCATAAACAACGCGAAAAAAGGCCGGCCCGTCGATATAGAGACGGTTTCCGGCATAATTTCGGATATAATACAGGCTTCCTCCGATACTCAGCATATATTTGCCAGTATGCCTCCCATTACCGCCGCATCCGTAGACGAGGAGGACTGCGCCCACGGCCTCAACGTCTGCTGTCTTGCCCTTTCCATGGGGCTGATAATGGGGCTTAAGCAGAAAGACCTTATGAACCTGGGCATCGCCTCGGTTTTTCACGACGTCGGCAAATCCAGAGTGCCGGAAAAAATACTTAAAAAAAACGGCCCCCTTTCCGACGTGGAGCTTACCATACTTAAAAAGCATCCCGGCTGGGGCTACGAAATGTTGGAAAAAAGCGGCAAAGTAGAGACGGAGGCCCTGATAGCCATAGGGCAGCACCATGAATGCTGCGACGGCTCGGGATACCCGGCGTCCCTTAACGAAAGATACATTATAAAAATCTCGAAAATACTGGCTGTAGCGGAAGCCTACGAAACCATGCTGTGCGGAGGAACGGAATATCCCGGCGTTCAGAATAACACTGACGCGGTAAAAAGGATATACGCAGGCATGGGCAGGCAATACAGCGAGGACGCTGTAAAGGCGTTCGTAAGCGTTATGGGCGTTTACCCGGTAGGCACTTTCGTAAAGCTGAGCGATGGAAACACGGCGATAGTATGCGAGGTAAACAGAAAAGACCAGTCCAGACCAAAGGTAATACTTATGGGAAAGGACGGAAAAGGAAAAAGAGGCTTTATGAACCTGGCTAAAAAGCAGGATATAAAGGTAACCTCTCCGGCAAACCACGCGGAATACGGCATAGACCCGGATTCCGTATTCGACGATTTTTTACGGGAAAGAATCAGGTCGAGAATATCCGGCTGACTAGGCCACAAGAACCACGCCGGGAGCTTTGCAGAAGGCGGTAAGCTCCATGCCGTAGGCGATGCCCATTCTTTCGGCGCTTTCGTTCGTAACAAGGACGCAAAGATTATGGCCGCCGTCTATTTCCATTACTATCTCGCTGTTTACAGCGCCCTTCTTGACCACTTTAACCATGCCGTCGAACCTGTTGCGGGCGCTTGTAACCACGTTGTCGTCCTTAAGCATAACGGTAAGCTGATTTGAATTGATAAGGGCGCACACGTTCGAACCTGGAGCGATGGCCAGCCTGTCGGCGCTGTCGTTGGAAATGGAAGCCGTAATCGTAAGGCCGGAGCCTGCGTCCACTTCCACTATGGCGGAAACCGCTCCCCTTTCGATATTTTTAACAACGCCGAAAAACGAATTGTCGGCGGAAGATTTAAAGGTCAGCTTATCTATCATGCCGCCCACCTCCGGATTTTCTTCCATAAACTGCAGCACCTTGTCGAACATATCCATATATTTTTCATATAGGGCTATAAAATCCTCTCCCGCCTGGGTAAGGACGGTGCCGCCACCGTGACGGCCTCCGCTGGCCCTTTCCACAAGGGGTTTTTCCGCAAGGTTGTTCATGGCGTCCACACTGTCCCAGGCGGCTTTGTAGCTCATGCCCATCTGCTTTGCCGCGCCCGAAATGGAGCCGGTTTCCTTTATGCCTTTCAGAAGCTCTATACGGCCCTGGCCGGCAAAATTTTTGCCGCCGCTGGTTATCCAGAAACGGCCCTGAAGCTTGTTCACGCGTTTTCTCGCCATTTGCGGGTCCCTTCCGGCGTATAGCAGCGTAAGAGTGTGTGGACAATAAGCGCCGGTTGCTGTAAATTTGTACTACGAGTTTATAATAGCGTGAAAAGGCGTCCAATGAAAGACTTTTTTATTTCCATTCTTAAAATCGCCGCCGCGGCGGCGCTGCTGGCCCTGGCCGCATTATGCTCGGGAGCTGGCAGCCCCCTGCCTTACGCCATTATAATACCCTTGCTGGCCGCTCCAGCGGCGGTTTCCGTCATGCGAGGAATAACCCTTGCAAAAAGAGAACGGCTTATAAGGTACAGCGCGAAAGCCCCTCTGTTTTTACTTAAATCAAGAACGATACCTTACGCTCTGGCTGCTTTCGCCTCCCTGCTGGCAGCGGCGGCAGTCCCGGTAAGGCTGCGCGTTTTTTCCCTTGCCGAAACGGCCGCCCTGCTGCCTGCGCCGTTCGTGTTCCTGCTTGCGAAATACGCGGCGGGAAAAGCGGCCGGATACATATACAGCGAAAACTACGCCGAATACGGCAGCGTGCGGTTCTCGCGCCTTACCGCCGCCTTTCTGATGGCTCTTATCTTTCCTCTGATAACGTACGCGGCGGGAGGCGTCAAAAGCCGGGACGATCTTGCCGTAATTTTTTCAGACAACCCGATAGCCTACGCGATAGCGGAAATTTTCCGGGCGGGAGACTCCGTAACGGGCGCCATTTTCACGGCCCTCCAGGGAGGCCCGGTGCCTGCATACGCCCTTGTCCTGGCCCCGGTGTTCTTTTTCGGAAGCGGAATATTATTTTATTTTCTGATTAATTTTTTCGCATTCTTTTTTATGAAAAAAAGCGAGGTCCTTTCCGTATTCCTTCCCGTAGACGGAAGCCCGGCAAGGCCGTCGGACAGGTTCGTCCTCCCTTTTATGGCGACGCTGGTTCTGCTTTTTATATACCCGGCCCTGTTCGCCGGAACTCAAAGCTATCTTGTAAGCCGGCCGGAAACGGCGGAAAAGGCCAGGAAAGCCGCGGAAATTTCGGTGGAGCTTATAAACGGAGCCGCATACAAGCTGGGTACCTGGCGTAAGATAAACATAGAAAAGGAAAAATTTTACGGCCGCTCGAAGGCCGAGCTGGAAAAGGCTGCGGACGAAGCCTACGACGCCATGATAGCGGGCACGGATAAGTATCTAGACTGGTATTACAGCCTTACGGCCGAATACGGCAGAATACTGCGGCTTCTTTCCGGTTCCCTTGAAAGCTATATGGAAGAAAACTTAAAGAAAGCCCTTACCCCTGAAAACGACAACCTGACTAACGCCCTGGGCAGCTTTGAACGTGGAGCCGCGGAGCTTTCGTCGGCCGTTGAAAAAATACTGGGCGAAAACCGCGTGGAATATAAAAACGGCGAATATTCAGTAGCCCTGGACGCCAATATGCGGGATATATACGAAAACAGCGAAATATCCGGGACCCTGGCTCTTAAAAAAAGGCTTACAGCGTCTGCCGGAGGAGGGCTTGCCGCAGGGGCGGTAGCAGGAGCCGTCGCCGGGAAAATAGCCGCCAAAACGAGCTTTAAAACGGCTTCCAAAGCGGTGGCGAAGGCTGCGGCGCAAAAAGCCGCCGGAGCGGCGGCGGGGCTTGCCGTAGGGGCGGTTTCCGGCATACTCACATCCCCCGTAGGGGGTATAGCCGCGGGAACGGCCGTAGGCCTCGCAATAGACAAAGGTATGCTCACGTTGGAGGAAATGATAAACCGGGACGAATATAAAGCGGAAATAACCGACGCGATAAACGAATCCAGAAAAGAAACGAAAGCCGCTATAGAAGAGGCTTTTGGAGAATAAGCCTACATTCCGCCGTATTTTTTCTCCAAAAGGCCGTCGTAATAGTCCAGCTCCTCTTTCAGCCTGCGCTTGCCGTCCCTTTCACGGACGAACATTTCCGTGTCCACCTTTTTCTCGTCCATGACGGCCCGCTCCATTTTATCGTGATACTCCCTGCGCCGCCTGATATCGTTATCGGAATTTATACGGTAACGCTCGTACTGGGCCGGAGTAAGCACCTCTTTGACGGCGGTATTGAATTCGCTGTATATAAAATTTCTGGAATTTGAGAAGCTGTCCCGCGCAGTCCTGTATTTGTCCACATATTTGGCTATTATGCCGTTTACTATCTCGCGCTGGTTTTCCGTAAGGCCCACGTCGTTAAGATAGTTGGCGTTAAACACCCTTTCCGACAACTTTTCGCGGGAATAAGGGTTCCCGGCCATTTTATGTACCATCACGGGAGCAAGCGCGGCGCCGGAAACGAAGCCGCATACAAATATTATCAGAAGCGCGAAAATCACCCGTTTTTTCCTGAACATCCTTAAAGCCTCTCTAGAAAATGGACATATTAAAATAATCCACGGCCGCGTACTCCGCCGCTCCCGGCGTATAGGAAGTAAAAAGATTTATGGCAAGCAGCAGCGAAGCCGCCGCCACAACCGACGCCCCTATGGAAAAGCGAAGGAACAGCCCGTCGAAAGATCTTACGCTTTTATCCGCGTCCTGCCTTATGCGGGACATTACCGAGGCGGCAAAATCTTCGGGAGCCTTTATATCCGGCCTGTTTTTAAGACCGGCCAGAAGGGATTCCACCGATACTTCGTCAAATTTGGTTTTCATAAAGCGCCTCCCGTAATTTCGTTAAGAGCGTCCGCCAGCTTTTTCCTGGCCCTGAAAGCGATAACCTTAACGTTGGATTCCGTCATGCCGGAAAGCTCCGCCGTTTCGGCCACGCTCCTTTCTTCCGTGTAAAGCATATTTATTATTATCCTTTCGTTAGGCTTTAAAACGTCCATGGCTTTATAAAGCATTTTTTTCCTTTCGTTCTCAAGCAGCTCCTCCTCTGGGGTTTTGCCGGAAGGCCGGTTTTCCAGACTTTTTTCCATATCCTCGTCGAAAGACGCCATGGAATATTCCTTATTGGAATAGCCTGCCCGCCAGAAATCGCGGCAGGTGTTCACGGCTATTACCGAAAGCCAGTGAAGGAAGGGCGAATCGCTTTTAAAGTTAGCAAGGGACTTATACGCCTTGAAAAACACGTCGTTTGCCGTTTCCTCCACGGATTCCGGCGGAACATGGGCGGAAACTATCTTAAAGATCCTGTCTTTATACCTGTCTATAAGAGTTTCAAACGAATCGGCGTCGCCCGAAAGCACGAGGCCGATTATATCGCTGTCGCTTTTTTCCGCCATATCCCCTCTCTTAAAATATTAAGACGAGGAAAAACAATTCCGGTTACAATATAAGAAAATTATATTATCATGTCCATCAATAATAAACGGGAGAACGGAGCATGGAAAAAACCGGGGACGAAATGCGAAAAGCGCTGGCCAGAGCCAGGGAACTATGCAGGAGATATAATTCCTCGGAGCCGGACGAAGCCCTGCGCCGCTCCATACTGAATGAGCTTTTCGGGCGGGACTGCGGCAGCATATACATCGAGCCGCCCTTTTTCTGCGATATCGGCACTAATATACAAATCGGGGAAAATTTTTACGCGAATTTCAACGTAACAATACTGGACTGCGACAAAGTAAATATAGGCAGCAGCGTGATGCTGGCTCCCGGCGTGCAGATATATGCCGTGGGGCACCCCATAGACCCGGCTCTGCGGCTGGGAGGGCCTTCAGTATCGGAAACGGCGCCGGTAAATATAGGCGACAACGTATGGATAGGAGGAAATTCCGTCGTACTGCCGGGAGTGTCAATCGGGGAAAATTCCGTAATCGGGGCGGGAAGCGTCGTTACAAAAAACATACCGGCGGGAGTGCTGGCCTTCGGAAACCCGTGCAGGGTCATACGCGCAATATAACGGCCACCTATCCCCGGCCCAGCCTTGCGGGAATCCTCCGCAAAGTGCAGCCCCGTTCAGTTAGTTGCTGAAAGTGTAGTTGTACGTAAACGGGTCGGAATAAGAGCCGTTCAGTATGCCTACCACGTCCTCGATAAAAACCAGCTCCTCGTTGGTGGGTATCATAAATATTTTCACTTCGGAGCCTGGGGCGGAAAGATCCGTCTCGCCGCTGGAAGAAAGCACGTTTTTATTTTTTTCCGCGTCTATGGCTATGCCTATATGCTCAAGGCCAGCCACGGACATCTCCCTTGCGTGGGGCGAATTTTCCCCTACTCCGGCGGTAAATACCACGGCGTCTATGCGGCCCAGAACGGCGTAATACATGCCTATATATTTTTTAAGGTGGTAATGCTCCATTTCAAGGGCCAGCTTACAGTATCTGTCCCCCTCTCCGGCTACCCTGATAACATCCCTGCGGTCGGTATATTTGCCGGTGATGCCCAGTATACCGGATCTGCGGTTCAGGATAACGTTTACTTCGTCCGCGCTGAGGCCAGCGGCCTGCTGCATGAATATGGGCACGGCCGGGTCTATGTCCCCGCACCTTGTGCCCATAATGGCGCCCTCAAGAGGAGTAAACCCCATAGACGTATCTACGGACAGGCCGTTTTCTATGGCCGTTATGCTTACGCCGTTTCCAATATGCAGGGATACTATATTGCACTCGTTCCAGGGCTTGCCCAGCATTACGGCCGCCCGGCGGGAAACGTAGAGATGGCTTGAGCCGTGGAAGCCGTAACGCCTTACGTAGTATCTGTCGTACCATTTGCGCGGTATGGCATACATATACGCGAATTCCGGCATGGTCTGATGAAAAGCCGTGTCGAATATGGCCACCTGCGGCACATCAGGCAGGAGCTTTTTAACGGCGTATATACCGGCAAGATTGGGCGGGTTATGAAGGGGCGCCAGATCGGAAAGGTTTTCTATCTCCTCAATAACCTCGCTGTCTATAAGAACGCTCCTGTCGAATCGCTCCCCTCCGTGGACTATCCTGTGCCCTACGGCGTAAATGTCTGAAAGCTCTTTTATAACGCCGAATTCCTCATCCAGGAGAAATTTCATGATAAGCATTATGGCGGAGGTGTGGTCCGGGCAGTCGAACTCGAGACGGTGGTTGTTATGGTCCGTGCTGTGGGTTATGAAGGTGTTTACGAGCCCTATACGCTCGACAGCGCCTTTTGCCAGGACCTTTTTTTTATTCCACTCGTAAAGCTGATATTTTACCGACGAACTGCCACAGTTAAGGGCAAGTATCTTCATGACACCTCCGCTTTCGGAATATAGTTGTCAATAAGATACTATATCATCCTGCGACGCGCAACGCCAAAGTATAAATATGAAAAACTGCAAAAAAAATGTAACATATATCGGATTATACCGTCTAAAGTATGAAAACAAGGTAAATTTACCCGGAGTTTCTTTTATGCGTCTTTTTCCTGTCATATTATTTTTTACCCTTATGGCGGCATGCGCGGCCCAGGCTCAAAGCGGGAACGCCCCGTCGGTTCTTATAACGGACGCGGTAGTAAAAAAAGGCTCCACCCAGCCCAATATAGCCCTTACCGGTTCCGCCTTCTTTACGAAAACATCGGACGTGGCCTCCGAAAGCGCCAGCAAAATAATAAAGGTTTTCGTAAAGGACGGAGACAGGGTCAGGCAGGGCCAGCCCATAGCCCAGCTTGACGACGCTTTCCTCACTTACAGCATACTCGCGGCGGAAGCAGGCACGAAGCAGGCTCTGCTTAATCTTGAAAAAACAAAAAGGGATTACGCCAGAAACCAGTCCCTTTACAGCCAGAACTCCATATCCCAGCAAAAATATCAGGACTCACTGACGGACTACCAGAACGCGGAAAGCGCCTATAAAGCCGCCCAGGCGGACGAGAAAAAATTAAAAACCGAAAAAGAGAAAATGACGATAAAAGCTCCCTTCGACGGCGTGATAACGGACGTCCCCATAGAGGTGGGCGAATGGATGACACTTGGAGGAACGGCGGCAAGCGTGGCTTCCCTTACTTACGAGGCGAGAATATATCTGCCGGAAAAAGTGCTGCCCTATGTAAAGCCGGGACAGAAAGTGCCCGTGAGTGCATCGGGGAAGGATTTTACGGGGACGGTAATATCCGTAAACTCCAAAGGGGACGCGGCCACGAGAACCTTCGAGGCGAGAATCGCCATAGGCGCGTCTCCGTACCTTAAGGAAGGCGTGCGGGCGGTGGTAAGGGTGCCCAGCGGAAAAAGCGTGGAAGCCCTTTTCGTGCCCAGAGACGCGGTAATAGACAACAACCAGGAAAAAGGCGTTTATAAAATCATTGAAAACACGGTGCGTTTCATCCCCGTAGAAATTGTGGGATACGCGGGAGGAGATATCGCCGTAGGGTCCGGAGCCCTTGCGGAAGGCGACAGGGTCGTCATGAAAGGGGGCGACAAAGTAAAAGACGGCTCTAAAATACGGATAGCGGCAAACTGATATGAACATAATAAAATTTGCCATAGAAAATCCTGTAAAGGTGCTCGTAGGCATATTCTTCGTCGTTATTTTCGGCGTGCAGGCCCTTATTAGCATGCCTTACAGGCTGATACCTACGATAGAATATCCCCAGATAACCGTAAGAACATCCTGGACGGGCGCCTCCCCATACGAAATGGAAAAGGAAGTTGTAGACCGGCAGGAAAGGGTGCTTAAAACCATCCCCGGCCTTATAGATTTTGAAAGCACCGCGTCGAACGGTTCCTCAAATATTACCCTTATGTTCGATCTCGGCATGGATATAAACGACGCCATACTGCTCGTCCTCAATAAGCTAAACGAGGTGCGGGGATACCCGGACGACGTAGACCAGCCTACTATACGCTCCTCCAATACGGACTCCATATCCGTCGTGGAGCTGGCCTTAACGACCGTGCCCGGCAATCCGAAAAGCATAGACGAGTACGGCACCTATTTCGAGGAAATAGTAAAGCCCTATCTGGAACGGGTGGACGGCGTTGCGGACCTTTCCTACTGGGGAGGGAGCGCAAGGCAGATACAGATAAAAATAGACCCTAACCTTTTAAGCTATTACAACCTGACGATCAGCCAGGTTGTAAGCGCCCTGAGCCAGGAAAACATAAACATTTCCGCCGGGACCCTCGATTTCGGCTCCCGCGATTACCGCTTCAGAACCATAGGCGAGGTAAAAACGCCGGACGACATAAAGGATATAGTGGTAGTTGCCGGCAGCAACTCCCGGGTTAAAATGGGCGATATAGCGGAAATAGACTACGGTTTCGCTAAAAAGAACACGATCGTGCGCCTTAACACGAGCGACGCCATAAACGTGGGAGTCATAGCCCAGGCCGGAGCCAACGTACTGAAACTGACGGACGATATAGAAACGGTAGTTACGAACCTTAACGACGGGATACTAAAGGAACAGGGCATACAATTCGTATGGGTATCGGACCAGCGGGGCTATATACTTAAAGCGATAGCCCTAGTAAAATCCAACATAGTGGAAGGCGGAATCCTCGCAATAATCGTTCTGCTGCTTTTTTTAAGGAGCGTACGCTCCACTCTGGTTATCGCAACCACAATACCCATAAGCATAATAGGCACGTTTTTCATAATGAACGCCATGGGCCGTTCTCTGAACGTAATAAGCCTTGCAGGGATAGCTTTTTCCGTAGGCATGCTTATAGACAACTCCATAGTGGTGCTTGAGAATATAGACAGGCACATGGCCATGGGCAAAAACCCGTTTCAGGCCGCTTACGAAGGCTCAAAAGAGGTATGGGGAGCGATACTGGCCTCCACCCTTACCACCGTGGCGGTGTTTCTGCCCGTAGTATTCATAAAGGAAGAGGCGGGGCAGCTTTTCGGAGACATAGCCCTCGCCGTAAGCTCCGCCGTGGGAATAAGCCTCGTAGTGTCAATACTGGTAATCCCCGTGCTCACAAGGCTGCTTTACAGCCGGAGCCACCAGAAAAAGAAAGAGGGACGGGCCGGAAGATTAATAATAGCCTTCGGCACCTTTTTCGTAGACGGTATAATGGCCGTATCGAAAAGGATAAACGCCAGCCTGCCCCTGCGCCTTTCCGTAATAATTATCCTTACGGTGCTGTCCGCCGGCGGCGCGTATTTTCTTATGCCTAAAATGGACTATCTGCCTCTAGGCAACAAAAACCTCGTGGAATCCCGCATATCCGTGCCGCCGGGCTATTCCTACAAAGAGCGGGCCGATATGGGAGAATACATATACGAAAGGCTCAAACCCTATATGGAAAACGAAAAAGACGGCTACCCCGCCGTAAAAACATTTATGTTCGTGGGGGGAAGCACTATGGTGCGCCTTTCCGTAACCAGCGCGGACGAAGAGCGGGCAGCGGAGCTACAGCCCCTTATATCGGAGATAATAGCCGATATACCGGGAGTTACCGGCTCTACCTCCCAGTCTCCCCTTTTTAACGTGGGGAGAGGCTCTGGCAATATGGTTATGCTGAACGTAGGCGGCGCAATGGATTACGACAGGCTTACCGGCATGGTAAACCTTATTCAGAATAAAATAATCGAGGAGCTGCCGCAGGCTCAGGTAAGGGTAAACCCGTCGGCCACGCCGGTATATCCGGAGGTGCAGATATTTCCGGACAGGGAGGCCCTTAAAGCCGCCGGAATATCGGCCAGCGAGCTTGGCATAGCCGTGGACGCGTATCTGGACGGCAGAAAAGTGGGCGAATTCAAAGACGACGCGCTGGGAACGATAGATATAATGATACAGGGTAAGGACGAGCTTAACCATGAAAACCCCCAGGATATATACTCCATACTCGTTACCGCCCAAAACGGCCAGCCAGTGCCCATATACAGCCTTTCCGAAATGAAGGAAATAATGGGCGTGGACAGAATACGCAGGTATAATTCCCAAAGGTCTTTTAATATAATGGTTTCCGTCCAGTCCGGCATGGTGCTGGAAGAGCTGCAGAACGCCATAATGACAAAGGCCATAGAGCCTTTAAAGGCTCAAGGGCTTCTCGACGGTATAGAAATATCCACAAGCGGAGCCTCCAGCAAGCTGGAGGATGCCAAAGTGGCTCTTACGGGCAACCTGCTGCTGGCGGTGCTTATAACCTACCTTCTTATGTCCGCCCTGTTCGATAATTTCCTTTATCCGTTTATAATAATGTTTTCCGTGCCTCTGGCGGCTTCCGGCGGTTTTCTCGGCCTTGCAGCCGTAAACGCCTTCATAGCGAACCAGCCTATGGACGTGCTTACGGTGCTGGGCTTCATAATGCTTATAGGAACGGTGGTGAATAACCCAATACTGATAGTTTACCAGTCCCTTAACAACGTGCGCTACGGCATGAGCGGGCGCGACGCCATAAACGAAGCGTTAAGGACGAGAATCAGGCCTATATGTATGAGTACCCTTACGTCCCTTATAGGCATGCTGCCTCTCGTAGTCTCCCCCGGAGCCGGAGCGGAGCTTTACAGAGGTCTGGGAAGCGTTATTCTGGGCGGCCTGGCTCTTTCCACCGTGTTTACCATGTTTGTGATACCGGCCCTGCTCTCCTTTTTCTTAAGGGGCGAAGGAAACGGCGTGCTGCCGGAAGAGGAGGCGGTATGAGCGGCAAGGAGCTTAAGGAACTGGAAAAAACTCTTACCCTGGGGGACTACCAAAGGGACGGGGACGAAAGAACGCCTTACGAACGCGAGCAGGCGAGGATAATACATTCATCGTCTTTCAGGCGCCTGCAGGGCAAAACTCAAGTTACCGGCGCGGACGAAGGCGACTTTCACCGCACGCGCCTTACCCATACTCTGGAAGTATGCCAGATAGGCTGCGGAATAGCCGCCAGAATACAGAGAAACTTCATAAAATACGACGAAAGCCTTTCCCCTTATATTAACGACGCATACAACTCCTTCCGCACGGTTACGGCAAGCGCCTGCTACGCCCACGACCTGGGCCACCCGCCCTTCGGCCACGGAGGAGAAAAGGCCCTTTACTCTCTGATGAAGGACAAGGGAGGCTTTGAAGGAAACGCCCAGACCCTGCGTATTTTAACGAAGCTGGAAAAATACCACGAAACTGCCGGCATAAACCCTACGAGAAGGCTTTTGCTGGCGGTGCTTAAATATCCGGTAAGCTACGAGGCGGCGATTTCCGGCGGCCATGCGGCTTCTCTGCCTCCCAAATGCCGCTACGGGGAAGAAACGGACGCAGTGGAACACGCTCTGGAAATATTTTCGGAAAGTGACAGAAATAAATTTCAGGATTTCTCCGTCAAGGGAAACGTGGTAAAGCCTCTTTACAAATCCTTCGACGCTTCCGTTATGGAGGCCGCAGACGATATAGCAAACTCCTCCCACGATTTTGAGGATATGATAGCAAGGCGGCTCATACTCCCTAAAGACCTGAAAGACAGCATAAGCCCGATATTTATGAACAGCGGCTATAAAGACTGGCTGGGCCGGGATTTATTTATAGACCGCGGCGAAAAATTCGACGATATTTATTACGATTCGAAAAAGCGTAAAAAATTTGTCGGCGGCATATCCGCCCTGCTCCTTAACAGCCTGTATATAAAGGAAGTGCCTGGCTTTACTCATCCTCTATTAAAATATAACGCCGCTTTCAGCGACGAGGCGAAAAGCCTTATAAAGCTTCTTAAAGACAAAGTGCTTATGGAGCTTGTGGTAAACGCGCCGGAAGTGCAGATGCTAGAAATAAGAGGACAGTACGTAATTAAAAAGATTTTCGAAGCCTTCTCAGATTCTCCTGAAAAGCTGATAAAGAACTGGACTCTCCACCGGGAGGAAAGCGGCTCAAAGGAACGCGGAATATGCGATTATATATCCGGCATGACGGATTCCTTCGCCGCCAAAATATATAACAGGCTCTACTCTCCGGGAACTGGCTCCAGCAAGGACGAAATATAAGGGCTGCCGTATCGCGGCGCCGATAACAGCGGAAAATGACAGTAACGCCCGCTTCATAAGCGGGATAAACCCGGAGCTTACTAAAAAGCGCCCGCAAAAGGCGCCCGGGCATAATTATCAGCCGCTGCCTGGAAGCCGCCTGCAAAATGTTCCGCAATAATTTTACGCCGGTTTGCGAAAGGGTATTATTCTGATAAAAAAACCCGCAGAAAATTCCGCGGGCATTTTTAATGAGTGCGCCCAGGAGGAGTCGAACCCCCAACCTTTTGATCCGTAGTCAAATGCTCTATCCATTTGAGCTATGAGCGCAACGCGTTTGCGAGATAAATATATATCCAATCCGAATTTTTTTTGCAAGCTTTTTATTGCCGTCAGGAATAATTTTATCATTTACGTTGAAAAGAATACAATATATATATATATATTAAAAATTAAACTGACGTTTAGTGCAGTATAAAATTTACAATAAATAAAAACGCTCCGGGTTATGTTACATGGCAGCTATGGATATAAAAAACACACTGATAAAAGCATTTAAAAAGATAGGCGTGCGGAAAGGCGATATTTTGTATGTCGCTTCGGACAGCACCCACATTCTTTACAAAACCTTCGAAAAATTAAAAGAGCGCGGTAAGACCACGGAAGAGATTAAAAACGACGCAATGAACGCGGTTCTGGACGCCCTAATGGAATCGGTAGGAGAAAGGGGAACCCTGCTTATACCAACGTTTAATTTTGAATTCTGCGCAGGCGGCGCTTTCGATTATAACTCAACCAAAAGCGCTACCGGCATACTGGGCGACGCCGCCCGCAAAAGAAGCGGTTTCAGAAGGACATCACACCCTATATACTCCTTTGCCGTATGGGGAAAGGATAGAGATTACCTCACCTCGTTAAAAAATATAGACGCCTGGGGAGGCGACTCTCCTTTCGCATTTTTGCTCCATCAATACGAAAAGGCAAAGTTTTTAAGCATAGATATAAATAACGAAGGAGAGGGTTTTTCTTTCGTCCATTTTGTGGAACAGGCGTTGCTGGCCGAACATCGATATCATAAAAAATTTACCGGATATTATATAAACGAAAACGGAGAAAAAGCCTTAAGAACATACTCTATGTATGTAAGGGATTTAAAGCTGAATGTAAAGACCGTATGCACCGAAAAATTTTTAAAAAAACACGGCATAATAAAAAAATATACGGACGTTTTCACGGTCAAACTGGTAGGAATACGGGAAGCCTACAACGCTTTCTGGGAAGAATTAAGCCTTAACGAAGGAAAAGATATTATAGTAAAAATACCTTCGATCAGCTTTTTCCATGGAAAACGGTATATGGAAATATAGCCTATCCTCTTGAGATAAACGCTCCAAAAAAACAAAAAAAAGAAACGGATAAGATAGTAAACCATTATCTTAATATGGTGGGGCTTTCCGGCTTCAGGGATTATTACTCGCATCAGCTTTCCGGAGGCATGAAGCAGCGCGCAGCCATAGCCAGAGCCCTGGCGCAGAAGCCGTCCGTAATACTTATGGACGAGCCATTCGCCAGCCTCGACGCGGACACGAGAACGACTTTGGGCAGGGAAATCGTGGATATATGGCATAAAGCAGGGGCTGAAATAACAATATTATTCGTAACGCACAGTATTATAGAAGCCATATCCGTCGCGACAAAATTCATGGTGCTGAAAGGAGACGATTATTTGATTTTCCCGAATCCTGTAAAAGGGAAAACAGGTTCCGTAAGGAGCCCGGAGGACGAAGGCTTCGACGAATGCTGGAAAAAATTGAAAAACTTAATAAGGAACTGATGCGGCTATTACCATAATCGAAGCAATTTTAGAACACTCTAAAAATCTGCCGGACAGAACGGCCGTTATCTCCGGCGACGGGAAACTATCTTATAAGGAGCTTTCAATGTGCATGGGCTTTTTTGCCCTACATCTCAGACAATGCGGTTTAAAACCCGGAGACCCGGTAATAATATCAGGTATGCAGAACTCCCTTTTTACCGTCATGATATTGGGAACCCTTCTGGCCGGGGGAGTCATAGTACCGGTTGAAAAAAAAATCGTTCCCGGAGAGCTGGAAAACATAAAAAAAGCAGTCGGTGCGAAATTAGTTTTCGGAGAAAAGGAATTTAAAAATTTCGACCTTAAGGATATGAAGCAATCCGCCGTTTCCGGCGCGGAAATATATGAGCCGGATGAAAATAGCGTTTCCGATATACTTTTTACCACCGGAACCACCGGAACGCCGGAGGGCATAATCCACACCCATAAAAGCCACTACGCAACGGTGGAGAATATATTAAGCTGTATAGATATGCCTGAAAACAATGTGGCGCTGATAGCCGCTCCGCTCAACCATTCCTACGCTCTTAGAAGGTTCTACGCCAATATGGTTCACGGCAGCTCAGCGGTTATAACAGACGGCATACTGCCTCTTGATAATTTTTTTAAAATCCTGGAAACATATAAGGTAACATCCATAGCGATGAACCCTTCCGCTTTTAATATTCTTCTTAAATTCACGCCCGAAAATCCGGCAAAATATTATGAAAACCTGGTTTATATAGAGCTGGGAGGCTCCACGGCCGTTCAAAGCGATATAAAGCGTTTCATGGAGATCGCTCCCGGAGTAAAGATTTATAATATTTACGGCTCCACGGAAGCAGGCACTATGACGGGCTTCGACAACGCCCTCCATATCGAAAAGACCGGCTGCATAGGCACACCAAATATTAATTCGCATATTATGATACTGGATGAGAATATGAAAGCCATATCCGGCTTTGGGGAAACCAATAAAGGATTCCTCGCCATAAAAAGCCCCATAATAATGAAAGGCTATCTTAACAAGCCAGAGCTTACGGCCTCCGTTCTGAAAAACGGAGTATATATTACGAAGGACGTGGTATACAGGGACGAAGAAGGGTTCTATTATTTTGTCGGGCGGGAATCGGACATAATATCCGTAGGAGGAATAAAAATCGCTCCAGACGAAATAGAAAACGCGGCCAAAGGCTATCCTGGAGTGATAGACTGCGCATGCGTAGGCAAGGCCGACAATACGGCTGGCAGCGTGCCGGTATTGTTTTTAAAAACGGACGAGACCTTCGACAGAACGAATATCTATAAATATCTGAGTCTGCGCCTGGAGCCATGGAAATGTCCCAAGGATATACGCGTTACGGATCATATCCCAAGGACTTTCAACGGAAAACTTATAAGAACGAAACTGCGTGATATGTTATAAAAATATTAAGGCCGTTACTTTTTCACTGACAATTACCATATACGGCATAAAAAAGCCGTATCCCTTCCGACCGGGCAAAAAAAACTTTACCGCCACCGGCTTTTAAGCTAATCTGACCTATAAAGGCCGCACGTTTTTAATCAAGGAGCGCCATATGGAAAAAAACAACCCGACCAGCGAAACGGAAAAGTTTTTCACTGATTTTCTCTCCACAAAAAAATTACGGCTGACCTCCCAGCGCAAGATAATCTTTAACGAATTTATGACGAGAAACACCCACATAGATACGGACGAACTTTTCTCGAAAATGAAAACAATAGATAAAAACATAGGCCTGGCTACCATTTACCGCACCCTCAAACTGCTTACTGAAGCGGGCATCGTGCGCGAGGTAAAGTTCGGCAACGAAAAACCCGTTTACGAGGCAGTAATAGGCAGAACGCACCATGACCACCTTATCTGCTCCGAATGCGGGGAAAATATAGAATTTAACGACCCGGAGCTGGAAGCCATGCAGGAATCCATAGCGAAAAAATACGGCTATCAGCTTACCGGCCATTCCATGTATCTTACCGGCCTCTGCTCCAAATGCCGGGATAAATAAAACCGGCGGCCTAAACCGGGGAAGCCGTTGACATAATACGGCGCGTCGTATAGTATTTTCAGATTCGTGGTTACGCCGTATGGGGTTAAAGTATATGGGCAGAGGTTTTTTTCTTGGCAACGAGCTTATGGCGTACGCGGCCAAAGCGGCGGGGGCTTCTTCTTTTTACGCCTATCCCGGCACTCCCTCAAGCGAAATACTTTCGTCTTTTCAGAAATACGCCCCGGAGCGCTACGCACAATGGGCCTTAAACGAAAAGCTGGCTTTGGAGCTTGCGGCGGCCGCGGCAATTTCCGGCAGCGTGTCGGCCTGCGCCATGAAGCAGGTAGGCCTTAACGTCGCGGCCGACCCGCTTTTTTCCGTGGCTTATACCGGCGTATCAGGAGCGTTGGCAATAATATCCGCCGACGATCCGGGGCCCCACAGCTCCCAGACGGAGCAGGACAGCAGGATGTACGCCTATGCCGCCAAAATCCCCGTAACGGACCCGGCCAACCCGGCGGACGCTTTCCGCCTTACTAAAAAGGCTTTTGAAATATCGAAGAAATACGGCGTGCCCGTTATGGTGCGCCCTGTCATGCGGGTATGCCATTCCAGGCAGTCTTTCGACCTGCCGGAAGAAACGGAGGCCCCAAGGCACGGCCGTTTCGTAAAAGACCCTTCCCGCTGGGCGGCTACTCCGAAGCACAGGGCGGCCCTCCATATAAAGCTGACGGAAAAGCTGAAAGAAATAGCGGAGGATTTCTACTCGGAGCTGGAAATAAAACCGAAAGCCCCTTTCGCCGTTGTAGCCTGCGGCTATCCGGCGGCAGTCTGCGCGGATATGAAAGACAGGTTTGAAGGCTCGGCGGATTTTATAAAGCTCGATATGCCCTATCCCATACCGGAGGGCCTTATATCGAAAATCGAAAATTCCTACGAAAAAATACTCGTTCTTGAAGAAACTTTCCCCCTGCTTGAAAGGAGCTTCGTAACGAGAAACAGGGTCTATGGAAAGGACACGGGCACCGTGCCCTCCGCCGGGGAATTTACAGCCGACTCGTGCGAAAACGCATTAAACCTTTTTATGGAGAAAAAACCGGAAAATAAAAAAATATACGCTCCGGCGGAAACGGCCCCCGGGCCTAAGCCGCGCCTATGCGCGGGCTGCGGCCACAGAAGCGCTTTTTTTGCAATAAAAAGGGCCGCCCCTTCTGGAATATACCCGGGAGATATAGGCTGCTACACTCTGGGAACCAATTTAAAAGCCGTGGATACCTGTATCTGTATGGGCGCTTCCATAACTTTCGCCGAAAGTCTTAAACGGGAAAACCCGGAAAAGCCCGTAATATGCACGATAGGCGATTCCACCTTTTTCCATACCGGCATACCGGCGCTGCTTAACGCCAAAATAAACGGTTCCCCCATAGCGGTTGCCATACTGGACAACGCGACCACCGCCATGACCGGATTTCAGCCCGTGCCCCACGCGGAGGGCCATATAACCATAGAGCAGACGTTAAAGGGCCTTGGCATAAACAGCGTAACCGTTATCGACCCTTACGACATAAAAGCCTCCGTCGCCGCTGTAAAGGCGGCTATCGCCGCTGCTAAAGAAGAAAACTGCCCCGCCGTCGTCATATTCCGCAGGGAGTGCGTTACGAAAACTAAAATGAAGGCGGGCAAGCCGCCTAAAGTAAACCCCGGCTGCACGGACTGCGGAATGTGCTACGAGGTTTTTGAATGCCCCGCCATAACCTTTAACGGCGAAACAGTGGAAATAGACGGCGCATCCTGCAACGGATGCCTTTGCTGCGTGGAAGTGTGCCCCAGAGGCGTGATAGCGGAGGATAAATAATGCGATGCGTAATATGCGGCAGAGGCGGACAGGGAGTAATAACCCTGAATTATCTGCTCGGGAACCTGGCCTCTGCCCTGGGATACGAAACCATATCGGCAGAGACCCACGGAATGGCTATGAGAGGCGGCAGCGTCTACACCACGCTGAAAATAGGAAAAGCCATGTCGGCTTCCATTGGGGCCGGAGAGGCGGATCTTCTGCTGAGCACGGATTCGGGCGAGGTAGAGCGCTGCCTGCGCTTCCTGTCGGAAAAAGGAGTTATAATTACGGACGGCTTTTATGAAGGCGGCCCTTTTGAAATAATAAACGTAGACGCAGGAAAGGCAGCCGCCGGAAAATTCGGCGGCGTAATGCACGCAGGAGCTATACTGCTGGGGAAAACCATAGCAAGGTTTCCCGAAATCTTCCACCCGGAAAAAAGCGTCCGGATTTTGGCTCAAAATAAAAAACTCAATCAGCAGGCCCTGCTGTTCGGGCTGGGAAGTGACTTATGAAGCGGTTAAGCGACAGGCAGAAAGAAGGCTTCGAGAAAACATCGGCAAGGATAAGGAAATACAACCCGGATTACGCAGCCCAATTCCGGCTGCCGGAACGCATAGACTCCTACGAGGAGCTCGCGGAGCTTCCATTCCTTACGAAGGAAATGCTGCGCGTGGGTTATCCCTTTAAATACCTTTGCGCGGATAAAAACAAGATAACCCGCATGCACATGTCAAGCGGCACCACAGGAACCCCCATAATAAACCCTATGACGGCCGGGGACGTATCCAACTGGGGAGATATGATGTGCCGCTGCATGAAGACCGCCGGGCTGACTTCCGACGATATTATACAGGTAACGCCTGCCTTCGGCCTTTTTAACGGCGGGTTCGGCTTCCATTTCGGAGCGGAAAAGCTGGGAGCCTTTATGGTGCCCGCAGGCGCCGGCAGAAGCGGCCTGCAGCTTAAGCTTATAAAGGATTTGGGCGTAACGGCCCTGGCCGCCATAGCCTCCTACCCTCTGCGGCTTATGGAAATAGCGGAGGAAAGCGGCTTCGATTTTTCCTCCACAATGCTCAAAACGGGTATTTTCGGCGCGGAGGTATGGTCGGACGGCATGAGGGACAGAATAGAAAAAGCCCTCGGCATAAAAGCCTACGATATAATAGGCATGACGGAAGCCGGAGGCGTGGGAATGGGCATAGACTGCCCCGGGCGGTGCGGCATACACATCTGGGACGACTGCTATATAATAGAAATAATAGACCCGGTAACAGGCGAGCCACTGCCGGACGGTCAGGAAGGCGAGATGGTAATAACCTCAGTCGCCCGGGAAGGACTGCCCCTTATACGCTACAGAACGAGCGACATTACGAGAATCGTAGGCAGGGATAAATGCTCCTGCGGCCTTGAAACCCTGCGGGTGGCCCGGCTTAAAGGCCGCACCGACGAAATGCTTAAAGTAAAAGGGGTAAATTTTTATCCGTCCCAGGTGGAGTCCATACTGATGATGTTCCCGGAAGTTTCCGACAATTACGTAATCACTCTGGAAGAAAAAAGCGGCAAAGATTCCATAACCCTTATAATGGAAACGGAAGGCCGGTGTCCCTCCGGACTTAAAGAGCGGATATCGGAAAAAATATACGACACTCTCTCTTTCCACGCGGAGCTTAAGCTGGTGCCCCAGGGCACTCTGCAAAGAAGCGAAGGCAAGGCAAAGCGGGTGATAAATAACAGAAATTAATTTGTTCAGGAGGAAACGAAAACTATGAAAAAAATATTATTGGCGGCGCTTATCGCTCTGGCGATGACGGCTTCGGCATGGGCCGCGCCGGTTAAAGTGCTTATGTCCACCTCTATGGGAGACATCGAGCTTGAGCTTTATCCGGACAAAGCCCCGGAAACGGTTAAGAATTTTCTCGACTACGTAAATTCCGGCTATTATAACGGCCTCATATTTCACAGGGTAATAAACGGATTTATGATACAGGGCGGCGGATTCGATGAAAGCATGAAGGAAAAGGCCGCTAAAACCCCGATAGCAAACGAAGCCGACAACGGCCTTAAAAACGAACGGGGCACAATAGCCATGGCCAGAACCAACGACCCGCATTCGGCCACAAGCCAGTTTTTCATAAACCATAAAACAAACTCTTTCCTTAACTACAAAGCGAAAACCACCGCCGGCTGGGGCTACGCCGTATTCGGCAAAGTGATAAAAGGCATGGAAACCGTGGATAAAATAGCTTCCGTACAGACGGGCAATAAAGGCTTTTATCAGGACGTGCCTCTTGAAAACGTCGTGATAAAGAGCGTAAAAGTAATTAAATAACGGCGCGGGAGAAAGAAACAGATATGGATAAAACCGAAAAGCCATCCGGCGGAAAAAAGCCCGTCAAAAAAGTATCCCCTTCCGCCGCGGCGAAGGAAGCCACGGCGAAAAAACGGGCGGCCAAAGCGGCAAAAAAGCCTTCCGCCAAAGCCGGCGCTAAAAAAGCGGGGGCTAAAAAGGCGAAAACCTTAAACGTAATAATGGAAACCAATATGGGCCCCATCGAGCTGGAGCTTTATCCAGACAAGGCGCCTGTAACAGTAAAGAATTTTACGGATTACGTTAATTCCGGATTTTTCGACGGCCTTATATTCCACAGGGTAATATCAGGGTTTATGATACAGGGCGGCGGATTCGATAACAGCCTGCGCCATAAGGACGGCAACGCGCCTATAAAAATAGAATCGGACAACGGCCTTAAAAACGACAGAGGCACCATAGCCATGGCCAGAACCAGCGATCCTAATTCAGCTACGAGCCAGTTCTTTATAAACCTTGAGAACAACGATTTCCTGAACTATCGCGAACCATCCCTGCAAGGCTACGGCTACGCGGTATTCGGCAAAGTGGTAAAAGGCATGGAAACCGTGGACGCCATAGGCGCCTTGCCTACGGGACACGGGGGGCCTTTCCAGTCAGACCTGCCGCTAAGACCGGTGATCATAGAAACCGTAAAGATAAAATAAATAAGGCCCCTTTTTAGGGGCCTTTTTATGTATAAAAATAGCGTGATGAGAGCTTTGAGCGGATAATATTAAGACTATTGATAAACGCAATAGAGCGGCTTGCGTCGCACAATAAAAAAACTGACCTGCAAAGCTGTAATTATAAGGATATCTACTTATAAAATCACCCGGTAATTTTTCTGCTTTACCGATGCAATATACTTTAAACCGGAAAAATTGCTCTCGCTGTTTTTATTTTCTTCTTTTTCCAATTCATAACATTCGTAATCTCCTTCACTTCATCATAAGGGCCGTTAAAACTAATATATAAATTATTATTATATTCAAATGTAATATAACATGCCTTTATACCTGCGCCGCAGTTATTTCCGATTTTTATCTTTTTATTAACCTCAGGAAGAACTTTTGGCATAGCCTTACAAGCGTTATCTGCCGCTGCGTCTCCATCCGAACGAATAACTTCTTTCATAAGTATATTATAAGCCTCGTTTAAATTATTTGTGCCAATAGAGGCTCGCTTTCCGCCCGCAAATAATGCGCGTCCCCATTTGGTAGATAGAAAACATCCGCCTCGTTTTATGCGGATGTTTCTGTTCCGAGCTTGCTCTCAAACGAGCGGGGATAAATAAGCCCGCTCCCGTTTTGGTGGATAGAAAACATCCGCCTTATTTATGCGGATGTTTCTAATCCGAGCTTGCTCCCAAACGAGCGGGGACAAATAAACCCGCTCCCGTTTTTGATTCAAGTTTCTTTTACCATTTTTCAATCATTAAAAACCTATACTTTTATTGATAAACTATATCAATAAAAACTTGATTTTTACTATAGAATGGTTTTAATATTTCACTATTGATAATTCATATCAAAAACTTGTCTCGGAAAATTGTTATTAATAAAAACAAGGGAGAGATTATGGTAAGAAAGTTTTTTTTCGTTTTAACCGCCGCGGCAGCATGCTTACAGTGGACGGGAAACGCCCTCGCCCAGGACGGGGACCGGATTGAAACCCCGAAAGTAACAGTAACGGCCACAAAGGTGGAAAAGGAGATAGAGGACGTTCCCGCCTCCGTCTCCATTATCACGGAGGAGGATATTAAAAAATCCCCGGCAAGAACCGTAGGAGAGCTTTTACAGGACGTTCCGGGTATTCAGGTGGTAAATTCCGGTGGTCAGGGGCTTAAACGCATATCCATGAGGGGCGAAGGTGTAAACAGAACCCTCGTGCTTATAGACGGCCAGCAGATAGTGGAAAACAAATCCATGGAAGGCTCGGCCCTTATGATAGACCCGTCTATGATAGAGCGCATAGAGGTAACAAAAGGCCCGTCCTCCGTTTTATACGGCTCAAACGCCATAGGCGGCGTAATCAACATAATCACAAAAAAAGGCGGCGGAAAGCCGTTTCAGGGAGACGTGAGCGCATCCTTTAACGGAGCGTCCTCCGGCTTTGCGGAAGCCGCTTCCCTTTACGGCTCCGCCGGAGGATTCGAATACAGGATTTCCGCCTCCTATAACGACCAGAAAAAACTGCGCACACCGCTGGGCCTTGCTCCTAACACGTCCTTTTCCCAAGGAAATTACGGAGCCTATCTTGCCTATAATATCAGCGAAGATTATAAAGTCGGCCTCAGCTACGATTATTTTAAAGCCGATATAATGTCCGGCAGCCAGGCGGCCGGTTATGAAAATTTTTACGTGGATATACCGGAATGGCAAAGGCAGAAAGCGGCGGCGTTTTTCGAGGGAAAAAATCTGGCCTCTTTTATGCCCCGTTTAAGAGCCGACCTTTTCTGGCAGGAAAACCGCAAAAAAATGCGCAACCACGTGGATATAGACCCGAACGTCGTATATATGCCCATGATACTGGACAACTACGCCGATAACGTCAACGGCCAGTGGGGGCTTTCAATCCAGTCCGACTGGGCTGCGGGGGACCATACCTATATAATAGCCGGGTATGATTTCGCCTACAACACTCTGGACGCGGACACGGAGGCCGATACCTCGAGCCAGTTTTCACTTACCTACTACAACAAGAAGTCGAAAAACAAGGGATACGAATATTCCCACGCCCTGTACGCGCAGGGAGAATCGTATCTTCCTCTGGATTTTACCCTGAACTACGGCGTGCGCTGGACGTACAACTACTCCAACATGACGAAAGCCGAAGGCGTGCAGATTTATAAAGACGGCACAATTCCGCCTAAAATACTGGGGCCGGACGATTTAGGCGCGGTGGGAGATTTTTCCAGCAACGCTCCCGTCTTCAGCGCCGGTATAATGTGGCAGGGCATAGAAAACCTTACGGTAAGGTTCAACTTTTCTCAAGGCTTCAGGTCTCCCACATTGCAGGAAAAGTATCTTATTTCGTCTATGGGCGGCGGCACCATATACCCCAACCCAAACCTTAAGCCGGAAAAAAGCAACAACTTCGAGCTGGGATTCCGCTACGGCGGCTACGGTGTGAACATGGACGCGGTATATTTCCTCTCCCTTGCGGATAACTATATCGCTCAGGAGCCCGTAAGCTCCGGCAGCAACACCACCAGATACAAAAACGTATCCTCCGCCCTTACCCACGGAGCGGAGCTGGCCCTAAGCTACGAATCGCCGTTAAGTCTCAAACCTTACGCCTCCGTAACGGTAATGCAGCGCAGATACGAGGACGCCGGGAAAACTACATGGAAAACTGGGGTGCCGCTGGTTTCCGGAAGGGCGGGCCTTATTTACTCCCATAGCTTCCGTAACGCCGCTGATTTTAAAATCGACCTGTTCAGCCGGTTCGCCAGCGAAACGGAGGATACTCTGGACACGGTTCACGCAGAATATAACGGCTATCTGAAATACTCGTCCTGGGCTACGGCAAATATAGCCATGGGGGTAGATTTCGGAGAAAAAAGACAGTACAGCCTTTCGGCGGAAGTAAACAATATATTTAACAAGCTCTACCAGACTTCCGTGGATATTTACGAGCCGGGAGTGTTCGCCTCCGTTAAGTTTGCCGCCAGATTTTAGGCATATCGGCTGAAAACGGACGATTTTTAATTTTTTTTATTAAAAAACTTATTGACAATAATTATCAAAAATATTATTGAAAACAATTATCAATAAAATTATTTGATAATTAATAAACCTTATCAGTTTCGTGGAGGGAATTGATGAAAAAAATTCTGTTAGTTTTATCTGTATGTATGTTAGCCCTTATCGGATGTTCCAGCAGCTCCGACAATAACTCAATCACAGGCGTAACTCCTGGGGAGGGTGGAGAGACCACCGTTCCCACCGACCCTCAGGAAACGGTAGAAAGCGCCTTTTACGATTCGTACGCAGTTCACGTTACGGGAATCCCCGCGGAGGGCATGAGCCAGCAGGCCAAAGAGAATGTCGTGGCTCTTATCCGCAACATTACAGGCAAGGGTCAGATGCCTGCGGCCGTCGGCATAGGGGAAGTAACCAACGCGGAAACAGCCTCCGCCATGGCGCATATAATAGCGGGCAGCTCCGTTTCGGCGGAATTAACCGTTTACTCCAATCTGGACGTAAACTCAAACACGTTCATCCAGACGGTTATGACTGCCTTTATGAGCGGGACGGATGGCACGAAGCTTTTAAACTCGCTTAAAACTATTAATAAAAACTCCGATTCAATAATACTTCTGGCAAACGACTATTCCGCCAGGCTCCAAGGGACCCCGGAGCAGCTTTCCCAAAACGCGAGAGAAAACATCGTGTATCTTTTCGCCAACCTGCCCGGCTATCTTGATAACGTAAACAACTCCATACCGGCCGAAACAGGCGTAATATCCGGTATATCCCAGACATTATACGGCCTTAACGACGTAACGAAGCTCTATACTACTTACGATAAGCCCAATACGGAATTCAAAGTCATGAATGTGCTGGCCCCCGACGGCAATTATACGGCCCTTCTTACTTTCGTAAGCGCCATAGAGGAAATAGTGAAAAACTCAGGCGGCACATCCGGAGGCGGGGAAGAAACTCCTGAGACGGATTTTGTTATGCAGGCTTTTCCCTCCATGTTCATAAAGCTTCTGGACGGCTTCCCCGGCGGCGACGCAGCCCAGACGCCCAAGGAAAACGGCCAGGCCTTTTTTCAGGCTATGCTGGATAACGGAGCGGAAAAACCCCTGTTCGACCCGGCGGCACTTAACAGGCAATACGCGCCGGTAGTAGCGTCCGCCCTTAAAGCAAAAGGCTTCTCCTACGCCGACTTTGAAAAAGACGCGGCGTCGTTCAAATCCTCCGTAACGGACGTTTTCTTTTCCGACGAAGAAGCAAAAACGAACCTTATAAAGGAATTCAACAACGTGCCTGTTCTGAATATGTATCTTGATTCCTACGTTAAACTCATTAAGGACGCTCCCGCCGAAGGCGTTTCCTCCCAGGCGGGCGCAAATATAAAATACTGCTTTACAACGGTAATCGATATGTTTCTCAATGGCTGCGAGATACCCGCGGAACAGACTAAAATCGACTATGTGGCTTCCCAGTTCGCTTCTATAGCGGAAGCCATGACCCAATACGCCACCTTCGACAAAACATCGGAGGAATTCAGCATGATGACAATAATACAGCCCAATATGCAAAAAGCTCTGGAAGTCATAAATAATATTAAAAAAGAATTGGGCTGCCCCGCCTCTTAAGCAGCCCGGGTATCGTTATCTTTCTCCTTCTTACAAAAGCCCGCTCACAAAGAGCGGGCTTTTTCCGCATATAAAACCATTGAGCTTTTAAAAAACATATAAAGCCAGAGTAAAAATATGACCCGACCGTCTTATTTACGCCTGCCTCTTCCGGCGCCTCCGGCTTTAGCCTTTTCCGGGATAAGAACGGCCTTCTGGCGGATCTTTTCCGCCGTGTCCTTAACGGAAAAAACGGGCTCCCCGTCCTCTCCAAAGCCTGTATAATACACGCATGAAGACCATGTAGACGGAGTAGGCGTAAATATCTGCACCTGCTCCGGAGAAAAGGAAAGATACTTTTTTACGAAATCCCTGGTTCTTTCCATACCGGCCATGCCGCAGCCGGGATGGGCCGCCATAAAGTAGCAGGTTATAAACTGGTTTTTACCCGCGCGTCGGGAAGCCTCTCCGTATACCCTGATAAAATCCTTAAAGCTCTCCGTCCCCGGCTTCTTCATCTGGGCAAGAGTGCGCTTATCGGCGCTTTCCGGGGCCAGCTTCAACTGGCCGGAAACATGGCGGCGGGCCAGCGCCTCTATATAAGCCCCGCCGTGCTCCGCGTCCGCCGCGGCAATATCCGGCCTTACTCCGGAAGCGGCGAACACCTTTCTTACGCCCTTGAGGGAAGATATTTTTTCAAGGAGCCTTATAAGAGGCTCATGGCTTACGTTCAAGGATGGGCACGGTTTCGGATAAAGGCAGCGCTTATGGCGGCACGCGCCGTATTTCGACATTTTTTCGCACCCCATTTTATACATATTGGCGGTAGGGCCTCCGACGTCCGTTATTATTCCCCTGAAATTTTTCTTACCGGTCAAAGCCGCCGCCTCCCTTAAAAGGGAAGCCTCGCTCCTCGATACTACCGCCCTGCCCTGATGAACGGTTATGGCGCAGAAGGAACAACTGCCGAAACACCCTCTGTGGCTCGCCATGGAAAACCGCACCGTCTCCGCGGCCCTTACTTCGCCTCCGGAAAGGGGATGGGCCTCCCGCTCGTAATCCAGCTCGTTTATTTCGTCCAGCAGTTTTTCAGTAATAAGAGGCGGCTCGTTCTGCACAAGGTACCTGTCTCCGGTTTTCTGGGCCAGTCTGACGCCCGAAACGGGGTCGGAATTATCGTAGAATATTTTAAACATCCTTGCAAACGCCGCCTTATCCGCGGCCGCCTCCTCGTATGAAGGCAGCTCCACGGCCCCATCAGGCTTACGGCCGGACACGAAGCAGATGCCCCTTATATCGCGCCAGTCCCTGCCTTCCTTCAAAGCGCGGGCAAGCTCCAGCACGGAGGCTTCGCCCATTCCATAGCTTATTATATCCGCCTTGGCGTCAAAAAGGAGGCTGCGGCGTATTTTATCCGTTTTAAAATCGTAATGGGCGATGCGGCGCAGGCTGGCCTCTATGCCGCCCAGCACTATGGGAACGGTATTTTTATAAAACCGCCTTATAAGGCCCGTATATACTATCGAAGCCCTGTCCGGCCTTCTGCCGTTTACTCCTCCCGGCGTAAAATCGCACGAACGGCGCGGCTTGCCGGAAGCCGTGTAATTGGCGACAAGCGAATCTACGCACCCGGCGGACACTCCCCAAAAAAGCGCCGGCTCTCCGAAACGGCATATATCCTTTCCGCCGCCCGTTTCCGGCTGAGGGATAACGGCCACCTTAAAACCCTTTGACATAAGATACTTGCCTATAACCGCCGTGCCGGAAAAGGGAGAGTCTATATAGGCGTCGCCTGAAACGAGTATAACGTCGGGCCTTTCCCACCCGAGAGAGCGCATTTCTTTTTCGGTAATAGGCAGAAACAAAAGGTTCTTCTCCTTGCAAAAAGCGGCGAAATATGCCTGAATAAGCCTATGGATATAAACTATACCCTGCGCAGGCAAACGAGGAAAACGGCCGCGCTGCGGATAACGGTTTCAGGCGAGGTTATTCTCTCCGTTCCGCAAAGCTGGACGGACGAAAAAGCCGCCCGGCTCATCCTCCTTAAGCAAAGCTGGATAGAAAAGCATCTAGCAGCAGCCGAAAACGCCTCAAAAAGGCTTAAAGCCCCGGAAGGCTCCCTCATATATCTCGGTGAAATATATACGTTTGAAAAAATTATTTCAATGGGGCGTTTTACACAGATAAACGAAAAAGAAAAAATAATATATTCCGGCCAAGACCTTACGGAGCATGAGAAAGCGGCGAAATTCTATAAGGAACGGGCGTGTTTTCTGCTGCCTGCCAGAGTGCGGCACATGGCGGAGGAAAAAGGCTTCGGATTTGCCAAAGCGGCGGTAAGGAACACGAAAAGACGCTGGGGAAGCTGCACGTCGAAAGGCGTTATAACCATGAGCGAAAGGCTGATACTGGCTCCCCTTTTCGTAATAGACGCCATAGCTCTCCACGAACTTGTCCATACGGAAATAATGAACCATTCTAAAGACTTTTACGCCCGTTTGAAAAGCGTATGCCCATACTATGAGGAAGCGGAAAAATGGCTGACGGAAAAATTCCCGGCGGTTTACCCGCCCTTTTAAAAATGCTCTTTTAAAACCTTTTCAATGCAGGAGCGGGCAGCCTCGAAGCCGCGCACGCACTTTATGAGATTTTCCGACTGCCTTTCGCCGGAAAGGCCCGCCATGCCTTCGTCAATATGAGATAAGGCTTCGTTAAGGGTTTTATATACGTCGCCGGAAATCACCTCGCAGCAGCTAGGGTCGCCGCCGTCTTCCAGATGCTTTACCATGAACACCCGCTCGGCAAACAACCCTATGGAATCCGCCAACTCCTTCAAATCTATGGGCTTTACCATATATTTGTCCACGTTTATGTCCACGGCCTGCATAAGCCTGTCCGTATTGGAGCAAGCGGTGGAAAATATTATATAGCAGGACGGGTTGCGCTCCTTTATCTTTATGGCAAGCTCCGCCCCGTCCATGGTTTTCATGTTTATATCGGTTACGAGTATGTCTATGTCCTTTCCGCCGGATATACGCAGGGCCTCCTCCCCGCTTCCGGCCACAAGCAGATTGGGAACGGACCGGCTTAAATATCTGGAAGCCAGATTCCTGATCTCTTCCTCGTCTTCCACATAAAGAACCACGACCTCTTTTAAAGCGTCTTTAAGCTTGCTGTCAGTGTCGTCCATAACCGCACCGCCATTATAAAATACAATAAACCAAACGATAACACAAAAACTGTGTATATTAACACTTATACAATTATATTAACATTCAAAAAGATGATTGTCCAGAAAAAAGCCCGCCGGAAAGCGGGCTTGTAAGGAGATTATTTTTTCAGAACGGAATTTACCATTATAACATCGAACTCGGGGTCGTCGAAGCCGTGCATGCCGGGAAAGCTCTGGAAAAGCCAGCCGTTGAAAACTTCCTTGCCGTCTTTATATATTTTTACCTTGGCTCCGGGGTTGGTCTCCTCCATGGAGGTGTTGGTCACCCCGCCCTCAACCATCTTAAATTCGGGAAACAGGCTGAAAACCTCTACGGAAAGGGGCGTGCCCTCGATAGCTACCTTCTGCGAAAAAGGAACGACGATCTCGGAGCTGCTGTTATCCGCCTTTTTAATAACGGAAACGGTAACTCCGCTGTATTTTGCCGCCACCTCCGGGATGAGCTTGTCCGGGTCCATAGGCATCATGGAAGAGGTTTTCGCTGGCTGGCCGCCATCCGCCTTCTGTTCCGCCGCGGGGGCCTGAACCACGGTGCCTTCCTTTTTGCCGGCGTTCTGGGAGCAGGCGAAAAGAACCAGAGACGATAATGCTGCGATTAAAAATGTTTTCATAATTAAAATATCTCCAAAGTTATTTTAACCAGATTCTGGTATTTTTATTATAATAAATCAAAATCTCTTTCAAGAGGTATTTTCAAACCGCAGGATATGTGATAGCATAAATAAAATAATCCGTACACCATATTTTACGCGCGCTGCGAAAAACGGGGCGAAAATGTCAAACAAATGGTTCGTTATAGGTAAAGTGAAAATACGGGAAACCATGTACGCCTCGTGGCTTGCATCCGGCATAGCCGCCCCCGAAAGGGTAACGTACACGGAAAGCGGTTCCGCCTTCACGCAGGTTTTCGAAGAATTTTTAAACGGGCGCGGCGCCTTAAAAGACGGCCTTTCCCCGGCGGACTTTTTCGCGGAGGAAATGGCCCGGTCCGGCCCCCGCGGCAGAAAAGACATGATGAGACTCCTTTACGACAAAAAAAACTCCGTGCTTGAATTCGTAAGAATCCTCACGGCTGAAAGCATACGGCAGGCCCTTGAAAGCGCGGCTGTTTTAGCTTCCGCAGCAAACTTCCGCGAAGAGGCGGAGCCGGATATATGCGCTGTATCCATGGGCGACGCGGAAAATTTGGCCTGCTTCATAGAGATAGGCCGGAAAGAGATTAAAATAAAAGGCGAAAGCGACGGTAAAAAATCTCTGCCGGAGCATCTGGACGAGCTTTACCTCCGGGCACTGGAGGAATATTCGGCCGAAAGCGGAAAACAGCGCGCCGGGCAGGTGGAAGCGGAAGTGGCTGCAAAATTTGCCTCAATCGTCGGCAAGCGCCTTGAAAACGGAGCGGAAAGCGCCGTGCTCAGCGCCACGCCGGAAGAGCCCAATATCCTTACGGAAGACGCCCTTTATCTTACCGACGGAAAAAACGTGTTGAACGTATACGGCTCCGTTATAAACGGAGCGGACCCTTTTACTTTCGTATCCCTGGGAAGCTACTACGCCAAAGACGCCAACCGGGTTTACTACGGCTCCGACATGATGGAAGGGGCGGACGCGGGAACCTTTGCCGTTATCCCCTGGGAGTATGCCAGGGACGCTAAAAGAGGCTACTTTAAGGGTATACCGATATGCGGCGGCAGGAATTTCAGAGCGTTAAGGCCGGCTTACGGATACGCCACCGACGGGGAAACCGTATATTACTGCGGGGCTCCCGTGGAAGGGTGCGACCCTGCGGCCTTTTACGCCGTAGGCGACGGCAGGGAAAACGATGGGGTATATTTCGGCTCGGACGGCAAAAACGTATATTTTGAAGGCAAAAGGATAGACTATATAGACGCCGCCTCTTTCGAGCATATAGAAAAACGTTTTTTCAAAGACAGAAGCAACGTTTACTGGGGTCCGGAAATTATAGACGGCTGCGTGCCGCGAGGCATAAAGGTATTCAGCGACTGCTATATCGCCGACCCGTATAACGTGTTTTTCGTAAAAAACGGCTGCGTTACCGTTCTGCCGGAAACCGACCCGGCGGAAATAAAGGTCCGCGGGCTTTTCGCAGCCGACAAGAAAAACGTTTACTATAAAGGCTGCGTAATAGAAGGCGCTGACGGGGCCACGGCGGATATAAGCGACAGGTACGGAGACGGATACGTAACGGACGCTTTCTCCGTCTTTTTCTGCGGCAAAAAGATCCCAGCTTCGCCCAAAACCTTCGAACCTCTGGGCTTCGGCTACGCAAGAGACGGAAACACTATCTTTTTCAGGGACAGGCAGATAAAAAACGCGGACGCCTCGTCGTTCAGGCCGGAAGGCTACGGCTCCGCCTCCGACAGGTTCGCGAAATACAGCTTCGACGAACAGTATTCCAAAAAATATATAGAAGATATGGAGCCGGTAACGGGAGCCTATTTTAAGGACCGTAAAAACGTCTACTATGAAAGCCGCATAATAGAAGGAGCCGACAGGGACACTTTCTCCCCCGTGCCGGAAGAAGAAACGGAAATCAAAACCGCCGGAGCGGAAAGCGTCCTCGACACCATATCCTCGGAAGAAGAAAAAAGAAACTCCGGCGGAAGAAACGATTACGCGAAAGACGCAAAAAGGGTATATTTTATGGGCAAACCCGCCGACGGGGCGGACCCGGAAACGTTTATCCTGCTTCGCGGTGGAGAAGCCCGCGGGCACGGCGGCGGCCTCCTTTACGGCAAGGATTCCTCCGGAGTTTATTTCAGGGGCAGGAAAATAGAAGCCGCCGACCCAGCCACATTCTGCGCCCACGATATAAAGGACGTGTGGAAAGACAAAAACTTCCTCTTTAAAAACGGCGAGGCGATACCCTATATAGACGCCCCCTCCTTTACCCTTCTAGAATATTCGTTTTATAAGGACATAAACGGCGTTTATCTGGAAACGGAAAAGATAGAGGGTATATTCCCGGAAAACGTAATGGTTCTGGGCGGCAGATATATAAAGGACGACGTGCTTTTCTGCTACGCCGAAAAAACGGAAGAAGGCTTTACGGTAAACCTTTTCGAGGCCGACGCCAACAGCTTCGACATAGTGGAAACGGAGCCATCTTTCTCTCTGGACAGAAACGGCATGTTTTTCCGCGGCCTTTCAGTGGAAAACCTCGATATGGGAACGGCGGAGCTTCTGGGCGGGGATTACCTTAAAGATAAAAGCTCCGTTTTCTGCGGCAACGTAAAAATTCCGGAAGCGGACGCCGCCTCCTTCGTATTTCTCGGAGACGGTTACGCCACCGACGGAAACGAATGTTATTACGGAGATATACCCTTAGGCTCACAAAAAGCCACGCACCTTCTCGGAAACGGCTACGCCACGGACGGGTATATTTTCTGGCGCAAAGGCGTACCCGTAAAAGAGCCGGAAAACGACGAATATATTTCCGAAGCTCTTGGCGGCCTGTTTTAGACCTTTCTGTCCGAAATAAAAAACGCGGCCCCTATTCCGGCGACGCACACGGCGGCCATTACGGAAAAGGCCCCGGCATAATCCGCTTCGGAAGCAGTCCGGTCTCCTTCCGTCAGGACGGACAGTATCACGCCTATAAGAAGCTGCAAAAGGCCCCCGCATAAAAGGGGAAAAGTATTGAACATACCCAGGGCCGTTCCCGTTATGCTTACGGGAAACATATCCTTAACCGCCATAATCACCACAGGCTGGGCTCCGCATGAAAAAACGCCTATAAATGCGGCCTGAGCGCACAAAAGCGGAAAGGAAAGCCTTATCCGCAATATAAAGGGCAAAAGGCATATAAAAAGCAGGCATCCGAAAAGAACCATTACCTTAGGGCGTGACATCAGTATCCTGTCGGAAAGCAGAGGGCCCAGCAAAAAGCCCAGCACGGAGCCCGCCGCGCCGAAGGAAAGCACGCCGCCCACCGCATGCTTCTCAAACCCGTAAACATGGGTAAGAAAAGGCCCGGCCCAGAGACCGCAGTAAACGAGATAAATCGAAGGCACGCCTATGCCGAAAATCACCGTCATCCAGAATTTAAAGCTGCCGGCAACAGTTTTTACTCCCGCGAACATTCCTCCCCGAACCCTGCCTGCGGCGGAGGGCGCGCGCCCCGGAGGATAATCGCGCACTACGGCGAAAAGGACGGCCGAATAGGCCAGGGTAAAAACGGCTATGGAAAAACACGCGCCGCGCCATCCTATATGGGAGCTGAGCCAGGCAAGCGGCGAAGCAGCCGCAAGAGGGCCAAGCCCGCCTATAACGTACAGCAGGGTAAGGTAAGCGGGAAATTTATCTTTAGGTATCCAGCGGGCCAGCAGAGTCATGGACGAAACGAGAGCGGCCGCGCAGCCAAGGCCCAATATAAGCCTTGCGGCGAAAGACCAGCCGGGCCCCGGAGAAAAAGCGAAAAGAACGCCGCCCAGACCCGCCGTAATGAAAGAAACGGTCATTATCCTGCGCGGCCCTACGGAATCCACCAGAACGCCGTAAGGCATCTGCGAAAGACCGTACATATAAAAATAACCGGAGCTGAGCATACCGAGCATTGCCGCTCCCGCCCCTATATCGCGGCTCATATCGACGGCCACTACGGCCGGAACGAACCTGTGGGCAAAAACGGTAAAATACGCCGCCCCCGCGATAAGAGTGATAAAAAGATACCCGGCACGCTTACCCTCCGGCGCCTCCCCTTCCATATAATCCCCCCCTTTTTTAAAAAGGCAGCCGTTCCACTCCCCCTCGCGGATAGATATGGGAAACGGCCGCAATAAATTCCGCCGCGCCGCCTGTCTGTTTGCCGCCCGGCCTGCCATCAGAAATAGGCTTCAGGCCGGTCATTAACCGCCGCCGCAAACCGCTCCGCTATAAAAACCGGCGGCTGTCCTCCGACGCATATAGTTACGGCAAATAATTATAATAATGTGCCTTAGCCGTCAAAAACATTCATAATAAGACATGCGCGGCAAAGCGGACTATGGGGCCTTGCCCGTCAAACAGCGCCCTGCCGAACGCTTTTAGCCTTATTATTCATAGATATGAGCAAGTCGTGTATTATAAATATCTTCCATAACTTTACGCTGATCCGTGTAAGGGCATAGCTGCGGCTAATTATATATAGGCTCTTTAAACGCCGCCGACCCTTCATAATAAGCCCCTCGGCAGAGCGGGCTGCGGAACGGATTGCGATACCAGTTCGCACCGGTTGTTTATCGCCGTGAACAAGCAGCCTTATTATAAATATTCTCCATAACTTTATACTAATCCGCGTAAAGATACGGCCGCGTTAAAAATAAGCGCTTTTATACGCTCCTGTGCAGGTATCCGGCATAATCTGAAACCACGGGATCATAGTCCTCCTCAAACAGATGGGAGGATATCACAAAATCCGCCGTAGAACGGGTGCAAGCTATCACCACGTTATATACGGAGCACATACGCTCAAGAGCCTTTATATCCACATCGTGGGGCTGGGTCGTCATCGGGTCTATAAAAAATATGAGTATATCAAGCTCACCTCCGGCGATAAGCGCCCCCATCTGCTGATCGCCACCCAGAGGGCCAGATTTCAGCTTTACTATATCCACGTGCAGTTCCGGATATTTGGCATCGTAGACCTCCTCCACAAGCCGGCCGGTGGTTCCCGTGCATATAAGTCTGTGTCTGCCCAGCCTTTTTCCGTTAAATTCCACCCACTCCACCATATCTTTTTTTCTGGCGTCGTGGGCTACTAGGCCGATAGATTTGATTTTTTTCATAAATTACAACTCCTCTAAAACCGCAATATACGGCTTAAAGGTTATTATAACTTAAAACAGATGTAAAATAAAAGAAATATCGCCGCCTGAAAAATGCCGCCGCAATAAGCACCTCCTGCGGTTAATGGGAAAGGCCGTCTATTACGCCGAGCCAGCGTCCGTATTCTTCGCCGGAAACGGAGGAATACCAGAAACCCGATATAAGGGCCGCCGCGAAAAACGCGAGAAACACGGCGGCGGAGAGCGCGGCATAGATATATGGGCGGGAAGAAAAAGGCCCGCCGGAAAGGCACTTATCGGAATATCTGGCTTTTACGCAGTTCATGCAGCCGATACATTCCGGCGCAAGGACCGTACCCTTTTTTTCCACGTCTATATCCATAGGGCACGCTTTGGAGCAGGTTCCGCATGAAACGCAGCTTTGAGCGTTCCGCTTTACCTTAAAGGGAGACAACAGGGAAACAAGACCCAAAAGGGCGCCGTAGGGACACAGGTAGCGGCACCAGAAATTTTTGAAAACCAGCGTTAAAAGTATTATTCCGCCGATAACCGCCGACGCTGTAAAGGAGGGCGGCATGAAAAACAGCATCATCTTCGCGTCCGCGACCTTGTTATAGGGGGATAGGATAAAGGCCCGGGCGGAATATGCGTCCATGGAATAAAATATAAGATACAGAAAAAAGGCCAGCAGAATATATTTTACGGAAAGCAGCGGATAATGCAGCGGGCGCGGTACGTGAAGGCCCGCCCCAAGAGAGGAAAGGCGTTCCGAAACAAACCCGGCCGGGCATACGTAGCCGCAGAAGCTCTTTTTAAAAAGAGCGCTCATAAATACGGCCGCAAGAAACACCGTAAGCCCGGCCGGATGGACCGTGTCGTAAACGCCCGCAGTAAGAAGCTGTTTAAGGCCCACAAGGGCGCTTATAGGCAGAAAAGCCTCTACCCCGGCCGGTTTCACAGCAGAGTAATCACCGGCAAGCACGGCCTTATAATAAAAATAAAACCTTACGCCGATGCCTGCGGAATAGAGGAAAAAAAGAAGCTGCACGATAAACCGCGCATGCTTCTTAAAAAATACCGGGACTTTTTTCACCGGCGCTCCTATGCCATGGCTTTCAGGTCGTTTTCAACCGTGTCGGTTTTCATAAGGCCGAAAGCGTCGATAAGAACCTTCGCCACGTTAGGCGAAAGAAAAGCGGGAAGTGTAGGCCCTATGCGCACGTTTTTAAAGCCCAGATGCAGCAGGGCGAGAAGAACTGCCACGGCTTTCTGCTCATACCAGCCTATATCGAAGGCCACGGGCAGGTCGTTTATATCCTCCAGACCGAAGGCCTCCTTCAGTTTAAGGGCTATATAAGCTATCGAATAACTGTCGTTGCACTGGCCGGCGTCCAGAAGCCTGGGTATGCCGCCTATATTTCCCAGATCCAAATCGTTGTAGCGGTATTTGGCGCACCCGGCGGTAAGTATTACGGCCGTTTTCGGCAGCCCTTCGGCCACATGGCGGAAATACTCCCTGTCCTTATGCCGCCCGTCGCACCCGGCCATAACGACGAATTTGGTTATTGCTCCGGATTTTACAGCTTCTATTACCTTATCCGCCACGGACATTACCGTGTCTTTCGCAAAGCCCACAGTAAATTCACCGTTGTCGGAAGGCGTAAGATCGGGAGAGCCGAGAGCGGCTTCTATAAGGGCGGAAAAGTCCTTTTCACCGCCGCCAGGCCTTTCACCGATATGTTTAACGCCCTCGTATCCGGTAACCCCGGTAGTAAAAACCCTGTCTTTATAGCTTTCCCCCGGCTTTTGTATGCAGTTTGTGGTAAAAAGGACGGGGCCTGCGAATAAGGGCAGCTCTTTCTGCTGCTCGTGCCAGGCTCCGCCGAAATGCCCCGCCAGATGCGAGAAGGCCTTAAGCCTGGGATAAGCGTGGGCGGGCAGCATCTCCCCGTGGGTATATATATTTATCCCCTTTCCTTCCGTCTGTTTCAGAAGCTCGTAAAGGTCCAAAAGATCGTGGCCGCTTATAAGTATGCCCTTGCCGCCTTTAAGGCCCCTTTTGACGGATGTTATTTCCTGAAGGCCGAAAGTTTCCGTATTGGCTTTATCGAGCATGGCCATAACGTTAACGGCCTGCGCTCCGCATTCGAGAACCATAGCCTGGAGGGTTCCGCCGTCCAGCTCTCCCCAGGCGATGTAGGCAAGAGCCTTATGCATAAATTTATAAAAGTCCTGATCCTCATATCCTAAAACCGCGGCGTGATGGGCGTAGGCCGCCGCTCCCTTAAGGCCGTATATGAGAAGCTCCCGAAGGCTTATTATATCCTCGTTTTCCCCGTTCAAAACGGAGATGGTTTTTGCCTTTTCCCTCATTTCCTCCGAATCCCCGGCCATATAGCGGGACGATTCCGGCAGTTTGCAAGTGCAGGGCGTGCCGACTTCGTGCTTGGCCCGTCCTATTTTCTTAAGCTCCTCCCTTACGGATACGCCTTTTCTTATCATATTTTCAATCGCTTCGTCGTCGAAATTAACGTTGGTAACGGTCATAAAAAGAGCGTCCCTGACGAAAGCGTCCGCCGTGGAAACGTCTATATCCATAGGCCTTATATGCTCCGTAAAAAACGAGACCCCTTCGGCCACGTATAAAAGCAAATCCAGCAATCCGGCGGTGGAAGCTTTTTTGCCGCATACGCCTGCCGTATCGCAGCCTTTGTTTCCTTTAGTTTCCTGACATTGATAACAAAACATTTTATTCTCCTTTCAAAATTTTTAAGATGGTAATATATTTTGTAAAAAAATAAATTGATACCGGTCAATAATGGATAAAAATACTGCTGTAAAATATCTGGCGAAAAATTTTCTGGGAACGGAAGAAAAGGTATTTACGGATAAGCTGAACGGCCTTTCAAAATTCATTACCTTAGAACCCAGAGAAATACTTTTTACGGAAGGAAGCGCGGCGGAAAACATGTATTACGTGGCCTCCGGAGGCATAAAGCTTTCACGCGCCTCAAGCGACGGCAGAGAAACGGTAATACGGTTCGTAACGCCGGGCGAAACCTTCGCCGAAGCTATACTTGCCAATATGGACAAATATCCGGTAAACGCCTCCGCTCTGGAAAAGTCGGAGCTTTTGGCCCTGAATATAGAAAAAATCAGGGAATTTTCCGCAGCAAACCCGGATTTCATGATGCGTATGTTCGGCTTGATGGCTTCCCGGCTAAGGTATCTGGTGGATATGATAAACGGGCTTACGGCGGACGACGCCATGGGAAGGCTGGTAAAATACCTTAAAAGCCTGTCGGAAAAAACGGGGGAATCAAGCTTTGCCCTTCCCGTAGCAAAGGGAGAGCTGGCCCTGCTTCTGGGAACGACGCCCGAAACAGTATCCAGACTTTTCGCCAGGCTTAAAAACGACGGAATAATAAAAGAAACGGGCAAAAGGATAACCCTCATATAAACCGCCCCGTGCGGGCCGATTCAATAATATGTAACGCGGCTATCCCCTTACATATATTAATATAAAGTTATGGAAAATACTTATAATAGCGGCGGCAATAAATAATCTCACCCGAAGCCATTGGCAAGGCGCTGCCCAAATGGGACTTGGCTTAAGTTTACCTTGCAGCGCAGGTCTTATTATGAATATCTGTGACGGCTAAAGAGCATTATATGATCATCTTCCATAACTATCTGCGTCAGTAGACAGCCGCCTGAAATTTCAGACGCCTTTTAAAATATAAAGAGCCGCCCGGCAGCTTAACGGCTCCGGAAATCACGCTTTAAAGACTGCCGTAGCTATGCAGGCCGGAAAGCAGAAGATTTACGCCAAGATATGTAAAAATAGTCAGTATAAAACCGATTACGGCAAGGCATGCGGCCAGACTTTTGCTCCAACGTCCCGTAATCCTGCCGTGCAGATAAACGCCGTAAACAAGCCATGTTATAAAGGCCCAGGTTTCTTTAGGGTCCCAGCTCCAGTATCTGCCCCAGGCCTGCTCAGCCCATACCGCTCCGAAAATAAGACCGCCGACGGTAAAAATGGCAAAGCCCATTACCGCGAATTTATAAGTAAGCACGTCCAGCTTATCCGTATCCAGCTCGAACCTGCCTAACACTTTTCTTATATTAAGACCCTCGTACCAGAAAAACAGCACGACGAACATGGTAAAAAACAGAAACATCAGCTTAACGGCCGTAAGGCTGTTGTTCAAAGTGGCGGAAAAAAGGCGGAACTTCGCCAGATCCCCGTTAAAATAAGCTATCACTCCGTCAAAAATAAGGGCGAAAAGCCCGGAGGTGGCGATACCAACAACGGCCGTCCAGAATATATAGGCCGCTGACGTCCTTTTGGCGGATGTAAGTATAAGATAGAGAAAGGCCGCTATGGCCGACAAAGCGAAAAACACATAAGCGATAAAGCTCAAAGACACATGGGCCAGAAGCCAGTTGCTCTGGAGAGCGGGCACGAGAGGCTGCATCTGCCCGGAAGCGCCTACTGCGTCTATAAAAAGCACGGTGGCCCCAGCCACAGCGGCGGCGAAAGCCCCGGCAGCCCTCATACGGGATTTAAATTCGAATATAATATAAACAACCATAAGCAGCAGAGCGAAAAACTGCAGCGACTCATACAGATTGGTTATAGGCACCGACCTTAAAAGAGAGTCGCCGTAAAGGGAGTAAAAACTCTTCCACCGGAACAAAAACGCGCCCGCGTGGAACAGAACGCCCAAAACGCACAAAACCGTGGCCGCCCTGCCAAGCCACATCTTCCTGAAAAAAAGGAACCCGGTATAAAACACCATCGCTCCCAGATATAAAAGCCCGGAAACCGCTGTCAAGTCGGTAAGCATAAAAAACCAGCCCCCAGATATAAAACTGTCAGCATAAAAGACACCGTCTTAAAAATCAAGAAAATAAGCGTTTAAAGCCGTCGTCCGGCTTAACGAAAGGGTATCGGCGCTGCCGCCTTACGGCGTAGCGTATCAGCCTTTTCCCGTCTTTATCCTCAACTGTAAAAAATACCGCGGTATAATTAAAAAAGTAAATAAAAATAAGCCCCAGAAATATAATGGCAAACCCGGCGTAGACGATAGGGGTTCCAGGGTCTTTTTTTACAGAAAGCCCCGTATATTCTATGCCCCACAGCCCGTCGAAAACGACGCTTAGCCCAAGCTCCCCGATAAAGCCGCTTTCCGGCCTGTTTTTAAGTATCCAGCCCCTTAAAACCGGCTCGTCCACTTTGTATACCTCAAGCAGGAAAGCCGGGTTATTCATTTCGTCGGAGGCGGAATATATGCGCCCTTCGCTGTCGGAAGCGAGAGTGGGGGCAAAATCCGTTATTTTACCGGCATAATCGCCCGTAAGCATAAAAAGCTCCCCGAAGGATACCTCCATATCTTTCCTTTCGGAGCCGTTTTTCTCCGTATGGAAACGTACCCTGGCGTTTTTATTGGGATAAACCCCGAAATTCGTCTGATAGAAAACCACGCCTTTATATTTAAGCGGATGGTTTACGTCGATATCAGCCGATTTAACCTCCGCTCCGTTTTCAAGAATCGTAACCCTGCTGGTATAGGCCTTAGGCCGGGAAGTGCCCGCGTAATACTCCGCCTCGAAATCGTCGCAGCGCACCTCGAACCCGAGAGAGGCAAGCTCCCCCGAGGGCAGCACGGCCACGTCGTCGTAAGTGCCTTCAAGTATGTTCATAAAGCCGTTGAAGCCGGCCGTCCGCCCGATAAATGCGCCAAGAAGCACTGCCACGATACCGGCATGCAGTATTATCACGCCGTATCTGCCGCAGGCGTGTCTGGAAACCCTGTAAACGGAGCCTTCGCGGGAGCTTTTCCAGCCGGCTTTCGCCAGCTTTTCCGCAATTTCAGCCTCCGTAAGGGATACTGAGGCCGTTTCGGCTAGCTTAACGTTATAGTTATTAAAACCTTTCCGGGCAAAGGGAACGAGTTTAAGCGTGCATAAAACAAGATTAACGGCAAAAAGAAACATAAGAACAAGAAAAGGCGCGGAGCCGTAAACGTCTATAAGCCCGGTAGAAATAAGGAAAGCGTGTACCTGCGCCGCGTCGGAACCGAAAAAAGACGAAAGCTTATCCATAACGGCCGCTCCGTCCCCCTGTGGGATAAAGCTGCCGGCAACGGATAAAACCGCTATAAGCGACACCAGCACGACCGCAAAACCGGCCGAACCGAGAAAATTTATTATTTTTTTCATATTGTTCCGGTGTTTATGGAACCGGGGCGGCAAGCCGCCCCGGAATACTGCTTATAAATTACTTTTTGGCAAGAGCGGCGCCTTTGGCGGCCATCGCGTCTTCCACAAGTTTGTACCCTTCCATGGACAAGTCTATGGACTTGGTAAGGGATTCCCTGGCAAGCTCGGGGTTATGGAAACCGTCGGAGTTTTCCGCGGTCCAGTATTCCCAGAGAAGGTGGGCTTCGGAGTGTTTCGCCTGAGCCTTTTTGATAATGTCGGGAGAAACGCCCATACGCTGAGCGGCGGCTATGCCGTCCGTCAGGGTAACGAGCCAGAACTCGGCTTTTCTCATCTTGCTAGTAGTATAAGCTTTTATGGAGTTTATGGAATAAAGGGCTTTGTCTTTATCCCAGTTGGTGGAGGAAGCTATATACCTGGCGTCGTATTTTTTAGCGTCCCAGTTTTTGTCTGCTCCCGTGCCGTGGCAGTCGGAGGTAAGGCAGGTAGCTTCAAGCTGGTGACGAGGGGAAGCGGCAAAGTGAGAGGTGTACTGCAGCCGGCCCTTTTTGTCCTTTATAGCGGGAGTATGGCAGGAATCGCAGCCTATGCCCGCCATAGCGTGCTTGGACTCGTAGTAGGTCTCGGCGTCGGGGTGCTGGCCTTTCCAGAGGGGAGCGCCGTCGAACCTGTTTTTAAAATCCTGGAAGTTTATTTTTTTGAAATAATGGTCGTACAGGTTCAGAGCGTCCTTAAAGGGAAAATGGTTCGTCCTTCTGTCGGCCATGGCTATGGGTTTGCCGCCGTTCGCCTCCGTGCCGGGGTTGCAGTTGTATTCAACGTGGCACTGGGCGCACTGGAGGATTTTACGCTTGGGGTCGTCTTTTTTGAGTATGGCTATCTTTCTGTCGAAGCCCCTTTCGCCCATGGTCAGAACTTCAACGGATACGTTTTTGCCCGCGTTTTTCTGATACAGGTTGTCTTTAGCCTCCGGGTTAGTCATAGCGTCGATAAGCGCGTCGCGCACTATGCGGGGCTCGGCGGAATGGGGATCGTGGCAGAAGAAGCAGTTAAGGGCGTGGTTCATGCTTTTGGCCATCTGCACGGGGTTCGATGTGCGGGACCAGGTGGTGCCTTCAACGGGATCTCCCATGTAAGCCCAGCCGAGCATGTGGTCCATGGTTTTGCAGTTCATGCAGACGGGGTTATTGGCGGTGGCAGTCTGGCGCATGAAAGCCTTTTGATTCGGTTCTTCCGGATGGGTGTCTTTAAGAACGTCCCATACCTTGCCGGTTTCAAAAATATAGTTCCAGCCGTCTATACCCTGGAAACGCCCGCCGAAAGCCCTGTCAACAATGAACTGGTCGATCAGCATAAAAGCGTGGGAACGGGTTGCCGCGTGCTCCTTGGTAAAGCCGTGGGGAGCCATGAGCTTATCCCAGGCCGGGTTCGGAGCCCTGCCGCCCTGGTTGGACTTGTCGTTGCGGGCGGGGCGGGAAGTGATGTCGACTTCCATAAAGGAATTCATCTCGTCCTCGTGGCACGCGCCGCAGGCCTGCCAGTCCATTCTGGTTACGGGGCGGTTTTCAGCCGACGGAGCCGAAGCGTGATCTTCGGGAATCTGGTGGCAGCTTACACAGTTTACATTCTTGTGCATACCCCTGCCGTGCAGAGTTTCCACGGTTTCGTGGCAGCCTCCGAAGCAGGTTGCGGGATCGACGGCGTTGGCCGGTTTCGCCTTGGCGGCTTTAACGGCCTTGTCGAGAACCGCCGCCTTTTCCTGGGCGGCGTACACGGAGCCTGCGGCCAGGAAAGCGGCCATGAGAGCAAACATAAAAAATTTGAACCCTCTTTGCATAAACATTCCTCCTCTGAAATGATTTATCGTTTGGTGACCCAAATCCATATTCCGGATTGTAAAGATAATAAAGTAAATGTGACGTAAAAATTGTAAAGACGCGTCTTAACAATTATTGCAGGGAACCGCCTCTTTTTGGCAACAAATTTACATATATATTTGGTAATTTGATTTATCGAATTTTGGAGGGGAATCATGAAGAAATACCTGCTTCTTACGGTCTGCGCCTGCCTTTTCGGTACGGCCGCCGCGGTATGGGCCGCGGACACCCATCCGGTGGAAATGGAAGGCAACGACTGTCTGTACTGCCACGGGGAAAACTCCGTATCGGAAATGAAATCCGAATCTCCGGCGGGCAAGCAGTGGGCGGCCAGCATGCACGGCCTTAATAACGTAAGCTGCGCCACTTGCCACGGCGACGAAAGCAATTTCCGCGCCGCTTCCAGCATTGACAACTGCATATCGTGCCATCCGGGCGAGACGTCCGTCATAAAAAGAAAAACAGAAGCGAAAGAAGGACGCATAATATGCGTTAACTGCCACGAAGCTCACGATTTTACCGTGAAAAAAGAGAAAAAATCCGTCCACGCTAAATAGGAGGCGATACTGATGATTACCGATATTACCAGAAGAAATTTCATAAAGGCCGCTCTGGCGGCGGGAGCCGCGGCGGCGGCCGGTATCGCGCCTGAAAAGGCCGGGGCTCAGGAAACGGCCGGAGCAGCCGTAGACAACTGGGTAAAAGGCGTCTGCCGTATGTGCGGCACGGGGTGCAGCGTATACGTTGGGGTTAAGGACGGCAAAATGGTGGCCATGAAAGGCAACGTGGACTCCAAAACCAACACGAAAGGCTTCCTCTGCGTAAAAGGCATGAACATATTTAAAGTTGCCTACCATCCGGACAGGCTCACGACCCCCCTTATAAGGGACGCAAAGGGCAAGCTCCAGCCGGCCACATGGGACGAGGCCCTTTCCCTCATAGAAAAGAAATTCAAGGAATACCATAAAAAATTCGGCTACGACTCCGTGGCTTATTACGGCTCCGGCCAGTGCACCACGGAGGAAAGCTACACTTTCAACAAACTCTGGAAAGGCGGCTTCGGCTCAAACATGGTGGACGGCAACCCGCGCCTCTGCATGGCTTCCGCCGTCGGTGCCTACCTCGGCTCTTTAGGCTCCGACGAACCGGCGGGAGCCTACGAAGACATAGAAAAAGCAAAATGTATATTTCTGACCGGCTCCAACACGTCGGAAGCCCACCCTATCCTTTTCAGAAGGATAGCCCGCTATAAGAAGGACAACCCCGGCGTAAAGGTGATAGTCTGCGAACCCAGAAGAACCAAAACCGCCAACATAGCGGACCTCTGGATGCCTTTCAAGCCGGGTACGGACGCGGCCATATTCAACGGCATGGCCCGCGAAATAATCAAAAACGGCTGGCATGACAAAGATTTCATAGCCAACCATTCGCGCTTTACAAAAGGCGACGGTTCCGAGGAAATAACTTTCGAGGAATACGTTAAATTCATAGACAAATACACTCCGGAATTCGTCGAGTCGGTAACGGGATGCCCGGCGGCCCACGTGAAGCAGGCCTCGGAAATATTCGCCAAGAGCGGCGCTTCCCTCTCCATGTGGTGCATGGGCCTGAACCAGCGTTCCAACGGCGTGTTCGCAAACAACCTTGTGCACAACCTCCACGCTATAACCGGCATGTTCGGAAAGCCGGGAGCGGATTCCTTCTCGCTTACGGGTCAGCCAAACGCGTGCGGCGGAGTAAGGGAAACCGGTTCCCTCTCCCACCTGCTTCCGGGATGCCGGCCCGTAGCGGCGGAGCCTTGGCGTAAAAAAGTGGAGGCTTACTGGAAGGTTTCCGAAAACTGCATAAATCCCTCCAAGGCCATAAACCCCAAACCCGGAATGCACGCCGTAAAGCTCTTCTCGAGCCTCGGCGCGGAAAACGACGAGACGAAACCGGTAAAAGCCGTGGTAATATCCACTACCAACCCGGCCCAGTCTCTGCCTAACACAAACAGGTTCATTCCCGGAATGAGGGACGCTTTTACCGTCGTAATAGATATTTTCCCAACGAGGACGGCCCAGCTTGCAAGCGTCGTGCTGCCAGCCGCCTTCATCTACGAAAAGGGAGGCGTATACGGCTGCTCCGAGCGCCGCAGCTTCCTTACCACTAAAGCCGTCAACCCTCCCGGAGAGGCCAAGCCGGATCTCTGGATAGCATGCCAGATAGCAAAGCGTATGGGTCTCGGCAAATATATCCAGTGGTCGGGCGAGGAAGACATATCCAAAATGAACGAAATGGCCTGGAACGATTATACGGGCTGCACCGCCAATACGGAAAAAACCCTTAAAGGAGCCACCTACGCTCGCCTTAAAAAATCCGTTACCGGCGTTCAGTGGCCCTGCCCGGACGAAAAGCACCCCGGCACCTACAAGCGCTACGTCCCGGGGATGGACCCCATTTTCGACGACCCTGCGAGATACGGGTATAAAATACCCGAAAACGTTAAAAGGATATACTTTTACGGACGTCCCGACGGCAGGATGAACGTATTTTGCCGCGGCCACGAAAACACCAGCGAGCAGACCTCGAAAGAGTATCCGTTCCTGATGACCACGGGCCGGGTTCTGGAGCAATGGCATACGGGCACCATGACAATGCGCATACCGGAAACTGCCCAGGCTCACCCCAACTCCTTCGTGGAGATACACGTAAACGATGCGAAGAAGCTGGGCATAAAGCAGGGCGATATGGTTAAGGTCGAAAGCGTGAGAGGCTACAATATCCTGCCGGCAAGAGTCGTCAACATGACTCTCGAGGGCGTGGTGTTCGTGCCCATGCACGACCAGAAAGCCGACCGTATGGTAAACTTTATATGCAGCGATGTTATAGACGCCGGTTCCTCCGAGCCGGACTACAAAGTGTCCGCTGTTAAGATTACCAGGTTCAGCGGGCCCAAAAACGTGGCCGAAAGGTACGTGGTTGACCGCAAAGAGCTTGACAACCCGAAATTCTCTTAAAAGATTAAGATACTTTAGCGGCCGTTTTCTACACCCGGAAGACGGCCGCAGGTTTCGCATCCCATTACGCGATACCTCCTCCATCACGGTCAGGCGGCCCGCTTTTAAGCGGGCCGCCGTCGATAAATCCTGGAGAAATACATGATATTTGCAGCAAGCGTCGTATATTTTAACGCAAACCGGGCCGGCGAGGTAGAAAAACTGATAGCATCCTTTCCTAACGTGGAAATATATGATAAGGATATGAATAAAGGCAAAATAGTAATCGTTACGGAAGCCGAAAGCGCTCAAGGGATAGAAGAAACGGAAAAGGCCCTGCTGGAAAGCGACGCGGTGGAAGACGTGGCCCACTACGCCTTTCATTTCGGAGAGGAAGTGGAAGGGCTTTTAAACGGCGACGTAAAACCGGATATAAATTTTGAGGAAATCTTTAAAAAGAAACGCGGACAATGAGTTTATTCGATTCCATAAAAAACGCTCTTAACGAAAATCCTTTCTCAGGCCATTATAAAATAAACAGAATGAGGCCGCCGGGCTCCGTGGACGAAAAGCGCTTTATGAAGCTCTGCGTGCGCTGTTCCCGCTGCGTGGAAGTGTGCCCTTACGATGTAGTAAAGCGTTCCACAAAAACGGAATACGGCGAAATAGGCACGCCGTTCATATACGCCGAGGAAGCGGGATGCCACCTGTGCATGAAATGCACAAGCGTGTGCCCGACGGGAGCGATAGACCCTAAAGTTACGGAAATGGAGCAGACCTCCATAGGTATAGCCAGAATAAACGAGGAAACCTGCAACAATTACATTTACGACCGGCAGGAAAGCGGGGAGGAAGCCGACGGCATGGCGGCTCTGTGCAGCTCGTGCTTCAACGTGTGCCCCCTCCAGCACGAAGCCATACGCCTTGAAAACGGCCTTACGCCCGTAATCACGGAAAAATGCACCGGCTGCGGCCTATGCGTGGAGCGCTGCCCCACCCGGCCCCGCTCCATTTCCATAATCCCAAAGGATATGCCCGACGCGGCTACGGCGGGATATTACCACTTTTTAAAAAGGATGGGCAAATAATGAGCCGTTGCCGCAGAATAATCCAGTGGTTCTTTTTTCTGCTTATGTTTATAGTTCCGGCGCTGAATATGCTGGAAATCTATTTTATAAAAGGCACCTACATATCTATGGACGTGGGGGAGCTAGCCGTGTCCGACCCTCTGGCCGTGCTTCAGGCAGTGTTTGCCTCCCACGAGATTAAGGCGGTTATGATAGCTTCCGTAACGCTGCCTCTGCTTATAGCCGTGCTGCTGGGCCGCGTATGGTGCAGCTGGGCCTGCCCCTATTATCTTATACTGGACGGTATAGAAGCTTTAAGAAAAAAACTGGGGCTTAAACCTCTGAAACCGGTTTACAGCGAAAGCGGCCCATCGAAAGCTAATTTTTTCCGCTACGCCCTTCTCATATCCGGCTTCATACTTGTAGGCGCGGCCGGCGTTCCGCTGCTTTACCTTATATCGCCCCCTTCCGTACTATCATCCCAGGCCGTAATGCTGATAAAGCATTTCACCCTCACGGCGGAATTTATATTCATCCCTATAGTTCTAATAATAGAAACTTTCTTCGTATACCGTTTCTGGTGTAGATTTTTCTGCCCTACGGGAACGGTGCTGAGTATTTTTAAAAGCTCGAAGGGCCTGCGGGTGGAATATTCCGGCAGCTGCTCCGGCTGCTCCCGCTGCGTAAAGGCGTGCCCTATGGTTCTCGACCCCAGAAAGGACGGCGCCTCATCCCAGTGCCACAACTGCGGGGAATGCGTAAGCATATGCCCGGACAACAGAAAAACGGATACCCTCAAATTCAGGATAAAATAAGTCTCCCTTGATTTAGAAGCCGGTTTCATCGTATTATTCCGATATGAAACTAATGGCGAAAATCATATTCCTGCTTTCCGTGGTAATCCTGATAATTATGATACCCTCCGTGACCCTCCTGTGGGAAAATCAGCAGAGGACCATACTGGAGCAGGCCCATATAAGGGCCCAAGCCATACATCAGATGATAGTGGTAACCCGCCAGTGGGTTGCGGAAAACAGGGACAGGATAGAGCCAGTTCCCGCCGTGGCCACTAAAGAGCTTTCCCGCTACGCGGATAATATGGCGTCCTTTCGCTTCCATATAACGAGCGACAAGCTCATAAACCCGGAAAACGCCCCCTCGCCCTTCGAGATAGAAGCCATGCACGAAATGAAGGACAACATGAAAAACGAATATTCTAAGGTGGCAAGCGACCCGGAACTGGGAAACGTGTATATGTACGCGGCGCCCCTTTATATAAACGAGTGGTGCCTGAGCTGCCACAGGCATCAGGATTACAGGGTAAACGATTTCAGGGGCCTTATATCCATTACCTTTTCCCTGGAAGAAATAGAAAAAACCATGGCCGCAAGCAGTAAGATCGTCATTTACACCATAATTGTGGGCTTCGTAAGCATCCTGGCCGTGATATGCTTTCTTATATACTGGCTTATCGTTCGCCATATAAGAACCCTTACAAACGCTACGGACGCCATAGGCCGGGGCAGCAGAGTCCGCACGGATATAACTACGGACGACGAAATAGAGACGCTTTCCAAGGCTTTCGACCAGATGAGCGCCCAGATAGCCTCCAACGACGAGATAATGAAGGCCAGGCTTTCAGAGGCGGTGTCAAAATATATCGCGGCGGTAAACGAGCTTGAGCGGAAAAATAAAACGCTGGGTAGCCTTAACCAGCTTAAAACGGATTTGCTCGATTCCGTATCCCACGAGATACGAACGCCCCTTACTAAAATACTTTCCTATTCGGAGCTTTTAAACGACTCCCGCATACTTCAGAACGATGAGGTGCGCACCAAATTCGCCTCTTCCATGAAAAACAACATAAACGCCATAAAAAATATGTTCAACGACATAATAACCCTTAGCCGCCTGGAGCACGAGCAGCACGTATATCATAAGATACCCGTAAATATCCGTGAAATGGCAAGCGAAATATCAGAGCTTTTCGATTTGGAAATAAAGGCGAAAAATCTGGAGCTTGCAATAGAGATAAACGAAAACGACGTAATATATGTGGACGGGGAGACCTTTTCGAGCGTTATGTCAAACATTATATCCAACGCCGTAAAGTATTCCCGCCAGAACGGAAAGATACTGCTCAAAGCGGGAATAGAGGGAGACTCCTACTCGATAAGCTGCACCGACCACGGGGTGGGCATACCGGAGGAGGATATAGACAAGGTGTTCGTGCGTTTCCACAGGGGAAGCAACGTTAAAAAAGAATTTCCCGGAACGGGCCTTGGGCTTTCCATAGTCGTAAGGATAATAAAAGCCCACAAGGGCTCCATGAACCTGGAATCCAGCCTGGGCGAATATACGAAAATAACGATAACGCTGCCTTTAAGCGAGGTGGGCGGCGATAAGCCGGCCGTAAAGGAAAGCGAAGAAAGCCTTTAAATGCCCAGATAGGCCGCGCGGACGCTTTCGTTATCCAGCAGGTTGGAGGCTTTGTCTTCCATTATTATTTTCCCCGTTTCCATAACGTAGCCTCTTGAGGCCACGGAAAGGGCCATATTGGCGTTCTGCTCCACAAGGAGCACCGCCGTGCCTTCTTTATTTATCTCTTTTATAACGCTGAAAATATTTTGAACGTATATGGGAGAAAGCCCTAAAGACGGCTCGTCCATAAGCAGCAGCTTCGGCTTTGACATAAGGGCCCTGGCAATGGCGAGCATCTGCTGCTCCCCGCCGGACAGGGTGCCGCCAAGCTGTTTAAAACGCTCGGAAAGCCTGGGAAAAAGGCCGGTAACGTATTCCACGTCCTTTGCCACGGCAGCTTTATCTTTCCTTAAATAAGCGCCAAGTATAAGGTTTTCGTAAACGGTGAGCAAAGGAAATATTTCCCTCCCTTCGGGAACCTGTATAAGCCCGCTTTCAACTATTTTTTCCGTCGGCATGGACGTAATATCCGCCCCGTTAAAGAAAACGCTCCCCGAAACGGAGCGGACGATACCGGATATGGTATTTAGGGTGGTGGATTTTCCCGCTCCGTTAGCGCCTATTATAGTTACGATTTCGCCTTCGTTAACATGAATGCTTACGCCTTTAAGGGCGTATATGTTGCCGTATCTGGTGCATACGGAATCAAGCTTCAGCATTTTCTTCCACCTCTTTGCCTAGATAGGCGTCTATAACGCGGCGGTCGTTCCTTATTTCCTCCGGGGAGCCTTCGGCTATCTTTCTGCCGTAGTCGAGCACCACTATACGGTCGGATATGCCCATTACCAGCTTCATATCGTGTTCTATAAGAAAAACGCCTTTGGAAAGCTCCTTTCTTATGCGGTTTATGGTAACCATAAGCTGCTCCGTTTCGGAGGGGTTCATCCCGGCCGCCGGTTCGTCCAGAAGAAGAACGTCCGCCCCCGTGGCGAGGGCGCGGCATATTTCAAGCTCCCTCTGCTTGCCGTAGGGCAGGTTCTCCGCCCTGATATTCCTGTGCTCCATAAGGCCGAAATAATCCAGATAAATTTCCGCCTGCTTTTTTACGCCGCCCAGCTCTCTGTAATAAAAGGGGGTGGAAAGAACGGAGCGAACCAGATCTATCTTACGCAGGTTATGCATGGCCAGGATTATATTCTCCTCCACAGTAAGCTGCTTAAAAAGCCTGATATTCTGGAAGGTTCTGGCCATACCGGCGCGGGTTATCTCATAGGGTTTAAGGTCGTTTACCCGGCGGCCTTTATAAAGCACGTCGCCGGAAGTAGGCGTATAAACGCCGGTTATAAGGTTAAAGGTGGACGTCTTTCCGGCTCCGTTAGGGCCTATAAGGCTAAGTATCTCGTTTGCCCCCATGGAGAAACTTACGTCGTTTACGGCTTTAAGGCCGCCGAAGTGGAGAGATACGTTTTTCAGTTCCAGGATTTTGTCATGCTTTTCCATAAAGAACCTACACGTTTACCCGGATATTTCCGAAAAGACCCTGGGGCCTGAAAACCATCATAAATATAAGCACGGTTCCGTATGTAACCATCCTGTATTCGGAAGCAAAGCGCAGTATTTCAGGAATGGCGGTAAGAGTAACGGTGCCCGCGACCACTCCTATAAGGCTGCCCATGCCGCCAAGCACAAGCATGCACAGCAGTTCTATGGATTTCATAAAGCCGAAATCGTTAGGGCTTATAAAAGTGATCTGGTGGGCGTAAAGAGCCCCTCCCAGGCCCGCGAAGGCGGAGCCTATGGTAAAAGCCAGCACCTTATAGCGGGCCACGTTTATACCCATCATTTCGGCGGCGATCTCGTCCTCCCTGATGCTGCGCAGGGCAAGGCCGAATTTCGACCTTTCCAGATTGCGCATAAAAAGAAGCCCCAGAACGGCAAGTATCACCGCCACGGGAGCGGAGGTGGCGTAAGGGATGGAATTTATCCCCAGCGCCTTGCCCGCCGCCGGAAGGTTAAGGAATATAACCCTTACTATCTCGCAGAAGCCCAAAGTGGCGATAGCGAGATAATCCCCCCGCAGGCGCAGTATGGGAAGGCCCAGAAGAGCGCCGGCCGCCCCGGCGAAAAATGTAGCCCCCGCGATGGAAAGCCAGAAAGGAAAGCCCGCCTTCATCATAAGCAGAGCGGACGCGTACGCCCCTATGCTCATAAAGGCGGAATGACCGAGGGAAAGCATACCCGTAACGCCAGTTATAAGGTTCAGTCCGCTGACGATTATTATATTTATACAGATCATGGTAACGATCTGCATTACATAGTCGTTCAAGAATAAACCGGCGACAGTGTCCATATCACACCTTTTCCTTCATTTTCGTGCCGAACAGGCCGGTGGGCTTTACTATAAGAATAAAAATCAATATGCCGAAAGCTATCGCGTCCCTGAAAGAAGGCGATATAAACGCCACCCCCATAACCTCCGCCACGCCCAGGACTATGCCGCCCACCACGGCCCCCGGAATACTGCCTATGCCCCCCAGCACGGCGGCGACAAAGGCTTTGAGGCCGTACATCATGCCCACGTTCGGGTCGGCTATGTTGTAATACGTGCCCACAAGAACGCCGGCCACGGCGGCGAGACAGGAGCCTATAAGAAACGTAAAGGATATTATCCTGTCCGGGTTTATGCCCATTAGCCTGGCCGCGTTAAGGTTATGGGAAACGGCCCTCATGGCAAGGCCGGTTTTTGTTTTATGCACTATATAATAAAGAAGATACATAAGAACGAACGATACGGCTATGATAAAAAGCTGAAGGGCGGAAATATGGAAAGGGCCGGCGCTGAAGCTGTAATCCGGCAGAAGACGCGGGTAAACCTCCCTCTGAGGCCCGTTAAGGAGCATAACCATATTGGAAATCACTATGGACATTCCTATGGCGCTTATAAGGGCGTTTATGCGGGAATTGCCGTTTTTGTTCCTGCCGCTTACCCGGCCCCTTATGAGCCAGAACATTACTGCAAGGATAAGAACCGCGCCTATCCAGAAAGTACCCGAGGAAACGATACCAGCCACGTCTCCCCTTGCGAAAACGGCGAGGAGTATTATAAGCATAAGCCCCAGGGCGGAGGTTATAACCACTTTAGGCGAATTTTCGCGCAGCGGCCTGTAAGCCACCTTTTCGACGAAAATACCCAGAAACCCGCAGAAAACAACCGCCGCCAGAACGGCTACGATAAAGCTGTCGGCTATAAGGTTGACGGCCAGCAGCCCCACGAAGGCCCCTACCATAAAAATATCGCCGTGAGCGAAGTTGATAAGCTTTATTATGCCGTATACCATGGTGTAGCCAAGGGCTATCAACGCGTATATGCCGCCGACGGTAAGGCCGTTCAGAAGCTGTTGTACAATGGTCTCCATCAAACCTGGCACCTTATTTTTATTTTGGCGGCTATCCCCTGAAGCAGATAGTTACGGCAAATAATTATAATAATGCTCCGTAACGTCAAAAATATTCATAATAAGACCTGCTCAGGCAGGCAAATCCGGGGCAAAAGCCACTTAGACAGCGCCTTGCCAAGCGCTTTTTAGTCTTATTATTTATTGATATGAGCAAGCCGCCGTATTATAAATATTTCCCGTAACTTTATTAATCTATGTAAGGGTATAGCTTGCGATTATTTTTAACGCACCGGTACCGTTTACCGTGCGGCCAATTTTGTATATTATCAGAACAAAGATGTATAATTCAATGTTTTTTTGGAAAAAAACAATATTTTACGGGGCACGGCAAATAAAAACCCCTTCCCGCCGTACGCGAAAAGGGGAAAAAGCGCGGGTTTATCCCTGCGCCGCAATTTAAAATATACGCCTGAGTTTAAGCCTTAAACTGCCCAACCAGGGTTTTCATGCGCTCGGCCCTCTCCTGCAGATGTGATACGGTAAGAGCTACCTCCGACACGGCGGCGTTGCTCTCCTCTATGCCGCTTGCGATAACTTGAGTTTTATCGCTTACGGCATGAACGATCTCATACTGCTCGGAAACGGAAGCCATAAGCCCGTTGGTGCTTTCGGCAACGCTCCCCACTCCATCCACCACGGAGACGAAAGAGGAAGAAGTGGCTTCTATAACCTCCACGCCTTTTTCCACCGTTTCCCCGGCGGAAGTCATTTCTTCCGACGCCTTGGCGGATTTTTTCTGAAAATCTGCTATTATGCCTTCTATTTCGCTGGTGGCTTTCTGGGTGCGCTCGGCCAGCTTCCTTACCTCGTCCGCAACAACGGCGAAGCCTCTGCCCGCCTCCCCGGCTCTTGCCGCCTC
>CANTXF010000043.1 GCA_947853665.1 uncultured Deferribacterales bacterium | reverse complement strand
ATCTCTGCAAACACGTTCGGAAAAATCTCAGGTTTCCTCGCTCACTAAAGCCCAAATTGCTTACCTATAATTTCTTTTTTTAATCATTCTCCTTACGGAGATTCATTAACTGGAATCTCTGCAAACACGTTCGGAAAAATCTTATATTGTCCTCGCTCACTAAAGCGCAAATTGCTTACCTTAACCCGTTCCGCCAGCGCGGATTTCCCTGTCTCTATCCACGCGGGCGTTCATCGGTTTTTAATTTTATCTATTAAGTTTAGCATATCCCGCGGCAATTGGGAAGACGCGGAAATTCTCTCCCCCGTGTCCGGGTCGTCGAAGCCTATTTTATGGGAATGAAGGGCCTGCCTTTCAAAACCGAAAAGCCCCTTGCCGCCGTATAAAGCGTCCCCCACGAGAGGATGCCCCATATATGCCGCGTGGACCCTTATCTGGTGCGTCCTGCCGGTAAGAATGGAAACCTCCGCGAGAAACGCGCCCTTATAAAGCTCCAGCACTTTAAAAACGCTTACCGCGTTTCTTCCGTCGGGGCGCACCGCCATGCGCTTTCTGTTTCTGGGGTCTCTCCCCAAAGGGGCCTCCACGCGCTTTTCCTCAAATTTCGGAACCCCGCGGCATACGGCGAGATATTTTTTTTCGACCAGCCTGTCTCCGAAAAGTTTGGACAGCTTCGCTCTCGAAGCGGAGTTTTTCGCTATCACAAGAAGGCCGGACGTGTCTTTATCCAGCCTGTGGACTATTCCGGGGCGGAACCCGTTTTCGCCGTCGTCTATGTTAAAGGCGAAAAGCAGGGCGTTTACTAGGGTGTCGTCGTAGTGGCCGGGGGCGGGATGCACCGTAAGCCCGGCAGGTTTATCTATCACCGCGTAGGAGGGCCTGTCCAGAACGAGGCCGAAAGGTATGTCCCTCGGAGTAAGGTCCGGCGTTTTTTCCGGCGGGAAGCGGGCTTCTATAATATCCCCGGCTTTTACCTTGTCGGATTTTTTCGGAACCCTGCCGTTTACGAAAAAAAGGCCCTCGCCTATAAGGGCGGAGATGGCCGATCTCGTGGCCCCGGTAAGCCGCGCGCCGCAGGCGTCGGCCCTTTCGCCGGAAACGTCGGCGGTGTGTGTCTGCGTTGTCCCTTCCCTGTCGGTCATAGTGTTTTATATCTATCATCTCGGGCGATATTTGCAATCTTTTTCTTGACTGAAAAGGCCGCAGCTGGTAAAACGGTCGACTACCTTGCTGCGCGGGAGCATGCCGCGTGGCTAAAAATCCAGAAGGGGGTCCAATGAGGACGTACGAAACAGTATTCGTTCTTAAGCCGACGCTTTCGGCGGACGAACAGACCAAGCACATCGACTTTTACAAAGACAACATCGTAAACCACGGCGGAGAGATAATCAACGTGGAGCTGTGGGGCAAGCAGAGCCTTGCGTACCCCATAGAAAACCTTACGGAGGGCATTTACGTCCTTATCCAGTTCAAGGCAGAAAACGGCTACACCGACGACGAGCTGGAAAAACGCTTCAAATTCAACGAAGACGTTATGCGCTACGTGGTCGTTATGATAGACGAAAAGAAATTCAAGCTCAAGCCCCGCAAGGAACCTGTGCGCAGGGAACGCCCGGCGGGAGATAAAGGCGCGCCGAGACCCAGAAGGGACGACGAAGCAGAAGGCGCGGAAACGGAAGAAACCGGCGAGCCTGCGGAGCAGGAAGACGGCGCGCGGACGGAAGACGAAGAAAAATAAGCCCTCAATGGGGAGAGTATCGAAATGGCTTCATACAACAGAGTAGTTTTAATGGGCAACGTGACCCGCAACCCGGACGTAAGAAGCATTCCCGGCAGCAATACCGCCGTGGCGCGCACCGGCATAGCCGTAAACCGCAGGTTCAAGGAAAGGGAAGAGGTCATGTTTATCGACATAGTGGCTTTCGGCAAAAGCGCCGAGATTATGGGCGAGTATATAACAAAAGGCACTCCCCTGCTGCTGGAAGGCCGCCTCTCCATGAACACATGGGAGCAGGACGGGGTAAAAAGAACCAAGCATGAAGTCATAATAGACACTTTCCAGATGCTGGGCGGCCGCAGGGACCGCGCCGACGGTTTTGACGACGTCGGGCACGGAAGCCCGTCCATGCCGTCTGGCAGGCAGGCCGACACGATAGACGAGGACGACGTCCCTTTTTAACATACATAGGCCGCGCGGGCGGCTTATTTACGGAGGATATTTTACATGGCTGTTGTTACCAGAAAAAGATTTCAGAAGAAAAAAGTCTGCCGTTTTTGCGTGGACAAAATAGATATAGACTATAAAGACGCTAAACTGCTCCGCCAGTTTATAACCGAGCGCGGAAAAATAATGCCGCGCAGGCTTACGGGCACCTGCGCCAAGCACCAGAGGGCTCTTGCCACGGCGGTAAAGACGGCGCGCATAATAGCCCTTATACCGTTCACCCTTAACAAATAGTTTCCTTAAAAGCGTAACGGCCGGGTATTTCCCGGCCTTTTTCTGAGTTTCTGCGAAATGAATTATTATATTCTTGTTTACCCCATATTATCGCTGGCGTGTTTTTTTACAGTATTTTTTTATCCCCAGGCGGCAGCGGTGCTGCTGTTTCTCTCGCCCCTGGTGCTGCTTGCCTATCTGGAAAACTCCGACAGAACAAGAACGACCGACGCCGTATCGGGCGTTATATTTATAGCGTCGGCGGTTATCGACCCTCTCCAGACCGTATATTTCATACCGATAGTTCTGCTGCCCATGCTTATACTTACGACGGCTAGGGACAAAGCCCCCGGCAAAGCCTATCTGGCGCCTCTTATCGCCCCTCTGCCGCTTACGCTCTCCATTTCCGCCATGATAGTCTTTTTTCCCGCTATCAGGGATATGATAAATAAATCCATGCTGGATTTCATAACGGCTCTCACGGCTCCGCTGGAAGGCACGGCGGACAAGCTGGGCGATATGGGGATACTCTCCGTAATGCTGGCGGATAAGGCGCAGGCCGCGGAATACCTTACTTACCTGCTGCCCTGCATAACTTTCAGCGTAATAAGCGTATTTACCTTCGTTATAGACAGGATACGCCCGAAGTTCCGCGGGGCGCTTCCCCTGGCAAGAGATTTCAGGCTGCCGGACGGGTTCGTGTGGGGCCTGATAGGCGGCGGCTTTCTAATACTTGTAAGCGACGCGCACGTTAAGTTTTTTTCCATAAATATAATCGTTATTTTCGGGATGCTTTACTTTTTTCAGGGCGTTCAGATGATGTCCGTCCTTTTTGACAGGCTCAGGTTCGGAGGCATATTCCGGGGCCTAGTGTACGTATTTCTTTTTACCGAGCCTCCCGTAATGGCGGCCCTTGCCCTTATGGGCCTTTTCAGTATATGGTTCAGGCCAAAATGGTCCATGCGGGAGCCGGAAAGCGGCGGGGGCGGAAATGGAAACTGACGCGGAAAAAAGCCTCCGTAAACCGGGAGACAGCAAAAAGGCCAACGCCACTAAAATCGCCATGGGGGTAGCCTTCTGTCTTGCAGTTTCCAAAGCGGCGGTCGGCTTTATGACCGGCTCTCTGTCGGTGCTGTCCTCCGCTGTGGATTCGCTTCTCGATATACTTTCCTCCTTTTTTAACTTTATAGCGATAAAAAAGGCCGAGGAACCGGCCGATACGGAGCATCCCTTCGGCCACGGAAAATACGAGTCTCTAGCGACCTTTATACAGTCCCTCATAATATTTGCGACGGGGCTTATGATACTTGTTTCCGCGTGGAACAGGTTTCGCTCCGGCAGCCGGGAGGAAGTAGGCCCCGAAAGCGTCTGGGTAATGGCCGTTTCCATCGCCGCCACCATATTTCTGACCATATACTTGAGACACACGGCAAAAAAGGAAAACTCCTCCGTCCTTGAAGCGGACGCCATGCACTACTCCATAGACTTATACACCAATATCGGCATACTGCTCGCCCTTATCATAATGAGGGCTACGGGCCTTTCCTTTATAGACCCGCTGGTGGCGGCTCTGGTGGCGGCCTATATAATATATTCGGCCATTAAGCTGAGCATCAAAGTGTCCCGGATACTTCTCGACGGCCGCGTGGAGGAGGAAACGTATAAAAAGCTCGTAACCGTGCTTAAAAGTTTCGACGGATACCACAAGGATTTCCACCGGTTAAGGACGCGAAGCTCCGGCCATGAAAAATTTATAGATATGCACATGACGCTGTGCAGCAAGCTCACTCTCGGCGAGGTGCACAGAATAACGGACGAGATAGAGGACGCCATAAGAAAAGAAATACCCGACGCGGACATAACCATACACCCGGAGCCATGCGGCCACGAGGAAGAAGGCTACGACCATTCCGGCTGCAATTCGGAGCGCGTCAGAGCCGGTATAGCCGCTTTAAATTCCGGCTCCTCCGAAAAACCATGACTTTTTGACAATACGGTTGTATGATACGGGGAAAATATAACGCGGCCGATCCCCTGCGCGGGTCGGCGTAAAGCTGCGGAAGATATTTATAATAAAGCGGCTTGCCCGAAACATCCGGCAAGGCGCCGTCAGGCGGGCTGTCTCTTTAAGTACGGCAGCAGGCGGCCTGGCGCCTGAAGAGCCGTTATTATAATTATTCCGCATAGCTTGCCAGCCTTTTAAGGGGTAGCCGCAAAATATAATATCAATCGGAGACGGATATGAAATTTCTTAGGCCGATTCCCATTCTGGCCCTGCTGTGCCTGGCCGTTTCCTGCGGCGGCAAGGATGTGTTCAACGACCCGTCCGTGGCCGGAAAAGACGGGGTATATAAAGTAAACGGCGAGATAATCAGCCTGCCTGCTTTTTTCCGGCTGCCACCCGAAAATAAAAGCATAAAACTCAAATTCGAGAAAGCCGGCATGAAACCGGCGGAAATAAACCTTACCTACACGGTGGACGGCTGGCGCTCCGACAACGGCAAAACCCTGCCGGCAGATAAAGCGGGCCTTGCCGTGGATTTTTTCTCCGGGCGTATTTACGAAATGCCCAAAAGCGAAGCCGAGGCCGTTTTAAACGGATTCACCGCCGACAACGCCACTATTATAAAGGCCACCTATTCGGAAAAAGACCCGTCGTCTTTCCTTAAACTGGCAGCGGTGGACGGCCAGCTTAACTACGGCCGGGAAGAACTCAGGCACTTGAACCTGCTGAACGGTTCTAGGGAGATAAAAAACGCGGAGGAGCCGGACATAAACCCGGCCGCAAATCAGGAGCGCGCGCCGGGGCCGGACATGAACGCGGTAATATCGGGCAAGCCCGTAATATCGGCCGCGGCTAACGGCCAGTATGACAGGCTGCTGCGGATACTTGCCGAAGGCGGCAGCATAAACGAAACGGAGGACGCCACAGGCGACAACGCCCTTATAAAGGCCGTGCGCAACGGAGACCCGGACGCGGCGAACCTTCTTCTCGATAACGGCATAAACCCACGCGCCGTCAACAAAAGCGGCCAGACGGCCCTGCACGTTTCAAGCGACGCTGGGTTTTACGACCTTTCCAAAAGGCTTCTTGACGCGGGGCTGAACCCCAACGCAAGAGACGGGGCGGGCAACACGCCCCTTATGTACGCCGCCGCATCTCCGAACCCGTATCTTACCGACCTGCTTATAGAAAGAGGCGCCCGGCTGGAGGATAAAAACAAAAAAGGCGAAACGCCCCTTGCCATAGCCGCCCTTGCCGGAAACACCAAGACCGTGGAAGGCCTGATAAAAAAAGGGGCGGACGTTAAAACCACAGACAACGACGGAAACGGCCCCGTAATGAAAGCCGTGTCCGGCGGCAACAGCCTTACGCTAAAAACCCTGCTGGCTTTAGGCTCCCCGGCGGACGAACCGAATAAAGGCGGGGTAAGGCCGCTCCACGCGGCGGTAAGAAGCGGCAACACCGGCATGGCTCTGGACCTGCTGCAAAAAGGGGCGGATATAAACGCAAAAGACCCTGCCGGGAACACTCCCCTGATGCTTGCGGCGGCTTCGGGAGACGCCCCCGCGGCGGAGGCGATATTAGCCCTTGCGCCAGACGTTACGCTGCGCAACAACGAGGATAAAACGGCTTACGCCATAGCCGGGGACAGAGGCTATCAAAGGCTCCAGCGGGTAATAGGCCAGGCCATGCAGAAGCTGGACGATATGACCGTGCGCCTTTTCGAGCGGGTGGCCGCCAACGATGCCGCCGGAGCCGAAGCTGCGGTAAACCGGGGAGCCCGGATAAACGCCCCCGATATGACCACCGGCAACACGCCGATATTTACCGCCGTGGCGAATAATTATAAATTTATGACGGATAAGCTCATAGAGCTTGGGGCCGACGTAAACCATAAAAACGCCAAAGGCAATATTCCCCTTATCGTTGCCGTGACCTCCTCCGACAACGCCATGGTGTCGGACCTTATATCCGCAGGCTCCAGGGTAAACGAACAGAACAATAACGGCGACACGGCCCTTATATGGGCGGTAAAGCTGAAAAACGCCGATATGGTAAGGACACTGCTCCTTGCAGGAGCGGACCCCAACATAAAAAACAACGACGGGGTTACGGCCTATCTTATAGCCGATAACGAAGGCCCCGTCGAAATAAGAAACGTACTCCAGGCGGCGGGCGGCAGAAGGTAAAAAGGGCCGCCCCTTTAAAAAAGCCGGGGGAAGGATGGGAGAAAGATCGCCCCGGCCGCGTTAAATTAAAAGACGGTTTCGTTAATATATCTTTCTTCACATAACGTTCCGTTTATGCTATATAATAATACAGCAGGAACGAGGTGCCGTCTTTTGTTTAGAGATTTGCTGGAAGCTGGTATTAATTTCACCAACCGAAGAAAGGATTTACGAATAAACATACGCGCCAGGCTGTGCGCTTTCAGCCTGGCAAAATACGACCCTAAAACAGACCTGGTAACATACGGGTGCTGCCGCGCTCTGGAAATAAAGGACATAGGGCCCAACGGAGTGTCCGTTTTCCACGACGGCTTTCTTAAAAAAGGCGATATTCTGGAATTCCGCACAAGATACAGCATAGAGGACAAAGCCTGCGTCAAATGCCCCTGGTTCAGAGAAATAGCGGAGGATCTGCCCATAAAGGCCTTTATAGGCAAGGTGATATGGCGGAGCGACGCTATCGCGGGCCTCAGCTTTATAATGATACACGAAAAAGACAGAACGTATTTAAAGAAGCTGGCGGAAAGCAGGAGCAGCAAACGCTAAAAAAACGGGCGCAGATCTCACGCGCTTTTCACAAAGAGCGAAAGCGACAGGACGCACAGAAGGGCAAGCCCCAGCAAAGCCGCTTTGTAACGCTTCTGAATAAGATAGCCGAAAAATATCACAGCGGAAAAAAGAAACGGCGACATGGCGGAAATATAGGCGGCCAAAGCGAAGGCGGAGTTTCCGTCCAGAGCAGCCGCTCCTTTTAAAAGCCCGGTAACGGAAAATTCGCCTGTCATCCTGCCGGATTCCCTGCCGGAAGCCAGATTCATGGCGAAGCCGCACACTATTATAAAAAGCACCAGATAAAAAACGGCCCCCATAGACCGGGCCACTGCTATCCTCACGTTAAACCCTTTCATACAGCCTCCATAACAGCAGGAACGAAATTACCGGCCTCCGCCGGATTTACGGCAAACCCTTAAACGGCGGCCTTCGGCATAAATAAGGCTCACTTTTTCCATACGCTAAAAAAGGGCCTCCGCGCCCCTGTATATCATCTGCGCCGAAACTATCAGCAGCAGCGCGATAAAAAGATAAGAAACCTTTTTATCCGTTATTCTGGAAAAAAACTTCATCGAAATCGCCGTGCCGAAAAATATACCCAGTATAATGGAGCATACGAGCAGCGGGTTCACGTAGCCCGCCGCCATATACACAAGGCCCCCGGCCGCCGCGGTAAAGCCTATTATATAAGTGCTGGTGGCGGTGGCGGCTTTTATCGGCATGTGCGATATGATATTCATGCCGGGTATTATAAGAACCCCGCCCCCCGCTCCCGTAAGGCCGGAGAACACTCCCGAAATAAATGAAAAAGCGCCGTTGGCCCACACCCGGACGGGCTTATATGTTACGCGCTCCCCCGTGGCCTTATCCACGTAGCTGCTTCCGAAAAAATTACTTTCCCCTTCCGCGGCGGGTATATAGGGCTTGGAGGTTTTGGTTTTGATATAGGTAAGGTAGGCTATTACAAGCTGCATTGCCCCCAGTATGAGCATTACCGCGCCCTGTGAAAGCGAAACCGCCGCGTAGCTGCCTATAAGGGCCCCCAGAACGGAGGCAACGGCAAGGGCCGCCCCAAGGTGCATATTGGCGAGGCCGCTTTTTATATATACGGAGGAGGTGGACAGGCTGTTTGCCGTGATAACGATAAGGGAGGCGCCTATGGCCTCGTGTATCGGCACGCCAAGCCCTATAACTAGCACCGGCACTATTATTATGCCCCCGCCAAGGCCCAACACTGCGCCCAGCACGCCCACTATTACCCCTATGAAAATAAGCAGCAGTATGGTTGCCGTCATCTGCCGTTCCCGGCCTGGAATATCGTAACGAGAGCCGTGTTTACTATATCCGAGTACCCGGCCCCGCGGGAAAGGTCGTTTACAGGCTTTGCCAGCCCCTGAAGCACCGGCCCGGTGGCGGAAGCTCCTTTAGAAAACCTTTCCACCAGCTTATAGCCTATATTGGCCGAATTCAGGTCGGGAAACACAAGCACGTTGGCTTTTCCGGCAACGCAGCTTCCGGGGGCCTTTCTGGCGCCTACGGAGGCCGACACGGCCGCGTCGAGCTGAAGCTCCCCGTCCATATCTATATCCGGCCGTTTTTTTACCGCTATTTTTAAGGCTTCCCTTATTTTATCTATACTGGCGTCCTCCGCGCTGCCCTTTGTGGCGAAGGAGAGGAAAGCCACTTTAGCGTCCGTCCCCATAAAGCATTTCCAGGAATCGGCGGTGGAAATGGCTATATCGGCAAGCTCCTCCGGGTCCGGAGCCATTTTAACGGCTATATCGGCGAAAAAAAGCGTGCCGCCGTCCCCGTATTCCGGCATTTCAGTCTCCATTATCATAAAGGAGGACACTGTCTTTACCCCCCGCTTCGTGCCGATGACCCGCAGGGCGGAGCGAAGCACGTCCGACGAGGTGCTGGCGGCGCCTGCGACGCAGCCGTCCGCGTAACCCTGCTCCACCATCATGGCCCCGAAAAAAAGCGGGTTTTTCATGGCCGATATGGCGTCCTCAAGAGACGTGCCTTTTTCCTTTCGTTTTTCGTAATAAGCCTTTACAAAATTCTGGAACCGGTTGTCCGAAGCCGGGTCGATTATTTCCGGCATATCGGCCACGTCGAAAGCCCGCAGAGCTTCCGACACTAAACGGCGGTCTCCGAGAACGGTAACGTCCGACAGCTCGTTGTTTATAAGCTCGGCGGCGGCTTTCACCGTCCGCTCGTCCCACCCTTCCGGCAGGACTATATGACGCTTTTTAGCTCTGGCGTTTTCTTTAAGTTTTTCCAGTATGGCCATCTGCATCTCCGGTTTCTGTTATGGGTTATATTTTTACTCCAGGCAGAGGCTCTTTGCAATATATAATAAAGCGGGAGCGGGGCGCCGGGTTTTTACTATTGCCCGGCCCGCAAAGTTTTTATATAATGCGCCCATGAAAATAATATTTATGGGAACTCCGGAAATAGCCGTCCCCTGTCTGGACGCTCTGTGCGCAAAAGGCTGGGAGGTGCCCCTCGTGGTAACTCAGCCTGACAGGCCTAAAGGCAGAGGAAACCAGACCCAGGCGTCTCCGGTAAAAGAATACGCTTTGAAGGCCGGCCTTGAAATATACCAGCCGGAAAAATTAAAAAACAACGCGGAAGCTCTTGAAAAATTCCGCTCCATAAAGCCCGATTTTTACGCTGTGGCGGCTTACGGCAGGATACTGCCCAAAGAGGCGCTTGATGTGCCCTCCAAGGCCCCGGTGAACGTTCACTTTTCCCTGCTGCCGAAATACAGAGGCGCGGCCCCGGTAAACTGGGCCGTCGTAAACGGGGAGGAAATTACCGGGGTCTCCACCATGCTTATGGATACGGGCATGGACACGGGCGACATCCTTTTGAGGAAGGAAACCCCCATAGAAGGGAAAAACGCGGCGGAGCTGGCGGCGGAGCTGGCGGAAGCCGGGGCGGAACTGCTTATAAAGACCCTTGAGAATTTCGATATAATAACCCCTTTGAAGCAAAACGAAGCGGAAGCGACCCTCGCCCCCATAATGAAGAAAGAAGACGGCCTTATAGACTGGTCGAAGCCAGCAGCCCATATAGAAAGGGCCATAAGGGGCTTTTATCCCTGGCCCGCGGCCTACTCCCGGATAGACGGCAAGATGATAAAATTTTTCGCCGCCGGAACGGAAGACATCGCTCCCAAAGAAAAGCCGGGAACGGTGTACGCTGCCGGAAAGGATTTCTTTTCCGTCTCCACGGGAAAAGGCGGCCTCGTAATAAAGCAGGCCCAACTGGAAGGCCGAAAGCGCATGGACGCAGGGAGCCTGCTTGCGGGCTTTCCCATAGAACCCGGAACGAAGCTTGGATAGACCGGTAGAAATATACGGGCTTAAAACCGTGCTCCTGCTGATGGCGGCGGGAGGGTGGATACTTTTCGGCCTTTTCTGCGCGGCGTTTTTCGTGCTTATTACGGCGGTAGCGTGGTTTTTCCCCGCCTTTATGAAAGCGGGCCTGGCCGTTCTCGCGGCAATGCTGGCGGCGGGAGCCGTATATACCGCGCTTATGCTTGTATCCGCCGCCGCCAAGCGGGAAATCTTCCCTTTTCTGCGCACAAGATACGTATGGATGAAATATATCGTCCCCGTGGCCCGTTCAGCGGCAAAAAGAACGGGGCTTGACCCGGACAGGGCGGTGTGGTCCTTCATCGCTCTCAGCAACGAATTTATACTGAACGACATAAAAAACGGGACGGTGTCGAATATAATGCTTCTGCTGCCCCACTGCCTGCAGTTACAGTCCTGCGGTATGAAGCTTACCTCGGATATAAGAAACTGCAAAAAGTGCGGAAAGTGTATAGTTTATAAACTTATTGAACTTTCCGACGCTCTTTCTGTCGACATATCGGTGGCTTCCGGGGGCACCATGGCGAGAAAACGGCTCATGGAAAAGCGGCCGGACATGGTTATAGCCGTGGCCTGCGAAAGGGACCTTTTAAGCGGTATCAGGGATACTCTGCCCATGCCTGTGATAGGCGTTATAAATCAGAGGCCGGAAGGTCCCTGCGTCAATACCACGGTGGATCTGGAGCGTATAGCCGCTCTTGTGAAGCGGATCAAAAACTAAAAAAAATCTGAAAGAACGGGGAAAAATGAACACAAACACCTTGAAAACGGCGTTTTTATTAACATTATTGACGGTGCTTTTTATCGCCATAGGAGGGCTGATAGGCGGCAAAACCGGCGTGGTTATAGCTTTCGGGCTGGCTCTCGTTATGAATTTCGTTTCCTACTGGTTCAGCGATAAAATAGTCCTTTCCATGTATAAAGCCCAGGAAGTTACCGAGGCGGACGCGCCCGTACTCTACGGCATAGTGCGCAAGCTGGCAACGAAAGGCCGCCTGCCCATGCCTAAAGTTTATATAATACCCTCCGGCACGCCCAACGCCTTCGCCACGGGAAGAAACCCCCAGCACGCGGCGGTGGCGGTTACGAACACCCTTATGAATATGCTTACGGAGGAAGAGCTGGAAGGCGTTTTAGCCCACGAGCTGGCCCACGTTTACGGAAGGGACATACTTATAAGCACGATCGCGGCTACGATCGCCGGAGCGATAATGACCCTTGTGGATATTTTCAAATGGGGCATGATATTCGGCGGCGGAAACAGAGACGGGGAAGATTCCTCCCCCCTTGGCGCGGCGGCCGGGATAGCCATGATAATAATAGCCCCCATAGCGGCAATGCTGGTGCAGATGGCCGTGTCCCGCTCACGGGAATATCAGGCGGACGAAAGAGGGGCGGCCCTGTGCGGCAATCCGATGGCGCTGGCCTCGGCCCTGCATAAAATATCCTACGGCGTGGAAACGGCGCCTATGGACGACGCGAAACCCGCCACGGCCCATATGTTCATAATAAACCCCCTTACGGGCGGCAGCCTTATGAACCTGTTTTCCACCCACCCGCCCGTTGAAAAGCGTATAGAGCGACTGAGGCAAATGGCCAGAAACAAACCCGTAAGATTTGAATAAACTTTAAAGCCCCGGGAAAACCGGGGCTTTCGCATATCCGGCTGAAAACCGTATCTTATAAACAAACCCGAAGGCCATATACAAGAGCGGTATGCGCCCGGCAATAAAGGAGCCTGCCCGGAGCGTCCTGCAAACCTCTCTCCGAAGGGGGGCTTTGCCGCCCAACAGAAGGATCATTGATTGAAGCGGCTCCCGCTTTTGTCGCGCGTCGTTTTCTGTCCACCAAACCGGCGAACGGTTTCCA
>CANTXF010000042.1 GCA_947853665.1 uncultured Deferribacterales bacterium | reverse complement strand
TAAAATAGTATAATCTATTTACTCGGACGCTTACACAAAATTAGGGACAGGCTCCCTTTTTCAGATAATCGGAAATATTTATTACTTTGCATGACGACGCAGGTTTTATATCCCTTTTAACATCCGCCATTCCGAACCATTTTGAAGCTTCTTTGCCGTTTCTTATCACTCCCTGCCCGCTGGAATACATACGTCCCAGATTCCACTGCGCCGCCTCATCGCCGTTACAGGCGGCTTTTTTATACCACTTCAGGGACTCCGTATAATCCTTCTCCACACCAAGGCCGTGCTCATACATATATCCCAGTTTGTACTGACCGTCAGAATCACCCTGCTCGGCGGATAAAAGATACCATTTTAACGCTTCTGTGTAATCCTGTTCCACGCCATGGCCGGAATCATACATACATCCCAGATTATACTGGCCTGCCGAATGGCCCTGTTCCGCAGCCAGACGATACCACTTTGCAGCTTCGGCATAATCCTGCTCCACTCCACGGCCCCGCTCATACATATACCCCAAATTGTTCTGACCGGACGAATCTCCCTGTTCGGCGGATAAACGATACCATTTTGCAGCTTCGGCGTAATCCTGCTCCACGCCACGACCGGAATCATACATCCGCCCAAGATTATACTGACCGTGCGGATTGCCCCGTTCCGCAGTCAGACGATACCATTTTACAGCCTCGGCGTAATCCCGTTTCACCCCCTGGCCGCGCTCATACATATACCCCAAATTACTCTGGCCGTCAAAATCTCCCTGTTCCGCCGCCAGACGGAACCATTTTACAGCTTCGGCGTAATCCTGCTCCACTCCTCGGCCGGAATCATACATACACCCCAGATTATACTGGCCGTACGGATTGCCCTGTTCCGCAGCCAGACGATACCATTTCACCGCTTCGGAGTAGTCCTGCTCCACTCCCTGGCCCCGCTCATACATATGCCCTAAATTACTCTGACCGGATGAATTACCCTGTTCAGCCGCCAGACGGTACCATTTTGCAGCTTCGGCGTAGTCCTGTTCCACACCCTGCCCGTGTTTATACAGATACCCCAGATTATGCTGGCCTGACGAATGACCCTGTTCTGCAGCCAGATGAAACCATTTTGCAGCTTCGGCATAATCCTGTTCCACGCCTTGGCCACAGTCATACGAGCACCCCAGGTTATACTGGCCGGACGGATTGCCCTGTTCCGCAGACAGACGGAACCATTTTACAGCTTCGGCGTAATCCTGTTCCACGCCAAGGCCGGAATCATACATGCTCCCCAGATTGTTCTGGCCGGCTGAATCTCCCTGCTCCGCAGACAGATGAAACCATTTTACAGCTTCGGCATAATCCTGTTCCACGCCATAACCGTGCTTATACATATATCCCAGATTATTCTGACCGGCCGGATCTCCCTGCTCCGCAGACAGACGAAACCATTCTGCGGCTTTTGTGTAATCCTTATCCACGCCGAGGCCGTAATAATACAGATCTCCAAGGTTGCTTTGGCTGGCAGAATGTCCCTGAACGGCCGCCAAACAGTACCACTTAAATGCCTCGGAGTAACTTTGTTCCACACCATGGCCATAGTAATACAGATTGCCCAAATTAGCCTGACCGTCCGAATCTTCCTGTTTTGCAGATAGAATATACCATTTTGCGGCTTCGGTGTAATCCTGCTCCACACAAAGGCCGGAATCATACATACGCCCCAGGTTATTCTGGCCGGCCGAATTACCCTGTTTGGCAGATAAAAGATACCATTTTACAGCTTCGGCATAATCCTGCCCCACGCCATGGCCATATTCATACATACATCCTAAGTTATTCTGACTGCCCGAATCTCCCTGCTCCGCCGCTAGACGGTACCACTTGAAAGCCTCGGCATAATCCTTTTCCACGCCTTGGCCATGTTCATACATATACCCCAGGTTATTCTGGCCGAATGGATTACCCTGTTCCGCAGACAGGCGGTACCATTTTAACGCCTCATAGTCGTCCTGTTCCACACCCTGGCCGGAGTCATACATATATCCAAGGTTATTCTGGCCGAACGGATTTCCCTGCTCGGCGGACAGGCGGTACCATTTTGCAGCTTCCGCGTAATCCTGCTCCACACCAAGACCATATTCATACATATATCCTAGATTATTCTGACCGTCCGGATCTCCCTGCTCCGCCGCAAGACGGTACCACTTAAAAGCCTCGTCGTAATCTTCCTCCACGCCAAGGCCGTAATAATATTTATTACCCATCTCTAACGGCGGTATATTATGCTTTTCATTTTCCATAAGGCTTACGCTCCAAATAAAAAGTGGGCCGTATCAAACAGACGCTCTGCAAAAATCACAAAATCCCCTAAAAACATGGCAATTTTAACTTTTATGTTATTTTCACAGTAATTATACATCCCTTTTTATATCCGTATAATATTTTTCGCAACTATACTATACGGCCCAGCGTAAGATTATAATAGAGAGATTGAGCAATGAGAGCTTATCCAGAACGTTCAATAAGAGACAACAGCTTTTGATGTATCGCAGAACCGGGATAATATCCAAGAATACCGGCGGCCTTTATGACGCCGAAGCGGCAGGGCCTTAAAACGTCCGCAATAACATAAACATAAGAAGCGGGCCGGTTACCGGAACGGGCACGGATATACCGAAAACCGATGAAATATCTGCGCAGCATATTTTCCGATTAACAGCTCCGCTATCCTTACCAGATGGACGGCATACTCTCTGTTTATGCTCAGGCGTGAGCATTTTTATCATGTGCCAGCCCGATCCATTGCGACGATAGTCGTCCCGCACCGGCCCTCAAGCGCTTTTTCGATGGTTTCAAGCGAACATATGATTGCCGTACCGCCCGTATCCCGGACATATTCGAGAGCCGCTATAATTTTAGGCTCCATACTGCCTTTGCCGAAATGGCCTTCCTCCAGATACGTCTGCATCTCCATAAGACTTACGGATTCAAGTTTTTTCGCATCAGGCTTGCCGAAATTAAGATAAACGTTATCCACTTCCGTTATGAACACGAGTTTGTCCGATTTTATTGTCTTACCAAGGAGAGCCGCCGTTCTGTCTTTATCTATAACGGCCTCCACACCGGTATAGGTACCGTCAAGCTCTTTTGTTACCGGTATGCCACCGCCACCGCAGGTAATTACGGTGTAGTCTCTGTTCAGCATATCCGAAATAGCTTCATGTTCAAGGATACTCACTGGCAATGGCGATGGAACGACGCGGCGATAGCCTCTGCCGGAGTCCTCCATCATCTGCCAGCCGCGCTCTTTCTCAAGCCTTTCCGATTCCTCTTTGCTGTAGAAACCGCCTATGGGCTTTGTATAATTGGAAAACGCCGGATCATCGGGAGATACCTCCACGCGACTCAGCGCACATACAACTTTATTGTCAATATTGTGGCGCAGGAGTTCGTTTGACAAACTCTGCTGAAGCATATAGCCAATAAGACCCTGTATGCTGCCCGAACAAGCGTCAAAGGGCATCGCCGGGACAGACCCTGCGGAAAGACCCTGCTGAAGGATCAGATTGCCGATCTGCGGCCCGTTGCCGTGGGTAATGGCAATGGTAGTTTTTTCCACCAGAGGAACGAGCCAGCGGCAGCATCTGGCCACATTGGCCATCTGATTCTCAAATGTGGCGTCCTGTCCGGGCTGGAGTATGGCATTGCCCCCCAACGCTATTAAAATCACATCTTTTTTCATAATTGCGCACCTTACTGTATTTACGGTGGCCCGGCGAGAGTGCACACCTTCACTGGCAGATTTTTTATATTTATTCAGTTATTCTAGGGCTTAAACCGGGAATCCGGTCAAATATTGATGCGTCCCGGACTCCCGCCTTCAAGGGAATAACGAAGCTGTATTTGTTAAATAATTCCTTTTTTCTTTGCCATTGCTTCGACAGCCTTCACAAAGCACTCAAGAGGAGCGCGAACAGTGCCTGCGCCGACCTGGCCTACTCCGGCCTGTTTGTGGGCGATGCCAGTGTTGATGACAGGGGTAATCCCCGTTTCAACCACCTTGCGGATGTCGATTCCAAGGCATATCCCCTCAAAGTCCCAAGTAGGTATCGGAAAGTTGGGGTTCTGGCCGATACAAATCTCAAGCATTTCGTTACTTGTGGAAAGCGCGTCATTGAAACCTCCGGCGCCGACAAACCGCGTGACACCGGGGGCTGCGATCATAGCCATACCGCCCACGCCGTAGGTTTCCGTGATGGCGCTGTCACCCATATCCGGGTTGGCATCATCCTGACTGTAGCCAGTAAAAAAGAGCCCCTGCGGTGTGTTAACAGGCGCGGTAAACCATTCATCCCCAAGGCCTGACACACGTATGCCGAAATCCTTGCCGTTGCGCGTCATGGCGGTTACGATGGTTCCCTCTGTGATACTTCTGGCAGCGTCCATAACAGACTTGCACATGGCCATGGCAATATTGAGAAAGAACTGGTCTGTATCTGCAAGGAACTTTGTCACGGATTCAAGATCTTCCTGACTGGGCTTACTTTTTACGATATAAGGCATTATTTCTTTCATAAAAACAGCGCTTGCCGCAATATTGCGCTGGTGAAATTCATCCCCCATGGTAAGCGCCCGCGCGGCAATAACATTCAGGTTCAGGCCGCCGTCCGTCAGTTTGAGAGCCTTTGACAACACAGGAGCCAATACGTTGCCCATCCACTCCAGGCGCTTAATTACCTCCAAACCGTATGCGCCGAAACGGAGCACTTCGCCTATTCCCTCGTTCATAATGCAATAGGCCCTATTGCCGTGCTCACGGTTCTCAACGACTAGTACAGGCATATTCATAGAGGTAATGCCACCCATTGGGCCTACAGCGTTAACCGAATGGCAGGGAATAAACGTTATTCTCCCCTCTTCAAGCATTTTACGGGCGGCTTCTTCGTCAGGTGCCCATTTTTCCAGCAATATCGCGCCGATACAGGAACCCTGCATGGGGCCGGTCATATCCTGAAACGCAATTGGCGGGCCTGCGTGGAGAAGCACATGTTCCTTCAGCTCAGGAATAACCGTCTTTCCAGGAACCACGTCCACTAGAAACGGCTGACTTTTAACGATCTTTGCGGTAACCGCCTCGTTAGCTTCATCTATAGATTTATACATATTCAAACTCTCCTATACCAGTTTAGATAATATTTCTGCAAGGCGTGCATCGCCACCTGCCACGGGTGCCCAGTTAAACTGAACAACTGCGCCGCCATAGGCTTTGATCGGCTCTGCAAATCCTGCAAGACCGGCATTGATCACTTTTGGACCGTTCCTAAACAGGGCCGCGACGCCTTCCGCGGGGGAAAGATCCTGCGGCTTCGCGGTCAGCTGATAAAACAGTGTAAGGGCACGGTTTACCGCCCGCGCATTTGTGTCCTCTATAATAACACCTGCGTTCAGCAGTTTAGTTTTCTGGTCTTCATATCCCTGGGGGTCTTCGTCGGTTCCGCAGATAGATGAAATATAAATCTGCTCTCGGCCGTCCTTCGCGGCAACCGCCCGGGCGTGTTCGATCCCTTTAGCCAGCTCCGACGCCATATCCATGCTGCCGCCGTAGCCCAACACCAGATCAAACACGATAATGGAAACATTCTTATCAGCGGCAATCTCCTGAAGGGCCTCCACGCGGTAGCGGCTGTCCATCATCGGGTGAGGACGGCCCTGTGTGTACTTATCATCGCCAAAATCAATAACCCGATGTCCATCAAGCTCCAAGTAAACGCCGTCAATATGCTCATGGCTTTCTGTGCTTCCGAAGCCTTCCGTCAGGATGAAAGCAGCCTCCGCCGCAAGGGTTCCACCGGCGTAAAGCCCGAATATCCTGTGATTTCCGCCGGATGCTTTTACTTTATCGAGATCGACGGACACATCCGCTTCCTTCTCTGCCGCTTTCACAGCCAGCATACCGGCCTGTTCCAGGGTGGAGGCAAAAGTAATGTTCTGCATAGGCACGCCGCCTTTCTCACCCATGAAAATGGCAACAACAGGCTTCGGTATAGCTTTCAGGATATCAACCACCCGGTCGCGCACCTCTTTTGCGGGCGGCTTGGAGACAAACAGGATAACTTTTGTATCATCATCAGCTGCGAGCGCTTTTAAACCTGTGATAGCTGTAATTCCACCGACCTCCGCGGAAAGGTCCCGTCCCCCCGTGCCTATGGCCTGGCTGACACCGCCGCCCATGCGGTGCACTACTGTGGATACTTCCTGCAGCCCGGTACCTGAAGCGGCAATTATGCCTATATTACCTTTACGCACAACGTTGGCAAAGGCGAGCGGTACACCGTTAATAATACCCGTTCCGCAGTCCGGGCCCATGACGATAAGCCCCTTTTCTGCTGCGTACCGCTTCAGAGCCGCTTCATCCTCAATAGCAACGTTATCGCTGAAGATAAACGGGTTTAGGCCTCGGTCGAGGGCTTTTCTGGCCTCTTCCGCCGCATAGCTGCCGGGAATGGAAATAAGCGCGAGGTTTGCATCCGGCAATGCCTTGATAGAGCTTGTCCATGAACGGGTAACGCGAATGGCCGCGCCCGATTTCCTTGTGGCAAGATTTGAGAGGAACTCTTTCACCTCTGCCATGACAGGCTCAAGCATATCAGTGTCCGAATTGATCACAATACATATATCGTTAGGACCGGCTTTTTCAAGCTCCGGCGTGTACAGGCCGGTTCCTTTGAAAATCGTTTTATTGGCGGGCGTTCCCATCATAACGGAGACCTTGCTCACGCTCTGCATATCTGAAAGTTTGTTGGACAAAAGCATCAGATTGATGGAATCCTGATAGCTATTCTCCATAATAACTGTTTGAAGCATTTTCACTCCTGATGGTTACTTTGCTGGTTTTCGTCATTCCGTGAAGGTAAAAATTCAGGAAATACCAATATTTCTCCAGTTTCCCCGGTCAAGCCCGGTGATAGCGGTATTTCAAACCATATTTATCTCCCCGCAGGCTAAAAACCTGCAGGGAACCAAGGAAACTGTTGCGCTAAAACGCGTAAGTTATTTGTCTGGCAGACTCAATAACTATTTTGCCATTTTTTACAACGAACAGCCTGTCGGGAATATCAAGAATCACATCGGACACCTTCTTTGTGTCAACAAGAACCAGATCCGCTTTTTTGCCTTTCTCAAGGCCGTAATCTTTCATGCCAAGAGCTTTTGCCGCATTGGCGGTAATCATAGGCAGCACGGTAGCCTGATCGTCCGCACCTCCCAGATGGCAGGCAGGAATGGCAAGGGCCGTTATCTGCAGCAGGTCGCCGTTGTTGAACGGAGTGAACGCATTGCGGATATTATTTGTGGCCAGAGTGACGTTTACTCCGCCATCTCTCAGGGCTCTGACGGGAGTCAGACAGCGGCGCACGTTATAAGTGTCGCTGCGCGCCCCCAGGTGCAGGTCTGTCGCCGGCAAACACATTACGGTGATACCTGCGTCAGCGATAAGCTTGATGACCTCGTCGCGTTTTTTCGGCTCAACAGCGCCAAGCGCGGTCATATGGCCGACTGAAACGCGTCCCTCCCATCCGTTTTCAATGGTTTTGCGGGCGAGCATTTCGATGCTCATTTTATCCGCGTTGTCAGCGAAATCCTGATGAAAATCGAGGTCTTTATTAACATCTCTGGCAAGCTTAAACACAAAGTCCATGTGCTGGTTTGGATCCGGATCATTATAAGGGATACCGCCCACAGCGTCCGCACCTTTTTCCATAGCTTCATACATCATTTTATCCGTGCCAGGGGCTTTAAAAATGCCCTCCTGCGGGAAAGCCACGATCTGAATATCTATTATATCCTTGAAACGCTCTTTCAGAGTCAGTACAGCGTCCAGTCCAACAAAACCCTGGGCCGGGTCAAACTCTGAGTGGGCGCGGACAGTAGTCGTGCCGTTTTTTACCATCATGCGTATGGTAGCGCTCGCCCGCTCCAGGATATCCTCACGGGTAAAGGTCGGTTTAAGTTTGGCCGTAACCGCTATCGCTTCCTGCAAAGTGCCCGACAGATTGGGAACACGGTTTGCGTTAGCTTTTTCAAGATGCAGGTGGGATTCCACGAGGCCCGGCAGCATAACGCGTCCTTCAGCATCAATAACTCTTGTCCCTGCAGCACCAGAGTTTGGTGTGATATCAGCGATCCTGCCGTCTTTTACAAGAACATCCGTCAGCGGGGCATCGTCTTTAATACATACATTTTTAAATACTAAATCCATAATAATCTCCTATTCTTCCTTATCTACCGTTCCCGGGAAAGAGGGGCCGGGAATGTACCGTTATTTCTGCGGATTCCCGGGGTTAAGCCCGGGAATGACCTATGGAATGACGGTTTTATACGCCTACAAAAAAAGCGATTATCAGCAGCAACGCCATACATCCGATAATATAGGGGGTGTTACCCTTTGCCACGCGGGTAATCGGAATCTTAAATCCGGACGAGAGGGCCATCATAGTAATGTTTACAAGCGACATCTGGCTGCCGAAGCCAACACCCATAGTAATAAAACCAACCGCTACAAGCGGAAAGTTCAATTCAATAGCAATTGGAAGCACCAAGGCCAAGAGCATTCCCACATAAGCGCCCGCAGGGATACCGATGAGAAATCCGCAAAGCACGGCTATGGGCACCATAATTGAAATAGGCACATCCCGCACAACGCTGGTGATGACTTCAAACGCCCCGTTGTTGCCTATCAAGGCAATGAAAGAGAAGAACATACCAACCTGCAGAAGACGCGTAAGGATATATGTAGAGCCATCGATAACAGCATCAACAGACTGGTCAAGAGTAAACTTGCTGCATAAGAAAATAAGGGCTGTTGTAACAACGGTATAAACCAGAGGCCCGAGAACGGGAGCGCCCAAAGCTTTATTAACAATCGGACCCGCAACAACCGCAACCAGCAGGAAAACAGCCGGAATAGTTCTTTTCACGAGTTCACCGGTGTTAAGGCTTTTATATTCTTCAGATTCCTCCGACTGAAAAACCGTTCCCCGTTTAATACAGCCTATAAAGGCGACTGCGATCGCAATAGCGCAGAATACCAACCAGTAAGGACGCATGGTTGTGACATATTCCGCTACCGGAATGCCTGTCATTGTGGAAACAATACCTGACTCCAGGGAGGCCGGAGAGGTAGTAAAAGAAACGGCAGCAGCAATGGACATGCCCGCGATAACTTCAGGAACAACCCCCACCGCGGCAAAAGCCAAGGGAGCGATAACCATCGCCGAACCACCGCCTATACCTGACATATAAGTTGCAAGAGCCTGAAGGATGACGATAAAAGCTCCAACAAAAGCCACCCGCTCGCCTATTCCTCTGCGGACAAGGATGAGCGCCGACGTATAACCGCCCGCCCGGAACACGGCCGTTGCCACGGCAGAGTTGATAATGGGCACGATAATTGTCAGCATCTTGGGAATTTCCGTTAGGAATGTCTGGTTTGCCGTTCCAAGGCCGATTTTGCCTATAATCACAGCCATAATACCGCCCACGAGGGCTGCAACCAGCATATTAACGCGCATAAACAACAGAGCGAGGATAACAAGAAGCGGCACAGTTGTGATAACTTTGAAAATGTACGTCTCTTTGTCGCTTGCCATGGCGATAAAAGCCAGTATCATACCGACGCATATAACACCTAATATACCATACGTACGTCTGCTCATAAATCCTCCTGAGGTCTTTCGTATTTTACAGGGATATAACATTATTATTTTTTATGCAAACATTATATTTCAATCAAAAATATATAAATTATGAATAAAGAAACAGCCATTTTTATATGAAAAAAATAACAGGATATAAACTTGTATGGTTACTACAAATTATTAATAAATATAACATATTTTCATAAAGTAAATTTATTTGAGATTATTACATATAAAATAATAAACAAAATATAAAATATTATGCCATTTTGTAATACGCGCCGCGAATTGGCAAAGTATAGAATAACCCCATCATATAGGTTATATAGCATCATAACCAAATAGTGATTGTTTTAAAAAACATCTTGAATATTTTTAAATTTTCTTTAGTCTATACGACAGGTGTAGTATTATGAAGAAAAGAGTTATAATATTAGACGACGACCCGAAAATGGTGAAGCTGCTGTCCAGCGTCCTTTCAGAAGCCGGCTTCACGCCGCACGGATTTTCCAACGGAAATGAAGCGCTCGTTCAGGTAAAGGTTCTGGAACCGTGTCTTATATTTTCAGATGTTAAGATGCCTGATATAGACGGTTATTCCGTATTGGAAAAACTACGCACTTTTTCAGATATTCCTTTTATTTACCTCACAAATTTTTCTGACAGCGCCAATAAGGTAAAGGGCCTTAATCTCGGGGCGGATGACTATCTGACCAAGCCCTTCTCTCCGGATGAACTCCTTGCGCGGGTCAACGTTGTGCTACGACGCGCGGGCGGTCACCACGCCCATATAGAGGACGACGTATATGTTCTTGATACCCTCAAATTAAATTTCACTACCCAGCGGCTCATGGTGGGCAGCATGGAAGTAATGCTGACAGCTAAGGAAATGAAGCTTTTCACAATGCTAGCAAGGAATTACGGGCGCGTATTTATGCACGAAGACCTGCTTTCCACGGTATGGGGAGATAAATACGTCGACAATACAGAATATCTGCGGGTAGCCATAAACAGAATCCGCTCAAAACTTCTCAACGCCGGATTTAAGAAAGATATTATCAAAACATATTCCGGTGTCGGCTATATGATACTCGATCCCAGTCTTCAATAAAGGTTTTATCCGTCCGCCAAAAGTATCAGGCCCGTATACAGGCCGAAAATCCCATCTCGTCCGGAGCTTGACCCTATATTTAAAGCTATTTCAACGGCCTCGTCGAGACCTCTGCCCGTCTGCATAGATAACAGCAGGCTGACAAGCGGAGCGGCGAACTTACCCCTGAATGCCTCTGCCAGCAGATAATTGCTAATATCCGTAGTTGCCGTCAATAGAGGGGTACAAAGCATAGAAAGCCTGGCAAGGTCTGCAGGCCTTTCACACAGAAGAGCCAGGGCGAAGCCTGTCAGCATATCGTCGCCGGTAGGCGTCAGGCCCTGCCCTGCGCCGATTATTTCAGTAAAATCTGCATTTTCTCCACTGATAAACCGGCGGGCGCATTCAGTAAAAGCGTTGCCGACATAAGCCGTAATATCACTTATTTTGACAGTATCCAGCACTGATTTGATTTTTAACACACTCTCAAGCGTAACTTTTCTACCGCTGATTTCAGGCATTTGCCAGCAGACGCTGTTCTTGAAAGAGGCAATGGGAGCTGTGCCGGCATAAAGATAGTCTCCGTCCGAACAGATTATATCCGCCCTATCTATATGGACGGCTATTGCCTTATCCGTGATAATATTTGTTTCGGATACCCACAGAGGATTAAACAAAATAGTATGGAGGGTGTTGTTCGCAAGGATATTTATTGCGTTTTCAAATACGGAATGTACCCGCCCCCGCCAGATTGAACGGCTCTCACAGCCTGCCGTTATAATATCAAAAATAAGCATTATGTCTCCGCGGATAATCTTAATTATATTTTCAGATTTTATCAAATTGTTGTTTTTTTATTGATCCTCATAGAAAATGTTTAAGGAATACCCTCAATACTTTTGGAAAGCATATAAGCCGCAGCCGGTTCGTCCCTGCCCTTTATAAGCATGGATTTGCCGCCGTATCTTTTATTTCAACAAAAAAACGCAACTATACCTTTACGCAGATTAATAAAGTTATGGGAAATATTTATAATACGGCGGCTTGCTCTAGGGCAATGAATAATAAGACTAAAAAGCGTTTGGCAAGGCACGTCTAAAGGGGGCAAAGCCTTCCAGAGTTTGCCTTGCCTGAACAGGTCTTATTATGAATGTTTTTGACTACGCGGAGCATTATTATAATTATTTGCCATAACTATCTGCGTCAGGGGATAGCCGCCATAAAAAAATACTTGACTTTAGAGCATACTCAAAGTTTAGACTTTGAAGAAAAATAAAACGTGGAGGACTAATTATGAAGAAGCTGGGATTCGGTCTTATGCGCCTTCCCCTGATAAACCCGGAGGACCAGTCCGCCGTAGACACAAAAACTCTCGAAAGAATGGCCGACACTTTTCTGGATAGAGGTTTCAGATATTTTGACACGGCTTACGTATATCACAACGGTTTCAGCGAAAGAGCGATAAAAGAAGCTCTTGTAAGCAGACGCAATAGAGAAAGTTTTACGCTGGCGGACAAACTCCCCCTGTGGCTGCTGGAAAAGCCCGAGGATCAGGAAAGAATATTCTCCGAACAGCTTGAACGGTGCGGAGTGGAATATTTTGATAACTATATGCTGCATAATATTTCGCTGGATACCTATAAAAAAGCGCTGGACATGGGCTCTTTCGATTTCATTCAGAAAAAGAAGGATGAAGGCAGAATAAAAAAAGCCGGGTTTTCTTATCACTACAACGCTGAGCTTTTGGACAAAGTGCTTACGGAACACCCGGAAGCGGACTTCGTACAGCTTCAGATAAACTATCTTGACTGGGAAAACGACAGCATACAATCCCGCAAATGCTACGAAACGGCGAGAAAGCACAATAAAGAGATAATCGTAATGGAGCCGGTAAAAGGAGGCACGCTGGCAAACGTACCCAAAGAAGCGGAAGATCTTTTTAAAAAACACGCTCCCGCCATGTCGGTTCCATCCTGGGCAATACGCTATGCCGCGGGTCTCGACGGGGTATCAACGGTATTAAGCGGTATGTCCGATATGGCCCAGCTGCTCGACAACATGAGTTATATGGAAAATTTTATCCCCCTGAACGAAAAGGAACTTGCCACAGTAAAAGAAGCCGCCGCGATAATAGATAAAAGCGTGGCCGTGCCCTGCACCGCCTGCCAGTACTGCGTGGATTCATGCCCGGTAAATATACCGATCCCAAAATATTTCGCGCTCTACAACAATAAAAAGCAGGTGGGTAATCTTACATTTTACGTACAGGACCAATATTATAACGATTATACCAAATCCAACGGCAAAGCGTCCGACTGTATAGAGTGCGGAGCATGCGAAAGCCACTGTCCGCAAATGCTGGAAATCCCTAAACTTATGAAAGAAGTGGCGGCGGCTTTTGAAAAAACGGTCTAGAGCAATGATATTTGCGGTCATTCTGATAATCGCCGCGTCGCCGTTTATATACGCGCTTATACGCGGTTCGGAGGATCTTAACAGGGCCAAAATGGAAGCGTCGCCGAACTTTTCCGAAGGAAAAGCAAAAAACCTTGAGGAAACGCCCCTGATGACGGAAAAAAGCGATAAAATATCCGCCTATCTTGAGCTTTTTTCCTCAAAAAATACGCCGGAAAGCCCTTTGCCATCGATAAGGACTGACCTTAAATCTCTGGATAAATCGGAAGATACCGTAGTATGGTTCGGCCATTCCTCTCTTATGGTGCAGACCGGCGGCAAAAGAATACTGACGGACCCGGTTCTCTCCGAAGCAGGCTCTCCCGTCCCATTTATAAACAGACCGTTTAAAGGCACAATGATATACGAACCGGAAGACATACCGGAAACTGATTATCTTGTAATAACTCACGACCATTACGACCATCTAAGCAAAAAAACCGTAAAAGCGATAAAAGACAAGGTAAAAATGGTAATATGCCCGCTCGGAGTGGGAAAATACATAAGAAACTGGGGTTATCCGGAAGAAAAAATCACGGAGCTGGACTGGGGAGAAAAATACGTCCCCGAACCTGGGTACGCTTTCCACTGCCTGCCTGCAAGACATTTTTCAGGGCGGGGTCTTTTCAGCCAATATTCCACCCTTTGGGCAGCCTTTCTTTTCGAAACGCCGGAGCGTAAAATATATTTCGGCGGAGATTCCGGATATGGAAAGCACTTTAAAGAAACCGGAAAACGTTTCGGCGCCATCGATTTGGCGTTTCTCGAAAACGGCCAGTACGACAAACGCTGGCGGCTGATACACATGACTCCGGAAGAAACTCTGCAAGCGGCCGCAGACCTTAACGCAAAATTCCTTATGCCGGTGCATAATTCCAAATTTAAGCTGGCGCCTCACCCCTGGAATGAGCCTATGAAAAGGCTGGCCGAACTGCACAAAAATAATAAAACGGGGATAATACTGATAACTCCCCTCATAGGGGAAGCCGCCGCCTTATGGAATAAAGACCGGATGTAAGAAAAATGCGGATATGCCGATATTCCGGCGGAGAACGCAATCTTTCCGTTGCCAAACGCGCCGGTAATATTATACAACTGCCTGTAACATAAACGGAGGGATAATAAATGGATATAAATAAAGCGATATCGGATTTAAAAAAAGAGCCGGGATTTAAAGAACGCGTAGGCATGGTGCTGGTGCATAACGGAGTGGTGCGCGGCACCACAAGGAACGGCGGAAAAACCGTTACATCCGTTAAAGTAAGCCATGACGCGGAAAAAATGAAGAAAATATGCGCGGAAATGGAAAAGCAGCCCGGAATATTCCGCGTAATAGCCCAAGCCAATTCCGGCGAGCTGGAACCCGGGGACGATCTGCTTTTTCTCATTGTGGCGGGCGATATAAGGGAAAACGTAAAAGCTACTTTTGCCGAAGCTCTCGACAGAATAAAATCGGAAACCGTAGTAAAGCAGGAATTTACAAGATAACGGCAAAAAATATACTCATGCGGCCCGCCTTTCAAAATGGTAAGGCGGGCCTTTTTTATTTTAGCGGATCACTGAAAATAAATAGTCCCCTCGGCGCCTGGAAGTCAAAAATAATATTCCGGTAATAAACTACCAACCGTATAAATTGTCTTTATAAAACCGGCGTAAGCATAACGAAGGAAAACGGTCGGATATTGCAGAATATAAAAATGCGTCCATCCCGGAGATACGGAATGAAAAAATCGCTCAAAGCGGCCGCTGCGGCGGCCGGCTGCCTTATAGTTTTAACTGCGGCGCTTAATTTTGCCATGAAAAGCAAAATAGACGAAATAATAAAAAGAGAAGGCGGCAAAACTATAAGGACGGCCTTTGATTACGAAGATATAGACGTAAGTCTGATTAAAAGCTTTCCGCATATATCCGTAACTTTAAAAAACCTGACGGTAAACGGTACGGACGAATCTGAAAACGAACCTCTTATAAAAGCGGAAAAACTTACGGCTGCAGTAAACGCAGCCTTTCTTTTCGGCGGCGATTATGAAATATCAAAAATCCTTCTTGAAAACGCATACTTAAAAGCCGTCAAGCTGCAGGACGGAACAACAAACTGGGATATTCTGAAAAAAGAATACGATATTCCGGCAAAGGAACGCTCAATTATTGATGAAAAAGAAACAAAAGAGCCGAAAAGCTCGGCTCCTTTTAATATAAGCCTTAAAAACGCAGTCATTAAAAACGTGAACGCAGCATACGACGACAGAAAGAACGGCCTGTACGCAGAAATACAAAACGCGGGGCTCCATCTCTCCGAAAGCGCGGGCAAAGATCAGGCAAAGCTTGAAACGTCGGCAAAGGCCGTTACTCTGCGCATTAAGGAAACCGATTTATTTAAAAATGCGTCCTTATCGGCGATGCTAAATATAAACGCCGATTATAAAAACAAAAAATTTATCGTAAACAAAAGCGCCGGAAGCATTAACGATATAAAGGTAAAAATAAACGGCCAGGCCGTATTTTCTGAAATAGGCCCGGATATGGAAATAAAAATAGAATCGGACGATACGGGCCTAAAAGAACTCCTCTCTCTGATTCCGGCAAATCATATTAAAAATGCTGATAAAATATCGGCTAAAGGCCGCGCGGCGTTTTCAATATCAGTAAAAGGCCTGCCGAAAAACGGTTTAACACCTTCTTTTAACGCGTCTCTTGCGGTAAAAGACGCTTCCTTACATTACGCCGGTATGCCATCGTCTCTTGATCATATAAATATAACGGCCTCCGCTTCAAGCCCCGGAGGGTCTCTTGACAACATATCGGCGGAAATATCAGGCGCAAGTTTCAACCTGGCGGAAAAAACCGTTACGGCGTCGGCTTCCGTAAAAACTCCGGCAAGCGACCCGGATTTTTCCGTTTCGCTAAACGGCACGATAGATATGGGAAAAGTAAAAGACGTATGTCCCATTGACAACGTAACGCTTACGGGGATTTTTAAGGCTGATGTAAACGCATCCGGCAAACGCTCGTATATTGATAACAGGCTATACGATAAACTTGATATAAAAGGCTATGTGCAGCTTGAAAAAGCGGCCGCGGCCATAGACGGCACGCCTGAAATAAAAACTGAAAAATCCGTTTTCTCTTTCGCCCCGGAATATCTTTCTCTTACGGCAGAAAACGTAAGCATCGGCAAAAACGACCTTTCCGCAGTATGCGTATTTGAAAACTATATCGGTTTTGCCTTAAATGGCGAAACAATTAAAGGCAGCCTTAAAATAAACTCCGGATACTTCGACCTTAACGATTTCATTAAAACCGGCAAAATACAAAAAGAATATGAACCGGAAGCTCCGGAAAAGGGGCTGTCTGCTCCTTCCGAACCGGAAAAGCTGCCGGCAGAAAAAGCACCGCTTATAGATATACCGGAAAATATCGATTTTACCGTGGATGCGGATATGAAAAAGGTACTTTTCGGCAATATGACTTTTGAAAATTTTAAAGGGCGCCTGAAAATAAAAAACGGAGAAACTGATATGGAAAACATATCCTTCGACACAATGGGAGGCTCCGTAGGTCTCGGAGGCGTTTATTCCGCGAGAGAAAACGCGGAAAACCCGAAATTAAGAGCGTCGCTTGACGTAAAAAACATATCTTTCCAAAAGGCACACGAAGGTTTAAATATCATAAGGCGCATGGCCCCGGTATTCGCCGATATAGAAGGCACTTTTTCAGGCGATATACATCTGAACGCAGAGGTGGACAAAAAAATATCCCTGATTCCGGATACGTTAAACGGAAATGGAACGCTTAAAGCATACGAGATACGTATCGGCGGTATAAAAGCGCTGGACGGTATAGCGGATATCTTAAAAAATGAAGAGTTGAGAAACATAAAAGCAAAGGATATAAAAGTATCCTTCGGAATAAAAGACGGGCGTGTTACCACCATGCCTTTCGACATAAAAACAAACGGCGCAGTTATAAAACTGGCTGGCAGCAGCGGGCTTGACCAGACATTGGATTATTCCGGAAAAATAGATTTTCTTTACCCCGGCATAAAGGAAACAAAACTTGCCCGTATGGATATCAAAATAGGCGGAACTTTCGCGTCGCCTGAAATATCCATAAATACAAGAAGCATGATAAACCAAGCGTTAGACGCGGCCAGAGACAAGGCATACGAAGAGCTGCGAAAACGCGGGGCAGACCCGGACGACGCGGCAAAACTAGGTAAAGAGCTTATAGACTCCGCCCGCAAAGCGGGAAGCAGGCTGATAGACGAAATAAAAAAGCAATTTGAAAAATTAGAGGAAAAAACGGGAAATAATCCGTATATGAAAATATACGCTGAAAAAAACGGAGAAAAGCTTATAAAGAATTCCGAAAATCAGACAGAAATGCTTACCGAAACGGTAATGAAAACCTGCGGCAAGCTGATAAATAAAATTAAAAACCGCCTGTAAACAGGAGAACTTATGGAATATGACGCAGAATGGCTTAAACGGTGGAAAAAAGTCCGCCATAAGCTTTTATGCCCTTCCCCGCTGAACGAATATTTCAAAGCAAAAGAAATAGAAGGAAAAGAGATGGATACCCTCGACATGGGCCCCGTATCCCTGCCGACCGGATATATAATAGTCCGCGACCCTCTCAGCTATCTGAGGCGGGAAGACAGGCCGTATATCCTTAAAGCTCCCGCCGGGACATATAACGCCACCGCCGCAGTAATTAAACCGGACGGCTCCGACTGTGCAAGATACGCCGCGGTAAGGATAAAATTTAACGACAACGAACCGGTCCGTTTCGAGGAAGCGTTAACTGGCACGGAAAACCTGGAGGATTTTGCGGACGACAGCTATTTCGGCCTTAATGTGGACGCGGGGCTGGCCTGTATATGCGACGTAAAAGTAAAAGACGCTTTCTGCGATTTCAGAAGTCGCTGGCACAAGGAAAACCCGGAAAAAAACATTTATGACCATTATTTTGCCGGTTTTTTTGAAAACAGCGCAAAAGAAAATCCGAAATATCAGAGAAAAGACGGGGATTGGATAAACTGGACGGTTCCGGGAACCGATTTCCATATGCCGATCTTTCAAAGCGGATTCGGAGACGGAACATACCCGGTATATTACGGCTTGGACGCAGAAGGCGAAATATGCCAGATAGCGGTTCAGTTTATAGACATATCGCTGGCCTACGAAAACTAAGGAGACGAATAATGAACGAATACAAACCCAGTGAGCTGGCGGAACAAATTATAAAATATATGGATTGCCCGTGTGAAGTTTTCCCGCCTATGGAAAACGACGCCCCGATACACGAAGCGTATGCGAAAGCTCTGGAAGAAGGACATAAAAGCGGATTTACTCCCGTAATAATCACCGTGGACGAAACCTTATGGGAATGCCTGTGCATAAACGCAGGAGAAGAAAATGAGGACGAGCCGGACATTCAAAAAATACGGGATTACAGAACTAATATACTGTCAAAAAGCGCAGACAGCGGAAAAGAATATCTGCTTACGCAACTGGAAGAGAGAAAAAACGACTGCGATGAAAACGAAATAGATTGGGACGAAGAAATAATGGGAGAAATGAAAGGAGGGATAAAAATCGACAGTTTCTCTTCTTTCTGGAGCTTCGGCTCCGACGAAACCTGCGAAACTATTTTGGCAAAAATACCCGCCGTCAACCCCTGGGAAATATTTGCGTGGCTGCCTATGGGCGGCTGGAACGACTGCCCCGATACAAAGGAAATGATAGCAGTTTCCAAATATTGGTATGAGAGCTATGGAGCGGTACCCGCCGCCATAAGCCACGACGAGCTTGAATTTTACATAGAAAAACCGGTAAAAGACAAGGCGGAAGCCCAAAAACTGGCCCTTGAACAGTACGCATTCTGTCCGGACCGAGTAGAACAATGCGAGGAGGACGGCAGTATAGGAAAGCTGGCGGACAGCCTGACAAAATCGGACGTATGGTATTTCTGGTGGGATTAAAAAATAACGTGATACCCACGTTTATGCCTTATTGAAAAATTATGCCGGCACATAAAGTATGTACCGGCTTGTTCAAAAAACCGCGCCGTATGGGGAGCACGGTTTTTAATTTATCGCGTGCAAAGCACCGGTTGAAAGTACCGGCCTTGTTTTATGGCACACTATGCAGTTTTTGGCAGGCGTGTTCTTCCAATTTCCGTAAGG
>CANTXF010000041.1 GCA_947853665.1 uncultured Deferribacterales bacterium | reverse complement strand
AAATGGCTGGGGCAGAAGGATTCGAACCTCCGAATGGCGGGACCAAAACCCGCTGCCTTGCCAGCTTGGCGATGCCCCAGCGTTAGGTAGAGAATGTTAATAAATATTTTTCACGAAAAAGTCAAGAGAAAAAATCGGCCGTTTTTAAATTCCCGCGGCGGGGGCCATGCCGGGCTCCGGGCGCCGCGTCGCCAAAAAGTATTGCCACCATTCAAATTTTATGTTATATTCAAACGATGTAATTTATTAAGAGGTTAATGATGAAAATTACACGCGCATGCGATTACACGATCCGCGCACTGGTGTTTATGGCGCGTCAGCCTTTAGGGACCGCCTTTATGCGTTCCGACCTGGCGAAAAAATGCAGCGTGCCGGACAGTTTTCTTGGCAAGATACTCCAGAGCCTCGCAAAATCCGACATACTCACTTCAGAACGGGGCAAAAAAGGCGGATTCCGCCTCGGCATGGACCCCCGCAAAATAAATATGTACGATGTGGTGGTTGCTGTCGACGGCCCTTTCAATATAAACAACTGTCTCGACGGCAACGACCCCTGCTGTCTCATGAAAGACTGCAACGCCCACGATATGTGGCGGGATGTGCAAGACGCTCTTACTTCTCAATTAAAAAAATATACGCTGGCAGATATTGCCAAAATAAAATAGCCCGTTAAAATGTTCTAAAACTTTTCAAGGAGCTTTTTATGCCGGCAATATACATACCGGAAACCGAAGCCGCCTCACTCCTTAATATGGCTTCCGCCATGAAAGTTACAGAGGAAGCTTTCGCCGCTTACGGCGGAGGAAAGGCTTTCAGTATGCCGAGGCAGCGCATGCGCATACGCAAGGGCGCCCTGCACATGCTGCCCGGAGCTATCCCCTATAAGGGAGTGATAGGCTTTAAGGCGTATACGTCCTTCCGTTCGGGCCTTATATTTAAAACCCACCTTTACGACGCGGAAACAGGCGAGCCGCTGGCGGTGGTGGATTCCTGCGAAATGGGCAGGCTCAGGACCGGCGCGGCCAGCGGAGTGGCCGTTAAATATCTGGCCAGGAAAGATTCGGAAACGGTCTTTATATTCGGAACCGGCTTTCAGGCCGAATCCCAGCTTGAGGCTGTCTGTATGGCGGCCCCGGTAAAAAGGGCGTTCTGTTCCTCCCGCAATCGGGAAAAAGGCGAAATATTCGCCGCGAAAATGTCCGAAAAACTGGGAATACCTGTGGAAACCGCTTCCGACGAGCGGCAGGACCTTGAAAATTCCGACATAATAATAACCGTCACCTCCTCCGCCTCCCCTCTTTTTGACAGCGGGCGCATAGTAAAAAAAGGCGTCCACATAAACGCCGCCGGCTCCAACGCCCTTATCAGGGCCGAAATACCGGAAAAAACCGTTGAAGCGGCAAAATATCTAGTAGTGGACAGCAAGGAGATAGCCGCTCTCGAATGCGGCGACATACTGCCGTCCCTGGAAAAAGGCCGCCTGCACTGGAATCAGATCACGGAGCTTTCGGATATAGTGTCTGGAGCGCGCCCCGGAAGAACGGAGGACGAAGGGCTTTCTATTTTCGAATCCCACGGGATGGGGCTCCTCGACGTGGCGTGCGCCGAATTTATCTACAAAGCGGCAATCAACAAAAACATCGGAATACCGCTTCCCTTTTAGGGACAAAGGTTTTGCGCGATTAGAGCATACGGCGGGATAACGCACTGACAGGAAACGGGAATTTTTTTCTTTAAAGGAATCAGTTACTTATCTGCGGCCGTCCGTATTTCCTCTTGCCTGCTCAAAAAATCTTCCCTATTATGACGGCTCGGCGCTTATTAAAACTATAACTTTTTAAACTTAATTTATTGGAGTTTTTATTACCATGGCAGCAGAAGGAACCGAAAAATATTTTAAGAACGAACCCGATTTGAGCCCCAATTCGGTTACCGTCCTTAAAAAACGTTACCTGCACAGGAACGGGCAGCACACGGAAACGCCTAAGGAGCTTTTCATACGCGTGGCTAAAAATATAGCCATGGCGGAAGCAAAATTCGATAAATCGGCAGACGTAAACGCTGTGGCCGATGTTTTTTACAACGAAATGGCGTCTCTGCGTTTCCTGCCCAACTCGCCCACCCTTATGAACGCGGGAAACGCTCTGCAGCAGCTTTCCGCCTGCTTCGTGCTGCCGGTGGAAGACTCTCTCGAAGGAATATTCGAAGCCGTGAAATATACGGCTATGATACATAAATCCGGCGGGGGCACAGGTTTTTCGTTTTCCAGGCTACGCCCCAAGGAAGATTCGGTGCAGACGACGAAGGGCGTCTCCTCCGGGCCGGTATCATTTATGTCCGTCTTCGACGCGGCGACGGAAACGATAAAGCAGGGCGGCATGCGCCGCGGGGCCAATATGGGCATACTCCGCGTGGACCATCCTGATATTATGGATTTTATCTACGCCAAGGCGGATAAATCTAAGCTCACCAACTTTAACCTTTCCGTAGGCATTACGGAGCCATTTATGAAAAGCGTTAAAGACGGTAGCGATTTCGATTTGCTCTCCCCCAGGACGAACGCGAAAGCGGGCAGCCTTAACGCCCGCAAAGTCTTTAACGAAATGGTGCGCCTGGCGTGGGAGGGCGGAGACCCGGGCATAGTGTTTCTCGACAGGATAAACAACGAAAACCCCACTCCCGCCGAGGGCGAAATAGAAAGCACCAATCCCTGCGGCGAGCAGCCTCTCCTTCCCTACGAATCCTGCAATCTTGGCTCGATAAACCTGGCAAGGTTCGTAAAAGACGGAGCGGTGGACTGGAGCGCCCTTGAAAAAACGGTTAAAATAGCCGTCCGGTTCCTTGATAACGTCATAGAAATGAACAACTACCCTATCCCGCAGATAGACGCCATGACGAAGAAAAACAGGAAAATAGGCCTTGGCATTATGGGATGGGCCGATATGCTCGTTATGCTTGGCATCGCCTACGACTCCCACGAAGCCATAAGCCTGGCCGAAAAGGTAATGAAATTCATACGCGATAAAGGCAGGGAAATGTCGGCGGAGCTGGCGGAGCAAAGGGGCAGCTTCCCCGGCTTCGATAAAAGCGTTTACCCCTCCAAAGGGTTTAAGGCCATGCGCAACGCGACCATAACCACAATAGCCCCGACGGGCACCATATCCATAATAGCCGGAGCGTCAAGCGGTATAGAGCCTTATTTTGCCCTGGCTTACTACCGCAACGTTATGGACAACAACAAGCTGCCGGAGGTAAACCCTCTTTTTGTGGAAAGGGCCAAGGCGGAAGGCTTTTATTCCGAAGCCCTTATGGACAAGCTGGCTAAAAACGGCAATACCCACGATTTGCCGGAGGTTCCGGAAAAATGGCGCAGGGTATTCGTAACGGCCCACGAGATAGAACCAGTGTGGCACGTAAAAATGCAGGCGGCTTTCCAGAAATATACTGACAACGCCGTAAGCAAAACCGTAAACTTTCAGTCCGACGCCACCATAGAGGACGTGGAAAACGCCTATATGCTTGCTTACGACCTGGGCTGCAAAGGCATAACCATATACAGGGACGGAAGCCGCGACAACCAGGTATTAAATATCGGAAAAGCGGAGCCTCAGAATCAGGCCGGCCAGGAAGCGCAGGCAAAAACCGGGCCTAAGGCAAGGCCTTCCGTTCTTGTGGGCAAAACCGTGGAAATGGCCACTGGCTGCGGCAAAATGTACGTTACCATAAATCAGGATGAAGAAGGAAAAGTATTCGAAGTCTTTACCAGCATAGGAAAGGCGGGCGGCTGCGCCCAGAGCCAGTCGGAGGCCATAGGCCGCCTTATTTCCCTGGCTCTGAGAACGGGCATAAAGCCGGAATTTATAGTGCGGCAGCTTAAAGGCATATCCTGCCACATGAAGTTCGGCTTCGGGGCCAGAACTGTACACTCCTGCGCAGACGCCGTGGGAAAAGCGCTGGAAGAAGCAATAAATCACCCGGTGGAATTTAACGTTATAAGGCAGGACGCCCTTACGGTGGACTCCATTCTTGAAAATATGAATAAAGAGCAGGAAGGAAAACACCACGTGTCTAACGGAGCCTGCCCGGAATGCGGAGGCCCTATAGAACACGTGGAGGGCTGCAACGTGTGCCATTCCTGCGGATATTCCCACTGCAGCTGATAAAAATACGTTAAACGGCTCAAAAAGCATGGCCCGCAATAAGCGGGCCTTATTTTTTACCGACATAAATTAAGGCGGAAAACAGCCTTTTTATAACTTTACATTAAACTGCGCAAGGGGACGGCTGCGAAAATAATTATAAATCGGAAACAAAAAACGCCCGCCTTTAAAGGCGGGCGCAAACATTTAAACGGACTGCAATATCAGAAAGTAACCCTTGCGATAAGACCGGCGTAAATACGATAGCCCTCGTTATTGCCAGCGTTATCCTGCATTTCGTCAAACCAGGAAACTTCCGGGATAAGGGCGAAATTATCGGTAAACTGGAGGATAGCGTTTAAATAGGCGCTCATGGCGTCGTTGGTTTTGGACCAGCCCTCGCTGTCGGAGGAGGTATAGCCGAAGCCTATCTGCGGCGTATATTTTTCGGCGATCGTGTAGCCGAAGCCGATGGCCGCGCCCCAGGAGTTTACTTCTTCCAGCTCGTCCTTATCCGCCCTGTACCAGGGAGAGAGCTTCTCGCCCAGCATATTGGCCATGGCCAGGTTGGAGCCGTAAAAAGCGCCTATCTGAACAAAAGCGTTCATAAAATTATAAGTGCCCCCAAGGCCTATAAGGTAAAGGTCTCTTTCGAAGGTGCGGTCTCCGCCGTCGGGGGAGAAGCCGTAAACTTTTTCGCTGTAATGGGCGTAAGCGCCGTAAACCTTAGCTTCAAGAAAATCGTTGGAATAGGTGTAGGCAAGCTCTACCCGGGGCATATACTGATTGCGCTTGGTCTCGTAAAGCAATACTGGGCTTTCCGGATTGTTCGGATCTTCCACATAGGAAAGACCAAGACCGCCAAGGCCGAAATCGTCCCCGCTGTGAATAACGGCTATCTGGAAGCCTGCGACGCTGTACATAAGCATGGGAAGCCTGAAATCGTCCACGGCTCCGTAACCTATGAGACAGTTGCCTTCATAGGCCTCCTGACCGAAGGAATAGTTCGCTATTGTACCCTGCTTACCGAAGCTGATAGAACCGGCTTTGCCGAAATCATACTGAACGTAGTAAAGACGCAGGTATTCGTCATAATTGGCGCCTATTTCAAAAACGCCGCTGAGCCTGCCGTAAGAAAGCTCCACCCCTACGCGGGAATCGCTGTCGAAGCTCAGGTGAAAGGAGCCGTCGCTTTCCCTGTGGCCGCTTTCCATCAGGCGGAAATCCTGGCTGTCATACTGATAATAAGCGGCAAAATCCAACATGCCGTACAGATTGCCGTTAACCGGTCCCATACTGAATTCCACGGCGGACGCCTGCACGGCCAGAGCCGCGAACGCCAAAACAAACAAGAACTTTTTCATCGTATTCTCCTAGTATTATTGCCCGTGCATAAGGGCCTGAAACGGCACATAATAATATGGAGGATTATATCTGTCAAGTTATAGATGATAACAATTATCAATAAACAAATTATAAAGAAACAACTGTATAATAAACCGTAACTATAAATTGACAGCGGCCAGCAAAACAGTTATATACATTTATAGATATGTAACTTTGGAGTTATAGTTATATGGTTAAAAAACTTATGGTCGTATTTTTTCTTATTACGCTGGCGGCCGCGCCCGTTTATGCGGATACCGCCGAAGCTGACGACGGAGAAAATATGCGTCTCTATGTAGGCGGCAGAGCCATAATGGACGCGCTTAAAGTAACCGGAAGCGACGAAGCGACGGAAGGCATGAGCGCCACGACCATGCAGTTCGGAGCCGGAGTATCGGCGGGCACTTATAAAAGAGTTAAAAACGCCGCTTTCCGCTTCGAGGTAGACTATTCCTACACGATGCGCTCCAACAGCTTTTATCACGCCATAATGGCAAACGTGTATATACAATCCGCTTATAAGGCGCATATTTTTGCTCCTTATATAATGGCTGGTATCGGGATGAACGTGTTCGACCCGCCTTTTGCCAATATAGAAAGCGCTTTCGCCTTCAATACGGGCGCAGGGATCGTGGTGCCGGTAAAAGGCGGCTGGGCGGTGGATTTCGGTTTCCGTTATATGCAGTCAAATATTAATTTCCATACGGAGGAAGCTACGCAGAAGGTAAAAAATCACAACTTTTATATAGGCGCTCTTTACGTTTTCTAAAAAAATGCGAAAATCCCGCTCCTCTTGCTTTATCGGATAAAATATTGTAGATTCTGTAATTGTTGCATAATCAAAACAAGCGGGGTAAAAATATGGGGTACGCGCAGGAGCTTACGGACGAAATAAAAACCGTGTCGCAGATACGGTCTGCGTTTTACGGATATTTTTCAAAAATATTCAGAGAACCGGTAAAAGAGGATTTTATCGGCCTTACGGAGCAGTTTCTCCCTCATTTTGAAAAGCTGGCCGAATTTGCCGGAGAGGAACTAACGCGGCAGGCCATAAACGACATGAAAAAATATCTCGAAGCGGAAAAAAGCCTTACGGATAAAAACGGATATCTGGACGAGCTTAACAGACAATTTACGAGCGCCTACCTGCTGGGAAGAAACAGCGTGCCTACAAGCGCCTCCGTATATCTTTCGCCGGATAAGCTTCTGAAAAGGGAGCCATGGGAAAAGGTATGCCGGGTATACAGGGCCAGAGGTTTTAAAATGCCGGAAAATTTCAACGAACCGGAAGACCACATATCAATGGAGCTTCTTTACCTTAAAAAACTGTCCGACCTTATGATAGACGTAATAGACAAGGGCATGACCGAAAAAATCGAAGAAATATTGAAGGAACAAAAAACCTTCATAGAAGAACACCTGCTTACCTGGGTTCCGGATTTCGCGGAGCTTACGCAAAAGCAGTCCAAATCGTGCGGCTCCCTTCTCTACGGGCCTGCCGCGGCCGTAATGACGGAATTTCTCCGCTACGATTCCGGCCTTACGGACGAGCTGCTGGAAGCCCTGAAAGCAGACTGATAGAGAGTACGCCGGCCCGCTTCTTTAAACAGGAGAGCGGGCCTTTTGCTTTTCAGGGCAGCGGCCTCGGGGTTCCCGTCATTTCGGCAAGTATCACGGTTTTGCAGTAAAACTCAAGCTGCTCCATAAAATTATACGCTTCCGTAAGATCCACGCCCCAGGTAACGGCCCCGTGGTTTGAAAGGAGAGCGCCGTTATGCCCTTCTATAAAAGGGCTGAGCGACTCCGCCACTTCTCCGCTGGAGGGCCTTGCGTAAGGAGCCACAGGTATAGGGCCCAAAGTCATCACGGCTTCCGCCATATATCGCTGGTCCACCGCTCTGCCGTTTATGGCGAAAGCGGAGGCCGCAACCGGGTGCGCGTGTACCACGGCGTTTATATCCGGCCTTTTAGAGTACACGGCCAAATGCATTTTAAGCTCCGACGAGGGCTTTCCCGTCCCTTTAATAATGCGGCCGTCCATATCCACAAGGAGCATATCCTCCGGCTTCATAAACCCCTTGCTTGTAAGGGAAGGCGTTATAATAACGCCGTCCGCCGTCCTTACCGAAATATTGCCGTCGTTGGAAGCCACAAGCTGCCTTGCGTACATTCGCCGCCCTATTTCGCATATATGCTCTTCCGCCGTCACGGTTTTTCCTCCAGCACTTTCATATTTTCCGCGAAGGGCGGTTTTATAACGCCCTTCTCCGTTATAAAGGCTGTTATAAGCCCCGACGGGGTAACGTCGAATGCGGGGTTCATGACTTTTACCCCTTCGGGGGCCGTCTTTACGCCTCCGAAAGATGTTACTTCGCTTTCGGGCCTTTCCTCTATTATGATAGATTCCCCGTCCGGAGTGGCCGGGTCGTAGGTGGAGCCGGGGCAGGCCACGTAAAAAGGTACGCCGAAATGCCCTGCCAGCACGGCAAGGCCTAAAGTGCCTATTTTATTGGCCGCGTCTCCGTTGGCGGCCACCCTGTCGCAGCCAACTATAACCATATCTATAAGACCTTTCGACATAACGTGGGCAGCCATGCCGTCGCATATAAGCGTAACGTCGGCCCCGGCAGCGGAAAGCTCCCAGGCGGTAAGGCGCGCGCCCTGCAAAAGGGGCCTCGTTTCGTCGGCGTACACCCTGAAAGCCCTGCCCTCCTCCATAGCCGTATATACGGGGGCGAGAGCCGTGCCAAGCTCGGATACTGCAAGGGCGCCGGCGTTGCAGTGGGTAAGTACGCCGCAGCCGTCCTTTATAAGCCCCGCTCCAGCCCTGCCTATACTACGGCAGCAGGCGGCGTCCTCGCGGTAAATATCGCCCGCCTCCTTTTCCATGGCGGAGTAAATTTCAGAGGCCGGCATATCGCAGCAGGCCGCGGCCGCGCGCATCATACGGCCCAGCGCCCAGCCCAGGTTCACGGCCGTAGGCCTTGCGGAATCCAGATAAGCGGCAGTTTCGGCGGCTTTCGCCTTAAATTCCCCGGCAGAAAGGCCCGTAAGGGGCTTCATTCCGGTTAAAAGGCCGTAAGCTCCGGCAATGCCTATGGCGGGGGCGCCGCGAACCCGGAGAGACCTTATGGCCTCCCACACTTCTGAAGGAGAGCTCAGCTTTATTATTTCTATTTTTGAAGGGAGCTTCGTCTGGTCTAAAATAAAAAGGTTTCCGTCCTCGAACCTGACGGCCCTCGGCAGAGAAGAAAGGCTCATAAATACCTCACCAGGAGTTTGTTTTTTTGTTGCATAAAGGCCGGTATCAGTCAAGAAAAAACAAAAAGCACAAAAAAATTTCAAAAACCGTTGTTTTAAAAACCGCCATAAGCTATACTCTCGTTATATTTCAGCAAAATACATTAATATCGTACATAATGAGATTTTTTAAGATTAATTATTGAAATTATTTTCTGTGGTTATATTATTATTTTTGCCAAAAATTTTTCCATAAAAAAATCTGGAGGATAATTTTTTATGAAACTGTTTAAACTGCTGATGACCGCCGCGCTTCTCACAGGCCTTGCCATGCCGGCCGCGGCCCAGAAAAAGCAATTCGTGACGATAGGCACCGGAGGCATAACCGGCGTTTACTATCCCACTGGCGGAGCCATCGCCCGGATTCTTACCAAAAATGAGAAAAAACACGGCATAAGGGCTACCGTACAGGCTACGGGAGCGTCCGTATTCAACATCAACGCCATAATGAAAGGCGATATGGATTTCGGCATAACCCAGTCCGACCGCCAGTATCAGGCTTATAACGGCCTGGACGAATGGGAAGGAAAACCACAGAAAGACCTGAGAGCCGTTTTCAGCCTCGCTCCGGAAGCGATAACCCTTGTCGTCAGCGAGGAATCAGGCATAAAAACGCTGGCAGACCTTAAAGGCAAGGTAATAAATATCGGCAACCCCGGCTCCGGAAACCGCCAGAACGCCATAGACATACTTGAAGCCGCCGGCTATAACGTTGAAAAGGACCTTAAAGCCGAAGGCGCAAAAGCGGCCGACGCTCCCAAAATGCTTCAGGACTCCAGGATAGACGGCTTTTTCTATACGGTAGGCCACCCTAACGGAGCCATTAAGGAAGCCACGGCAGGCATGCATAAGGCCCGCCTTATAGATGTGGTGAATATGGAAAAGGTGCTGGCCAAATTTCCGTATTATTCCATGGTTACCATACCCAAATCCTTTTACCCGGAAGCCCTTAACCCCAACGACACGAAAACCGTCGGCATGCTGGCAACCTTCGTAACGTCCAGCAAAACCCCGGACGACGTGGTATATAACCTTACTAAAGAAGTTTTCGAAAACCTGGACGAGCTGAAATCTCTCCACCCGGCCCTTGCCGTAATCACGAAAGAAAGCATGCTTCAGGGCAACTCGGCGCCTTTCCATCCGGGAGCCGAAAAATATTTTAAAGAAGCCGGGCTGATGAAATAATGACCGGCAATGTCTGAAAAAGGGAGGATATAAGCTGTATGTCTGAAACCGGAACCTCCTTTAAAAAAAGCGGCGTAAACTTCCGGATAGCGGCTTCCGCAGTCATAGCGTTCTGCTGGTCCGCATTCCAGATAGCCATAGCCAAATGGATACTGCTCGACGCCACCTGGACAAAGGCCATACACCTTGCCTTCGGCATAATACTGGTGTATCTGAATACCCCGTTTCTCGGGTTTTCGGGAACGGGTAAGCCGCCTTTTTTCAGAAGGAACAATTTTATCGATATTATTCTGGGCATACTGGCGGCTCTTTCGGCGCTCTATATAGTGATAGACTACACCGGAATCGCCGCCAGAGCCGGAAGCCCGAACACGATGGATATAATCGTGGGCATAACGCTGATAATAACCCTGATGGAAGCCACAAGGCGCACCGTAGGGCCGGCGCTGCCCATAATAGTTACTTTTTTTATAGCCTATTCGTTTCTGGGCCCCTGGCTTCCCGATGCGCTGGCCTTTAAAGGCGTGTCCCTTTCACGGTTTATATCCCAGATAACAATGGACACGGAAGGCATATACGGCGTTCCTCTGGGAGTTTCCGCCAGCGTGGTGTTTTTATTCGTGCTTTTCGGAACCATGCTGGACAGGGCCGGAGGCGGCGAATTTTTTATAAAAGTGGCGTTAAGCCTGCTGGGCTCCTTCAAGGGAGGGGCCGCCAAAGCCGCCGTGCTTGGCAGCGCCCTTACGGGACTCGTCTCCGGCTCCAGCATAGCGAACGTCGTAACCACAGGAACGTTTACTATCCCCTTGATGAAACGCCTGGGCTATCCTCCCTATAAAGCCGCGGCCATTGAGGTATCGGCAAGCTCCAACAGCCAGCTGGCTCCGCCAATTATGGGAGCCGCGGCGTTCATAATAGCGGAATACTGCAACGTGCCCTATATCGAGGTGGCAAAGGCGGCGGCCATTCCGGCTTTCGCGGCTTACGCGGCCCTTTTATGGATAACCCACGTGGAAGCTTCGAAGCTGGGCCTTAAGGGACTGCCCAAAAGCGAGCTGCCTCCCCTCTGGGGCACTTTAAAGCAGGGGCTTCACTTTTTAATCCCACTTTTCATGCTTTTATACGAGCTGATAGTATTGGGTCGCTCTCCAGAAAGGGCAATTTTCAGGGCCATAATGGTGCTTGCCCTCCTTATGATGATAGTAGACCCGATAAAAGCCAAACTGAACAACCGCCCCGTAATGCCAGTGGTAAAGGATTCCTTCGTGAATCTTATAAAATCGCTGGCGGCCGGAGCAAAAAATATGTGCGGCGTGGCAATGGCCACAGCGGCTGCGGGAATAATAGTGGGAGTAATATCCCTGGGGCTTGGGCAGCAGATAACGGCAATAGTCGAAGTAATATCCGGCGGCAATCTTTTCGCGCTGATTATCATAACGGCTATCGCGGGCCTTATACTGGGTATGGGCCTGCCAACCACGGCCAACTATATAATAATGGCCTCCCTTACCGCTCCGATAATGGTGCAGGCTGGCGCCAGCCTCGAATTTATGGGCATGAGCCTGGCCGTGCCGCTGCTTATATGCCATCTTTACTGCTTCTATTTCGGCATACTGGCGGACGTAACTCCTCCCGTAGGGCTTGCGGCTTACGCAGGCGCCGCCATAGCGGAAACCTCTCCCATAAAAACGGGTATTCAGGGTTTTACCTACGACATACGCACGGCCATACTGCCGCTGTTCTTTTTCTTTAACCACGATATAGTGCTTTGGGAAATAAACAGCATACCCGTATCCGTATTTATTTTCTTTATGACAAGCGCCGGGGCCATGGTTTTCGCCTCTTTTGCCCAGGGCTGGTTTATATGGAAAAACACCATTGCCGAAAGCCTGCTGCTTTTGGCCTCGACGATTATAATGCTTTTTCCGGCGCTTATAACCCTGCCTCTCGGTATCCCCTACGAAATGAGGTTTACCGGATACGCGGCGGGAATAGCCTTAATAGCGCTGGTATATTTTAAACAGCTTTCGAGAAAGCGCAGAGCGGGCGGATATTCACCCAATCCGGCATAAAATAAAAATCCCGGCGATACTGCCGGGATTTTTTTTGCCCTTTATATTTATATAAGGTTCTTGCCGAGGGCTGTAAGCACAGCGTCGTCCAGATGTATAAACCCGTGAAGGATCACGGATATATACTGATACACGCCGTGATCGGGAGATTTATTATAAACGGCTTCGCAGAAAGGCGAAATGCAGGGCAGGATAAACCTGCTTTCAAAATCCCTCTGGACTGCGGCGGATTTTTTAACGTCAGTGACGCATGACGCCGCCGCTCCCTTTTCAGAAAGCTCCGCCATAAAGTCCAGCATTACGCCTATTTCCCCTGGAGCGCCCTTTTCCGGAATGTATCCTTCCGAAGCGTAAAAGGCTCCCGTTTCATCCGTACCGGGAAAAACCCTGCCGACAGCGTCCGCCCCGGCGGAAAAAAGCATGGCAAACTCCTGGGACAGTTTTTCGTTTACCCATTTTTTATCCAGCCCCGAAGCCACCTCGTACCAACCGGCAAGCTTTTGATAGGCCGATACCATATCGTCCTCCCCGCCGGCAAATTCAAGGGATTCAAGCAGGTCGTCCATATATTTGCAGAGGTTTTCCACTTCCTCAAGGCCCGGCTCTCCGGCCGTCATTTCGGAAAGTATGCCGAATACCCCGGCTCTGCCGGCCATAAGCAGGCGCGCTTCACTTAAATCTATCATCAACGTCTCCTTTACTTTCGGTATTAATAGTATAATATCATAATATGAAAACGTCAGGTATATTTAATATCCCTCCGAAGCCGGAAACGGACGAATTTTTTGAAACGCTTTTTAAACGGGGCAGCATAAAGGTAGAGCGTATAGTCTCTTACGGAATACCTACTCCCGAAGGCTCATGGTACGAGCAGGAAGAATTCGAATGGCTGGCGGTGCTGGAAGGCGGCGCGGTAATAAGATATTCCGACGGCAGGCAGAAAAATCTCGGGAAAGGAGACGTCCTTTATATCCCTCCCTTTGAAAAGCACCGCGTGGAACGGGTGTCCGACCCGTGCGTCTGGCTTACTCTTAAAGGTTGACAATAGCTGAAAACGGGCTTTAAATATCAGGCGGCGCAGGAAAATACGCATGGTAAAGGCATTAAAGCGGGCATAGCGCAGCCCTTAACAGCGCAGAACTTTAAAACGCAGCTATATCATTACACAGATTAATATAAAGTTATGGAAGATATTTATAATACGGCTGCTTGCTCGCGATAATGAATAATAAGGCCTAAACCTCCGGCAAAGCACTGTCTAAAGGGACTTGCGCATAAGTTTGCATTGCCCGCTCAGGTCTTATTACTAATGTTTTTGGCGGCTGATAAGCATTATTATAATTATTTGCAGTAACTCTGCGTTAAGGGATAGTCCCTTTTAAAATAAACGCGGGAGCCGTACTTTTATATGGATTAAAGCGGTAGCCGCCGTAAATATTATAATCTTAAGAGGCAAAATATGGAAAACGTGTGGGAAAACTGTCTCAGCGCCGTGGCTAAAAATACGCGCCCTTCGCCCGTGCGGGAAATACTGAAGGTAATAACCCAGGAAGGCATGATATCCTTCGCAGGCGGAATGCCCGCCCCGGAAGTTTTCCCCGTGGAAGAATTTTACGAAGGAGCGTCCGTTCTGCGGGACAAAGGACGCACCGTGCTACAATACGGCATAACGGAGGGAGACCCGGACCTGAGGAATTTTCTCGCGTCCTGGTCCGCAAAGCGCATGGGCAGAACGGCAGCCGCAGACGAAATAATACTTACAACGGGCTCCCAGCAGGCGATAGACCTTATAGCCTGGTCGCTGATAGACCCGGGCGACGTGATCATAACGGAGGACCCTACCTATCTGGCCGCGCTCAGCGCCTTTTCCAATCACGGGGCAACGTTCGAATCCGTCCCCATGGATTCGGACGGCATGATAACAGACGAATTGCCCGCGCTTATAAATAAAATACGGTCCTCCGGCAGGAAACCGAAGCTGATATACACCGTGGTCAATTTTCAGAATCCTTCCGGCGTGTGCCTGTCGGTAGAAAGAAGAAAGCGCCTGGCGGAAATCTCATCGGATATGGGGGTGCCCGTATTCGAGGACGACCCTTACGGATATCTGCGCTACGACGGGGAGCATCTGCCTTCCGTATATTCTTTCGACCCGGAGGGGGCCGTTATCTACGCCGGCTCCTTTTCCAAAATACTCTCCCCCGCCACAAGAATAGGCTGGATAATAGGAAACAAAAGGATAATACGTCAGCTTACCGTGTTCAAACAGAGCACGGATATATGCTCAAGCCCAATAACCCATTCCCTAGCCTATGAATACTGCCGTAAGGGATACCTGGACAGCCATCTGCCCAAAATTCTGAAAAATTACGCGGTGAAAAGGGACGCCATGCAAAAAAGCTTTGAGACTCACCTGTACCCTCTGGGAGTAAAATGGGTAAAGCCCGCAGGCGGCTTTTTCTTCTGGCTCGATTTCGGCAAAAATGCGGACACGCGGAAGCTGGCAGTAAAGGCTCTTGAAAAAAAAGTAGCCTTCATACCCGCCGAACCGTTCTGCGTAAACACGGAAAACGCAGGCAGATACGGCAGGTTCAATTTTTCTTATTCCGACCCGGAAACGATAGAAAAAGGCGCTGTCAGGCTGGCGGAAACAATTAAAGATACCGGCGGATATTAACTAAGCGGCGGCCAATGGCTATCCTGTACCCGCTCTTTTCCACCCTGCGGCCCCGCTTGGGCTTACCGGCTTCTCCTATAAAAAATCAGACCGTTCAGGCAAAAAACCCACCTGCGGGCGGCCGCTTTAAAGGCGGTTCCCCGCAGGAGCGCTTTATAAACGGCTCTCCCGTAATAAAAATCCACGCGGCTGTTACGGAGATCAATGTAAAGTTGCGGATAATATTTATAATACGGCGGCTTGCTCATATCAAAGAATAATACCGAAGCCTTTGGCAAGGCGCTGTCTAAAGGGGGCAAAGCCTTAAGAGTTTGCCTTGCCCGCGCAGGCCTTATTATTAATGTTTTTGACGACTGATAAGCATTATTATAATTATCTGCCGTAACTACCCGCGTTAGGGGATAGCCGCCTTTCTCTTTATATTTGCTTAAAAAACCGGCCGCCGGGAATAAATGTCAAAAAATATTGTTGTAAAATATACGTTTCCGTTATATGCAATTTTATGGCAAAAGTTCCCGGCGAAAATAAATGCGGCGTATTCGCCGCTCTGTACAGATATTTCTATTATAAAGTAATAATACCCATAAAGCGGGAACGGCGCGGCCCGGAGTATATAGCCAGGGGCACGGCCGTAGGTATATTTTTCGGCCTTACGCCCATGGTATGGCAGATGAATATGGTGCTTATATTCTGGGTGGTTATGAAATATTTTAAATGGAATTTCAGCCTGCCCATCGGCCTTGCCTGGACGTGGATAAGCAATACGGTAACAAATATTCCGCTTCTTTATCTATACTATATAACCGGCCGCTTCATGCTGGGAAATCCGGATCACGGCGGCTACGATTCGTTTATGTCCTACTTTGCCGGCGGCATACTGGAAGGCATGAAGATAATAGTCAAGAAATGGGGAGGCTCAATTTTATTGGGCAGTATCGTATATATGACGGCAGGGGCCGCCATAGGATATATAATCTCTTACAGATACGCCAAATACCGCCGCAATAAAAAAGACGAAAAAAATGAAAGGCGGCGCAGGGCTAAACGCGCAGGCTCGGCCCCCGAATGATCACCCGCCGAAAACAGCCTTTACGGAAGGTCTGTTTACTATCCTGTCCGTCAGTATGCCCGTAAGCACGCCGGTAACCGTGGCGATAAGAAGCAGAACTCCCGATATATTCGTGGAAAGCAGACCTTTGATATAAAGCTCCCCCGCCACGGCAAGCTGAACGAACATATGAGCGAAAGCACCCGCCACGCCTACCGATACCGGCGAGACCCTGTTACCCGCCAGCCTGAACACGCCGTACATGGCTATAAAGGCCGCAAGCCCAGACGGAAACCCGAGAGACAGCTTAAATATCATATTGCCGGAAAATACCGGCACGAGGAATGATTTTAGAATCAGCACGGCAAAGGCGGATCTTGCGGAAGAAAGATAAAGCGTCATCATTACGGGGATATTGGAAAGCCCCAGCCTTATGGCGGGCAAAGGCATGGGAATAAAGTTTTCCACAACGCCCAGAACGACGCTTACGGCTGCCAGAAGGCCCGTGAGAACGGCGCTGTTAATTTTCATCCAGAGCTCCCGTGCAGTCTATCATCACGGCGGTGCCGTTGGGCATGCAGATTATTATATGACCGCAGCCGTCTATACGGCCGGAATTTATACATACTTTATCAGGACAGCTGGAATCGGTCATCCTGGCTCCGCCGTCCTTTACTTCAAGGGTCATAGGGCGGCCGGTATATTTTTTAAGGTCTATAATGCCGTCGGTAAAGGGAAGGGTTATCCTTTTATCGCCCGTAAGCAAAAGAAGCCTTTTAGGCTTGTCGCCCGGCGGTCTCAATATAAAAAACAGGCTGACGCACACCGCAGCCGCTATAAAAAAAATATCGGCCAGCTTAAACCCCATATAAAACTCCCGCAAAATATCCGGCTGAAGATATATATTTAAAGGTTTATAAGATAATTATCAATGCCAAATTAACCGGAAAAATAAAAAAGCGGTTATCCCACAAAACGGATAGCCGCAGGATAGCCGCCTTATTATAAATAGCTTTCATAACCTTATGCCGAAATATATAAGGACATAGCCTGGACAGTAAAATAACATAATTATAATTTATTTATATTTATATAAACTATTACTTTTTAGCTGTTATACCAACCGTAATGATTTAAATAAAAATATTAAGTATATAGCTTATAAAATTAAATATTCAATCTTTGCGGCGCGGTATGCATTTTATTTTATTTTATAACAATATGGTTGATTTATATAAACCATAAATATAGTTTTAAAATAAAAATATAATATTGACATTAACTTAAAGTAAAATTACTATATGCCTAGAAAATGGCGATAGATTTCATATCTTGCTTCTCACCATAAAATTATATCGAGGGTATATTTTATGAGTATTCTGCTTATCTTGCAAATCATCGTTCTATTAGGCGCAATTTATCTCGGCGTACGCATAGGAGGTATAGGCATCGGCTATGCCGGCGGTTTAGGCGTTATAGTTCTGGCCCTGGTGCTGGGCATGACCCCGGGCAATATCCCGTGGGACGTTATCCTTATTATCATGTCCGTAATAGCCGCGATCACGGCCATGCAAGCCGCAGGCGGCTTAGACTGGCTCGTGCAGCAGGCTGAAAAAATACTCCGGAAAAACCCGAAGCAGATAAACTATCTGGCCCCCACGATAACATATTTCCTTACCGTGTTCGCAGGAACTGGCCACACGGCTTTCTCCATGATACCCGTTATCGTAGAAGTGGCAAAGGGGCAGAATATTAAGCCTTCGGCCCCTCTTTCTCTCGCCGTGGTTTCTTCCCAGATAGCGATCACGGCCTCCCCGGTCAGCGCGGCGGTAATATTCCTGAGCGGCGTTCTGGAGCCTCTGGGCGTAAGCTACCCCATGCTTCTTGCCATCTGCATACCTACCACATATATAGGCTGTATGATAGCCGCCTTCATAGTAAACAAATTTTACGACCTGGACCTTTCCAAAGACCCCGTATACCAGGAAAGGCTTGCCGCCGGGCTTATTAAAAAATATACGAAAGACGAAACCTATAAAGAGCTTCCGAAAGGAGCCAGGCTTTCCGTGCTTATATTCCTGATAGGCGTCATAGCCGTCGTTATATACGCCACTGCGATTTCCGACGCTGTAAAGCTTATCGACCCCGTAATCATGAAAAGAGACGCGGCGATCATCAGCTTTATGCTTGGCGTAGCCACCATAATAACCATTTTGTGCAAGCTTGATATGGGCGCTCTCCCAACCATGAGCACTTTCAGAAGCGGCATGACCGCCTGCGTGTGCGTGCTTGGCGTAGCGTGGCTCGGGGATACTTTCGTAAGCGGGCACGTGGAAAGCATAAAAGGTTTCGCTTCCAGCGTAGTGGGCGAGTATCCGTTCCTCCTGGCTGTGGTTCTCGTGTTTGCATCCATGCTTCTTTACTCCCAGGCGGCGACGGCAAAGGCCATAATGCCCGCTGTCATACTGGCGCTTGGCATAACCCCTGAAAATAACGGGCAGGTATGGATAATAGTGGCTTCCTTCGCCGCGGTTTCCGCCCTTTTCGTTCTGCCCACATATCCGACGCTGATAGGCGCCGTTCAGATGGACGACACCGGTTCCACACGGATAGGGAAATACGTGTTCAACCATTCCTTCTTCATAACTGGAATGCTGATGATATTCTTCTCCGTGGCACTGGGGTTTATCGTGGCGCCTCTTGTAATATAGAAACTCTCTTTCTGCCGGTCCGGCGGATCTGCCGCCCGACCGGCCCGGCAAAGATATTTTAAAATTCCTTCACTAGAAAAGCCGCGGCGAACCCCCGCGGCTTTATTCAACTTTTCCCCGGAAAGGCGGGAGAAGCTGCGAAAATACCAGCGGAAGCCGGACGGTATAACAGCGCCCGGAGCGGCCGCCGCGTCACTGAAATCAACCGTTAAAAAATACAGATATATCTATTGTCTCTTGCTTTTTAAATAATTTAATGCAAGGATATTTTTTATATTTACCATAGAAGGTAGAGCGATGAAAGCCATAGCAGCGATAAGACATATCCCGTTAAGCATAAAAGTTGCCATAAATTCCATAGGAACGATAGTAGGAATACTCCTTATCAGCTTCGTTCCCACCATGCATTTAGGTATAAAGCTGGCCATAACGGCGGCCATAGTGTTCGTAAATATATTCTTCTTCAGGCATCTCGTAAATAAAGTAAAAATCGTGCAGAACGCGATAAACGAAATAAATAACCACCCGGGCGATTTAAGCAGAGTAATGCCTGCGGACGAAGAATCTTTCTGCATGTTCAACGCCATATCGGAATCGGTAAATAAGCTTTTGCAATACTCCAACAGGCAGTTTGTGGACACGCTGGCCCTTTCCAGCACCGCCGGAGAAAAGTCCCTTTCCGTGACAACTTCCCTCGTGTCCGTAAAAGACACGGTGATAAAAAACGCCGAAATGGCTAAGGAAATACTTACCTCCATACAGGAAATATGCAAAGCTATCCACGACATAGCGCAAAACACCGTGTATGTGAAAAACGAATCCACAAAATCCCTTAATCTTACCAAAGAAGGCTCCGTTTCCATAGGGGAAGCGAAAGAGACCATAGACTCCATAAGCGGCTCCGTAGAGACTCTGGGCGGCGAAATAGAGTCTTTAAGCGAAAGCGCAAGGCAGATAGGCATGGTCATAGGCGTGATAAACGAAATATCCGACCAGACCACCCTGCTCTCCCTTAACGCGGCAATAGAGGCGGCAAGGGCCGGGGAAGCCGGCAGAGGGTTCGCCGTAGTAGCGGACGAGATCAAAAAACTGGCGGACAGAACGCAGAAATCCACCACCCAGATAGAAGAAATGATAAAGGATATGCAGGCCAACATAAACATAGTAACCGACCAGACCCGCAGCGTAATAGAGCATATCGCAGACCAGCGCTCCCACACAACTACGGCCTTTAATAATTTTCACAACATTTTGGACGCTATGGAGCAGCTGGGAGACATGGTAAACAACATATCAGCCGCCACGGAGGAGCAAAGCTCGGTGGCGGAAGCCATTTCCGTAAGCATAAAGGACATATCCACGGATTCCGGCCTTGCGGAGCAGAAGCTGATGCAGCTTATCGTAAATTATAATAAAATGGCGGAGTCTATTCAGGAGCTTTCAGATAAATACTCCTCTATAAACTATAACAATAAGGGTTCCTATTTCCTTAAAGCAAAGCTTGCCCACCTTGCTTTTATGAAAAACGTTTATGACAATTTTATGAACGATACGCACGTTCAGCTTTCTACTCACACCACCTGCGCCTTCGGAAAATTCTATTACGGCGACGGTATGGAAATGTTTAAAGACGACCCGGATTATATGGCCGTTGAGCCGGTCCACGAGCAGGTTCACCAGATAGGCCACATAATAATGGACGCGGTAGCCGCAGGCAGAAAGGAAGAAGCCCTTAAAGAACTGGATAACTTGCAGGAAACTGTGGCAAAACTTGTGGAAATGCTTAACGATTTAGCGTGGAAATACAGATAATTTGAGCCTGTTTTGAATTTTGTGTAATTTCCGAATAATAGAATAATTAGGCCCGTTCCCT
>CANTXF010000040.1 GCA_947853665.1 uncultured Deferribacterales bacterium | reverse complement strand
AATTTGGGCTTTAGTGAGCGAGGAAACCTGAGATTTTTCCGAGCGTGTTTACGGAGATTCCAGGAAGGAATCTCCGTAAGGAGAATATATTATGGACAAGCTGCGGGAAGGCATAGACCTTTATCTTGCCGGGGACCTTTACGCCGCCGTAAGATATTTAAGAGAGTATATCGACGAGGGCGGCCCGGAGGCCGGTATGGCGTATTATCATATAGGCATAGCGTACAGCGACCAGCAAAGGCTTACGGACGCCTGTGAAAACCTTAAAAAAGCCGTGGAGCTTGAGCCTGATAAATCCATGTATCATTACAGGCTGGGCGTTGTGTATTCGCGTCTGATGATACTTGATTCCGCCATTGCGGAGCTTCAGCGCAGCATCGACCTTAACCCGGAGCATCAGAGATCCCGCTTTATACTGGGGACCATACATTTTCAGCGGGGCGACATGAAAAAGGCTTACGAAGTTTTTACCGCCCTTATAAAATCCAGCCCGGATTTTGCCGCCGCTTATTATAACCGGGGGCTTACGTCATACCACATGGGCGACGACGAAAGCTGCGCCGCCGATCTGGAAAAGGCTTTGGAGCTGAACCCCGGTTATGACGAAGCCAGGCAGCAGCTTGCCTATCTTAATTTTAACAAGGGCAATTTTTCCGAAGCGGCCGCCCTTTACACGCGGATATACGAAAACGGGGTAAGGGACTGGGTTTTTCTCCAGCGTTTCGTAAAGGCCCTTTATTACGCCGGAGCGGAGGAAAAGGCGCGGGAAGTCGCCGGGGAGGCTCTTATACTGTTTCCCCATAATCAGGAGCTGCAGCAGTTTCTGGACGGCAGGGAAGGCTGAAAAAAATGGATAAAAACCCGGGCAGGCTCCTGCTCAACGCCAGAAAACTGAATAATATCGGTCGCTGGGCCAACGAGTTTCTTCACCAGAGGCCGTCCGTCGCGGAACATTCCTTTATGGTGTGCCAGATAGCCCAGCTTCTCGGAGTGATAGAGGAGGAAGGCGGCGGCATGGTGGACTGGAAAAGCCTTTACCGCAAAGCCCTTAACCACGACACTCCCGAAGCTCTCGTAGGCGACGTTATAAGCACCACGAAAAACATAAACGAGGACACTAAAAAAGCCCTCGACAGGGTGGAGGTGGCCCTTGTGGAAAGCCAGCTCCTCTCCGGAATAGACGAGCCTTTTCAGAGCGTTTACAGGAAGATAATTTTCGACGGAAAGGACGACTCTCTTGAAGGCCGCATACTTACCTGCGCCGATAATATCGACGCTCTTATGGAGTGCATACAGGAGGTAAAGCTGGCCAATACCGACCCTTTTCTCGACAAATACAGGGTCATCCTTAAAAAGGTATCCGATATAGGACTTTATTCGTCAACTTATTTTGTGGACAGAATACTGCCTTTTCTGATAAAAGACTGCCAACTGCTTAACGGGAGTATAGAACCGACATGAAAAAACTGCTTATCGCCGCCCTTATGTGCGGAGCCCTGGCCTTTTCCGGCTGCGGCAAAAAGAAGGAAGAGCCTTACGCCGAGCCTATTATAACCGATTTGGAGGTAATGGACGCCGCAGGCTACGACAAACTGAAAGAAAAGTATAAGGGGAAGCTGATGATAATAAACTTCTTCGCTTCCTGGTGCCCGCCCTGCAAGGCGGAGACTCCCGATTTCGTTTCCGTTTACGAGGATTTTAAAGATAAGAATTTCGTAATAGTGGGCCTTTCCATCGACGACAGCAAAGAGGACGCGATAGATTTCGTAAACAGGTACCGCATAACTTATCCCGTGTATCTTGCCTCTCCCGCTCTGCAAAGGCGGTATAACGTATCGAAAATTCCCACAAGCTTTATATATAACGGGGACGGCCAGCTCGCCAATATCGCCGAGGGCATAATATCCGGGCCCATGCTGCGCAGAATGGCGGAGATGGCTTCGGGAGAGGCCAGATAAAATGGAAAAGGTATTTATCTGCGGCCATAAAAACCCCGATACGGACTCCGTTGCGTCCGCCGCCTGCTACGCTTATCTTAAATCCGTTACCGACGGCGGCAGATACGATTACGAGGCCGTCCGCTGCGGCGCTTTGAGCGACCAGACGAAATATATTTTCGAAAGAGCGGCCGCGGCCGTGCCGCCCTTTATGAAGGACATATACCCTAAAGTGGCCGACTGTATGACGTCGGAAACTCTTACCGTAAAAGAGGACGACCCTGTTTCCAAGGTTGTTAAATTCATACAGCAGCACGGCATACGGGTAACGCCCGTAGTGGACGGAGACGGCGTGTATAAGGGAATGGCGGGAATATCGGAGCTTTCGGAGCTTTTCCTGCGGGACGACAGAGCGGCAAAGCCCGTTTTTACCCTGCGTTCCGACACTCTTAAACGCTCCCTTAAGGCCGACATCCTTAATAAAGGGGACAGGGAGGAATTCAAGGCTTCCATAGTGGTGGCCACCATGGCTTACGAATCCTTCCACTCCCACGTTGCCGCTATGGACGAGGCGGGCACGGTGCTTATCACCGGAAACCGTAAAAATATCCTGGCGGACGTTTTTAAGAAAAATTATCCCGCCGTCGTTATCGTTGGCCTTAAGCCGGAAGAATACGGCAATATGGATTTTAACGGCTTTAAGGGCTGGGTATTCGCATCGCCCTTCGATTCCGCCCAGACGATACGCTGCGTGGAAATGGCCACGCCCGTATGGAAACTGATGACGAAAACGGAGCCTCTCTCGCCGGACGATTATCTGGACGCCGTTTCCGACAAGCTCCGGGAGTCGGGCGCGAAATCCCTTCCCGTTGTGGAAAGCGGCAGGCTGGCCGGCGTGATCACAAGCACGGATATGCTTAAAAAACACCGCCGCAAGCTTATTCTTATGGACCATAACGAAATGAACCAGGCCATAGACGGTGCGGAAACGGCGGAAATTGTGGAAATAGTAGACCACCACCGGCTGGGCACGATAAAAACGGTAAATCCGGTATATTTTTACGCTAAACCCGTAGGAAGCACCTGCACGCTTGTTTATCAGCTTTATAAGGCTTCCGGCATAGAGATACCGCAGAAATACGCCATGCTTCTTCTCGGCGGAATACTGAGCGACACCGTTATTATGAAATCCCCCACCACCACCATGGAGGATCACGCCGCCGTTTCGGAGCTTCAGGATATTTGCGGCGTGGACGCCAAAGAATACGGCGTGGCCATATTCTCAGCTACGAACGGGCTTTCCACCAGAACTCCCGGCGAGATCCTTTCCGGCGATTTTAAAATATTTGAGGAATACGGCGTGCGGGTAGGTATCAGCCAGGTGGAAACCGTTACCCTTCAGGAGCTGGACAACGTTAAATCCGGCCTGGCGGAGGAGCTTCTTTCCGTCAAAAGCGCAAACAATCTGGACTGGATGATGCTCCTCGTAACGGATATTATAAAAGAGGAGAGCGTGCTTATCACAAGCGGTTTTGAACCCGGGGAAAATATCTTTTCCTATAAGCGGCTTTCGGACAACGCCTTTTTCCTTCCGGGGATACTTTCCCGGAAAAAGCAGCTTCTGCCGGAGGTTTTAAGGATACTGGAGGAGCTTAACAAGTAAATCCGCCGGGGGTTTCTCCCCGGCTTTTTTTCGCTCTTTTTCACGCGGCCGGGTTACGGCTCTTCCTCCCATACGGGCGATAACCGTTCCTGCCGGTTTATTTCATATGTTCCCGGATAAGGGAGCAATATATTAAAATAATCTTTTTCTAACATCCAGCCGACGAGCCTGCAGCCTTCCTTAACCGCCCCGAGGAAGCTCCGTTAATCCGCAGCCAAGCTGCAGATCGCCGCTTACGGCTTCGCCTGTCAGGGGGTTTATTATAGCTGCGTCTTCAGCCGCGCGGAAATAAAGGGTGCATTTATCGTCCGCCGTGTTTTTATCCCAGTATGCGTATAATGCGGCCGTTTTTTGCAACTGCAACCGGACGCTCCCGTTTTAAACCGTTTTTATTCATGTAACCCTTTTTCAAGACCCGCGTCTTATGGAGCATAATATATTGCACGGGAGAGTTTTTATGGGGACTGTAAAAAAACTTTGGCTCGTCGGGCTGCTTTACGGCCTGGCGGTGTTTATTTTTTCGCCGTCTTTCCGGAGCGTTATAAATAATCCGGGATTCTGGAATATTAAGGAACAGCTTTTATATCTTACCGGGTCCGTCGCTATGGCTTATATGGTCATAAGCATGATATTATCCGTAAGATCCGCAAGAATAAACGATTTTGCCGGAGGTCTGGACAAGGCCTATTACGCCCACAAATGGATAGGTATATGGGCTTTCGTGTTTTCCATAATACATTGGGCCGTTAAGGAAGGCCCCGCCGTTCTTGTAGCCTTAAACCTTGCCCCGCCTAAAATAAAATCCGGCGGCGTAAGCCCGTATTCCGAGTTTGAAAAGGCTCTTTACGGCTTCGGCAACGATATGGCGGAAATCGCCTTTTATATAATAATAGCCGTTCTGCTTATTTCGCTGTTTAAAAAGATACCGTATCATATATTCAGGCTTATTCATAAAATTATCCCCGCGCTTTTTCTCGTTATAGTTTTCCACGGGGCCACCATACAGATAAAAGGGCAGTGGTTCGGCTCTTTCGGCAGTATGCTTCTTGTGGCCATGCTCATTATCGGAAGCGCCGCCGCCGTTTTCGACCTGCTTCAGCTTGCGGGCAGGAGCCGCAGAGTCAACGCCCGGTTAAGCAAAATGAAATACGATAAAAAAACCGGCATACTGGATATAAGCCTTGCTCTGCCCGAAGGCGCGTTCAGGTATAAAGCGGGCCAGTATGTTTTCCTTAAATTCGCTTCGGGAGGCGAGCCGCATCCTTTCAGCATAGCTTCCTACGATAAGGAAATGAAAGAAATACGCTTTCTTATAAAGGAGCTGGGCGATTTTACAAAAAAACTCCCGGACATGATAAAAGTGGGAGAAAATGTCATTATAGAAGGCGCTTACGGCAGCTTTACCTTTGACGACGGAAAGCCCCGGCAGGTGTGGATAGCAGGGGGAATAGGCGTTACGCCCTTCATGTCCCGCCTTGAATATCTGGCCGCCTGCGGCGGAGCGTCGTCGCCTGTGGATTTCTTTTTCAGCGCCAGGGGAGAAAGCCCCCTTAAACCCCTTCTTGACGAGCTGTGCGCCAAAGCCGGGGTAAAGTTCCATTATATAGACACTTCCGCAGCTGGCAGGCTCAATATGGACGGAATAAGGGAAAAAGCCGGGGATTTTGCCGGCGCCAGCCTCTGGTACTGCGGGCCGTCGGCGTTCGGCGATTATCTTAAAAAGGCTTTGCGTAGAAACGGAAGCGGAATAACGCTTCATTACGATAATTTCGATATGAGATAATATCAGGCTCTTAAGCGCAGGTTTTTTGCGCGCCTCCCCCGGCAAGGGGGAGGCGTTTTTTTATAACCCGCCGTATTTTGCTTTGTAGTGGGTCAATAAATCATTATAAATCTTCTGGGTTGCATCGTCCGCGTAATCGCCCTGTTTGTTTATCAGCTTGGGCAGCTCGCTTGCGATATATTGGGTAATAGCCGTTTCGGCGGTGATATTCGTCCCAAAATCGCTGGTGGTTTGATAGTGGTTAAATCCGAGGTTATGCATGATTCCGTGCATTACAAGTGCCGGTTTGTATCCGGCCCAGTTGTCGTTTATCCAGTGTTTGTTTGGAAACCACAGTATCTGGTCGTTCTTCAGCGTTTCGTTGTTCAGATCCATAAGATATCTGTAAGGGCCTATAGACGCCAGCTCCTTAGCCGCCCCCAACTCTTTTTTAGTAAAAATCAGATTGTATTCGGTTTTATCGAATAGCTCCATCATTCTGTCCCGGTCGAGGAGGTCTTTAAATCCGCGTTTTGCAAAAGACGCTTCATAATTGGCGAAATTTCTGTATTCTTCGGCGTTCTGGTCTCTGTCGGAGAGAAAATAATACAGGCCGCCGTTAGCATGCCCCAGATAGGAGCCGCATGGCTTTATATCGGGCCAATATTGGTTTGTTTGGTAGCATCCGCCGTCGGGAATACCGTCGGGTGCTCCATAGGTCGGACCGAAAACCCCTGTATAGGTCTTTTTGGCGCTGCCCGACCCGGCTTCAAATGTAACGTAGGAGCCTTCGTCCTTGCTGTTGAAAGTATCCCAGTTGCTTCTTACCTGAGAGCGGAAATGCTCTATATTGAAAAGAGCCCTGATGCCCGCCAGGCTTTCTATGATAAAGGTTTTTTCTTCCTGGGTTATCGTGCCGTTCTCCGCTACGAACCGGGCCAGCCCTACTTTAAAGTTGGGATACAGCTCGTCGATGTTCCCAGAGGCCGTGCCCCCGCCGTTGTTCCCCCCCCGGGATTATGTTCCCGGATACGTCTCCGCCTCCCGACGAATCTTCACAGCCATAGATAAAACACGAGGAGATCATGGCCGCGGCAAGCAATAGTACGCGTATTTTTTTCATCCTTCACCTCATATAAAAATATTTGCGGCGGCGCCTTTACGCGGAGCAATATAAATCTGGGGGAAATATTTATAACGGAGCCGTTTGCGCCCGGCGTAAGGAATCGCGCCGCAAAGGCCGGGCAGGGCGCTATACGAGGGGGAAGACTTAAGCCGCTCTGCCGCGCGCCGGCGCGATGTTTCGGGCCGGTTATTAAACGACGGGCAACAAACAAACGCGCGTTTCGTTTTTTACGCCGCGAAACCGCCGTTATAATTATTTCCCATGATTTTCTGCGTTAAGGTACAGCCGCTGAAATCCGGCTGAAATTATATAACGGCCGCGTGAATATTTCAACCGATAATCGGAAGCGCGCCGTGTGTACCCGGGCGTAACGCGCATTAAAGTGAAAGTATATTTGAAATTAAAAATAACGCCGTGAGGCGGCGCATGGTTTCAGGAGCTGCAAAGCGGCGGCAATCAGAGAAGAAAATCTTAAAGTAAGTCTGCTTTTATATCCTCTGCGGAGCTTTTATATCCAGCCTTACTATTTCCACCCGTTTAAGGGATTCGGGGGTAAATTCGTAATATCCCCCGCTGAATTTACAGGCTATGGCCGTCATGGCGGCGGTTTTTTCCTCCGGGCGGGTTACTGCGCTGGCGGACGCTTCCCATAAGGCCCAGCTTATCCCGCCTTTATCCGGGTCAACGGCCTCCGCCTCGATTATTATTTCGGGATTTTCTCGCAGAAGCTCCGTTTTACGCCCTTCCGCGGCAGAGTGGAAATAAACTGCCCCGTTGATCTCCGCGTGATTTACGGGGACTATGTATATTTCCTCCCCGCAGGGGATTCCTAGCCTTATGTCCCTAATACCTGCTGGTATGGAGGAAAGGCTTTCCGCAAAGCGGGAAGCCCCGGCGTAAGGCGCGATCTCCGCTTCCGTCATGGCGGATGCTTTAGCGGACACGGTCTCCGTAAAAAATTCCCCGTTTTCGAGCCGCCCCGTTCCGTAAAGGGACATATATTTTGTGGAATAGGAGCATATTGCGGCGCCTTCCCTTATACCGGCGCATATATCCGCCTGAAAGGACGCCGGGCCTGAAAAGCCGCTTTCGCTTACCGAAAAGCCGCCGGGCCGCAGAGCTTTAATAACGGCGGGCTTTATCCCCGGCTTTCCGTTCCGGAAAAAACCGAGACGCACAAAGCCGGAAGCGGTTAAAATTTTTTCGATTATTTTTTTATCGGTTATTTCTTTGTCTTTTCTGCGCATATTTTTTTAGGATATGTATTTCTTTTCTTTCCAGCTCCACCATTTAAGCAACTCCGGGTCGTGCTTTTGCTCCGTTATAAAATAAACGGCGCACCGGAAAACGTAAAGCATACACATATCCGCACGGGCGGCTTTAAGGACGCACAGGTCTTCATACATCTTTGCGGGGGAAGCGTTTTTCAGCTCCTCCGCCGAGCGGAAGCCCATATCGTACAGATCCTGCGCTATGCTTTTGCCTACCCCCGGTATGCGCGTAAGATCCCCTATGACCGCGTCCTTTCCGGAGGGGGCGTTCCTTTTCAGCTCTGGTATCCCAGGCGCTTCGATATTTCTCTGGCGTATTTGCGGGCCACAGGCAGTATTTCGTCCATAAGGCGTTCTTCGCTCATTCTGTAAGTGGGGCCTGCCACGCTTATGGCGGCTACGGGCACGCCAAGATAGTCTTTTACGGGCACGGCCATACAGCGGACTTCTTTTTCAAATTCCTGGTTGTCTATGGCGTAATCGTTTACGGCGACTTCTTTAAGGTGCTTTTTAAGCTCCGGCAGGGATGTTATGGTGTATTCCGTGTATTTTTTGAGCCTGGCCCCCATGTATATGCGGTTAGTCTCTTCCTCGGAGGAGTAGGCAAGCTGCACTTTGCCTATGGCGGTGCAGTAGGCGGGAACGTCTTTTCCCACCCTTGAAACCACGCGCACGGGATGGTCCGCCTCCACAATATCAAGATATATAACGTTGCCGTCCCGCAGTATGCCTATATAGACGGCTTCCCGGACTTCCGTAACGATTTTTTCCATAAAAGGCCGGGCCAGTTTTAAAAAGCCCAGTTTATTTATAAATTTCTGCCCAAGGTTAAATATGCCGATACCCAGCCGGTAGTTTTCCGTAGCCGGGTTCTGCTCTATATAGCCGCAGGAGGAGAGGGTGGCGAGAAGCCTGAAAACGTTGTTTTTGTGGAGCCCTAAGGTTTTTGAAAGCTCCGTAACGCCGAATTCTTCCTGTTTGTAGCTTGTCCTGAATACCTCGAAAAGCTGCAGCGCGTGATGTACCGATTGTATGGACTTGACGTTGGGCTTAAAAACCATAATAAACCTCTCCTCTTGTTCTGACTTACAGAAATATAGAATATTGTTATAGATTATACAAGAACTTATTTGATAATATCTATATTTTTTTAACGTCGTTGTCGTCGCGATCTTTGCCGCCGTTCGTTTCCGGCCCTGCGTTTTCCCCTTCCGGTTCTTTTTTGAAAAAATACTTATTGAGCATTATTTTTATAAAGGCCGCTATGGGAAGGGCTATTATCATGCCTATAAGCCCGAAAAGGGCCCCGCCCATCATCAGGGCGAAGATCACCAGCACCGGATTAAGGCCCATGCTGTCGCCTACTATTTTCGGGGTTATCACCGTGCTTTCAAGGATCTGTACAACGGTAAAGCCAAGCACGACGTAGAGCGGGTGCATAAAATCCTGAAACTGCACGGCGGCAAGGGTCACGGATACTATTATCCCCACCGTGAAGCCAACGTAGGGTATCATGCCGCCCATGCCTGTAAGCAGACCGAGAAGCACGGCCCCCTTTACGCCTATTATGAGAAGCACCGTTATGTAAAGGGCGCTAAGCACCAGCCCGACGAAAAACATCCCTCGGAAGTACCTTCCGATAAGCGTTTCAAATTCGGCCAGATGAGCCATAAAGGTCTGGAGGTGAAGGCGCTCGACGAGAGCGTTGGTAAATTCTTTCACCTTGGGAAAATCTTTAAGCAGGAAAAATACCAGAACCGGTATAAGCACAAGGTTTAAAATAAGCATTACTATACCTTTTACGGAGGCCGCCGCCGTAGTTACGGTGTTCAGGGCGTATTTGGTTATCATGCCGATACGTTCTATTATGAACGCTCTGACGCTTTCCAGGGATACTTCCACCCCAAGGCGGGTAAGGACTTTTTCCGTAAAGGCGAAAAAGCGGCTCACATAGTCCGGCACGTTGTTGAGGAAATATACCGTGTCTTCTATTATTACGGGCAGCACCAGCCCCAGCAGCAGAAGCAGAACCGCCCCGGTAATAAGCACCAGTATGAACACTCCCAACGTACGGCCGACGCGCAGCCGCTCAAAAAAGTTCACTACCGGGTTAAGGATATAGGCTATTAAGACCGAGGCGAGGAACATAAGTATTATGTCCCCGGTTTTATATATCATAGACGCCAGCACGACCAGCCCGGCGAATACGGCTATATTCTTTATGCTGAAATTTATTTCCGTTATCTTCAACTGCCGCGCTCCGTTATTGTTTTTTCGTAAGATTTTAAAACGGGCCGCGCCGTTTGTCCACAATAACTTATCTCTATGCGCCCTTTCCCCGGTGTACGGGTCCGGCTCCCAAGGCGGCTGCGAAATATTTGTTTTATTGATGCCGATGCCGAACGCGGCGCAAGGGTTTTTAAAATATTGCTTGAGTGCCGTCAATAGATAAAGGAGCTTCCCCCGGGGCAGGCCGGATTCATGGGGCAAAAGCCCCCGTTCAGACGGCGGCTTGCCGAACGCTCCGGGCAAGCTCCTTTACTGCCGGGCACAAGCCGCTCTATTATAAAAACCCTTCCGCCGCCTTGGCCGAAGCGGACGCTGGCGGATAGAAAACATTTGCCTGATAAATGCAAATGTTGGTGGATAGAAAGCGATGCGCGATAAGTATTGCGCGTCCCGCTTTTCTATTCCGAGCTTGCTGTAAAACATCTGCCTTATTGGTGTTAAGGTTGAACACGGCGCAAGGGATTTTAAAATATTGCTCCGTGCCGTCAATACATAAAGGATCTTCCCCTGAGCGGCAAGCCGAACTCATGGGGCAAAAGCCCCATTCAGACAGCGGCTTGCCGAACGCTCCGGGCAAGCTCCTTTATTGCCGGGCACAAGTCGCTCTATTATAAAAACCCTTTCGCCGCCTTGGCCGAAGCAGACGCTGGTGGACAGAAAACGACGTGATCAAATTGAACACGTCCCGTTTTTGTTGCAGACGTTGGTGGACAGAAAACGTCTGCTTTATCAGTGCAGACTTTCTATTCCGAGCTTGCTCTAAAACGAGCGGAAATAAATAGGTCCGCTCCCGTTTTTCTGATCCAAGCTTGCTCCAAAACTGGCGGGGCGTTTGTCTGCCGGGATTATGCGCGCGGGGTTTTTCACTGAACGGAAGCGCCTGCTCCCGCCGTTACCGGCGTTACCGGCATTTTTTATCCCCGCCGGGGCATGTAGGCGTATAACTTTCCTTGATTTGACCTGCGGAAAAATGGTACGTTAAAGCAAACGGATATGCGGGGGAGCTTAATGAAGGATTACGATGCGGAGAAAGCGGCGGCGGCCATAGGCATAGATATGCAGTCCATGCGGATGCTGCTCGATATGTTCGCCGAATCCCTTGACGAAGCCGTGGGGAATATAGCTTCGGCCGTTAAAGCCGGGGATATGGAGGCCATGCAGGTTTCCGGCCATAAGCTGAAAGGCTCCGCCGCCAATCTGGGCTTCGACCGTCTGGCGGAATTATGCCGCATGATAGAAAGCGGCGCGAAAACCGGGGCCGCCTACGATTACGCGGGAACATTCTGCGAACTGGAGAAAGAGGCCGGGGAGATCAAAGCCTGGCACGGCAGGACGGCCGGGAACGTCAGTTAAGGTAAAAGCCCTTGCTTCTGGCGGATTCGCCGTTGCACGCGGCTATATGCACGGAGGTAAGGTGAGCGTATATCCGGTTTCTTTTTACGGCCAGTTGTGAAAGCTCCTGGCTGTAAATGTCGGCCATATCGTCTATCAGCTTGGCCAGGGTCGCGCGTCCCACCGGGCTTGTTTCGCCGGCGGGGGAGGCGGTATAGGCGGCCACCTCTTTTTGGAGAGCTTCCATAAAACTGCGTATGGACATTATCCGCTGGTCGGTGGCGGCTACTTCGCTTTTTAAAAACTCTTCCAAAATTGCGTCTATGGTTTTTCGTCTGCTTTCCATACGCATTTTATATCGGACAAATTAAGGAGAACTTGAATGGAAAATTTAAAATACTTGTTCGGCCCGGCTCCCTCCAGAAGGCTTGGGCGTTCTCTCGGCGTAAACGTGGTGCCTTCCAAAATATGCTCTATGGACTGCATATACTGCGAGGCCGGAAGGACGAAGATGATGACCCTCAAACGGTCGGAATATTCGCCCGCCGACGATATAATATCCGAATTCAGGGATAATTTTGAAAAATTCAGGGATATTACGGACGTTATAACCGTTACGGGAGCCGGGGAACCTACGCTGAATTCCAGGCTGGGCTATATTCTGGACGGTATAAGGGAATACTCGGCGGGAAAGCCCGTGGCCATTCTTACAAATTCCTCCATGCTGTTCGACAGGGACGTGTTCGACACCCTTTTGAGGTTCGATATAGTCGTTCCCAGCCTGGACGCGGTAATGGCCGAAACCATGAGGAAAATAGACAGGATCCATAAAGACCTTATCCCTCTGGATATTAAGATAAACCTAGTAAAATTCTGCAACGCTTATAAAGGCACGCTGCTTCTCGAGGTGCTTTTATGCGAGGGTATAAACGATTCGGAAAAGGATATGTTCGATCTGGCGTCCCTTTTCCATGATGTGCGTATTACGAAATTACAGCTAGGCACAGTAACGAGGCCCCCGGCCGGAAGCGGCGCCAGGCCGGTAAGCAGAAAAGCCCTGGAAAAAGCCGCGGAGTACCTTGTCTCTAAAGGGATCCCGGCGGAAATAACCGGCAGTTTCAGCGGAGTTAAAAACGGGGTTTATAATAACGGCCGCCTTTACGAAAGGATAACGGCCCTTTTAAAGCTGCGCCCATGCACCGTGGGGGATATTGCCGGGGTGTTCGGCGTAAGCGCGGGGGAAACGGAGATCTGCCTCAAATATCTTATGGAAAGAAAAGAGATCGTGGCGAAATCCTTTAACGGGGAGGATTATTACAGCCACGTTTCCCTGGACGCGCTTAAAGATAAATAAAAAGCCTTTTTATATACTTTCCCGGAAAAACGCCGGAATTATCTTTTACCGGCTTTTACGGACTGCCGCGCCGTCCGGCATGGCGACGCGCCCGGAGAAGCGGCGCTCTTTATAAGCCGCCGGCAATTATAACGCGGCGCTATCTTTGGCTGCCCTTTGCCGCCCCTCCCCGCATAAGCGCGGCCCCGGCCCTTCCCGGTACTCTTTTTTTAAATATTATCATCGGTTTACGGCATGGTTTGCGGCTCATATTACGGGCAGGCAAAGGAAAGGGCTGCGAAAGCCGCCGCGGAAAAGGCGCGTTTTTTTCCGGAACGTTCGTTCGTGATCTCTTTTTATGTAAAATCAAATCAAAACGCCGGATTTCTTTAAAATTTAAGCTCCGCGGTAAAATTATAATTATTATTTAATTATGCGTTGTTTTGCTTAACGTGCCGTATGCTTATTGATATTTATAATCAAAAATTTATTGACATTGATTATCGTTAGCTGTAATACGTGTCAGTTATTTTTAACATAAACGATTTTTATTTAATGGAGGTTATATGAGGAAGTATCTTATGCTTGCCGCGGCGCTGGCCGCTGTGACGGCCTGTTCAAGCAGCTCGGGCGGCGGTTCCGGCGGCGTCGTTCCTTCGTCCGCCGTTACCATATCCGGCAAAATAAGCGACCCGGCCATAGAGGAGGCCAGGCTTACGCTCATTTCCCCGTCCGGGGAGACCGCCAATTTCTGCGGCGTTAATTTCAATTCGGTCTGTCAGGCGTGGAGCGCCCAGGACGGCACCTTTTCCATGACAGTTTCCAATTCCGCCGATCTTTCCGGATATCACATTAAATCGACCGGCGGGACGGATACGGCCTACGGTATAAATTATTCCGGCATATCCCTTACGTCTCCCGCCGACGCCTTCGCCGCCGGGGCGGACGGGAATTATTCCGGCGTAAATGTAACGCCTCTTACTTCGCTTATGAAATCCCTTATGGACTCCGGCCATACGGCGGATGAAGCGGCTGAAGTTCTAGCTTCCGCATTGGGGCTTAACCCTGCCGATATTCAGGCTGATCCTGAAAGCAGCGGCGAGATTTTAAAACAGGCGTTTTTAGTAGTGAAAGCGGCCATGGCGATAGGCGGAGACGACCCTATCGGAAAAATAGCCGGGGCTGTCGCTAAAAACGGGGGGGGGTTCTCCAGCGACGCCGTTTTAAGTGAGATTTTCGCTTCCGACGCGGCTTCCGCAGCGGAAATGAAAGCGGCCGCCCAGGCCTTTGCGTCCATGAGCTCGGAAAATATAGCGGGCCTTGTGGAGAGCATTTCCTCATACGAGCTGACGAATATGTTTTTAAAGTCCTACGCGTCCCTTCTGGGGACGGAGGTTTCCGCCCTTTCGGCCAACGCTGTCTCCAATATAGGCTTTCTCGCCGGTTCTCTTAAAACCTTCGCCGGCGCCGTTATCCCCCTTAACGAATTTACGGTAAACCAGATAGCAAGATATATAGCTTCATACGACGCTTCTCTGGGACAGTACGCCACTTTCGATACTGAAAGCGCGGTTTTTCAGGCGAATTTGGGCGCGCTTTTCGCTTCCGCCGGGGAGGAGCTTAAAAATATTCTCGATAAAATGATCAGCGAGGACGTTTACATAGCCAGCGTTCCTCTTTCCGAGCCTTTAGGCGGGGATAATCAAAAACGTCTGGAATATTATTTCAACTCCGACGCCGACAGAAACTATAAAGCGCGCTCCCTTACGGCCAGGGTGCTCAACGACAGCGTAAACGACGATATATATCTTAACATAATAAGGACTTATGCGAAATTCAACCTTATAGATAAAGCCGAAACCTTTGCGGACGTGTATGTAAGAAGCTCCCTTAACAGGGCGAAGGCTCACGTCAGAATATCCGAAGGCGCCTCTCTAAGCGACAGGAACACGGGCCTTGAGTATGCCCAGAAAGCCTACGGCGAGCTTGAATCCATAAGAAACGGCGGTTTTACGGTAGACGCCGATTTTATCAATATATACGTGTCGGTAGCGGGAGCTTTTTCACAAAGCGGGGCCGCCGATAAGTTTCTGGAAGTGAATAAGCTTATTACCGGGGATTTGATAAACGCCGCTTCCAAGCCGCAGACCGTTTTTGGGCAGCTTCTGTCCAAAATGGGTGCTTATACTTCAAGCACAAGCATACTCAAAGAATATCTGGATTCCGGCGATATACGGGCGCTGATGAACCTTCTTCCCGTTTTTACCGATTCCACAGGCGAATATTATAACAAATATTATGACGCGGGCATTAAGAGTACCATGAATACCGTGGCTAATTCCGCCGTTATGTATTATTCCCACGCCATGATGTTTTACGCCGAAGCGGCCGCCGCCGACGCTTCCTATAAAGAGCAGGCGCAGGCTGAAGCGCTTAAGATATACGATAAGATTCTGTCCGTAGTAGCGAAGGAAGAAGCCGCAGGCTATCCCGCCGGGCTGGCCTCCGGATTGAGGACCCAGCTCAAATACGGGGCGGTAGGCGCTTATTTGCTTATCAGCCCTGAGTCGGGCAGCGCGCTTCTTGATAAAATGGGCAGCGACGCTTCGGGCAAAAGGACGAAGGGCGACGTCGTTGCCGATATAATGTTCAGCACGGCCGCAGGTTCTTCCTTCGACGACGCTAAAAATCTTTATGAAAGCATTTCTCCCGTCGACGAAACCTATTCCAACGTGGTGGGCAGCAAACAGCTTGTTTACGCTTTTGTCGGCACGGCTTCCTATAAAACGGGGGGAATGGCCAGGCAGGCTATCGAGGCGGGAAATAACGACCTTGCCCGCCAGGCTCTCGACTACGCTTACGGCAAAGTTAAGGACGCCGCCGCCTATCAGCTCACCAGGCCGGAGCCCAGCGGAATTAATTTTATTTTCAGCGACTTTACGGAAAGCCAGGCAAAAACCGATAAAATGAGCACTTTCAGCGGTTATACCGGCAAATACTCAAGAGACGGATACACGGCGGTGGCTTATTACTACGATAAACTGGGGGATAAGGATAAAGCCAGGGAAGTGCTTGAAGCCGCCAAAAGTTTTAACGATAATCTGTCCGATAATTTTGTCAAATACCTTAACTGCTCCGCTCTCGCTTACTATGCCAGGGAATTCGGCTTCGGCGATCTGTATGAGAAATGGTACGGCGAATCGGCGGGTATGTCCCTTATAGCTTCCGCTCCGGAAGGCCATCTTTTCAGCCTGGATGTTTTTCGCGCCTACGACGCGGTAGTTATGGAACGGCCCGATTACGCTGCGACGGCCCGCGATCTTCTTGCGAAGGCGGAGAGCAGGCTTGTTTCCATGTATGAAAGCGCCGCGAGTGAGGATTACTATAAAACGTCCGTTTCCCGCTTCCGGGATATCGCGGGCGTTTACGAAGCCATGTTCGATTACGACGGCGCCCGCGCCGCGCTTGTCAGTGCGGAAAAACCGCTTGATCTGATAAACAGCCAGTCCGACAGAAAGGAAAAGGCTCTGGATATAATCGAGAAATATACGGCGCTTGACTTTGTGGACGAGGCTTATGAAAAAACCATGTCCCTGCTTTCCAACACTGCCGACAGGCACGACGGAGTAAGAACAATAGCCGAGGGGCTTACCTCGTATAAGGTGGACAGCAGCAACGGCTATATAGCCGTGTCCGATTTCGATAAGGACGGCAAGCCTGATTTCTTCGCTCCCTGGGCGACTCAGGCCGACATCGACAAATTCGGCTACGTTCTTGACGACGATATAGACGGGGACGGCAAACCGGATACGGAAGACCTTACGCCGTTTTATAAAGACTGACACTTTTTATTGCGGCCGGGAGGGGAGAAAGGCTCTCCCCTCCCCCTTTCTTTAATTTTTACCGGGGTTTTAATTTTTCATGGCAGCTTATTTCAGGTTTTTATTTTTTTTGTTTATAAGCGCGTCTTTTTTACTTTCTCCGGCGTCTTCTGTAAGGGCGGAGGAAAGCCCTTCCCAGCCCGCCGCGGGTGAGGAGGAAAACTCCGGAGCGGACGGCCTTGAAGACGTTTTTATCATGGAAGATATGGATGTTGTGGAGACCATAAACGAAGGCAAAACCCCGGGCAAAACGGAAATACCGAGGGAAATAATAGAAAACGTGCCTTCCGGCAACGGCGGCATTACGGATATTCTCACCGTAGCTCCCGGGGTCCAGTTCAGCGAGGATTACAGAAGCGCGGAAAGCGCCGGGGAAATAAGCCCGGCGAAAATATCCATATCCGGCGCGGCTTATTACGACAATCTGTTCCTTATCGACGGCATGAGCAATTCCAGCCTTCTGGACCCTGCTTCCGACAATCCCAACCTGGCGAACGACGTGGCGGGGGACCCGCAGAAGTTTTTTATAAATTCGTGGCTTGTGGAAGATATAACCGTGTACGACAGCAACGTGTCCGCCGCTTACGACGGGTTTACCGGCGGCGTTGTGGACGTGCATACGAGGAAGCCCGGCACTAAACTGGGCGGAAATTTCTCTTATAAGGGAACGGGGGACCCTCTTACGCATTTTTTTGTGAGCGATGAGGATAAAGCGTCTTTCGACGGCGGGGATATGGGCAAGCAGCTGCGTTTTGAAAAGCATTTTCTGAGCGCGGCTCTCGACATACCCGTAACGGACAGGGGCGGGGTTCTGCTCAGCTATAACAGAAACTGGTCCGTGCTGCCGGTAAGGTTTTTCCAGGGCTGGGAAAATCAAAGCAGGCTTTCAGAAACGTACTATCTTAAAGGTATGTATAATATCAGCGGCTCCAGCTATATAGACACGTCTTTTTCGTACTCTCCCCATAATAACCAGTATTTTTTGAAAAACACTAAGGACAGCGAATTCCGCATCAAAGGGGGAGGCTATTTTGGTTCGGCTAATTACGTAAACGAGTTCGGCGGCCATAAGATAAAGGCCCATCTGGATTATTCCTGGTCGGAAAACAGCAAAAGGGCTCCCGATTCTTACAGATCGTGGGCTACGACCAGCTATAAGCCCTGGGGGATATATTCCGGCGCCGATAACGATCTGAGCATGGAAGGAGGCTTCGGCAGCATAGATAAGGAGGAGCAGAGCGTAAAAATTTCCTTCGACCACGATATAAAACCGCTGGAATTTTTCGGCGAACACAACGTAAGCTACGGCGCTTCCTATTCTTTCGTTCAGGGCCGTTACAGAAGGCTGAAGGATTCCGCCACGTATATGGACGCCACCCGCTCCCCGGACGTTATCTGCACGGACGCTTTCGACTGCGTGGACGGGGACCAGTATTTTTCAAGACGTACCGTAACGCCCGCTTCCGACGTGAACGCCCTTGTCAACGCGGCCTCCGCTTATATAGAGGATAAATATAAAATATTCCGCTTTGAGCTGAGGGCCGGGGCGCGGCTAAGCTACGACGACTATATGAAAAATTTTAACGCCGCTCCGAGAACCCAGATAAGCGCGGATATATTCGGCAACGGCCTTACTATACTTACGGGCGGGTACAACAGATATTATTCCGCCCCACTGCTTGCATACAAGCTGCGGGAGGGCCGGGCCCCTTCCTACACGGAAAAGCGCTGGACATATAACAACGTGGTCCAGCCCTGGAGCGTCAGCTCCGACGGCTCAAAATCCTCCTATAATTATTCCGGGCTGAGGACTCCCTATTCCGACGAATATATGGGGGGCGTTACCCAAAGGATATTCGGCAGCTATGTGGACCTTAAATATCTTGAGCGCCACAGCAGGGATATGGTGGCTCTTTCAAGGAGCAGGCTGGCCGAAGACGGCGTAATGTATTATTCCTTTAACAATAACGGCAAAAGCACTTACCGCTCTGTGCAGCTTAAGTGGACCAAAAGCTGGGGAAGCCACCGGGTAATGGCGAACCTGACGTGGCAGATGTCGGAGACTTCCAACAATACTTACGAAGATTCCTTCGACCTGGAGGATATGGACAACGTAATATATTACAACGGCAGGCAAATATACGCGTGGCAGCTCCCCAAGGACAATTTCAGCAGGCCTGTTACGGTAAATCTGGCTTATACCGGGCTTTTTTTCGACCGTCTCCGCGTTTCGCTCATGCTTAAATATAAGTCGCCCTACAAGGCGGTGGAACAGATATACGACGACAGCTACGGATACACTTACGTAGACCCCGTTACCGGAAGCACCGTAACCGCCACCACGTCGGCTTACGAAGACGTGGAATATGGAAACAATTTTACGGTGGATATGGGCCTCGAATGGATACAGCCCGTATGGTTCGGCCATAAAATAACCGTTCAGGCGGAGGTTTACAACCTCCTCAACACCAAAAACAAAATAGGAAAAAAATACTACGCGGCGTCGAATACCGATTACGAATTGGGCATACAGGCGTGGTTCGGAGTAAAATATGAATTCTGACGCGGATACGGTAATATCCGTCGAAAATCTCGAACATTCCTACGGAAGCGCCAAAGCGCTCAAAGGCGTCAGCTTCAGTATGGAAAAAGGCAGGGTGTACGGCCTTCTCGGAAAAAACGGCGCGGGTAAAACCACCACCATAAATATCGTTATGGGCTTTCTCAAGCCTTCCGGGGGAGTGTGCCGCGTTTTCGGAGAGGATGTTTCGCGTATGTCCCCGGAAACAAAGCGCAGAACCGGGCTCCTTCACGAAGGGCATCTCGCCTACGACTTTATGACGATCGCCCAGACGGAAAAGTTTTATAAAAGCTTTTATCCGCGGTGGGACGGCGGGATTTTCAGATATTTTATGGAAAAGCTGGGGCTTCCCGAAAGCAGGAAGATAAAAAATATGTCCTGCGGCCAGCGTTCGCAGGTGGTGCTTGCCGCCCTTATGGCTCAAGGGGCGGAAGTTCTTATCCTCGACGATTTTTCGATGGGGCTTGACGCCGGATACAGAAGGCTTTTTATAGACCGCCTTAACGAGTTCGTAAGAGAAGGCGGCAAAACCGTTCTCATAACTTCCCACATAGTGCAGGATCTTGAAAGGTTCGTCGATTACGCCGTGATAATAAATAAGGGCGAGGTGGTAAAGGCCGCCCCTCTCGGCGACATAAAAAAAGACATTTACTGCTACCGGTTTCCGGCCGGTTCGGACCGCAGGCTCATAGAAGGCGACCCTTCGGTTATGGATGTGTCGGTTAATAACGATTCCGTAGATATAATATGTTCCGTGCCTCCCGAAAAGGCGGGGGAGTTTTTCTCCGGCAGAATGGGGAGCGGCGATTTTTATCAGAGAGACGTTTCTCTAGAAGACGCCTTTATCGCCGTAACGGGCAAATATTAGGCTTGGAGCTGATAATGAAAAGCATTTTTTATAAAGAAGGCATAAAGCTCCGCCGGGCTCTCGCGGCGGCTTTCGCCGTAAACGCCGCGGTGCTTCTGTATTCGTATTTCAGGGTCAGGGTGGGCTTTATAATGCAGGAACCGGCTCTTTTATGGCTGGATATTATAGAGAGGAACGCCTTTTTCTTCGACAGGATATCCGTTCCCCTTGCCGCTTCCGCCTTTATACTGGGTTTTTTGCAGTTTTATCCGGAGTCCTCCGGCAGGCGTTTCCGCATATCCTGCCATCTGCCTCAGAATGAAGACCTTACCCTCCTTTATATGCTGCTTTTCGGCCTTTCATCCGTATGCTTTCTGTGGCTGTTCGACACGGCGGGCGTTATGCTGTCGGCGTCTTTTTTCTTTCCTTACGATTTATGGGGCAGGATACCGTCCGTAATGATATACAGCCTGTTTTTTTCGGTCTTTCTATATTCCGCGGCCGCTTCCGTCGCTTTGGAGCCTTCCTGGGGAGGCAGGGCCGGGTTAGCCCTGCTGCTTTGCGGAGGCGCGGCGTTTTTCGGGGTTTCGGTTTACCGCCCGTCTTGCTGGGGAGCTTTTATCGCTTTTGCGCCTGCGCTGCTGTCTTTAGCCTCGGTTTTTTATCCGGCGTCCGGTTACAGGGCGGGAGGCGGCAGATGAGGGTTTTGTCAGGATTTGCCGTCATAATGATAGGCGTTATGTCTTTCGCGTATTTTATGCCCTATTTCTACGGGATAGCCGCCGTTAAAAAGCCCTATGCGCCGAACGTGTTTTTCAGCCCGGTGATAGAGGATTTTATTATGATTAAAAGCGGGAAAGACACTTCTTACTGCGACAGGGTGGGAAATATTTACGACCTTAACGAATTTAAGAAGCTGGCCCCGTTCGTTTATTACCGCGATCTTCAGATGAAAGGCGAATATCCGGATATTATCGGAGGAGTTTTCGTTCCTTTTGAAACCGTCCAGAAGGAAACGGATTTTATAAGCGTGCGCCCGTCGGACATAAACCACTCCGGCACAAGGATAGGTCTTTACCCGCTTTACGATACTAAAAGCGATTCCGCCTCGCTGGAGTTTCCGGGGGAGCTTTTCAGGATAAAGGAACGCATGGAATTTATAAACGCTTCCTCCATCGAAACTGACGAGGAAAAATCGGAGCTTTTTACAGGCGCTCTCAGGGAAAAGGGCTTCGTATTCCCGGCGAAGGTCATAGGCGGGAATACCGACCCCCGCAAGCAGACGGATTACGGATATTTTGTTGCGGATTCGTCCGGATTTCTTTTCAGGGTCTATCAGGCGGAGGGCCGTCCTGAGGTCGTTAAAACGGGTTTCGGCCCGGAAAACGGGGAGATCGTGCATATATATGCGAACGAAAAGCCGGGTGTAAGGTATTATTGCTTTATAATAACGAGGGAGGGCGGCATATACGCCCTTATGAAAGAGGATTATTCCGTAAGAAAGGTGCCTGCCGGAAATTATAACCCTTACGCGGACACGCTGAGGATAAGCGCCGACCCTCTCTATATTACCGCAAAGGTTTCGGACGGCTCCACGGAGCGCGTAAGCGCCGCCGGCTGGGATTTTACGGAAAGGGCCGTTTATTCGTCCCTGTCGGATGACAGCATGAAAAGCGGCATGAAGGCCGTTTTCCACGTGATTTTTCCTTTTTATATATACGACGATAAAAACGCGCCTTCTTTTCCTCTGAAGGCATCTTTAAGCGAAAAGCCCGCGGCGGCTTTCGTTTTTTCTCTTATTCTCGCGGCGGCCTATTTTATAATTTCGGTAAGATCGGGGAACCGCCGCCCGCCGTACGGCGCGTCTTTTATCATACTCTTAACCGGAATTTACGGTCTTGCGGCGGTTTTAATACTTAATAACGGACGGAGGCGCTGAATTGGCTTCTAAATATCTTATCGATTACGGCATTATCGCCGTGCTGGGGATTATGAGCGTTATAGCCGTGGCTGTGGCCATAGAGCGGTGCAGGTTTTATAAGCGCGTTAATCCCGGCGATTACGACAGTCTGGAGCTTTACGAGCTGGATCTTACCCGAAGGCTGCACATAATAGCCACGATAGGCAGCAACGCGCCCTATGTGGGGCTTCTCGGCACCGTTTTAGGGATAATGTTTACCTTTTACGTCATGGGCGAAGGCGGCGGAGTGGACGTAAGCGGCATAATGACGGGGCTTGCCCTCGCCCTTAAAGCCACCGCCGCCGGGCTTGTTACGGCCATTCCCGCTATTATTCTCTATAACTTTCTGCACAGAAAGGTAAACGAGCTGATTCTCGTAAAGGAGGCGGAGCTTGAGAGAAAAAAGCTTTGATTCCATAAACGTAGTGCCTTTTATCGACATTATGCTGGTGCTGCTTACGATAGTGCTTGCCACGGCCACCTTTATAAAAACCGGGGCCATACCGGTAAAGCTGCCGGAAGCCGCCTCCGGTACGGAGCGCGGGGAGGAGCCCGTCGTGATAACCATAAGCGCCGAAGGCGAATATTATTATGAAAACAGAAAAACCGACCTTGAAGGCATAAAAGAGGTTCTTGCAAAGCTCGACCCGAAAAGCGACGCTATAAGCGTGTGGGCGGATAAAAGCGCGGAAATACAGCCGTTTGCGGCTCTTATGGGGATTCTGAACTCCAAAGGGTTTGAAAAGGTAAGCCTTAAAACGGAGATAAAATAACGCTATGAAAAAGGCGCTTTTGCAGTCCGTTATCCTGCACGTAGCCCTTGCGGGGGCTTTCCTGTGGCTGGGGCACGCGGTCTATAAAAAGGAGGACGGCGAAAAGCTCGTTCTTTCCATGTCCGTTATTCACGCGGACCCGGGGGCGGGTAAAGCCGCTAAAGGCATAGAGACGGCGAGCGCCGATATAAATTCCGCCGCGAGAACCGGGGCGGAAAAAAGCCGGGCGGAAAAGGCGGCGTCTGCAAAACGCGCGAAGGAGCCTGACAGAAAAAAGAACCGGGACCGCGCCGAAAAGGCCGAAAAGCCTGAAAAGCCTGTGAAAAAAACGCCCCCGGCGGTAAAGGAAGCGTCTTTAAAACAACCGGCGGAAAATAAGCCTCCGCAGGAAGCGGAGAAAACGGCCGAAGCCGCCGCGGATAATAAAGAGCCGGAAAAAACATCCGCTGATAAGACCGCCGTAAAGGATGAGAATGGCGCGGAAACGGCCGAAGCCGCATCCGCCGCCGTATCGGCCAAAGGCAAGCAGACGGGCACGGGAGCAGGAGGAGGCTCCGGCCAGGGTTCCGCAGCTTCAAGCGGGGGAGCCGACGGGGTGTATTCTCTTAAAGAGGTAGACGGCAGGCCTAAATCCATAAAAAGCGCCAGGCCTAAATATCCCGAATACGCCAGAAAAATGAGGATAGAAGGCTCGGTAACGGTGAGCTTCGTTCTTGATGAAAAAGGCCGGGTGGCAGAACCTAAGGTGATCAAGGCCGTGCCCGAAAACGTTTTTGAAAATTCCGCCCTTACCGCCGTGGCCGCCTGGCGGTTCAGCCCGGCAAAAAAGGACGGCAGGCCGGTGAAAGTCGGCATGGTGGTTTCTCTTAATTTCAGACTTGATGAAAAATGAATAAATATGGGGTTTTATGAAAATGACGATCGCTCTGAAAAAACTGCTTCTCTTTATTTTAACGGCTTTTCAGCTCGCATTGATTTCGGCGGCCGTTTACGCGGCGGATTCCATTCCTTTCAGCGATAAAATCGTTACGGGCCGCCTTGACAACGGGCTTACTTACTATATACGCAGCAACGATTTTCCCTCCGATAAGGTGGAGTTCCGCCTTAACGTGCGCAGCGGCTCCCTTAACGAGACTGATAAAGAGCTTGGAATAGCCCATTTTGTGGAGCACATGGCTTTTAACGGGACTAAAAACTTCCCCGGCAACAGCGTGATAAAATATATGGAGGACGCGGGCCTCGTTTTCGGCAAGGACAGCAACGCCTACACGTCGTCGGAAAATACCAATTACCAGCTTACCGTTCCGGCTTCGGACCGGGCGCTGCTGGAAAAGGCCTTCGCTGTCATGAGGGACTGGGCCGACGGCATACTTTTTAACGAAGCGGACATCGAAAGCGAAAAAGGCGTTATAATAGAGGAATGGCGTATGCGCAGCGACCTGCGCAAGCGCATAAGCTCTCAGTCGAGAAAATACCTGCTTGCAGGCTCGCTTTATCCCGACAGAGACCCGATAGGCTCCGTAGATATAATAAAAAACGCGGATAAAGCCCTTCTCGAGGGATATTATAAAAAATGGTACGTTCCCGGCAATATGTCCGTTGTGGTCGTCGGCAATATCGAGCCGGAAAAAGCAAAGGAACTCATCGAAAAGTATTTTTCTTCCATGAAAAAACGCGATACTCCCGAAAAAGCCGATTCCTCCGTGCCTCTTACCGAAGGCGTAAGAGTCAACGTCATAAGCGACCCGGAGGCGAAAGGCGTTTCCGCGTCGATAGTTTTTTTTGAGAAAGGCGAGCGGCCGTCCGATTTCGCAGGCTTTAAGAAGCTCTCTCTCCAGGAGGGGACTTCCGCCATGCTTAACAGCCGTATGTCTCTTAAAATAAACGAAAAGAAAAGCGGCCTGCTCTCGTTCCGTTCCGGCGTGTCTCAGACGAACGGCGGCCTCAGAATGTCCGTTTTCAACGCGTCATTTCAGGAAGGCGCTTTCGGCGAATCCCTCAGGGAATTCGTTTCGGAAATAGAAAGGGCCAAAAGGCACGGTTTTTATCTGAACGAGCTTAAAGAGTTTCGCGACGGCAGGATGACCTTTCTTGAAAGGGCCGCTTCTCCCGATTTTAAATATCCCTCGGCAAAATATGCCGAAGGTATATGCGAATACGACAATTTCGGCGGCTATCTTACCGAATTCTCCCAGGACGCGGAGCTTTTCAAAAGGTTTTTTGACGGCGTTAACCTCGTGAGCTTTAACAGGGCTTTCGCCGGTATGGTATCCTCCGGCTCCGTGCTGCTTACCGTTACCGTGCCTGATAAGGAAAGGAAAAATATAAATATAGACGCCGCTTCCTTTAAAAAATTGCTGGCCGACGTTGCCGGGGCGGAGATCGCCGCCGAGAAAAACGACGTTAAGGCGGTCGATCTCATAAAAGGCGGCATAAAAAGCGGCGTCCTGAAATCCAGAAGGAATATCGACAATATCGACGCGGCGGAAGCCGTTTACGATAACGGCGTAAAGCTGGTGGTTAAAAGAAACGGAGAGGAAAAAAACCGTTTCGTCATGGCGGCAAGAAAAAAGGGCGGTCTGTCCGGCCTGGGGGACGAGGAAGCCCGCCTCTTTCCCGTAATGGCTAAGGCCGTTTCATCAAGCGGGTTTAAAGACGTTTCAAAAAGGCAGCTAAACGCTTTTATGAGCGGTAAGCAGGCGGCGCTTTCGCTTAAAGCGTCGGAATATACTTTCGATTTCGACGGCATGGGCGATACGAGGGATATAGAATCTTTTTTTCAGCTTCTGCATAAATATTTTACCGACGCTTATATCGACCCGGACGTTCTTGCCGCCGTTGGGAGAAGCTTTGAGAACGAGATAAAAATAGACGGAGCCGACAGGAAAAAAAGGTTTTTCAGAGAAATAGCCCCCGATATGTATAACGACGCTTACAGAAGAACGTATCTGCTTGCCGGGGACATGACGGCGGCTACGTCCGAAAGGCTTATGAAAATGTATAAAGACTGTTTTTCGGACCCGGAAAATTTTGTTTTCGTTTTTTCCGCCGACGCTGACCCCGACAAAATAATAGAGCTGGGCGCTAAATATCTTGGCTCCCTTAAACCCTCCGGCAAAAAAGCGTCCGTTAAAAGCCGCGGCCTTGAGATAAGAAACGGCTTTGCCGAAGGAAAGGGCGAAGTGGAAAATAAATCCGAGCTAAGTATTTTTATGGATAAGCGCGTAAAAAACGACGAATTGGGCAGGTATAAAATGTTCCCCGTGAGAAACGCCCTCCGTATCCGTCTGCGTCAGGCCGTGCGGGAAGAAATGAGCGGAGTTTACTCCGTGAACCTTATTCTGCGTTATTCCGATTTCCCCGTTACGGATTTTACCGGCAGAATATCCTTTACCTGCGACCCGGAAAGAAAGGAAGAAATACTGAATAAAACTATCGAAGTGGTAAACGGCTTCATAAAGAACGGCATAAGCGCCGATGAGCTTGAAGCGGCCAAAAAAGCCCAGAAAAACGCTTTTGAATCCTCCGCCCGCGAAAATAAATACTGGGCTCCCTCCATAGCCCACGATATGCTTTCCGGCAGAAAGCCCTTATCCGCGGGGGAGCTTGAGAAAATAGCCGAAAGCCAGAGCGTGGAGGATATTAATAAATTTATCGCGGACACCCTTAAAGGCTACGATTCCTTTACCGCCGTCTACGGGCCGGAGGAAGCGGAATGATTGTAAAAGCCGTTTTACCTATTCTGTTTTTCCTTTTTACCCTGCCGGCGGAGGCGGAAGTAATAAGGACTCACGCCGTTTCTCTTACCGAGGAGATAAAATACGGCCCTGATTTTACCCATTTCGATTATACCGTGCCCGACGCCCCGAAAGGCGGCGAATTCCGCAGGGCGATGTACGGAACTTTCGACAGCTTCAACCCCTTTGCCGTTAAAGGCGTGGCTTTCAGAGCGTCTGGATATATGTACGACACCCTGCTTAAAAGCTCCCTTGACGAGGCCGGTACTTATTACGGCCTGCTGGCCCGGACCATCGAGTATCCCGAGGATTATTCCTGGGTGATATTCGACCTGAGGCCGGAAGCCCGCTGGCACGACGGAAAAGCCGTAACGGCCGACGACGTTGTTTTCAGCTTTTATAAGATAACCGAGGTAAGCCCTTTCTATAAAAATTATTACGAGCTTATAGAAAAGGCGGAGGCTCTGGGAAAGAACAGGGTAAAATTTACTTTTAAAAAGGGCAGCTTCAGCAGGGAGCTGCCCCTTATCGCCGGTCAGCTTACGGTAATACCCCGGCATTACTGGGAAAAGCGCGATCTATCCAAATCGACGCTGGAGCCGCCTTTAGGGAGCGGGCCTTACAGAATAGGGGAGTATGAAGCCGGAAAGCGCGTGGTCTTTGAAAGGGTCAGGGATTACTGGGGCGAAAACGTGCCGTGTATGAAAGGGCAGAATAATTTTGACAGGATAACCTTCGAATATTTCAGAGATCAGACGGTCGCTTTCGAGGCTTTTAAGGCGGGGCTTTTCGACCTTACCGGCGAAAGCTCCGGCAAACGGTGGTACAGAGGATACGAGGGGCGTTATTTCGATATGGGCTTTATAAAAAAGGAGGAGATACGCCATAAAAACGGACAGGGCATGAAAGGCATATTCATGAATTCCGCCGTAAAGCCTCTCGACGATATACTGGTAAGAAAGGCTCTTAATTACGCCTACGATTACGACTGGCTCAATAAAAACATATATTTCGGCCAGGACAGGCGGTATGACAGCTATTTTTCAAATTCGCCGCTGGCAAGCGGCAGCGTCCTTTCCCCGGAGGAGGCCGCCGTTGTAAAAAAAGCCATGCCCGACGCTTCGGACGAGTTTTTGTCCCGGCCTTTCGCCTATCCTTCTTCCGGCGGCGACGGGAACAACAGGGCGAACCTGATGAAGGCCGTTTCCATCCTCAGGGAAGCCGGATACGAATATTCCGGCGGGGTGATGGCGGATAAAAACGGCAGGCCGCTTTCTCTTGAAATAATTATTTCGTCCAAATCTGTCGAGGGAGACCTGCTGCCCTTTAAAAAGGCTCTTGAACGCATAGGGATAGCTTTCGAGATAAAATTTCTGGATTCCGCCCAATACGTGGAGCGGGTGCGGAACAAGGATTATATGATGATATACTCCATGGTGCGCCAGTCCGAATCCCCGGGCAACGAGCAGCGCGGTATGTGGAGCTCCGAGGCGGCGTCTGAAAAAGGCGGCAGGAATTATTCCTCCATAAAAGACCCCGCGGTGGACAGGCTCGTCGATATGGTGATAAACGCCGCGAACAGGCAGGAGCTTACCGAAAGGGTAAGGGCGCTCGACTGGGTTCTTAAAAACGGCTGGTACGTTATCCCCGCAGGATATTCCGACAGATGGCGCATAGCTTATTGGGACAGGTTCGGCAAGCCGGACAAGGCTCCCGAATACAGCCTGGGCTTCGGCGGCTGGTGGCTCGATAAGGAAAAGGACGCGAAAATAAACAAAGCGGTAAAAAGATAGTATGGCCTCCTATATCCTGAAAAGGCTTCTGCTTATCGTCCCCACTCTCCTGGGGATTGTTACGCTTAACTTTTTTCTCGTTCAGGCGGCTCCTGGAGGGCCGGTTGAGGCAATGATAGCCAAGATCACCGGCCAGGGCCAGTCCGCGGAGGAAATGGCCCTGCGTCAGGAGGACGCTTCAGGCGGGCCGCAGATAGCGGGCGAGGGCGACGGGATAATGGATAAATATAAAGGCGGAGAAAACATTTCCCCGGAGCTTATAAAAAAAATAGAGAAGCTTTACGGTTTCGATAAACCTCTGCTTGAAAGGTATTTCGTCACCATAAAGAAATTTCTCTGCTTCGATTTCGGGGAAAGTTTCTTTAAAGACCGCACCGTCGTGGAAATGATAAAGGAGAGGCTCCCCGTGTCCGCTTCGCTGGGAATATGGAGCTCTTTGCTGATATACCTTATCGGCATCCCGGCGGGTATAAGGAAGGCGGTTAAGCACGGCACGCCTTTCGACGCCTGGACTTCGTTTTTTATGATATTGGGCGGCGCTGTGCCGGTATTCCTTTTCGCCGTTATTTTAATTATTTTTTTCGCCGGAGGCAGCTATTTTTCCATTTTTCCTCTCAGGGGCCTTGTTTCCGACGGATTTTCGGAAATGAGCCTGCCGGGCAAAATCGGCGACTATCTCTGGCATATGTGCCTGCCCGTGATTTCCATGGTGATAGGCGGGTTTGCCTCCCTCGCCCTGCTTACTAAAAACTCCTTTCTGGAGGAGCTGCGCAAGCAGTACGTAATAACTGCCAGGGCCAAGGGGCTTACGGAAAACCGCGTACTGTACGGCCACGTTTTCAGGAACGCCATGCTTATAGTCATATCGGGATTTCCTGCGGCTTTCATATCGATGTTTTTTACGGGTTCGCTGCTTATTGAGGTGATTTTTTCTCTCGACGGAATGGGGCTTATGGGTTTTGAGGCCGCCATAAACAGGGATTACCCGGTGATGTTCGCCACTCTTTATATTTTTACCCTGCTGGGCCTGCTGCTTAATATTATAAGCGACCTTACTTACGTTCTCGTGGACCCCAGAATATCCTTCAAAAGCGCGGAGGATGCCTGATATGCTTTTTTCGCCCCTTGCAAGACGCCGCGCGGCCCGTTTCATGCGCAACAAAAGAGCCGGGTATTCGCTTTTCATCTTTCTCTTTCTTTTTGCCGCCAGCCTTTTGGCGGAGCTTATAGCCAATGACAAGCCTATAATAATGAAATATGACGGCGAATATTTTTTCCCCGTTTTCATAAGCTATCCCGAAAGCCGCTTCGGCGGGTTTTTCGATTCCGAGGCCGATTACAAAGACCCTTTCATGGAGGAAAAAATAAGGGAAAACGGATGGGCCGTGTGGCCTCCCGTAAGATATTCCTACGACACGATAGAATATAACCTGCCGTCGCCTCCCCCGTCGCCTCCTTCCATGCAAAACCCCCTTGGAACGGACGACAGAGGGAGGGACGTGTTCGCAAGGCTCATATACGGTTTCAGAATATCCGTTTTTTTCGGCCTGCTGCTCACTCTCTTTACTTCCGTAATAGGCGTGGCCGCAGGAGCTTTGCAGGGATATTACGGAGGCCGTGTGGATATGTTCGGCCAGCGCTTTATGGAGATATGGTCGGGTATACCAATGCTTTATCTGCTTATAATGGCCAGCAGCATAATAAGCCCCGGCTTCTGGACGCTGCTTTTTCTTATGACCGTATTCGGCTGGATGAAACTTGTTGGAGTGGTAAGGGCCGAGTTTCTTAAAGGGCGCAATTTGGAATACGTGCAGGCGGCCAGGGTTCTGGGAGTGAAAAATTCCGCGCTTATGTTCAGGCATATTCTGCCTAACGCTCTTACGGCGGCGCTGACTTTTCTGCCCTTTATACTGAGCGGTTCCATCGCCGCGCTTACCTCTCTGGATTTTCTGGGCTTCGGTATGCCTCCTGGGTCCCCGTCGCTGGGGGAACTGCTCGCGGCGGGCAAAAGCAATATACATTCCCCCTGGATAGGCATATCGGCCTTTGTCGTAATATCGTCCGTGTTAAGTCTGCTGGTGTTTATCGGGGAAGGCGTGAGAGACGCTTTCGACCCTAATTTCCTGAAATGAGGGCGAGTGATGGACAATATCCTTGAAGTGACCGGGCTGCGTATACATTTCGACACGGAGGAAGGAGTTACCGAGGCCGTAAAGGATTTTTCCTTTAAGGCGGAGAGAGGCGAAACCCTGGCGATCGTCGGCGAGTCCGGTTCGGGAAAATCCGTGTGCGCGCTTTCCGTTACGGGGCTTTTAAAAAGCTCCGGGGCCGTTAAAAAGGGAGGCTCCGTTTATTTTAACGGGGAGGAAGTGGACTACGACGATGAAAAAAGCCTCAGACGGCTGAGGGGCGGGAAAATAGCCTATATTTTTCAGGAGCCTATGGCAAGCCTTAATCCGCTGCATAAGATAGGCGATCAGATAACCGAGAGGATACGGGTATCCGGCAGGGAGAAGCCCGCGGCCTCAAGAGCGAAAGCTCTTGAACTTTTGAGGCTTTGCGGCGTAAAGAACGCGGAAAGCCGGTTGAACGACTATCCCCACGTATTTTCCGGCGGAGAGCGCCAGCGCATAATGATAGCCATGGCTCTTGCGTCGGGGCCGGAGCTGCTGATTGCGGACGAGCCTACGACGGCTCTCGACGTTACCGTTCAGGCTCAGATACTGGACCTGCTGGAAGAGCTTAAAAGGAAATTCGGCATGACCGTCCTCCTCATAACTCACGATATGGGCGTGGTCCGGCGGTACGCGGCCAGGGCCGTGGTCGCCAGAGACGGCCGCATAATAGAGTCCGGCAGTGTGGAGGATATTTTCGAGCGCCCGAGGGACGAATACACCCGAATGCTCACGACCGGATACCTGGCGGAGCCTCCGAAAGTCCGCCGGACAGGTGAAGCGGCGCTTGAAGCCATTGATATAAGCGTCGTTTATAAAGGTAAAAAATCCCTGTTCGGTTCTCCGAGGCTGGAAAAGCGCGCTGTGAAAAACGTTTCTTTCACGCTGGAAAAAGGCTCCAGCCTGGGAGTGGCGGGGGAATCCGGTTCGGGAAAAACATCCCTTATAAAAGCTCTGCTGGGGCTTGCGGAGCATGAGGGAGAGGTTATCCTCAAAGGCGTTTCTTTCAGCTCCCTTAAAGGAGAGAAGGAGCGCCTCGAAAGGAGGCATATCCAGGCCGTTTTTCAGGACCCGTACGGCAGCCTTAACCCAAGAATGACGGCGGAAATGATAATATCCGAAGGGCTCAGGGCTTTCGGTATGAAAGACAGGAAAGAAACTGCGGAAGCCGTTGACAGGGCTTTAATGGAAACCGGGCTGAGGCCGGATATGAAAAACCGGTATCCCCACGAATTTTCCGGCGGTCAGAGGCAGAGGCTTGCTATTGCCAGAGCGGTTATAATGCGGCCGGACGTTATAATACTGGACGAGCCCACGTCGTCCCTGGACAGGCAGACTAAAATACAGATAACGGCCCTGCTTAACGGGCTCCGGGAAAAAAACGGCATATCGTATATAATAGTTACCCACGATCTGAGCCTTATTTCTTCCGCCTGCGACGAAGTTATAATAATGAAGGACGGAGCGGTGGTCGAACGTGGGCCTTCCGTGCGGATAATAAACAGCCCCGAAGCGGAATATACGAAAGAGCTGGTAAAAGCCGCTTATATTATCTGAAAAACCGGCCGTTTGCTCTGTCCTTCCGGTAAAACCGCTCTTATTCCGCGTTTTTTCATTTTCTCCTAGTAATTCCATAGGATTACTGATATACCTTAAATATATTTCCAGTATCCGCCGGTTTGCGGTCGGTTTACCGCCCCGGCGGCTGTTTGCCGATATTCCCCGTTTATCATGCCGGCGGATTTTGTTGATCGGGTAATCACATGAAAAATATAATATTTCCGCTTTATATCTTTACCGTTCTTTTTCTCGCGGGCTGCGGCGGCGGCTTATCGGAAAAAGGCGTTGCGGTTCTTCCCGCAAGCGTGGATTTTACTTATACCGCCGATAACCTTACCGTTAAATTTTATTCCGTGGTGAAAAACGCCGGGGCAGATCCCGAATACAACTGGTCTTTCGGAGACGGAGGGTCTTCCGATGAAGCAAGCCCCGCCCATACCTACGCTTCCGAGGGGACTTATCAGGTTTTCTGCTCCGTAACGCTGCCAGGCGGCTCATCCGCCACGGTAAAGAAAACTGTGGTAGTTTACGCAAACGGCGGCGAGTCCGTCCCTCCCGTTCCGGGTATAGATTTCAGCTATACTGTCGACGGTTTGAAAGCGGATTTTTCCTCCGCCGCGGAAAACGCAGGCGATGATCCGGCTTACAGCTGGTCTTTCGGAGACGGAGCGTCTTCCGATGAAGCTAGCCCCACCCACACCTACGCCTCCGCCGGAACTTACGAGGTTTCCTGCACTATAACGCTGCCCGGCGGCTTATCCGCCACGGTGAGCAAAACTGTAACCGTTTC
>CANTXF010000039.1 GCA_947853665.1 uncultured Deferribacterales bacterium | reverse complement strand
TGGAAACCGTTCGCCGGTTTGGTGGACAGAAAACGACGCGCGACAAAAGCGGGAGCCGCCTCAATTAATGCGGCTCGCTTTCTATCCACAAATATTGCGCGTCCCGTTTTTCCCCTCCGGCTCCCCTTTACCGCGTAAGGTTGCCCGCTACGCCCGTACACGCCGGAGCTTTGCGGGCAATAGGGAATTATTTTTATTAGTTTCATTTTCGTGGCCTCACGAACATGATATTAATTAACGTAAGATATGCCGCCCACGGTTGCCAGCCACGCCAGAAACTCCTGACCGTACGGGGTAGACGCAAAGAAATCCTCGAACATATCTTTTACAGGCTTTTGCTGCATACCTACGGACACATTCCCCACGGACGCGTTAGTAACGACTCCACGGTCGCCGCCGCCTATTTCCCCTTCGCTCATCACAGTGGAGGAGCGTGCAAGATAATGGGCCGTTGCCATGCAGGCCGCTATCTTTAACTCCTCCGTCGCTCCGTTACGAAGCACGGCATAAAGGATATACACCCTCCGCCCCGTAGCGTTTACCACGTCGGGATCAACTTTATCTGCAAACTCGGGATATACGGCATAAAAAAGGTCGGCGATAGGCTCCGGCGTCATATCGTTTGCCTGTCAAATGGATGCGCCCGGCTTTGCCGCCCTGCAATGCCGCGATGAGCGGGGTATATTCTGTGCCCCGGTCGTTGAACCGGCTTTTGCTTCGGCCACTATCCTTTCCGCCTCCGCTTCGGCAAGGATGAGCCTTTCGGCCGCAGCCTTTTCCGCTTCCATAAGGCCGTCCGCTTTTACGTTTGCGGCGTTCTTATTCACTACCGCCACGCCTTTATCCAGCCATACATCAAGCTCCGGATTCAGCTCGCGAAGCTCTTTTAATAGATTGTCAGAGATCGTATTAAGCGCATAATAGCCCTTTAACTCAAAAGCGCCTTTTTTCGTTTTAAGGATGCAGGGAGCATCCTTCAGTATAAGTACCGGCATGCTGGCCTCCTATGCCGTAAAGTATCTTCTTGCAAACATATAGGGACGGTAAACAATAGCCCCGACGGAGCCGCTGGAGACTACCTGTTCCGTATGGTTGGCGTATACTTCCGTCGCGCTGGAAAGAGCCAGCTCGGAAAAGCCCAGAACGGCGCTGTCTTTAACGTTTGCAAGGCCGTCGGATTCCACCCGCAGATACATCACGTCCAAATCGCCCGTATACGCTCCCACAAACTCCGGCGACAGTATCCATTCCAGGTTGGGGTAGTTTTCCTTAACTACCTCTTTAACGCTTTTTCCGTACTGGTTCACAAGACCCAGCCATGCGGCCCGGCTGTTGGCTATGGCCAGATACATTCGGCTCGACGGGTCGGCATGGCCTCTGGCGGAAACGAGAACGTCCGTTATCATGCTCTGAATATCCGCATATACCGTATCGAAGGTGGCTGCCGCAGTAGTGGACGTAGCCGCCTTATAAGCGGGCAGGGAGGGGTTATTTAGTATGCCGTAAACCGGGTATTTGGCCCCGTCGGGCTGGGAAGGCAAGCCAAAAAAGGCAATATTATTAAACTCTATTGCCAGCGTTTCAAGGGCCGCCGCCGTTTTTTCCGCCTGGGCGGAAACCCTGGCAAGGGCAAGCTGCCTGCTTTCAAGGTCGCCGACCTGAACTTTGGAGCTGAAACGATAGTGCCCGGCGTATATAAAGTCCGGATTTATCGCCGTGGTGGGCGCGCTCTCATAGTCGCTGTAAGGCTGTGTTTCGCCAAGCTGCTCAAGCAGTGGGATAAGGGCGTCGTTCTGCTCCCAGTTAAGCAGCTTCTTGCGGTCGCCCACAACCATATCCGCCGTGCGTTTCCTGGTGATGACGCGCACCATGTCTGGCGATATATTTGTCAGTATCCCGGCGGGCAATACGTTGTTGGCGGCGGTTACCCCGGATATGCCGCCGTCCGTCGTGCGTATATTAAAGAGTCCTTTTTCGTTAAGGGCCGCCGTAGTGGCCCTGTCTATTGTTTCTATATTTTTCATCCTTTACCTGTTATGTGAATATGCCCCCGGTTTCTTCCTGAAACCGGGCGATAAGCGAAGTACATCCTGTACTTCGGTCTTTAATATTCCCCGTGCCCGCGAAGCTCGGCGCGTATGTGCGCAGCGGGCCTCCTTACGCGGGAGGGTGGCCCGGGAGAGGGTTGCGTTTTCGCAACGCCTTATGCCGCCAACCGAATAGGGCGGAAAAGCAACCAGGACGGCTGCGGCAGGCATAAGGCACGAAGTTTGCGGCGGGTTAAGACGACCAGCCAGGCAAACCGGCGAACGGTCCCCTCACCGACTTATAAACGCTATCCCGCCGTCCGGCGCGCCTTGTTTGACTTTCCAGTGGGTTTTTGCGGCCCCGGACACGCTGCCCGTGCTGTCAAATTTTATCGCCCCCGTGGTGTCGTCCACCCATACGTCGTCCAGAAATTTCGCCTCCGCGCCTCCGGTGTTTGCCACGGCCAGCACTCCGAAAATTGCGACTGTAACTTTAGTCCCTTTCGGCAGTTTCTGCCCCGGTTCGCAGCCGGTAAGATATTTATCTCTCACTATTACGCCAACGATTTCGCCGGCGTTACCTCCGCTTTTACACAGAGGTTCGGATGTGCCCGCCCTGACGAAACCGCCGATGTAGCACTGGTCGTCCTCCGTTACCATCTGCTTTGCCTGGTAGTACGTTCCCGCAGCTTCCACGATTTCGCCCGGAGCGGATACGCCCAGCGTGGCTCTTACTTCTTGTTGAAAAGGCATTTTTATCTCCTGTTATATGAAAATCGGGACGCGTAATATTTGTCGCGCGTCGATTTCTGTCCACCATATGCCCCCGGTTTCTTCCTGAAACCGGGCGATAATCGGAGTACGTCCTGTACCCCGGTTTTTAATATTCCCGCACGCCCGCGAAGCCGCGACCGCGCTCCGGCGGAGCGGACTTCCCTGCATCGGAAGGGGGCTCGGGAGGGGAAAAGCGGGACGCGCAATACTTGTCGCGCGTCGCTTTCTGTCCACTAACCAATGAGCGGTTTCCACCACAGGATTTATTTTATATGCGCAGTCATTTCTTCGATTTCTCTGGAAGGCGCGCCGTCAAAAGTTCTGGAAGTTTTTTTCCTGTCTAACGCGGCTATATGGCCCAGAAAAGCGCTCTTGCTGTCCGGAACCCCTTTCGGGTCTCCGCCGACGCATTTATAAGCGTAAGCGTATATATCGCCCTCGCTCATCATGCCGTCCGCCGTATAGACGTTGAACGCCCCCGTATAGGGCAGAACCTCCGAGTATGCCTTCTGACTGGCGGCGATCCTGGCGGTTATCTGCTTCTCTATTGCCGCAGCGTCAAGAGTCTTGACCGGCTTGCCGTCCTGAGTTCGGGCGCCGCCGGCTTCCGGCTGATCCCGGTGAGCAGGCTCCTTCTTTTCCTGCCCTAAAAAAACGCTGAATACTTTGGCAAAAGCGTCAAATGCGCTTTGAGCTTCCGCCGCCGTGTTCGCGTCCAGTGCCGGTTCATCGTTGCCGTCAGGGTCATCGTCATCCGTGTGTCCCTCGCCCTCCGACGGCCGGTAGGCCAGCTTTTCTGCCAACGCGGCTATCGTCCTTTCGTGTTCCTCCTCACCGCCTTTAAACTCCGAGGACGGTTTTGCCGCAACCGCCATAATTTCGCGGATCAGCGCTCTCCTGTCCTCGTCCGTTGCCGGTTTGTCTTTTACCGGCGTCTCGTTCTCTTTGTTTTCCATCGTTTTACCGTCTCCTGTTATATGATTCAGCCCGGCTTTGCTGTCCTGCAAAGCCGCGATGAGCGAAGCGCCTCCTGTGCTTCGGTCTTTAAAATTGCCGATAAGCCAGACACATTCTGCGCCCGGGTCATTCAAATTTCCTTTGCCGGTTTCAACATTTTTCCCGTCCATTACCCGCAGGTCTTTTCCCGTCCGGCCTTCCCGCACAAGCGCAAGGTGGTTAAAGCGGATATTTCGCTGCACATACTCGTAAGTCTCTCCGTCATGCTCTCCGGCTTCTTTGTCATAATCGCTCACATAACCCGGAGATAACTCCGCATAAGAACCGTTTTCTATCGCGTCCGCGGCTTCCGCGTCGTAAATGGTTACGTCAGCATAAAGATAAGGCTCTTCCTCTCTTACCTCTCCCGTTATAGCTCCCCGAACCTGCGGCATCTGTTCCGGGTTTACCCATTCATGCTCCAGCAGCACCGGTTTACCGGCGAAGCCGTCCTTTATCCTGCGAAGCTCATCAAAAGAGCGATAAACTTTATATTTACGCCCCACTTCCGGCGCGCCTATCTCGCGGCCGTAGTATTCGTAAACCCCCGCTTTTGCTATCGGGTTATCCTTTACTATCAAAAAACCGTTGGTATCACGGCTCCGGCGAGACGCGCCCGCGTCAAAAGTAAAAATATCCTTCATATTTCATCCTGTTATATAAATACGCCCCGCAAATCTCCCTAAAAAACGGGAGCCGCCACAATCAATGCGGCTCGTTTTCTGTCCATCAACATTTGCATTGATTAGGCAAATGTTTTACAGCAAGCTCGGATTAGAAAAACGGGAGGCGCATAATCTGTCGCGCGTCGCTTTCTGTCCACCAACATCCGCACTAATAAGGCGGATGTTTTGAAGCAAGCTCGGAACAGAAAAACGGGACGCGCAATATTTGTCGCGCGTCGTTTTCTGTCTACCAACATCCGCAATTATAAGGCGGATGTTTTCCATATACGGGAGCGAAGCATGAGGAAAAAGTCAGATAAAAAACTTATACGTTTTTTAATAATCAGCCTTATGGGAATATCACTGCTCGTTACCTGTCTTTTTACTTTACTGGCGGTCTTTATAAACTGGAAAAGCGCCGAAGCTGTTGAAAAGATCGGCGACATTTACATGAAAGGCATGAACGGACAGATACGCCTGCACTATCAAACGACTATAGACCTTCGCATATCCCAGGTAAAGGCTATGATAAACACGATCCTGAGCGAGCAGGCCGGCAGAAGCTCCATACTGTCAAGGCTGGAAGTTAACGCAAAAGCGAGGGGATTCGAGTATCTGGCGTTCTGCTCCCCGTACGGCCGCATTGAAAAACTTTACGGCAAAGAAATAAAAATAAACGATATGGCTTCCTTCATACAGGATATAAGCCAAAATAAGCAGAAGATAACAACGGGCACGGATAACGATGGAAACACCATAATCCTGCTGGGCATTTCCTGCGCTTTCGATATGCAAAACGGCAAAAAAAGCGCCGCCATACTGGCGGGAATTTCCGTAAACGACATCAGCGATATACTTTTTCTCGACACGAAAAGCTCCCTCGTATACTCCTATGTTATAAGAAAAGACGGAAGCTACGTTATAAGAAGCGACGGCGCTTTTAAGAAAAACTATTTTGAGCGGTTATACTCCATTTTCGAGGAACAGCCGCAAAAAAGCGCAGGCCAGTATATAAGCGATATGATAAGCACCATGGAGGACGGAAAGGAGTACGCCGCGATTCTTGACGGGAACAACGTGCGCAGCCACATATCCTCAGCCAGGCTGCCGTATTCGGACTGGTATCTGGTAATAGTTCTGCCTCTTGATACCGTAACAAAAGTCGTATCGGACATGAAACGCCAGTGGATGTATATGGTTTACGGCGTTTGCGCCGCCGTCCTGTGCGTTTTGCTGCTTATATTCGCCAAATATTTCAAAATAACGAAAAAACAGATAAACAATCTGGAACGGATAACAAAAGAAGCCGAAAAAGCCTATAAGGAAGCGGAGCGCGCAAACAGAGCCAAAAGCGAATTTCTTTCCAACATGAGCCACGATATAAGAACGCCTATGAACGCCATAGTGGGCATGACGGCGATAGCTATGGCCAATCTTGACGACCGGAAACAGACCCAGATATGTCTGGAAAAAATAACTTTGTCCAGCAAACACTTGCTGGGCCTTATAAACGATGTGCTGGATATGTCCAAAATAGAAAGCGGAAAAATGACCCTCAATATGGAACTCGTATCTCTGCGGGAAACGATAGACAGCGTGGTAAGCATCGTTCAGCCGCAAATCAAGGCCAAGAGGCAGCGTTTCGATATATTCATACATGATATAACCGCGGAAAACATACGCTGCGACGGCGTGCGGCTTAACCAGATACTGATTAACCTGCTTGGAAACGCCATAAAATTTACTCCGGAGGAAGGCTCCGTTTTCGTAACCCTATACGAGGAGCCTTCTCTCAGAGGAGAGCCATATATCCGCATCAATCTGATAATAAAAGACACCGGAATAGGCATGTCGGAGGAGTATCAGAAAATAATATTCGAGCCTTTCAGCAGGGAATATAATTCCAGAGCCGCAAAGACGGAAGGCACCGGTCTGGGCATGGCCATTACGAAATATATCATAGACGCTATGGAAGGAACCATAAGCGTTAAAAGCAAACAGGGCTGTGGCAGCGAGTTCCGCGTGGTTCTCGATATGGTAAAGGAGGAAATGAAGGAAACGGACATGATACTTCCGGATTTGAATATGCTGGTGGCAGACGATGACGAGCAGTTGTGCGAAAGCGTGATCATGTCCCTGAAATCCATCGGCATCAATGCAGACTGGAGCCTGAGTGCGGAAGCGGCCGTAAAAAAGGCGGAGGACAGGCACCTAGAGCATAAAGACTATAATATAATCCTGCTGGACTGGAAGCTGCCCGAAATGGACGGCATAGCCGCGGCGAAAGAAATCCGCCGCCGCTGCGGAAACGATACGCCAATACTGCTCATATCCGCCTACGACTGGAGCGGGATAGAAAACGACGCCAGAAACGCGGGCGTAAACGGATTTATATCCAAGCCGCTTTTTAAATCCACACTGTTTTACGGATTAAAACCGTTTGTCGCCGACACGGACGCCCATGCAGAAGAAAAAGCGGAAACGGAAAACGCAGGGCTGAAAGGAAAACGAATCCTGCTGGCGGAGGATAACGAGCTTAACTGGGAAGTAGCTAAAAATCTGCTCTCCAATTTCGGAATAGAACTTGAACTTGCGGAAAACGGGCTTATATGCCTTGATAAATTCAGCAGGTCACCCGCCGGGTATTATGACGCGATACTAATGGATATACAGATGCCGGTAATGGACGGCTGTCACGCTTCGCAGGCAATAAGAGAGCTGGAAAGACCGGACAGAAACGTCCCAATTATCGCCATGACCGCCAACGCTTTTTCAGAGGATATACAAAAATGCCTGGAATACGGAATGAACGCCCATATCGCCAAGCCAATCAATATTCAGGAAGTGCTGAAACTGTTAAAAAAATATATTAAATAAACCGCCTGTAATGCTAATATTACAGAAAATAGCCGCGGGCTGCGATTAGCAGATTAATCCTTTTCCGGCGCTGCGGAGGCAATATTTTCAATAAAGCTGTTTTTATATTTATTACGGTATCCTTCGTATGTTTCGCTTTCATCGCCGTTAAAATTCAACTGATACATCCTAAAAGTAACCATTAAATTTTTAGGCTGCCATAATTCCGAGTAGGAATATTTATACGTCATCCCAAGGGCTTTCATCACGCCGCCGCTTCGCGGATTATTAACGTCGTGGGTGGCGGTCACATAGGCCATTCCGTCCTTTTTTACCTGATGGAGGACGGCCCCGGCGCCTTCCCTTATAATCCCACGGCCCCAGAATTCCCTGCGCAGTCCGTAGCCAAGATCATGGCCGTCGTCAGTGCTTACGTTTACGTATCCCACGGGGATATTATCACTTTTAAGACATACGGCGTACCCGTAGCCGGAGGGCCTTGCATATAAAGGAGAGTATCTTTCCTCAAAAAAAGCCTCCGCTTCCTCCATAGACTTTAACGGAAACCAAGGCAGAAAAATGTTTACCTCCGTATCCCCGTAAATCTTAAACAAATAGGCAAGGTCGTCTCTCGTAAATTTTCTTAATATAAGCCGTTCCGTTTCCAGAATGGGAGTATTATTCATATCTTCCTGAAATGCCGGAATATTCAATCAAAACGGAAGCGCTATTATTTGTCCCGGCTTGATTTACAGCCAGCTCGGGTTAGAAAAATGAGACGCGCATAATTTATAGACGGAAAGCGAGCCGCATTAATTATGGCGGCTTCCGCTTTTATCGCGCATCGTTTTCTGTCCGCCTGACCGCTTCCTATATTATACTCTATATTTATCCCTGTAATCCCGCAGCACTTTCCGGTGGTCGAAAGCGATGTTTTCCGGCAGGCTTTCAACATTAAAAAACCTGGCCCGGGCCGCGTCGTCCCCGGCAGCAGGCTCTCCGCCGCCCCAATAAACGTAAACGGCGGATACTGTGTGGCCTCTCGGATCCCTGGCCGGGTCGGAATAAACCCCCAGAAGCTCCAGTTCTCCGGGAGGAGCCTTTATGCCCGTTTCCTCCTCCAGCTCCCTTGAAGCCGCAGTTTCAAGAGATTCATATAAATCGACGAACCCTCCGGGCACTGCCCAGCCGTAAGGCTCGTTTTTGCGCTCTATAAGCAGCACTTCATCCCCGCGCCCAACGATAACGTCCGCCGCCAGCCTGGGCGAAATCTGAAACCATCCTCCGAATTTAACGTTCATAATTTTAAGCAGCATATCGCAGTAAGGGGGAACCTTCCCCGCCTTGGCCCACGCCCTTACGACGGCCCCCAATATGGCGTCCGTTTCGGGCCTGCGTGAAGCCTCTATATCCTGAAGCATACTTGTTTTAAAAGAAGGATTAAAAGAACAGCGCCGCTTTATATCGTCAAATTCGCTTTCGTCTATTTTTACCCCTTCTATGGCGGCCGCCTGGCGGGTTTCCTCGAATATGGCTTTTGAAAGGGCAGCCGCGTCCTTATTTTTGAGCATACCGCCGAAATCCATACGAAAAAGTGCGGACAGCGGATTCATGGCCGCGTTAAGGCATAGCTTCTTCCACTGGACGGTTTTTATAGACGGCGAGTATTCGTGCTTAATACCGGTAAAGGAAAGCATTTCCCCGAAGCGCTCCGCCGCCCTCCTTCCCTCCTCATTATAAAAGCCGTAAAGGAGTTTCCCCTCCGACTGAAAAACGAGAGTAGCTGGCTCCCGCATGGAGGCGGTAAGATACACGACGGCGGGAACCACCCTATCCTTACCTAAAAGGGACATTAATATTTCCGGATTTTCCACCCCGTTCTGAAGGGAAACGACGAAGCCGTCCTTTTTAAGATGTCCTTTAACGGCCGCGGCGGCGGACAGGGTATCCTGGGATTTTACGCACACGAGAACTGCGTCGTAAAGGCCATCAAGCCTGTCCAGCGCGCTGACACTTAAAGAAAAGCTCTCCTTTCCAGCACCTTTTATCTTCAGGCCGCCGGATTTAAGGTTCAGGAGCCTTTTTCCCCTGGCTATAAAATCCACAGAAAAAGCGGGAGCGGGATTATTTGTCCCCGCTCGCTTTCTATCTACCAAAGCGGGAGCGGGATTACTTGTCCCCGCTAGCTTTCTATCCACCAAAGCGGGAGGGGGATTACCGTCTGCAAAAGCGGCCTGGGCGAAAAGGGAACCGAAATAACAGCCTACCGCCCCCGCGCCGAAAACGGCGATTCTTTTATCTGATAACGACTTCATCATCCACGACCGCGGTTTTAAAGGTTTTGCGCCGCAGCATTTTATCGTTTATCAGTATATCGGCCAGTTTATCCTCTATATGGTTCTGCAATATACGCTTTATCGGGCGGGCGCCGTAGCGGAAAGGATAATCCCCGGAAAGCAGAAACCGTTTCGTTTTCTCGTCTATTACCACCCGCTTGCCTATTTTCTCCAGTCTTTTGTTTATTTCCCTTATCTGGAGGTCCATTATAACGGAAAGCTCCTCCTCCCCAAGGGGCCTGAAATAAACTATATTATCCAGCCGGTTGAGAAATTCCGGCGGAAAATGGTTTTTAAGCTCTTTTTCAGCCGCGCTTCTGAATCTTCCGTAATCGAGATGGACTCCTCCCCGGCCTTTGCCGCCGAAGCCCAGGCTTTTTTCGCTGGTGCCTTCTTTCGTTCCGATATTGGACGTGAGTATTATCACGGTATTTTTAAAATTAACTTTATGGCCCAGACTGTCGGTTATAAAGCCCTCGTCCAGTATTTGCAGAAGTATGTTCATAACTTCCGGATGGGCTTTTTCCACCTCGTCGAAAAGCACCACGCTGTACGGCCTGCGGCGAACCTGCTCCGTGAGCTTGCCGCCTTCCTCGTAGCCCACGTATCCGGGAGGCGCTCCCACAAGGCGGGACACGTTGAATTTTTCCATAAATTCGCTCATGTCTATCCTTATAAGGGCTTCCTCCGTGCCGAAAACCATCTGGGCAAGGCGGCGGGCTACCTCCGTTTTGCCTACCCCCGTAGGCCCGAGAAATATAAACGAGCCTATCGGTCTGTGCGGGTTTGAAAGACCGGCGAAAGACCGTTTTATGGCTTTGGCCACGGAGTCTATGGCTTCGTCCTGGCCGATTACGAATTCCTTTAAATCCCTATCTATGGACGCCACCCTTTTCTTATCGTCGGAATTCAGACGGTTCGATGGTATGCCCGTCATTACGGAAACCACATCCGCCACGTCCTCCGCCGTGATAGCGGGCCAGTTGGTGTCAAGCTCCTCCTCCCAGGAGGCTACTTTGGTCTGATAAAGCTCGCCCACCCTGTCCAGTTCTCTTGTATATTTTTCTATCTTGTCGTATTCGTTCAGGGGCAGATATTTCTCCCTTTCGCGGCGTATGCTGCCAAGCCTTGTTTTCAGCTTCCTTATATCCTCCGGCACCTCGGCCCGGACGAGCTTCTTTTTTGCGCAGGCTTCGTCGATAACGTCTATGCTTTTATCCGGCTGGCGCTTGTCCGTAATATACCTGTCGGAAAGGAATACGGTTTCCTCTATAACCTTATCGGGAACGAAAACCCGGTGAAAATTCTCGTAATACTTCCGTATGCCTTTAAGTATATTTACCGTCTGAAGCTGTGAAGGCTCGCCGACAAGTATGGTCTGAAAACGTCTTTCAAGAGCTCCGTCCTTCTCGAACTGCTTGCGGTATTCCGACAAAGTGGTGGCCCCTATGCACTGCAATCCGCCCCGTGCCAACGCCGGTTTAAGCATATTCGCCGCGTCTATTGAGCCTTCGGCGGCCCCGGCGCCTACGATAGTATGTATCTCGTCTATAAAGATAACGATATTTTTTTCCGCCTCTATTTCTTTAAGGAGATTCTTCATCCGCTCCTCAAACTGGCCCCGGTATTTCGTCCCGGCAACCAGCGCCCCTATTTCCAGCGATATAAGGCGCTTTTTGCGGAGGAAATCCGGTATGTCCTCCTCAAGCATTCTGGAGGCTAGCCCTTCCACTATGGCCGTTTTGCCGACCCCCGGCTCTCCCAGAAGCACGGCGTTATTCTTCTGCCTGCGGGAAAGTATCTGGACCAGACGGTTTATTTCCGTAGACCTGCCTATTACCGGGTCCAGCTTGCCCTGTTTCGCAAGAGCGGTAAGGTCTCGGCCGAATTCGTCCAGAGTGGGGGTCGTCCCGGCAGGCTCCCCTCCAGACGAATAGGAAGAAGCCAGGGCGCGCACATCCTCCCTGAGGGAAGTTATATCGAAGCCCAGCCGGGAAAGCATGGCGGCCGCTTTGCCTCTTTTCTCCCGCGTAAGGCCCAAAAGCAGATGCTCCGTGTTGACGTACTTATGCCCGAAAGACCTGGACTCCTCCACGGCGTAATCGAGAGCCTTTTTAGCCGTTGGACTGAAAGGCAGGCTCCCTTTAAACATAAAGATATTGCCCTGCTCCGCAGACATGCGCATATCTTTCATTACGCTCAGCGTATTTATTTTTCTCTGATTAAATATCTCCGCCGTAACGCCGCGCTTCTCCCTGAGCAGGCCCAGAAGTATATGCTCCGTATCTATATAGGGCTGCATGAGCTTTTCGGCCTCTTCCTTGGCGAAAACAATGACGCGCCTGGCGCTGTCGGTAAACATTTCAAACATATATATTGTCTCCGGTTGATATATCGGTTAAAATTTTTCAGACCATTATAAGTTTTTGCAACCGGTTTAACAAGCCGGAAAACATCTGCCTTATTAATGCAGATGTTGGTAGACAGAAAGCGATGCGCGGCAGATTTTGCGCATCCCGTTTTGGCTAATCCGAGCCGGCTCTAAATGGACGGCTCCGCGGGAAAAGCCCGCGCCGAAACCGGTTGACTTTTATACATAATGGATTGTTTAATAATAAAAAAGTTTGCGCGTTTACCCCATAGGCCCGGCCTGCCGGAATGGTAAACACGCAAAAAAGTTTTTTATGCGGACAGAATACATTTGCTTTATCAATGCAAATGTTTTTTCTGTTCCGGGCCTGATGTAAAACGAGCGGGGGCAAAAGCGGAAGCCGCCTCAAATAATGCGGCTGGCTTTCTATCCACCGATAAGCCCGCCCGGAAATTTTATACGGAGCAGCCTTATGGACAAAAATTTCTCTTACGCCCTTTCCTTCGTTTCGGAGGACTCCAAGGGTCTGGTGTCGGAAGCGGCGAAAGTGCTTTTTGAAAACGGATTCAATATAGCCGATTCCAGCTCCACACTCCTTCAAGGGGTCTTTTCCATGATATTCATAGTAACATCCGGCTCCGATTTAAGCGAGGAAGCCGTCGCCGGTATGTTTAAAAAAACCGGCTTTATACCAAGCGTTTTTAAGTTTTCCGGGGAGAGAAAAGAGCCCTCCGGGCCTCACTACTCCATATCCGTTTACGGGGCCGATAAACCGGGCATAGTCCACGAGATAACCTCCGTCCTTGCGGAAAACGGCATAAACATAACCGACCTGCAGACAAAAGTAACGGGCAGGCACGCATCCAAGGTGTATATTATGATGATAGAAGCCGCCGCTTGCGAAAACGCCAATGAAAAATCCTGGACGGAGGCCCTCCAGCAAAGGGCCCGCCTTACGGGAACCGACGTAACCTGCAAAAAAATAGAAGAATACGAGTTTTAGGCATGGCCGTAAAAGACGTTCTCGTTTACCCCCACCCGGCTCTTAAGAAAGAAGCCGCGGAAGTCACGGAAATGACGGAAGAAATAAAAAACGTAATAACGGACCTTAAAGACACTATGCTATCCTGCGGCCACTCTACCGGCATCGCGGCCCCCCAGATAGGCAGCCTCAGCAGAATAGTGGTTTTCGATGCGTCCAGAAATAAAAAGTGCGCGGAAAATAACGGCCTTACCGTAATGATAAACCCGGAAATTGTAGAGCACGAAGGCATGATAACTTTCAGGGAAGGGTGCATGAGCGTGCCGGATTTCACAGGAAACGTCAACAGGGCCCAGCGCGTCGTCGTTCACTACATGGACGAGGAAATGAAACCCCGGGTGCTGAACGCCAGCGGCTTTGAGGCCGTGCTTATACAGCACGAGACGGATCATCTCGACGGGATCCTTTTCGTGGACAGGGTAATATCAAAGCGCACCGACCTGTTTAAAAGAAAAAAATACGGCTGACGGATCTCCAGTTAAGACCGCCGGAGGAATAAATGAAAGTAGTAGTCACAAGAAAACTGCCCTATGACATAAGCGGAGAGCTTAAAGATTTCCGGGTGGATTACAACAGCCTGGACGAGCCTCTGCCTACCATACGCCTGCGCCAGATGCTTACGGACGCGGACGGCCTTATCTGCACCCTTACGGACACAATAGACAGAACGATGATGGAATCCTCCCCCAAACTGAAGGTAATAGCGAATTTCGGCGTGGGGTACAACAATATAGACGTGGATTACGCCAGACAGCGGGGCATAACAGTATGCACCACGCCCCACACCATGACCCAAAGCACGGCGGAGCTGGGGATAGCGCTGATGCTTGCCTCCGCCAGGCGGCTGGCGGAGGGGGACAGAATGGTCCGCTCCGGCAAATTTACAGGAGCTTCCCCCAGTCTGCTTTTAGGAGCAGGCCTTCACAAAAAGACTCTGGGCGTGTTCGGAATGGGTAATATTGGCCAGGCGGCGGCTAAAATCGCTTCCGGCTTCTCCATGGACATAATATACCACAACAGAAACAGGAACTTTCAGGCGGAACTGCTTTTAGGGGCCACCTACGCCACATTCGACGAGCTGCTGGAATGGTCGGATTTTCTTATGATAGCCGCTCCCCTTACTCCGGAAACAAGGCACAGATTCAGCCTTAACGAATTTAAACGCATGAAAAAAACGGCAGTGCTGATAAACATAGGCCGGGGGCCTATAATAAGGGAGGCGGATCTTGCCGCCGCTTTAAAGGAAAGGATGATTTTTTCCGCCGGGCTGGACGTTTACGAATTTGAGCCGGAGGTAAACGAAACGCTGCGCTCTCTGGATAACGTTACACTGCTGCCACATATAGGAAGCGCCACCCAGGACGCGAGGAGCGCTATGGCAAAAATGTGCGCGTCGGGAGTAATAAGCGTTTTAAAGGACGGGATAATCCCCGACTGGGCAATTACACGGATAGCTTAAAATAAAAGAAGCTTATCCACCGGTAATCCCGACACTTTAGCTTTTGCGCCGCGTATAGAAAAATCAGCCTTACTTTATGCGGATGTTGGCGGGAAAAAACATTTAATTCATTAATGCAAATGTTGGTGGACAGAAAATATTTGCCTTATTTAATACGGCGGCTGTCCCCTAACTTAGTTAGTTATGGAAAATAATTATAATAACATATCTGAGGCGTCAAAAACATTCATAATAAGACTTCAGCGGCAAGGCAAACTCATGGGTAAAAGCCCCTAAGAGAGTGCCTTGCCAAACGCTTTTAGTCTTATTATTCATTGCCGCCACAAGTCGCTGTATTATAAATATTTTCCACAACTTTACATTAATATGTATAAGAGTATAGTTACGTTTAATGCAGACGTTGATGGGTAGAAAGCGAGCCGCATTATTTGAGGCGGCTCCCGCTTTGGCTAATACGGGCTTGCTTCAAAATTAACCGCATTAACTGTGGACACAAACCGGACTGGTATAAGCGATCCCTTTTTAAGGCGGCCTGTGAGTTTTTGTTCCCGCGTTATTTTTATCCGCCAATAATGGGCGTTGCAGCTTTTAAGCGATTGTCAGAAGAACGGGAGCTAAATTTTTCCGCCTGTTATCATGGCCCAGGCGTTATGATTGTGGATAGATTCCATATTTTCGCAGGATACTTCATACCATGTAATGCGTTCGTCCGACCGCAGCTTTTCCGTTATATTCCGCACTATGTCTTCCACAAATACAGGGTTATCGTAGGCCTGCTCCGTAACGAATTTTTCGTCGGTTCTTTTAAGCAGTGAATATATGGGCGAGCTTCCGGAGCTTTCCGCTATCGCTATAAGCTCCTCTATCCAGACGACTTTATTAAACCTTACCGATATGGCTGCGATACTCCGCTGATTGTGAGCGCCTCTTTCGCTTATTTCCTTGGAGCAGGGGCAAAGGGACTGTATGGGAACGCGCACCGTCAGGATAAAATCCCTGCCATCTTTGCCGCAGGTTCCGGCGAAGGTGCATTCGTAGTCCATCAGGGAGGGGATCTTGGACACGGGAGCTTCTTTTTCTATAAAATAGGGGAAGGTCAGCTCTATATGGGATTCGTCCGAATCCAGAACGTCCCTCATCTCCTCCAGAATGTCTGATACGGCTATGTTGCTGATATTATCCTTGTGGCGGTTCAGCACCTCCAGAAATCTGGACATGTGGGTGCCCTTAAATTCGTGGGGCAGTTTTACGGACATATTTATTTTTGCTACGGTGTGCTGGGTGCCCTTTGATTTATCCTTTAAAACTATGGGGCAGGTAAAACCTTTTATGCCTACCCGGTCTATGGCGATGTTCCTGCCGTCCTTACTGCTTTGTATGTCTCTTAACATTTTCAGCGTCGTCTCATTTTCTGTCTGCCGATAAGGGTTTGATATTGCTTTACCCCGTCCGGGGATTTCATAATGTGCAGCTGCATCCACAGGGCGCCGTAAGACTGCATTTTAATCTTTTTATTGTTTTTAAGTGCTTCCAGAGCGTTTTCAACGCGCTCGTCCGTAGGCATTTTTTTATTGGCCTTTACAAGCGCCGCTATAGCCGCGTCCTGGTCGCCGGTTTCAGATAGAAAGTAGGCGTTTAGAACCTGGGTAAAGCTGTCTTTAGGGCTTGCCTTAGCCGCGTCGGCCATTATTTTCTTTACTTTGGCATAATCCTTCTGCCTGAAATAATATGCCGCCAGCATGGACATACCCATCCAGTTGCGCTTCATCGTGTTTTTAAGATAGGGCAGGGCTTCCTCGAAACGTTTGTTGGCGTAGAGAATTATGCCTATCTGGGAATCTATTTGCTGCTTTACCATAAACTGCCATTTGGAAAAAGCGTACCCTTTTTTCATTTTTTCGATGGCCGCGTCGGTTCTGCCGGATTTAAGGTCTTTTTCGCAGGAGTTGAATATATCCGTGAGCTTTTTCATAAAGCGGCGGCTCATTATCACGTTAAAAACTATAAGAGCAGCAGCGAACATAAGGGCGGCGAGCACATAGCTGGGATATATCTGATAACCTATAAAACCGAAAAGCGCGCCGACGCATAAAGCTAACAGTAATGTAAACATTTATACCTACCTTTTTTGGGTGCGGAAAAACCTTCGCATTATTAATGCAAGGGTTTTCCATCCGCCAATACGCCCGCCCGGAGCTTTTTGCGCCGGGGATTAGAGTTTATACTAAAATCGGCGCTATATTTCAAGGGAAATCGCTCTGAGGTATGCTCTTGACAAATCCCCCCCCCGTTTATAATGCGGATTATTTTACAGGGAGGATTACGTATGAAACGTGTTATTTTCATCGCTGTTATGTGCGCTGTTTTTTACGCGCCGTCTTTTGCTCAGGAGGATACATGGCTGGCTAAAAAAGCAATATATCTTACGCTGGATAATTATTGGCATAAAGACCTTGCCTATTTATTTTATGACGATTATATCAGCAATCCGTCCGCTGATCCCGATTTTTATTACAACGTAGGTTTTACAGCGGGGATAAACGCTCAGAATTATGTTTCTTTTGAAATTTCAATGTCGTTTTTACCCAGTAACGATACTATTGCGGACGGGGTTGTGGATTTTATGGTGATTTGCCAAAAAGCCTTTGAGAAAGGCGGTTCAGGCTTCAGACCATATTTTGGAACGGGGCTTGGCCTTATATGGGGCGATGAAAGCGCAGAAGTTTCTAACGGTCTTTATGAAGAAAGAGTAAATATGTCGGCGTTTGGGGCCGGTATAGTTTTAAAAGCCGGGTTAAGGTATTATTATAAACATTTTCTTGCAGGCGCAGGCGTGGATTATCACTGGTATCCTTTTACTGTTATGGATGTCGGCCTGTCGGCAGGCGGCTATTCGGCGTCCGCTTCCGCGGATTTTGCTTATCATACTGTCAAATTAGGCTTCCATATAGGGTTTATTTTTTAATTTGGCGGCTATCCCCTGGCGTAGATAGTTATGGAAAATATTTATAATACGGCGGCTTGTGGCGGCGATGGATAATATTACCCGGAGCGTTTGGCAAAGCTCCCGAATTTGCCTTGAGGCTCATGTCTTATTATGAATGTCTTTGGCGGCGCGGAGCTGATATTATAATTATTTTCCGTAACTTTACATTAATCTATGCAAGAGCATAGCTGCGTTTAATTTTATTAATAGAAGTCCTTATCAATAAAAGGTGAACCAATGTTCAGAAAATTAAAGAAAGATAATAAAGGAAACGAATTTTACATTTTTCCCGGCGGCGAGGACATTTTTAAAAGGGAAGTATATAATGATGGCCGTATGTCTTTAATAGTTACGCATCCCGACGGATATAACGAACATCTTTCAAGAAGGGTTGGTAAAATCTGGGAAACGACGGTTTCATGGAATATTGCGAGTATGGCTTCAAAGTACGCGAAGGAAAGGCACTTAAGTTGCTGTCGTAATTTAAAGGTTTACGCTTTTCCCGCCTGCTGTGAGGAAACGGTTAAAAATTCTGATAAATATCCTTTAAAACAGACCTCCGGATATTAATATATCCGGCATTAGCCTGCAGCCTCATATAACTTTCTGCGGAGCGGGGCAAAAACGGCCGCATGGCGGCCGTTATAAAGGACTATGGATATATTGGTGGATATGGCTTGAGAGAGATATACCTGTTTGCGTTCAAGCGCTTTCCTTCCGCGAGTGCTCCCTCTCCTATCTGTGTTTAGCGCCCGGCTTCCGGATTCAAGGGCAGGACGTAACCTTTACCCTGTCGGATTCTTTTCCATTCCGCTCGGAGGACAGCTCGAAATCGACGCAGCCTCTATTGCCGGAAAGATTATATTGATAAAGTGTTATATCCGTTTTCGCCAGAGGCCTTACGGTACCGCCCTCATTTATATAAACGGAGTAGCCGTCCACATTAGCCGCTTTATCCCATGTAAGGACGATCCTGTTTCTCTCTCTTAAAGCCCTTACGTTCTGTGGAGGCAGCAGCACCAGCGCCTCGTCCCTTTTCAAAGTGGTTTCATAGGGCGTGCCCGCGTTTCCGTTATAGTCGTAGGGGATTACGATTATGCTTACCACAAGAGAGTTCGGCAGGTCGAAGCAGGCCGAACCGTTTTCTCCTATATGCCCCGCTTCATGGCCGTTTACGCTTACGACAGCGTATTCCGTAACGCTGTTGAGCCTGGTGCTTACGCAGGCGGAGCTTACGTGCTGCTCTATCTTTACTTCGCCCAGCTTTACCGGCGCGAAATATTTTATCGTCCTTACCGTCGGAACGGAGTAGGTGTTGTATTGGGCGTTATAATTTCTGAAACGGTATGTGTAGGTTAAGCCTTCCTTTACGTCTTTGTCCAGATAAACGCTTTCCGGATTTACCATAGACACGCGCTTAAACATCCTGTTGCTGAAAAGGGTATCCTCGTTGACGGACTTTTCCACGAGAACGGTATAGTTATCCTCCCCGTTCGTTACAAGCACTCCGTCGTCCTGAAGGGCCAGCCCTACGTTTACCGGGTACGGTATTTTAAGGGAATCCTTGGGGATAGGCGGGGCCTTTATGCCGCATGCCGCCGCAGCCAGTACGGCAGCCATAAGCAGCAGGCGCGGTTTAGAGATTTTCATTAAGAAACCCTTGGGCGAGCTTTATCTGCGTCATCACGGATTCCGCCGACGTGCCGCCGTAAGAGTTTCTGCTGTTTACGGAAGCGTCGAGAGAGATATATTTGAAAACGTCCTCGTCTATTATGCTGGAAAAGCGGCGCATTTCCTCTAATGACAGCTCCTCCAGCTTTTTATCCATCTCTATGGCGTACGCCACCGTTTTCCCCACGGCGTGGTGGGCCTGACGGAAGGGCAGCCCCTTTCTTACCAGATAATCGGCCAGATCCGTGGCTGTGGAGTAGCCGCGACCGGCGGCTTCGCGCATTTTATCTTCGTTTACAGTTATTTTCGTTATCATGGGGGCGAATATTTTAAGGGAAGCAAGCACCGTGTCCACGGAGTCGAAAAGCGGCTCCTTATCCTCCTGCATATCCTTGTTGTAGGCAAGAGGCAGGCCCTTCATTATTGTGAGCATGGCCATAAGGTTGCCGTATACGCGGCCCGTTTTGCCGCGTATAAGCTCCGGTATATCGGGATTTTTTTTCTGGGGCATAATGGAGGAGCCGGTGCAGTAATCGTCGGACAGGTTTATAAAGCCGAAATCCGGATTGGAAAAAAGTATCAATTCCTCGGAAAATCTTGAAAGGTGCATCATGCATATACTCAGGGCCGAAAGGAACTCTATGGTAAAATCCCTGTCCGAAACGGAATCCACGCTGTTTTCCGTAGGGCCGTAAAACCCCAGCTCGGATGCCGTGAAGGTTCTGTCTATGGGAAAGGTGGTTCCGGCCATGGCGGCTGCTCCCAGAGGGGAGTAATTCATGCGCATCACCATGTCGTTTATGCGCAGGAAATCCCTTTTAAACATCTGGAAATAGGCCATAAGATAGTGGGAGTATAATATGGGCTGGCCCGTCTGCAGGTGGGTAAAGCCGGGCATTATCACGCCCAGATTGTTTATGGCCTTCTCCACAAGCACTGTCTGGAGGTTGAGTATATACGCTTTTGCCGTTTCGGCTTCCTCGATGACGTACATCCGCACGTCTAAAGCTACCTGATCGTTCCGGCTGCGGGCGGTGTGCAGCTTGCCCCCCACCGGGCCTACTATTTCCGTAAGCCTTTTTTCCACGGCCATGTGTATGTCCTCGTCGTCCTCGGAAAATGTAAAACGGCCGCTTTCTATTTCCTCCAGCACCTTTTCGAGGCCGGATATGATTATCCGGGCCTCGTCCTCCGTTATTATGCTCTGCCTGGCCAACATTCTGGCGTGGGCCATACTGCCCTTTATGTCAAATTTGTAAAGCCGTTTGTCGAATCCGATGGAGGCGTTGAATTCTTCCACAAATTTATCTGTCGGCAGGCTGAACCGCCCAGCCCAGGGTTTTTCGCTCATTTTAAATATTCTCCAGTTTATTACGCAAGCTCGGGAGCAGAAACACAGGACGCGCTATCTGTCGCGCGCCGGCTTCTGTCCGTAAGATTTTAAGCCGTGGCGTTCTTCCAGTATCCGCAGAACCTGTCCGAAATCCACGTTTTTATGGCGCAGGGCTACCATTATATGATACAGGCAGTCCGCCGCTTCGCCGGCGATTTTATCCTCCGTCTCCGTGAGCAGGGCCTTTATCAGTTCGGCATTTTCCTCGCCCAGCTTTTTAATTATCCTGTTGTCTCCGCCTTCAAACAGTTTACAGGTATAGGAGCCTTCAGACGGGTTTTCTTTCCTTTGCCTTATTATTTCGTTAAGCTCGATTATTATGCCGGCGTTCATTCTTCGTTTTCTCCCGTAAGCCGAACGGATATCCCCATACCGGCCAGATATTTTTTGATTTCCCCTACGCTGTATTCCCGGAAATGGAAAACGCTGGCCGCCAGAACCGCGTCCGCCTTTCCTTCCGTAAGTCCGGCGTAAAAATGCTCCGGCTTTCCAACCCCTCCGGACGCTATCACGGGTATGGACACCGCTTCCGACACGGCCCTTGTAAGCGCTATATCGTAGCCGTCTTTTGTGCCGTCTCTGTCCATGCTTGTAAGCAGTATCTCTCCCGCGCCGAAGCTTTCCATTGTTTTGGCCCATTCCACGGCGTTTAGGCCCGTTTCCGTCTTGCCGCCGGAGATCATCACCCGCCAGGAGCCGTCTCCGTTCGATTTTGCGTCGATGGCCGCGATAACCGCCTGAGAGCCGAATTTATTGGCTGCATCCTTAACGAAATCGGGATTCCTGATGCTTTCGGAGTTTATCGAAACCTTGTCAGCCCCGGCGTTGAGGATGTCCCTTATATCGTTTATGGTTCTGATGCCGCCTCCTACCGTTATGGGCATGAAGATATTGGCGGCCGTCCGCTCTATAAGGTCTATCATTACGCCCCTGTTTTCCTCGGTGGCGGAAATATCCAGAAAGGCAAGCTCGTCGGCTCCCTGACGCTGGTATTCCGCGGCCACTTCCACCGGGTCTCCCGCGTCCCGCAGGTTTATAAAGTTCGTTCCCTTTACGACCCTGCCGTTTTTAAGGTCAAGACAGGGGATTATCCTTTTTGTAAGCATATATTTCTTTTTTTAATGCTCCGTAAAAACTCCGGGACAGAAATCGGCGCTATCCAATATGCGCGTCGGAGTTTTTGCACCCGCCTGTTTTCTGCCCGCTATTTTCGCGCAGTTTTTATATATCAGTTTCAGGCGGTTTTGTCAGCAATTTTGATTGCTTTGACCGCGCCGGTAGGCTATTCTTAAAAATACACGGTCACGTGCGGAAGGAGGCGCCGCCTTTGGATACGGATGAGAGAATCGGCCTTATAATGGAAAAAATAGAAAGTCTCCCCGCTAAACTTGCCGGTACGAAACGGGGAGAATTTATCCCCCGGTGGAACGCTCCGCTGAAAGAGGAAACCGTGGCGGATTACGAAAGGAGCCGCGGCGTAAAACTGCCGGAGGATTACAGAAGGTTTATAACCTCCGCCGCTTCTGGGGGCGATCAGCCTTTTTACGGCTTATACGGCCTTACGGATACTCTGCCTGATTACTGCCCCGCCGTAAGGGTGGATAAAAAGTTTCCCTGTACCGTAAGAAAGCCTTTTGATATCGACGGCCTTACCGACGGCGAATACGATTTCTTTTTCACTGACGGGGAGGACGCCATAGACAGGGGATATGTGCGCCTGTGTCACGAGGGCTGCGGGATATACTCCATATTGATTGTAAACTCCGACGATAAGGACACTTACGGAACGGTGTGGTTTTACGACCTGGACACGGATTACGGCGCTTACCCGCTGATAAATCCCAAAACGGGCGGCGCTATGGGCTTTCTGGACTGGCTGGAATATTACGCCGACAGAACGGCCGGCTTGGGCGATTCAGACTATTTCACTTACGGGGAGCTTGCGGGGGTAGTGAAAGGGCCGGGGAAATAGTTTTTCTCTTCCCCGGGCAAAGGGCTTGTTTTAAAGTTATTGCGGCGGCAATGAAAAACCCTGCCCGTATATGACTTCGTATTACGGTTTTGCCGTGAGTTTGCCTTGGCGTGAGAGTTCGGCCGGTTTGCACTCCGGGTGGTTATTATAATCGTTTCCCTCTTACGGGATTGCGGTATTTTTTTAGTTGGTATTTATATGATTAATATTGCAGACATAAAACATTTGCTTAATAAATGCAGATGTTGGTGGATAGAAAATATCTGCCTTATTTATGCAGATGTTGGTAGACAGAAAACATCTGCTTTATTTATGCAGATGTTTCTGTTCCGAGCTTGCTCCCAAGCGACGCGCGACAAGTATTGCGTGTCCCGCTTTCTGTCCACAAATTATGCGCATCCCGTTTTTTTTGTAAAAATGTTTAAAGCGTGTTTTTTGTGCGCTGTCTTTTTCCTTTTCTGCTCCGTGGCAACGGCAGGGGAAAAGGATTTTTCCCCTGCGGACCTTTTCCCGAAATCCGGCGAGCTTCCCGGCGGCAGCTCCGCGTGGATAGTAAGCGGCGTTACGGAGGAAAAGAGGGATAAATGCTCACTTTACGTAAACACTTACACTTATTATTCCGATAAAGGCTCCGTTCTTCTCGGCATAGAAAGGAGCAACACTTATATGGTAAGCGTAAGGGTGTTCGCCTGCGGCAATTTTCTTGCCGCTATGGACGAGTACGACTCTCTGCTTGCTGCCGAAGCAAAAATAGAAGGTCCCAAAAAAAGCGCCTCCGTAGCCTTCGGGGAAAGGGGAACGCTTACCGCCGTTCCCGTAAAGAAGGACACCATGATGGCGGATTTCTACCTTACATATCTTCTGCGCAATTTTGTGGTGCAGGTCTATTCCGACGACGGTTTCGCCCAGATGGATATGGCCGGGGAAGTAGAAAGGCGGCTGAAAGCGTATTTCGCCGGTCTTGGAGCATCCTATTTTATAAATAAAATAAACCTTGAGATAAAGGGGAACGGCCTGAAGGACGGCGCGGCCTCGGTGTCCTTTTCCGGGGATAATATTTCCACCGTGGTAATAGACGGCGTCGTATACGATGGAGCCAACAGGCCCGTGGCGGGGGCGGAAATAACCGCCCTGGAAACGGGGCAGAAAACCGTTGCCGACGAAAAGGGGGCGTACCGTCTTGAAGTGAGCGCCGGTCAGGGCCGCTCCGTATCTTTAAAGAAAATAATTTTTTTGGACGGCGTGCGGGAGAGCGGCGGAGAGCCCCTTGCCTCCGGGCTTTACCCGCTTAAAATCTTTAAAGGCTCCCAAAAGGCCTCCGAGCAGGTTTTAAGCGTGCTTTCCACCGGCGGCAGGCTTATAGGCTCACTTTATAATCCCGACGGCTCCGGCGGTTATCCGGTTTTGGGCGAGGCGGCGGAGGATAAAGTGTCTTTCACTCTTGACTGCTCCTCCGAGGGGGCGGCTTTTAAGTGTTCCCGCAGTTTTACCGGCTCCGTTTCCGGCGGTCTCGTAAAAGGCCGATGGGAAGGCACCGGCGGAGGCGGCTCCTGGGAGATAGACAGGGCCGGTTTCGCCGTTGTAAAGGAGCGGCCCTATTTAAGGGACGCTGGCATATATCTTACTCAGGCTAAGATCTCCTCCGGCCTTGTAAGCGGCTCCGCGTCGAAGCTGCTTACCGCGGACAACGGAAAGGACCGTTCCTTTATAAGGTTAGTTACGGGGGAAGAAGGCAAGCCGGGCATATATTTTAAAAAAGGCGTTCTTATACTTAACGCCGTAAAAAACGATTCGGACGAGGAAGTGCGCGTCGTTCTCTACGGCGTATCTAAGGGCGAAAACGGCCTGATAAAGCTGAAAAAAATATCGGAAGCCGCCTCTTTGAACAAAGGCGAGACAGGCTCTGTCATGGTAGATATAAGCTCTCAGATAAGGTCGCCGGATAAGGCCGGGTATCTTATCGGAGTTGAAAGCGGCGGAAAGGCTTCCGTAGTTTTTTCGTCCGAGGCTGCGGCGGAGCTTTCCTATTACAGGGACACGGCGGGTTATAAACCTACGGAAACCGTATCGGGCAGGATAATAACCTTCTCCGGGGACGACGTTACGGGCAATTCCGGAGCTATCCGTCCCGACGGGGAGGGCGATATCGTTGCGGAGGCGTCCTTTTCCGCTCCGGGGCGCGTTCTTGAATATATTGAGATAACGGCGGAAGGCTCAAGCGCCCGCCGCTGGAACACGAATCCTTTTGATATTTATCCGGTCGTTGCCGTAAAATCGGGCGGTGTTCTGATAAACAACGGAGATGGGTCTTTGTCGCGGGAGCTTTCGGGGGATACAGAAACTTTCCGGCTCTTTTTTTACCGCGGCTCCCTTAAGCCGGAAGAAATAGGGAAGATTACCGTCAGGGCGGTAATAGACGGAAAGGTATACGAAAATGTTATGGAAAAATAACCGCAAGGGGGTTAAATGGACGGAAAACGAGCAGATATAAACGGGGGAGAGGGATTATCCGCCGACTATGAGCGCCCCGTTTTGATGGATAACCTTTACGAAAAACTTAAAAATTTTCCGTTCGTTATGGCCGGTCCATGCGTTATAGAAAGCCGGGATATATGCTTTAAAATAGCTGAAACCTGCCTGAAAGCGGCGGAAGAAGCCTCCTTTTTGTATATCTTTAAGGCTTCCTTCGATAAAGCCAACAGAACCTCCGTAAGATCCTACCGGGGCGTAGGAATTGACGAGGGCATGAGGCTTTTTGAGGATATACGTACATCCTTCGGCATTCCCGTGGTAACGGATATTCACGAAAGCTCTCAGGCCGAAGCCGCTGCTCAGGCCTGCGATATTCTTCAGATACCGGCATTCTTATGCCGCCAGACGGACCTTTTGCTTGCCGCGGGTAAAACGGGGCGTGTGGTAAATATTAAAAAGGCCCAGTTTTTAAGCGCGGCGGATATGATATACCCCCTTGAAAAGGTGCGTTCTACGGGCAACGGCAGGCTTCTGCTTACAGAGCGGGGTACTATGTTCGGCTACAACAACCTTGTGGTGGATTTCAGAAACCTTGTGGATATGGCCGGATACGGAGTGCCGGTAGTGATGGATATAACCCATTCCACCCAGAGGCCGGGAGGATTGGGGGGCAAAAGCGGCGGCAACCCGGAATACGCTCCCTATATGGCGGCGGCCTCCGCCGCGGTAGGGGTAAGAGGTTTTTTTATGGAGACCCACCCGGAGCCTTCCCAGGCTCTTTCAGACGGGCCTAATATGGTAAAATTATCCGATTTTAAATCGGTGCTTGAAAAAATAACCCGTCATATGGTTTAATAAAGTCTGGAAAGCTCCGACGTGTTTAAGCTGCGGATAGAGACTGGCGTGTATAAAAGCTCCTGCGCGGGTATTTGGCCGCGCGTCGCTTTCTATCCACCAACATTTGCATTAATTGAGCAAATGTTTTCTGTCAATAAAAAGAGGAACGCATGAAAGATTCTGCAAAAACGGAACGCGCACAATCTGTAAGCAAATGTTTTAAGTTTACCAAATATTTCGGCGGCGAATATATGAAATACTGGTATGCCGCCTTCGCCGTTATAATAGTCTGTATGGTTCTTTCTATGCTTAATGACAGGAGCGTAAGAGGCTACGAGCTTTATATATACGCCCCCGACGGCTCCCTAGTAAGCGAGGAAAAAGTTGCTCCCGGCTACTACGAGGCGGAGCGGGAGAATCTGCCCGTTTCAAAAATGTTTGTCCCGGAAAAGTTTATCTAAAAAATCCTCTTTCCAAGAAAATAGGATCTATATGAATAGAAAACGTCCGCCTTATTTATGCAGATGTTGGTGGATAGAAAACATTTGCCTTAATTAATGCAAATGTTTCTGTTCCGAGCTTGCTCCCAAGCGACGCGCGACAAATATTGTGCGTCCCGCTTTAGTGGATAGAAAGCGAGCCGCATTATTTGAGGCGTCTCCCGCTTTGGTGGATAGAAAACGATGCGCGACAGATTTTGCGCATCCCGTTTTTGTTAATCCGAGCTTACTTTTAAGCAGGCGGGGATGAGCAAGCCCTCCTGAAGGCGACAGCGCCGCGTGAGCGCTCCGGCAGGGCGGACGTTTAAAGGTTCCCCTGGCGCTTACAAACAGGGGCTGTTTTTTCAGAAGTTTTTTTCCAGCTCTTTTTCTTCCCCGGATTCAGGCGTTATATCTTCTACTCTGGGTATTTTTTCGCCGTTTTTTTCCCGCGCCGCCACGGTAAATCCGTTCGCTTCCGATTTTATAAAAGCGCCTTCCGACGTTTTGCCGCCGTATTCTTCGGTGTAATATACCGTGAGAGGCAGGTCGTTTTCCGTAAAGGGCAGGGCGAAAACCCGCGTCTGTCCTTCGCGCAGGTAAAGTGCTATCTGGGCGTCCGCCTTTTCCGTTACAAGCTCCGACGTTACGAAAGCCTTAAAAGTAACAGCGTCCATGTTTTTAGACGTGTTTTTTATTGAAAGGGCCAGCCTGCCGGACGTTTCGTCCGCCGAAACGGTATAAACGGCCGTATCGGTTGCAAACGGTTCGTTTAAAGCCGTTTCCGGCAGGGAGGAACCGGCGGCGTTTCCGCCTTTTCCGGCGCAGCCGGCTATAAAAATGGCGGATAAAATAAAAACCGCCGGAATCAGGGTTATTTTTTTCATAATTTTCTTTTCCTCCTGCGGCTGTTTCCCGGCAGGGATAATGCCGCGGTATGCTTTGAATATTTGCCGCTAAATGGCGGAGAGGCCAAATCGGGCGTATTTCCGTTTTTGCGGTACGGTTATGCGCCGTTTCAATCAACGCGATTTGCTTTAGAGCCAGCTCGGATTAGCAAAAGCGGGACGCGCAATACCTATCGCGCGTCGCTTTCTATCCACCAAAGCGGGATGCGCAATATTTGTAGACAGAAAGCGA
>CANTXF010000038.1 GCA_947853665.1 uncultured Deferribacterales bacterium | reverse complement strand
GCATGGTGCTTTTGCCGGAGCCGGAGGAGCCGATAACCGCTACCACATCCCCCTTGTCTACCGTAAAGGATATGCCTTTAAGCACTTCAAGATCGCCGAAACTTTTGCGCAGGCCGCGAACGTCTATAACAGGCATATTATTCACCCTGAAACCTGTATCTGCGCTCTATCCAGCGGAAAAACACCGTAAGAACGAGAATCATAAGCAGGTATATGACCGCCGCTATAAAAAACGGCAGAATGGAGGCGTCCCTGTTTACGGCGGTTTTCGCCACATGGAGCACCTCCGGAACGCCCACCGCGTAAAGCAGCGCCGTGTCTTTCACGAGGGTTATAGATTCGTTGCTGATAGCGGGCAGCGCCACCCGGAGCATCTGGGGGATAATAACATAAAAGGTAGTCTGAAACTTATTTAACCCCAGAACCTTGGCGGCTTCGTACTGGCCCTTGTTTATGGCAAGCAGGCCGCCCCTGAATATCTCCGCAAAATAGGCGGCGTAATTTATCACAAACCCAAGGCATGCCGCCGTAAACCTGTCCAGAGCAAGGTATTTACCGATTACAGGTATAAGGGGCAGAGCGAAATATATGAATAAAAGCTGCAAAAGCAGCGGAGTACCGCGGATAACGTATATATAGATATTGGCGGCCCACGCCACCGGCCTGAAACGGCACCTTGCCACAAGGGTAACCAGAAACCCCAGCGGTATCGAAAGGATAATTACTATAATAAAAGTAAGCACCGTAGTTCTGGCGCCCGCCAGCATGTGGCCCGTTATCCTTAATATATAATCAAACTCCACCCTGCCCCCTTCATAGAAAGGCTGCGGCGGAAAACCGCCGCGCCCGCGGCTATTTAAGGATTATTACTTCGCCGAACCATTTTTTCGATATATTGTCGGAAGTGCCGTCCGAAGCCATTTCCGCAAGGGCGGCTTCCACTTTTTCGCAAAGCTCCTTATTGCCCTTTTTAAAGCCGACGGCATAAACTTCCTTGCTTAATGCGTCGTCCAGAATACGGTAAAGCTCCTTATCTTTGGCCATTTGATAGCGGGCTACTACTTCGTCCATGACGACAGCGTCCACACGGCCTATTTTAAGGTCCGCAAGGGCAAGAACGTTATTTTCATAATCGGATCTGCTTACTTTCGCGTTTACGGGATCCTTTTCAAGAGCCTGAAGGGCGGTGGAACCTGCCTGAACACCAACTTTTTTGCCGGCCAGCTGGTCCTTGCCGGTAATGCCTGAATCAGCCCTGACGATTATTATCATACGGTTGGCAAGATAAGGCTTTGAAAGCTGCATGGCTTCCTCCCTGGCAGGGTCTACGCTGAGACCGTTCCAGATACAGTCTATTTTGCCGTTTTCAAGCTCAAGCTCCTTAGAACCCCAGTCTATGGGCTGCAAAACCAGCTCGGCTCCCATTCTTTTGGCGGTTTCCGCAGCCAGATCCACATCGAAGCCCACTATACGGTTATCCCCGTCGCGGAAACCCATTGGGGGGAAGCTGTCGTCAAGCCCCACTATAAACGTTTTCTTTTCCGCTTCGGATTGGGCCGGAGCAGTTTCCGACCTCTGTTTTTTACACCCGGCGGCGCCCAGAACCACAAGGCACGCCGCCAACATCAGCAATTTTTTCATAAAGCGTTTTCTCCTGATAAGTTAGAAAAATCGGTCGCAATATTTTACATATTTGGTCATAAATTGCAAACAGTAAAGAAAAAGCAGGCCGTAAGCCTGCTTATAACGTTTAAATATACCGCCGCCCTCTACACTCGGAACCTTAACACCATGGCTTTCAGAGATTCTACCCTCTGCTCCAGGTGGGAAACCGTGGAAGTAACCTCGGAAACGGCGTTGCTGCTTTCCTCTATGCCGGAAGCCACGTTCTGCATGGACGCGTCCACCTCTTTTACCACGTCGTAAGCGCCCGCCACTTCCTGCGTAAGCTTCTCCGTATTCTCATTAACCTGATTGACGCCGTCGAATATTTCGTTGAAAACCACCTCCGTATGCCCTATGGCGTCGAGGCCGTCGCTCACCCTTTCGGACGCGCTGGTCATCTCGGCGGAAGCCGCGTCGGACTCCTTCTGGAAAGAAGATATTATGGATTCGACCTCGCTCGTGGCTTTCTGGGTCCTTTCCGCAAGTTTTCTCACCTCGTCCGCAACCACGGCGAAGCCTCTCCCGGCTTCTCCCGCTCTCGCCGCCTCTATGGCCGCGTTAAGGGCAAGCAGGTTGGTTTGGTCGGCAATATCGTTTATCACGGTAATAATATTGCCTATTTCAACGGAAGATTCAGAAAGCTTGGATATGGTAACGGCCAGAGAATCCGTCTGGCTGTGTATGTTTTCCATACTGGTTTTAAGGCCGCTGAGCTGTTCCCTGCCTTTATCGGCGTATTCAACTGTGCTTTTCATTATTTCGGAGCTTTTGCCCAGAGTTTCCACGGAGGAGCTTACGATATCGTTTATATTATTCATGTTGGAAGCCGTATCGCCCACCTGGGAAGCCTGGCTCTGAAAGGTGCTGGAAAGCTCCTCCATGGTAGAGGCAAGCTCGTTGTTGCTGGAAGCCACTTCTTCTGAAGACGACATTACGTTGCGCAGTATGTCGGATATATTAAGAAGAAATATATTCGTAGAGCGAAACAGCTTGTATATTTCGCTTTCGCCCGCCCTTACGGGAGCTTTTACGGTAAGGTCGCCGTCTGCTATTTTGCCGAAAAGCTCGTCCATAGCCGATATGGAGGAAGTAAGCCCTTTAAAGAACACGACGAGAAATATTATAAAGAGAATGGAAAGAGCAATAATGGTAATAGTGCAGCTTATTATTAAAATATTGAGTTTTCCGGCAACTCCATCGCTTTTTGCCTTGGCAAAATCAAATAAAACCTTATTAAATTCTTTAAGGCCGTTTTCAATAACGGCTTTTCCTTTATCGTATTCGCTGCCCAGCATAATATCCTGAGCAAGTTTAAAATCGCCTGCGGCCACCGCTTCAAAAGACTTTTCCTCAAGTTTCACAAGGGAATCGGAAGCGGCCTTGGCCTTGCTTGCAAGCTCCAGTATATTGTCAGGCACGCCGAGGCTTTTTAAAGCGGCAAGGCTGTGGTCTCTGGTTTTGGTTTCGTTTACTTCGCGCCAGTAATTATCATAAAACTTTTTATTGCCGTTTATAACATAAAACCTGGCCTGGCTGGTAAGATAATCGGAAGCGTTCATGATCTTCTCGCTTTCCATAAGGATGCTGACCTCGTTATCGTAGTTTACCCTGTTTATCTGGGTAGACCGGTATATGAGCGTCATAAACACGCAGAACGTAACAAGCATCACTGAAAAACCTATGACGACTGAGGCAGACAGTTTGCCAAGTTTTATAGACAACAGCTTTTCCACAATACCCCTCACCATACTTTAATATATTATACAGTCAGTCTACATAAATAAATATGACAAGTCAATTCATTAGGCATACTGATGCAGCCGGAGGCAAGCGCGGCTCAGCCTGTAAAATCCGGCCCGCCCTGTTACAAAGAATAAAAGCGTACGCATAAAAGAACCATGAAAACGAGAAAGCTCCTGACATTGAATAGATATTTTCCAATACCAGCCGCTTTGTACGGCTCAACCCGGCAAAAGCCGCGGTATTTTGCCGGTATGTCCGTTACGCTGGTTCTCTAGAGCGCAACCGGCACTTTTATGAATATGCTGTATTAAAACGAGGTATATCGGACGTCCGCCAAAAATAAGGCGCTCGATATTATATGGGAAATCCTGCGTTATGATAGAGCCATTCGGCTATAAAAACTATGCGAATATTAAAAAGCGGCTTAGGCGGCAGCAAAGGCTAAAAACCCGTAAAAAATTAAAACGAACTTTTTAGGAAAAATATAAGAATATCAAGATTTTTTACCCCATACACGCTTTGCTTTTTATATAGAGCAAACGTCAATAATTTACTTTACTAATCTCTTCCCTAAAGATTTATAAAAACTTGATTGCGACGTATCATACTATAAATACGGATATTTTTAAGAAATGAATAAACTGGCGGAAAAATATTTCCATCCGTAATAAAAGGTCTTCAGATAAAATACTGCAAACGGGGCTAGCCCGGCCTTTGTTAATTTTTATCTGCGAATAACGCCCGAATCACCCTGAAGGTTCAGGCTTATTCATTCTCTCCGCTAAGCAGAAATATTGCTATCTCTGTAAAATTTTCCAGCTTTTCTTCGGATAAAACGTCCCCGTTTTCCATCTCCAAAGCATTGCGTATATCCTCCTTGATTTCATCGCGAGTTTTTAAATAATGTTTCCGACCTATCCTTATCTTAAATAACCTGTTCATAATGAACCTCCAAATATCATATTTGGTCGGGCTAACCCGCAAAACCAGTTTAGCCATTGAAGGTTGATACGGATATATTCCAAGGTAACGATTTAAGGAAAAAAGATAAAAAATTCGGTAACATTAATCACTACAGCATGGATACGGAACCGATGGCCGTTAGCACGGCTCGATCCGTGAATAAACTGCGCTGCGTTAATAGAAAAAATAAGGATGATTATTTCCTTACGCTTTTGAAAAACATTAACCCGTCAAGTCTATACTGATTTTTTAAAAGATTGTAGTTATCCTGTAATGTTATTTCACAGGAGTGAGCATAACTGTGAACGTTATTATGAGTAAAGAAGAAAAAAAACAAAATGTTTGATTTATACCGAAAACTGGAAGCGGAAGGTAAAAAAAGAAGAAGCAAAAAAAGCAGGCAAAAGTATTTCTTTAGCTACTCATATGGTTATCCATTAAAAGAGGTTTGCGGAGCAGACTATTTAAAAGCTGAAGGTTTTAATCTTAGTAAAGCAGAGGCTAAATATGGAAAAGATTGGCGTAATAAATAAATTAAGCATAGATTTAAACGTAGCATATAAGAGTCAAGGATTTGAGGTAAATATGCTAAAAAGTAAAACTAATTTATATGATATTTAAATAGGTGAAAATATCGTGTCTTTATAGTAGTTGTATTCTTTCGTCTGACTTGCCTATACTATCCTTATTAAGGCAATAATACAAACTCTAATAAAAAAATAATATGACCGTATATACCAATAGGAACCTTATTGTTGACAGGTTTTTGAAAGCATACTAACAGTTAATGAATGTTTTTCCCAAAATGGTTAAGGATATATAATGTTTAATATTATTAAAAACTTATTGAAAAAACAGGGTTCAAGAAATTTATTTATAAATGACAATCAGAACAAATTAATAGAAATTAGAAATAAAAAAATAGCAAAAGAATTGCAAAGAATTGAACTTGAGATAGCCTGTAATGTTATACCTTCAATACCTTCTTCAATCATTTACGATTCCAGTATCATTTGGAAACTTAGCAAAAAAGTGTACATGCAACACCCTGCTTATGGACATAACTATAGTGTTGTAATGGTTGACAGTAAAAAGTTTTATAGATTGTGGCTCAAGTCATATGATAGTGTTTTTCTATGTCCTCATAAAAAAGATATGTGCTATAGCATAAAATATCATGATGCTGTTATAGGTTTTTCCCAAGGTATTAAAAACCCTGTACCGTTAGCAATAGTGAGCTTATGGAAAGATGATACCATTCATTTTTGGAGCCTGTTTTGAATTTTGTGTAATTTCCGAATAATAGAATAATTAGGCCCGTTCCCT
>CANTXF010000037.1 GCA_947853665.1 uncultured Deferribacterales bacterium | reverse complement strand
TAAAATAGTATAATCTATTTACTCGGACGCTTACACAAAATTAGGGACAGGCTCCCTTTCTTTGGCACAAACTTTATAGCGGGGTATAGTTTTATCAATAACTCGCAACGTATAACGGGAACCTTGCAGATATATGGTACATAAGGATGTTATTATGCATACCGTGTTCATCTGTTGCTTGAAGGGCCTTTAACGTGAAATTAAGGTTTTTTTCTTATACATGGTCTTTGATGTAAGCGTTCTTCTTCTCACCCTGAATTCTTCAATATAATAAACAATTCTATCCGATATCTTTTTTCCGTATCTTATCGAATCCAAGCCGGACTGATTTTTCCGGATGTTTCACAAGGTCATAACTCTCCGTTATTTTCCATTTTTTTGAAGTATTACTGGGTTATTACCAGCCGCCCGTATACTTTTTACTTTTCAGAGTCTCCATACCGATTGAAAAGTTGTCTTATTCCATTAGTGGCTGTATCATGGTTATAGACGGATATATTTTCCATAAATAATCGCAGATGAGTTTTTATTTTGCCAATAACTGCCTTTTGATGTTCATCAGGAGTATTCAAAACTTTATCAATTAGCCGCCCGATTCTGCGGTTTTCTTGGCACCTTCCCGAGAAACGGGTATTTTTTAAAAGACGTTAGGGGTAAATTATGCGCTCTGTATTAAGCTGCAGAAAGAAAAGCCGGTGCCTGACGTTTTTTATACATGGTCTTGATTAAAAGTTTTTTTCTTCCTGCCCAGATTTCTTTAATATAATCAATTATATCGTTGATATACTGTTCTGTATCTTTAATAACGTCTAGCCCCGACCTGCTTTTGTGCCGAAAGAAACCTTATATAATTTTTAACGATATCAGGTATCAGCTTTATGTCCGCCTCTGTGACGGATAATTGGTTTTTATAGTTTTTTATTTCCTCCGCCGCGTCATTTAACACCAAGCACATCTACTTCGCGAAAATAACCCGCAATATTGAGGCCTACACGGCTTCCGTCTCTTTAATAAGCCCCGGTCCGACTTCGCTTGTATTGATTTTTTCGCGTTTAACCGTTTTTTTTAAGGCTTTGTCTGCCATCCGTGATATGGCGGTATCCATATCTCTTTTATCTGAACCACCCTCTCTGGATAACTTCCCGTCTTTATCCTTTTATGGCCGGAGCCGCAGTCCATATCTCTCATATAAGCGTTAAAAACCCGTACGAAGGCCCGCTCTATTTTCTGATAACACGTCATAAGATTTTTAATCACACAACATTGATTTTGTAAATCAGCAAATTATTTTTAGCGTTATAGCAAAAATATATTGCTATTATGCAAAATAAGCTTTATAAAATATAATCACAACACGGGAGGAACGCCATGCAAACGGAGGGGGAGCAGGCTTTTTTAATGGAGCGGGCAAGAGACAGAGCTTTTGAAAGCCGCGATGAAAAGGAGTGCGGTTTCCATGACTGCTCCGCCTGCGGCCGCGTGGAGTGCCCCCGGTACGAGTGTTACAGCAAAACGCCCTGCGAGGAATGCGAGGCAAACGCGCGGTGCCTTTTCTTCCTCAACGGGCAATAAATAACGGAGGCTGATATGGCTGAAAACTGGAAACTGGTTATATACCGCATAGACCCCATCGATTCGGACACGGAAGAAAATACGGAGCTTGGCGTCGCCTGCGGATATGATGAAATATTTGAAGGCGATATTTTCGTCGCATATCATCCGTCTAAAGAGCCGAATGTTCGCTGCTTCGGCTACGACGCCGACAATCACCGCTACAATATGCGCCTTATTTCCAAAGCCCCTGAAATGCTGAAAATACTAAAAAGTATGGACAGCAGGAAAGCGCGCGAAATCGTGAACTTTGTGGAACGTGACAACCGGCAGGGATGGAGCTGCGGGTAAGCTGTCCGGCAAGGCGCTTGCAGGCATTGCGCGGCTTTAAAGCGGCGCGCCGGCGGCGGGGATGATCTCAGAGGAATAAGCCGCGAAAAAAACGGATATTGCCGCGGCTATTTTTGAATACGGCAAGGCGCGAGATAATTATCCGGACGTTTTTGCGGCAAAGCGGAAGCCGCCTGGTTTATAAAGCGCGCTGAAAATACGCGAGGCGATCAATGGACAATTTCGTAATAAACGGTTTGATATTGGCGGCGGCGCTCCTGCCGCCCCTTATCGTGATTTATATATTTTTCGGGAGGGATAAATAATGACGCGAAAGTTTCTTTTTTACCGGTCTCAAAACCAGCGGCCGGAAGCCGGGCAAACCCCCTACCGGAAGCAGGTTTACGGCAGGTTTTCGGCCAAATCTGCAAACGGCCCCGCGGCTGAACCTTTAACGGCTGCGCAGGCCGCCTGCGGTGGTTTCTGATGATAAAACCTGAAGGATACGACGAAGCGAAAGCGTTTACCGGCGACAGTATGACGCTTCCGCCCGGAGGTTATATATGCCGGATATTGCGGGCCAATGAGGAAACCTCAAAATCCGGGCGGCAGATGCTCGTAATCGCCTTCGATATATGCGAGGGCGTCTACGAGGATTTTTACAGCAGCAAACACGCCGCCGCTAAAGAGAAAAACCATGACGCCAGATGGCCGGGGATGTTCTACCAGCTTACGGAAGGCGTAAGCCTGCCATACTTTAAAGGCGTGATAACGGCCATAGAGGAAAGCAACCCCGGCTTTACCTGGATGTGGGACGAAAAGGCCCTTGCCGGCAGGAAGTTCGGCGGGATTTTCGGCCGGGAGGAGTTTGAAACGCAGAACGGGGAAACGGTAATGGTTACCAAACTGCAATATATCCGCTCTGTGGCGGCGATACTCAACGGGGATTTCAGGATCCCCCCTGATAAGCCGCTTAAAGGCGGAAGCGGCGGAGCGGCCCCGGCCGTGGTTTCAGGCGGCTTCACGGAAAACGGAGCGCAGCTTTAAAAAGCCCCTCCTCCCCTGCCGCCTGCCGCCAGCTCCGAGGCGGCGGGGGACACTTAAAAGGCGCGATTATCGGGCAGCTTGCGGAAGCAGGGAAGAAAACGGCGGACACGAACGCCTGCAAAGCTGCGGCGGGCCAATATGCGGACGATAATCCCGGCGGCGGACGGGATAAATACATCCCTCCATAAATCGGTATAAACAGCCGGCCCACCCGCCGGTGGGCGGCGAAAAGGTTTTTATAATAAGACGGTTTGCGCCCGGCAATAAAGAGGCTTGCCCGAAAGCGTCCCGCAAGCCCCTGTCTGAATGGGGCTTTTGCCCCATGAGTTCGGCTTGCCGCACAGGGGAAGATTCTTTATGCGTTGACGGCGCTCAAGCCATATTTTAAAGACCCTTGCGCAGTATTCAGCCTCAATACCAATAAAGCAGAAGTTTTATAACAAGCCCGGAACACCAAAACCGGGACGCGCATTAAACTTTGTCCGCTAAAAGCGGATTATGTATAAAAAGCGGCTTGTTCGCGCTGTGAAGGCGGCAGGTTAATGCATACCTCAAGGCTCTGTTTGAGGAGGGGCACCCCCGAGTTTGCCGTAGGAAAAACGGGAGCGGGATTATCTGTCCCCGCTCGTTTGAGAGCAAGCTCGGAACAGAAACCTTCGCATTAATAAAGCGAAGGTTTTCTGTCCACCAACATTTAAATTTTTCCTATCCGTTTTTCGTTTGCACCGGCTAAAGCGGCGGAAGGGTTTTTATAATAAGGCGGCTTGTGTCCGGCAATAAAGAAGCTTGCCCGGAGCGTATGGCAAGTCGCTGTCTGAATGG
>CANTXF010000036.1 GCA_947853665.1 uncultured Deferribacterales bacterium | reverse complement strand
CAAAGCAAAAAGCATATTTCTTTCTAATATGAGCCACGAAATACGGACGCCCCTCAACGTTATCCTCGGCCTGTCCCGAATCGCCATAAAAAACAACGACGGCAAAAACGCTCTGGAAGCCCTTAAAAAAATAGAAGAATCTGGCGTGCACCTTCTTACGGTAGTAAACGACGTTCTCGATATGTCTAAAATAGAAGCCGGAAAATACGAGCTTGCGTCGGAAGTTTTCGACCTGAAACGGACTTTGAACGTTATAGAGGTTATGATATCCGTAAGAGCCGCGGAAAAGCGGCAGGATTTTAAAATAGAAACGGACGCAGACCTGCCGCGCTATGTGGTTGGAGACGGCAAAAGCGTAAGGCAGATACTTATAAACCTTCTTTCAAACGCCGTAAAATTTACCCCGGAAAACGGCCGGGTATCAATGCGGGCCAGTCTTGAAAAAGACTACGGCGAAAACATGGTAATAACCTTTACAGTGGAAGATAACGGCATAGGCATGACGAAACAGCAGGCGGCTAAAGTATTCTCCCCTTTCGAACAGGCGGACGCTAATATAAGCCGCTCCTTCGGCGGAACGGGGCTTGGGCTTTCCATATCGAAGCATCTGGCGGAGCTTATGGGAGGCGGCATAACCGTGGAAACGGAATACGGCAGAGGCAGCGCGTTTATATTCACGGCGCCCTTCGGAAAACCGGACCGCCCTCCGGAAGAAATTCAGGAAATCCCGGAGGAAGCGGCGGGCAACCGCAGACCACGCGTAATGATAGTGGACGACGTGGAAATAAACCGCATGATAATAGCCAATATGCTGGAAAGCATAAACCCGGAAATAACTGAAGCATCAACGGGGAAAAACGCCCTTGAGCTTTACGGAAAATCGGAAACCGGATATTACGACCTTATCCTTATGGACGTCCACATGCCGGAGATGAACGGCTACGACGCAGCCAGGGCCATACGCTCATCGGGAAGAGCGGACGCGGAAAAAGTAATTATAATAGCCATAACCGCCAATGCCTTCAAAGAGGATATAGAAGCCGCGAAAAACGCGGGCATGAACGGGCATATATCTAAGCCCATAGATATGCCCGTGTTGTTAAACACAATAAACCGGTTCGTCAGGAAAGGCGCTTCCAAATAGACTTAGCGGGCTTTACCTGTTCCACCAGTCCATATCGACTGCCTCCTTATACCTGCACTCGGCGGAGGATATGCTGCCGTATATATAATCTACTATATTGCGCATATTAGTTATTGTTCTGTTGCCTGTGGCGGAATTTTTCCATTGTTCCACATTGCCTATTTTAAAGGAGCCCAGTTTTTTTATCCGCCTGAAAACGTCCACCCGCATAGCCCTGTCGTTTTGAAGAAATTCCGCCACGGAGCCTTTAAGGTACATATCCCCGCCTATGCTTTCAAGGGATATTACGGCGGATTTATCGGGGTTTTCGTTTCCGTTTATTTCATAAACCTTCGAGGATTCGCTTTTAAGGGAAGCCAGGGAGTCGAGGCTCCAGCCGGAAGCCCCCGCGTACATTTTTACCACCTGTATTTTATATCCCGGCATATCGAGGTCGTAAACCACGGCCATATCCCCGTTTTTTTCTTCCATGGTAACGTCCTTGAGCCTTATCTGGTCCGGAAACTCCACTTTGGCGCACGGGTAATTATTTTCCTCGAAGCTGTATACGCCCAGCGTCGGCGCGGCCGGCTTGGCCCCGCATCCGGCAAGGAAAGCCGAAAAAATGAAAAGCGGCAGAAAACGCGTCATATTAATCTCCCGGAGGCAAAATTTTCTCTGTAATTCTTACAAGCATAATACGTGCCAACGCAAGGCAAAAAAACGCCCCTATCTGACGGCTTAAGTTTTCAGCCGTCGTGACGATATATAACCATGCGTATAATCGTTGCCGTGCTTATGACATTACAGCTTGCGCTTCTGGCGGTTCCCCGTATGTACGGGGATGACGCCGTACCGCCCTCGGAAGGAGGCGGCATTACCGACAACTCTACCGATAATTCCAGCGACAACGCCACGGACAATTCGACGGATAACTCTACCGAAAACACGCCGGACAACTCTACGGACAATGAAACGGATAACGAAACGGAGGACAACGAAACGGTAAAAAAGCTCAAAGAACTTTTTGCCGGAGTTTACGACAACTATTCCTGCGAAAACCCGTCCGACCCGGTGCTTTTTCCTTACGGAACCCGGCTTGAAAACTGCGTGCGCAAATATTCGAACGCGGTGCGCTGGCCCATGCTGTGCGGACAGGCCGCCCTGATAACCGCAATAGAATGCGACGACCCGGAAATCACAAGCCTGGACGGCCTGCAGCAATTTCCCAACCTGAAAAGCCTCTCCTTCAGCCTTAAGGGAACGAAGGTGGAAAGCCTGGCCCCCATAAGGAACCTGACCGGGCTTGAAACTCTCGAAATACCATATTCCGAAATATCTGAAATAGGCTTTCTCGCCCGCATGAAAAAGCTAAAGAATCTGGACCTTAAAGGAAACAGGGTTACGGATCTGGAATTCATACCATTTATAAATTCCCTGGAAACCCTGTCGCTGGAATACCAGGGGCCGGATTACATAAAAGATATAACCCCTATGGGCTCTCTTGTAAGAATGAGGGTATTGAGCCTCCAGGGAAATAAAATAACGGATATATCCCCCCTTTCCGGCATGATACACATGACATATCTCAGCCTGAGAGACAACAGGATAAGCGATCTTTCTCCCCTTTCAGGCATGACGGAGCTTTCCGGCCTTGATTTCAGCATAAATATGGTAACGAGCCTTTCCCCTCTGGATAATCTTACAAGGCTCAACGTCCTTGTAGGAAGCAGCAACAGAATAAGCGATATCTCGCCTCTGGACAACCTTACGGAGCTGAGAGACCTCCAGCTTCTGAACAACAGTGTAAGCGACGTAAGCGTTCTTTCCCGCATGAAAAAGGCTAAACGTCTGGTTTTCGATTATAACGTGATAAAAGATATTTCGTCCGTGGCGGATCTTACCCTTACTGCCAATATCCAGGAGCTTGGCTTAAGCTACAACTGCATACCGAGAGAAAACTATCGCAAAGTGCCATACATAAACGATATACAGATACTGCGCCTCGACCACCAGTGCGAAAATTATCCGGAGGACGCTTTTCCGGATAATCAGACCGTTGTAAATTCCGACCTTGTAAACGGCAAAAACACCCTGGAGGACGACAATATCACATTGAGCGAATTCGAATCCACCGCGGGCGGAGGCTGCTCAGCCCTGCCTTACGGAGCGCTTCCGGCGGCGGACGCCGCATGGGCGGCGCTGGCTGCTCTGCTGCTGGTTAGGGGCCTGCGCAGGAAAAAATGAACTCCTGAAAATATCGCGCCTTTTTCAAAGAAAGACTTGCCCCCCCCCGAATATTTATAGTATATATTCATATACTTAACTAATACGACGGCGGAAGCCCTGCAAGGAACCGTATAAGATAAGGGTATTGCAGGAATCTGCCGCCGCGCGCCGGTCTGACGGCAAACGACGCGGAGCCGATATTATAATTATTTCCCGCAGCTGTCCGCGTCAGTGTACAGTCGCCTAAAATATATAAGCTAAAAAATATTTTATCATTCATACGCGTTTAAGACGGGGGCTGAAAACATGAAAATACGTTCGCTTCTCAACATAAGTCTGAAAATAAAAATACTGGGAGCCGTTATAGGATGTATGGCGCTTATGATAGCCATAATAGTGCCTTACGGCTACTATAACAACTCGATATATTCCAGGTCTCTGATAAATAACAATATTACAAGTATCATATCAAGCATGGCAGGCAGAACGGACGAGTGGCTGGCAAGCTACGGCAAGACCGTCGCCCTTGCCGCGGACGTTATGGAGCTTGAAAAACCGTCCGACGTGTTCAGATACCAGAAAATGGCTTCCAACATGGTGGAAAACCTTGATATCCTGGACGTTACCATAGGCTTCGACGACGGAACGGTAATGAGCGGAATAGTGGGCAGCATTCCGGAAGGGTACGACCACCGCACAAGGGACTGGTATATAAACGCCCGCAAAACGGAAGGGGTTTACGTATCGGAGCCTTACACGGATTCCACCACCGGCAAGCCCTGCGTAACCCTCTGCGTCCCTATAAAAATAAACGGGAAAACGCAAGGCGTTTTTTCCATAGATTTTGAATTCGACTATCTGGATAACATACTTAAAACCTCCAACATGGGCATAGACGGGCGCGCCGCCCTGATGTCCCTGGACGGAACGCTTATCGTAACGGAGAAAAAGGAGCTTACCCTTAAAAACGTTTCGAAAATGCACAAAGGGCTTGCCGCCCTTCCCGGATTTATATCGAACGCGGCGAACAAAGGAAAAATATATACTTACGAAAGCGAAAACGGCCCCACGGCGGTGGTTTTCAAGAACCTTGAAAACAGCGGCTGGGCAGTAATCTATCAGATACCAGAGAGCATGCTTTACGCCCAGCAAAGGGAAAACGCCTTTAAATCGGCGGCGGTGGGCCTTGTGATGTTCGCCCTTTCAATAACGCTGATCGTGGTTATAATCAACATAGCTTTAAGGGATATTAAAAATCTGCGCTCCGTAACGGAAAATCTGGCAAGCGGCGAATCGGACCTTACAAAACGGCTGCCGGTAAACACGAATGACGACCTCGGACACATCGCCTCCGCCATGAACGCTTTTATAGAGAAGCTGCAGAAAGCCATATCGGACGTCCGCGACGCTACGGAAGCCCTTATTACGGAAAACTCCCGGATGTCCTCCTCTATGGACCAACTCAAAGGTATCTTTCACGTGCAGTCCTCCCAGATAGACGAAGCCACCTCGTCCGCCCAGACTATGGCCTCCGGCTTCGAAAAAGTGGCCTCCCTCAACGAAACCAACAAGGAGCTGCTGAAAAAAGCGGCCGATACCGCAGCGGACGGCAACGGCAACCTTTCCAACGTAAACGAAAGCATAAACCATATAAGCGACAGAACCTCCAGCCTTTCGGCCACTATAATGAAGCTTTCCGAATCGTCGTCCCAGATATCTATAATACTGGATTCAATAAACGATATAGCGTCCCAGACCAATCTACTTGCCCTTAACGCCGCCATAGAAGCCGCAAGGGCGGGAGACGCGGGCCGGGGGTTTGCGGTAGTGGCCGACGAGGTGAGAAAGCTGGCGGACAGAACGACTAAATCCACCGAAGAGATAGAGCGCATAATAATATCCCTTCAGGAAGAGTCCAAATCGGCCTCCGAAGGCATGAAGGACGCGCTTGCAAGCGTTGACAGCGGCGTGGCAAGCATAGAAATAACAGGCGGGGTGTTCGCCTCCCTGTCTGAAACGGTGGACAGCCTCGTAAGCTCCTCCGACAACGTGTCGGAATATATAGAAAGGGAAAAGAAAGATATAGAAATGATAAACGCCAATATGGACATGGTAACCTCCGGCATGGCCGAAGGGGGCAAAGGCATAGGCGACGTGGAGGAATCCATAAGGAACCTTACGGAAAGGGCGGAGAACTTAAACAGTATACTGAGTAAATTTAAGATATGATCTTTTCGCCGCAGGCAGCCAGAAATTTACGGTAAAAATCTTTTTCGCAGTAAAGCTCAGTCTTGCCGCCGCGGTTTTTTATACGCTCCGCCAGAGCCGCGTGATCCCTCATGGGATAAATGGAGCCGCCGGAAAACATCTCCGGCAGAACGCCTGCGTCGCTTGCCACAACGGGCACCCCGCAGGCCATAAACTCCATGGCCACGCGGCATATCGCCTCGCTGCCTACGGAGGATATAACCCCCAGATCGGACGCGTTCATAAGGCCTGGCACGTCGTTTCTGCGGCCCGTGATAAACGTTATATCCTCAAGGCCGTTTTCCCTTATCATGCGCTCCATGTCTTTCGTCTTTATATTTTCCGGAAACCCCACGAGAAGCACCCGCAGATTTTTCATGCCGTTTTTATAGAGTATCGAGCAGGCCTTTAAAAATGTTTCGTGTCCTTTCACCGGGTCGAACCTGCCTACGAGGCTTACCACGTAATCGCCAGGCGAATAGCCCAGCTCGCGCCTTTTTTCGCTCCTTAAGGCGGCGTCCGGCCTGAAAACGTCCGTATCCACTCCGCCGTACACAGTAAACACTTTTTCCGGAGGGGTTTTAAGGCCGCGGATAAATTTATCCCTGATAATTTCCGCGGAAGTTATAACGGCGGACGCGCACGAATTATGCATAAACCTGCTGAAAAAATCAGTAGTGGGCGGCCTTATGTCGCCCCTTACCCTGACGAGCTTCCAGCCCTTGGAAAAAAAGCGGGAGTAAAGGGAAAACCACCAGAACATCTCCCCCCGGTGGCATACCACCAGATCGGGTCTGAATTCCTTTATAAAAGCCGCGGTTTTCCTTACGGTTTTTATAATCGTGAAAATATTGTTGGAATTGAAATCGGCCTCGAAAACGGGTATCCCCTCCTCCTTAGCCATATTAACCACGGGAGAGGAGGGAAGACCGGCAACGGCGGAAACGTCCCCCGCCGCCCGGGCCGCTTTCGCCAGCCTGAAAGCGTACCATGCGGTGGCGTTGAACCACCGCACGTTTATAATATGCAGTATTCGCATTAATCGGCTTGCTTTCTCAGATATGTGGGTATCTCGAATATATCCTCGCTTATATCGCTTATGGTGCGAAGGTTGCCGTCGCTTTTGGATATGCTCCTCGTCCTGCGGGTAATTTCGTCGGCGGTGGCCAGAGGCTTGCGTTTAACGTCCTCTATGCGGGTAACGTTTTCGCTTTTTTTGGCGCCGGTTATCCCCGTGGCCACGATGGTAACGGAAAGGGTCCCGTCGTCCCTGTCGTCGCAGCTTACGCCAACCTTTATCTGGGCGTTCGTACCGGCCTGTTCGAAAGCGAGGGTGCTTATTTCCTCGTATTCGTCCTGCATGAAATCCTCCTGGTTACAGGTTATGTTCACAAGCACGAAATAAGCTCCCATAATGCTCGTATCGGCAAGAAGAGGGCTTTTAAGAGCGTCCTCGAAAGCCTGCTTCGCCCGGCCTTCCCCGCTGGCGCGGCCTATGCCCATAACGGATTTGCCCCGCTCGGTCATGGCGGTGCTCACGTCGGCAAAGTCGATATTTATGTGGCCGCTTCCCGTAGCCATTTCGCTTATGCCCTGCACGCTCTGGCGCAGCACGTCGTCCGCGATTTTAAGGGATTCGAAAAAGTTTTTCTTATGACCCGCGTCCTGCATGCCGTCGTTGGGAACGACGATATAGGAATCCACATACTGTATCAGCTCGTCCAGACCCTGTTTGGCAAGCTCGTTCTTTTTGGGGCCGTCTATTACGCGGGGCATATAAACCACCGCCACGGTAAGAGCCCCCGCGGATTTCGCCTCGGCGGCTATTACCGGGGACGCTCCCGTGCCTGTGCCGCCTCCCATGCCGCAGGTGATAAACACCATGTCGGAGCCTTTAAGGGCGCTCCTTATGCTTTCGATACGCTCTATGGCGCAGTTTTTGCCCACCTCAGGCTTACAGCCTGCTCCAAGACCGTTTTCGCTTAACAGTATTTTATTAGCGGCCTTGTTTTTGCCCAGCGCCCTGGAGTCCGTATTCATTGATATGAACTCCACGTTGGAAATGCCCGCCGCTATCATGTTGTCAACGGCGTTGCCGCCGGCGCCGCCTACGCCGACTACTTTTATAACCGCACCATCCTTATAAGGAATGGTTTCGGGTACGAATAAATCATCCATAACGATCCCTCCGAATTCTTCTTAAAGCCCTTTTTGCCAGCCGCCAAACCGGTATAAAAGGCCCTTGTAATTTATTTCAGTAACTACACCCTAACGCAGACAGTTACGGCAAATAATTATGATATCGGCTCCTCATACGTCACAAGCCCTTATATTATAAATATTTTACACAACTTTGCATTAATCCGCGCAAAAGCACAATCACCGTTTATTTCCGTTTAATCTGAACCCGCGTCCACATTAAAAAAATTCTTTCATCCAGTCTTTCATCCTTTCGGATACCTTTTTAAACACGCCGTCCTCGTTTCCGGAGGATATTATGTTCTGGGAATGGCCGTTTTTGGCATGTAGCTTGGCAAGCCCCACGGCCGTGGCGTATATGGGGTTATTGACCTGGTCTGCAAGGCCGCCCACGTTCACCGGCTTGCCTATACGGACGCCAAGCCCCAGCACGGAGGAAGCAAGCTCCTCCATACCTCTGAAATTTGACATCCCGCCGGTCATAACCACTCCCGCCGAAAGCATATCGAAAAGCCTTTTTTTCTGCAGCTCTCCCAGAAAAAGCTCGCATATCTCCTCAGCCCTCATCTGGAGAATCTGGGCCATTACTGATTTTGAAACGGTCCTGGGAGGCCTGCCGCCTACTGAAGGAACCTCTATCGTTTCGTCCGGGCCGACAAGGTCCGTCATAACGCAGCCTTCTCTTATTTTTATCTTCTCCGCCTCGGCCTCCGAGGTGGAAAGCCCGGAGGTAAGATCCCGCGTAAAATTATTGCCGCCTATCTGAAGCACCGCCGTGTGATACACGGCGCCTCTGTTGAAAACGGCCATATCGGTGGTACCGCCGCCGCCGTCTATAAGGCACACGCCTATTTCCCTTTCGTCGTCGGTAAGCACCGCCTCGGAAGAGGCAAGCTGTTCAAGGTATATGTCTTCCACGGCGATACCCGCTTTAGTGCAGGATTTCGTTATATTTGTCGCGGACGACACGGCGCCGGTAACTATATGCACCTCCACCTCAAGACGGACGCCCGACATACCTATAGGGTCCTTTATTTCGTTCTGACCGTCAAGTATATACTGCTGGGGTATTATATGCAGCACCTCGTATCCCATGGGTATATTTACGGCGGAAGCCGACTCCAGCACCCTGTCCACGTCGCTTTTAGTAACCTCGCCGCTTTTTACGGCCACAACGCCCCTTGAATTGAAGCTCTCTATATGGCCTCCGGCGATACCGGCGCAGACGCTTTTGACCGTAACGCCGCTCATGCGCTCGGCGGAAGCCACGGCATCCTTTATAGCTTTCACGGTGGAATCTATATTAACCACCACGCCTTTGCGTATGCCGGTGCTGGGAGCGGAGCCAAGGCCTATTATATCGATGCCGTCCTCCATGTTCCTGCGGGCCACCACTGCGCATATTTTAGTCGTGCCTATATCCAGGCCTACAAATATATTATCCTTTGCCTGAGCCATTCCGGTCCCCCTTTACGAAGATCCTTTCGCCGACAGTCAGATCGACGTAATCCACGCGCTTATACCTTTGTTTCAGGGAATTTACATATATCCCGTAATTTTCCGTAAAAAGTTCGCCGTCATAAGGGCAGATAATAAGCTGCCCGTCTATGACCGCCGTAAAATTATATTCCTTGAGCACTATATCGGAGCCTGCCAGCACCGGGTTATCGTTCATTATGGACACGAATTTTTTAGCCTTATCGTCGTTAAGGGCTCCTTCCGTCTTTATCCTTACGTTTTCGCAGGAAGCCGGCATACGCTTGTCCGAGCCGGTAAAAATATAGCATTTTCCGCCGTCTCTGTAATAAAACAGGGGCTTTTCCTCAAAAACGACAAGGCTAACGCTGTTCGGAAGCACCCTGTTGGCTTTAAGCCTGCGAACCCACGGGTCGTCGGAAACGGCCATATCCTCTATCGCCCCGTCGAAGATGTTAAGCCCTATGAGCTTTTTGCTTAAATCGGTAAGAGCGTCCCTGTCAGCGTTTATCACGCCCTTTACCTCAACGGAGGAAACCCTGAACACGGCGGCGGATTTTATACGCTCCAAAACGGCGTAAACTCCGGCTCCGGCAGAGAATATGACGCATCCCAGCAAAACGGCCTTAAATACTTTTTTCAAGCTCATTTTTTATCCGTCCGCGCGTGATCCAGAGAGGCGCTCTCGGCTATGAGCCTCACTATCTCCTCGAAACTGTAACCTAATCTGCCCGCGGATTTCGGCACCAGCGAGGTTGCCGTCATGCCTGGCACAGTATTTACCTCTATGGCGTAAAATACCCTTTCCGTGCCGATAAAATCCACCCTTGCCATCGACCTGCATCCGCAGGCCCCGTAAGCCTTTTCCGCCAGTCTGGAAAGAGTGGCGAGGCGGCCCTTTGAGAGCCCCGTGTCCAGTAGGTAATCCGTCATACCGGCGGTATATTTGTTTTTATAGTCGTAAAAGCCGCGCTTGGGCCTTATCCATATCGGCGGGAAAGCCCTGCCGTCCATTACCGGCACGGTAAGCTCCCTGCCGGAGATAAATTCCTCCGCTATTACCTTAGAGTCGTATTTAAAAGCCTCCTCCACGGCTAAAGCGTAGCCGGAAGGGTTTTCGACTATGCTGACGCCTACGCTCGATCCCTGTCTGGCAGGTTTCACGACGCAGGGAACGAACGGCGCCTTTTTATCGCCTTTTTTTACCATAACGTATCTTGGCGTAGGTATTCCGGCGTCCTTAAAAACGCGCTTGGCAAGGCACTTGTCGAAAGTTACGGCGCTTGCCGCCACTCCGGACCCTGTATATGGTATGCCCATGGTTTCAAGCATGCCCTGAACGCTGCCGTCCTCCCCGAAAGTGCCGTGAAGGGCTATAACGCACACGTCCGGCTTAACGGCGGCGACCTTTGAAGCCAGATCGTAATCCGCGTCCACAAGGGTAACGTCGGAGTAGCTTTTACGCAAAGCGTCGGCTATGTTTTTACCGCTTTTGAGAGACACTTCCCTTTCGGCGGACATACCGCCGTATATAACGCATATTTTTTTGCTCATTTCTCCGCCGCTCCGCCGTTCTCGAGATATCTGGCTATTTCATAAGAAAACTTGGTTATGCTTCCCGCGCCGAAAGTTATTATTACTGCTCCGCCGTCCCCGAGATCGTTTATATAATCAAAAAATTTCTCCCACATGGGAAGGTACGTTATATCCCTGAAACCGTAGTTTTTTATTTCCCTTATAAGCGCCTGCGAGTCCACCCCCTCTATGGGTTCCTCGGAGGCTGCGTAAATATCCGTTACGAACAGTTTGTCCGCGTCCATAAAGCATTTTGCGAACTCGCCCATAAGGTTTTTCGTTCTGGAATACCTGTGCGGCTGGAAAATAACGGATATTTTCCTGCCTGGCATGGCCTCCCTTACGGCTTTCAGCGTGGTGGCTATTTCCGTCGGATGGTGGCCGTAATCGTCCAGAACCATAAAAGAACCGTCCTCGTAGCGCTTGGACATCCTCCTCTGCACTCCCCCGAAGCGGGAAAGGGCCTCGGCTATAACGGAAAAAGATACGGACATTTCAAGAGCCGCCGCCGTGGCCGCCAAAGCGTTCAGAACGACGTGCTCCCCAGGCAGCTTAAGAGATATGCGCCCGAGAACCGTATCACCGCGCAAAACGTCGAAGGAAACGCCGAAGCCTTCCTTTGATATATTTACGGCTCTTATATCCGCCTGAGCCTTTATGCCGTAGGTTATAAGCCTTTTTTCTATCATGGGTATAATGTCTGCCACGTTGTCGTTGTCTATGCATACGACACAGCAGCCGTAAAAAGGAACCCTGTTGGCGAAACTGGCGAAGCTGGATTTAACGTCGTCGAAATCCTTATAATTTTCCATGTGCTCATGGTCGATATTCGTAATTATGGCAATGGATGGATAAAGCATAAGGAAAGACCTGTCGCTTTCGTCGGCCTCGGCCACCATTATATTGCTTTTGCCAAGAGCGGCGTTGTTGTCGGTGCTGTTGAGCCTGCCTCCTATAAGGATGGTAGGGTCCAGGCCAGCGGCCTTTACGATTTCCGCCATCATGCTGGTCGTCGTGGTTTTGCCATGGCTCCCCGCCACGGCCACGGCGTATTTAAGCCTCATAAGCTCCGAGAGCATTTCACCGCGGGATATTACCGGTATGCGGCTTTCCCTGGCGGCAAGTATTTCCGGATTATCCGCCGCCACGGCGGAGGTAAACACTATAACGTCGGCATTGCGGATATTTTCCGCCCGGTGCCCGGCAAACACGTTCACGCCCATGGCTTCAAGGCGCTCCGTGTTGGAGTTGGAAGCTATATCGGAGCCGCTTACAACAAAGCCCATATTTTTAAGCACTTCCGCTATGCCGCTCATGCCTATGCCGCCTATGCCTACAAAGTGTATGTGGGTGAACCCTCCGAAAACCCTATTCAATCCCAGCCTCCCTTACTATCATCTCCGCGCTGTCAGGCAGAGGCTTTTCTCTTAGTCTGCTTCTGAAAACGTCTATATTGTTTTTTATTTCGTTCAGTTTCTCTATAAGTCCGCCGCCGCGGGCTTTGTCCTCGTCCAGAATAAGGGCGCCTCCGGCTTTCTCCGCGGCAAGGGCGTTATAATACTGGTGGTTTTCGCTGGCGCTTTTAAGCGGTATATAAACAGCTGGGCATCCGACCGCTGCAAGCTCGAACACCGTGCCTGCCCCGGCTCTTGCCACCACTATATCAGACTCGCTCATAACGGCGGCAACGCCGTCTATATAGGGCCTGACGAAAAGCCTGTCTCCGTACATGGCGGTTTTGGAGCCGTAGGCCTCCATAGTTTCCCTGAAAAGGCCCTCGCCCGTCTGGTGTGTCACGGTAAATCCCGCTTCCATAATGCCGTCTATGGAGTCGGTCATTATTTTATTTATCGCCCTGCTGCCCTGAGAACCTCCCAGAACGAGCACAGAGCCGGAATAGCCTTCCTTTTTTTCCAGCGTTCTGAATATGCGCCTTACCGGGTTTCCCGTTACTATCGTGTTTCCCGAAGCGTTTTTAGTATCGGGAAACGAAAGGAAAACCTTTTTGGCCCCTTTGGCAAATATCCTGTTTACGAGGCCCATTACGCTGTTCTGCTCGTGAAGGTAAAGCTCGCAGCCTTTCAGTTTGGCGGCGACGGCAGCCGGAGCCGCGGCGAACCCTCCCGTGAGAATTACCTTATCCCCTTTGTTTATTAAAGGATACGTTTTTACCACGGCGGAACACAGCTTCGCAAGGGCTTTTATCCTGCCGGCAAAGCCAGCTCCCATAAAGGGAGAAACGTTCTGCTCGGCGTAGTCGTAGCCCAGGCGGGTAAGGATTCTTGCGTCTATCCCTCTGTCCGAAACGAGGAATTTAAAATCCACCCCTCTGCGGGAAAGAACCTCCGCCACTGCGGCGGACGGATAAAGATGTCCCCCCGTGCCGCCTCCGGCAAATATCACGCGCATTGCCTGGACTCCTCTATGGACCTTAATATAACTCCCACGAAAAACAGCGAAAACACCATGGCGCTGCCTCCGTAGGAAACAAAGGGAAGGGTTATGCCTTTAGTAGGCATAAGACCCAGCACCACGAATACGTGTACGAAACTCTGAACGAACAGTATAAGGGATATGCCGAAAACAAGAAGCCTCTTAAACCTGTCCTCATTGGCAAAAGCCGCTTTAAGCGTGGTTCTGAACATAAAAACAACTAGCAGAAACAAAAGGGACGCCCCTATAAGCCCGGCTTCCTCCGCTATTATTGCGTAGATAAAGTCCGTATGGGCTTCCGGCAGGAAAAACAGCTTCTGGGTGGAATTGCCCAGGCCTTTTCCGGCTATTCCGCCGCTGCCCACGGCGGCAAGAGACTGTATAAGCTGGTACCCTCCGCCGTATCTGTCGCCCCAGGGGTCCAGAAAGCTGAGCAGACGGCCTTTTCTGTAACCGAAAAGCAGGGCCGACATAAGTATGGGAAGCACTATGCCGACAACGCCGAAAATATGCGAAAGCCTTGCCCCGCCGACAAGAAACATGGCGAAAGACACCACAACTATTATAAAAGTGGTTCCGAAATCCGGCTCCAGGATTATAAGGGCCGCCAGTATGCCCACAAGCAACGTGGCGGGAAGAAAGCCTTTCATAAAATCCCACATACGGTCCGTCTTTTTATCCAGATAATGGGCCAGATAAAGAACGGCCGTAAACTTGGCCAGCTCCGACGGCTGGAAAGAATATACAGGCAGAACTATCCATCTTTTGGCCCCGTTTATGGACGGCATGAAAAACACGGCTATAAGAAGAGCGAGGGTAATGAAAAAAATCGTCATCACGTGCTTTCTGTAAAAATCCAGGGGTATGTGATAAGCCATTATAAGGGCGATAAAGCCTATAATAACGCTTACGAACTGCTTAAAAAAGAAAAACGTGTCCGACCGTTCAAGACGCAGGGCCTGTATGGAACCGGTGGAATATATGAACACCAGCCCCACCATTATGAGCAGCACGCAGGAAGCCAGTATCTGAAAACGTATGTCTCTGAAATTCAACATTTTTCTTTCCCCGCGTATTTGCGTACGTAAGAAACGAATTTTTCGCCCCTGTCTTCATAGTTTTTAAATTCGTCAAAGCTTGAACAGCCCGGCGAAAGCAGAACCGTCGCTCCCGGCACGGCTTCCGCAGCGCAGAATCTCACCGCGTCCTCAAGGCTTGCGAAGGACTCCTCCCTGACGTTTACAAGGCCGGAAAGCTGACCTCTTATTACGGGAGCGGCCTCTCCGAAATAGCACAGGCCGGTAACGCCTTCGTTTATAAGGTCCTTGAGAACGGTATAGTCGCTTTTTTTGTCCCTGCCGCCCATAAGCAGCCACGAAGGTTTTTTAAGGCTTGAAAGGGCCGTGGCCACGGAATCCACGTTAGTGCCTTTGGAATCGTTTATCCAGCGCACGCCGTTAAACACTCCGGCAAGCTCCGTTCTGTGGGGCATACCGGTAAGGTTTTCCACATAAGGCGTAACATCCCTCCGCATCTCTTTCACGGAAGAAGCCAGAAGCAGGGCGAACGCAAGGTTTAAAGCGTTATGGCGGCCGAAAAGTGAAAACTTCGACAAATCGGCGCGAAAGCTTCCGAAATCAAGCAGGCTTCCGCAAAGCCCGGGATAATCCTTAAAATTACCGTCCACCGTAACAGTGCGGAAACGATAACGGGACGCCTCGGTTATTATTTTTTTATCTGGCCCGCAGACGAACAGGCCGCCGTCCTTCACAAATTTCATCAGGCGGAGCTTCGCCCCGTAATATTTGTCCATGGAGCCGTATCTGTCCAGATGGTCGGGGGTTACGTTTATAATGCAGGCGCCGGCGGCCTCAAAATTATTCAGCAGCTCCGTCTGAAAGCTGGAAAGCTCTATGACGAATACCCTGACGGTATCGTCCAGCACCGCCTCGGCGAAAGGCAGGCCGATGTTGCCGCAGGCCGCGGCCTTAACGCCCATATTGTTAAGTATCTGAGCGGTAAGGTGGGTAGTGGTGGATTTGCCGTTTGTTCCCGTTACCGCGAGAATTTCCGCGCCGTCCGGCATAAATTCGTATGCCAGCTCTATTTCGCTGGTAACGGAGGACGGCAGGTTTTTATATTTTGCCCTGTCCACTCCGGGGCTTACAACGGTAATATCGTAGCCGTCTCTGAAATCCTCGATAGCTTTAAAGCCCAGAACCGGATTGCCGTCGTATATGTCTATGGCCTCTATGCCTTTAAGTTTCAAAAGTTTTTCGGCCGCGGCGCCGCTTTTGCCGTAGCCTATAATGGCGGCATTCATCCTTTTACCTCAATTTAAGGGTGCTCATGGCAACCAGCACCAAAATAAACGTTATTATCCAGAACCGCACTATTATCTTAGGCTCCGACCACCCTTTAAGCTCGAAATGGTGATGCAGGGGAGCCATGCGGAAAAGCCTTTTGCCTCCCGTAAGCCTGAAATAGCCTACCTGGAGTATTACGGAAAGAGTCTCCATAACGAAAACCCCGCCTATTATAAGAAGCAGAACTTCCTGCTTAACGATGCAGGCCACAACGCCCAGCGCCGCCCCCATGGAAAGACTGCCCACGTCTCCCATAAAAACCGTGGCAGGAAAGGTGTTGAACCACAAAAAGCCCAAACCCGCCCCAAGCATGGCCCCGCAGAAAACGGAAAGCTCGCCCACGCCTCTTATAAAAGGCTGATGCAGATATTCGGAAAATACCATATTTCCGGTCAGGTAAGCAAGCACGGCGTATGCGGTAAAAGCCGTAACGGCAGGCATGGTGGCAAGGCCGTCGAGACCGTCGGTAAGGTTTACCGCGTTGCTTGTGCCTACGATAACAACCGCCGCGAATATCAGATAAAACCAGGAAAGCTGGAAAGCCAGGTTTTTAAAGAAAGGCACCGTAAGCACCGTTCCCACTCCCGATTTATCTAAAACGATCAAAAGAGCGGAGGCTATAAGAGCCACTATCATCTCAAGGAAAAACTTAAATCTGCCGCTTAATCCCTCAGGATTGCGCCGTATGGTCTTAACGTAGTCGTCGGCAAAGCCTATGCAGGCAAAACTTATATATACGAAAAGAGTTATCCATATATAGTGGTTGGACATATCCGACCAGAGAAGCGTAGCCACCACGCTGGCGGCTATTATTATAAGACCGCCCATAGTTGGCGTGCCCTCTTTGGATTTATGCCTCTTGGGTTCGTATCCCTTAGTCATCTGGGCAAGCTTCCACTTTTTAAGCAGGTTCGTAACGAGGGTGCCTATCAGCATGGTTATGAGCAGAGCCGTAAGGGTGGCGTACATCGTCCTGAAAGTCAGGTATCTGAATACGTTGAACACGGACACATATTCCGCCAGCGGATAAAGCAGATTATAAAGCATCGGTCCCTCCGGCGGAGCCTTTCACGGCTTCTAAAAATTCTTCGAACCTTTTGCTTCTCGAAGCCTTTACTGCGACGACGCCGCTTTTTATTTCCTTAACTGCTTCAAGAGCCTTACCACGGTCCGTAAATATAAGGCGGTTGCCCGAAACCGGGATTTTTCCGTAGGATTCTCCGCAAAGGTAAAAGGTTACGGACGGATATCTGTCCGCAAGGGAAGCGATTTTTTTATAAACCTCTTCCTCGTATCCCTCTATTTCCCCTATTTCGCCGAACACGGCGTATTTAGGCTCTACTGGCATAGAGGAAAGGCTTTCCGCCGCCTTTTCCACCGATTCCAGGCCGGCGTTATATGTATCGTCTATGATCGTAAGGTTCCCCGCTCTTTCCATGCTGCCCCTGCCCTTTAACGGCGAAAATCCTTCCAGAGCCGCGGAAACGTCTTTTTCGTCCGCTCCCAGCAGGCGGGCGGCCGCGATAGCGGCAAGGGCGCCTTCGGCCATGTGGGAATACGGATGGTTTATCCTGTAAAGAATATCGCTTCCGTTTACGCGGAAAGTAACGTAAAAACCGTGATGAACTATATCTCTGGCGTATATATCGGCCTTTTCGGACTGCCCGAAGGTAAAGGCTTTATAATCGCCTGCCGGAAAGCCGTCCTTAAGATAGTAAGGCGCGATAAGAATGCCGCCCGGTTTCAGGCCGTAAACGACGGACAGCTTTTCCGCGGCAGCGCCTTTCAGACCGCCAAGCCTGCCGGCATGGGCGTGTCCTACGGAAGTTATAACGGCAATATCCGGCTTCACCGCCCGGGAAAGAGCCTCTATCTCTCCGGGAGCGTTGCTTCCCATTTCCACAACGGCGAAGTCGCTTTCGTCCATGCCGCAGCCAGTAAGAGTAACGCCAAGCATATTGTTTTTATTGCCCTCCGTGGCGTAAACGCCGCCTATGGAGCCTAATACCAGTTTAAGCATTTCCTTGGTGCCGGTTTTGCCGAAAGACCCGGTAACCGCCACTTTACAGGCGCGGGATAACTCATACCTGCGTTTTCCAAGCTCCCGCATGGAAAAGAGAGTGTTTTCAACAAGAAATTTATTGCCGGAAATTCCCGCGTATTCGGCTTCGCCGTCCATTATAACGGCGGAGGCTCCTAAAGAAAGAGCCGCGGAAGCGAATTTGTTTCCGTCGGAGATTTCTCCTGAAACGCAGAAAAAAAGGCTGCCCTTTTTTACAAGACGCGAATCGAGAACGGCGCCTTTTACCGGAACGTCTGATTCTATTTTAAAATCCTTTATCCCCGGCATAAGGGAAACTATTTCGGAAATCAGCATAGCCCCGCCCGTTTAATGTATTTTTCGGCGGCAAGCCTGTCGTCGAAGGGATATTTGGTTTTTCCTATTATCTGATAATTTTCGTGGCCTTTTCCGGCTATAAGTATAATGTCTCCCTCGGAAGCCATATTAACGGCGGCTTCTATGGCCTTTTCCCTGTCAGGCTCCACGATTACGTTTTCCTTTTCGGTAATTCCCGCCATTATGTCGGCTATTATCTTATCCGGGTCTTCAGTCCGCGGATTGTCGCTGGTAACTACCGCTGTATCCGAGAGGGATGAAGCCGTTTTCCCCATGCGGGGCCGTTTGGAGCCGTCCCTGTCGCCTCCGGCGCCGAACACGGTTATTATCCGGCCGCAGGTCAGCCCCCGCAGGGAAACTAGAATGTTTTTAAGGGCGTCGTCCGTGTGGGCGTAATCGACGAATACGGTAAAAGGCGCGCCTCCTACCCTTTCAAGACGCCCGGGAACGCTATCAAGAGCGGCTATTCCTTCCGTCACGGATTTTTCCGGAACGTTAAGGGCGTAAGAAGCGCCGACTGCTCCCAGTATGTTTTCAAGATTATACTCGCCCGTAAGACCGGAGCGTATATCCGTTTTGCGGCCGAAAACCGATAACACTCCCTCTATGCCGCCAACGTCGAATTTATAATCCACAGGATAAATATCGGCCTCTCCCTTGACGGAAAAAGTTATGAGACCGCTTTTGATTCTCTCCGCAAGACGCTTTCCGTAATCATGGCCGGTATTTATCACCTTCCATTCGCTCATGCCGCTGTCGAAAAGGGAGGCCTTGGCTTCAAAATAATTATCCATGGTTTTGTGAAAATCCATATGGTCGCCGGTAAGGTTAGTAAAAACCGCGGCATTGAATTTCGCCCCCGCGACCCGGCCCTGAGCCAGCGCGTGGGAAGAAATTTCCATAGACGCGTAGGAGCAGCCTTCCTTAACGCCTTCTGCCAGCAGCGAAAAAAATTCGTAAGCCGACGGCGTGGTGTTATCCAGCGGATAAAGCCTGCCGGCGACTTCCGCCCCCGTAGTGCCTATCCTTACGGTTTTTCCACCGGCCGCGCGGAACACGGAATCAAGAATATACGTCGTCGTCGTTTTGCCGTTCGTCCCCGTTACGGCGGCGGATTTATAATTTTTAAGAGGGCTTCCGAAAAAAGCCGAAAGGGTTTCCGAAAGGGCCTTCCTGCCGTTTTCTACAACGGCGTGGGGCACGGACGGGCCGAGATATTTTTCCGCCACGATGAAATCGGCCGCTCCCTCCTCGTAAATATTTATGGCATCCGCGTTGGAGTCGTAAGTTTCCCCTTTATAAGCGAAAAAAACCGACGATTTTTTTCTATCGCGGCTGTCGAACGCTATTCTGTTTATTTCAAGGTTTCCCCTTTCCTCCGCCCCGCAGGTTTCCGCCGGAGCGATAAGCAGGAGCATATCATTTATCCGCATAGGCCACCCTCAGATCAGGCTCTATATATCTGAACTCGGTGGAGACGAACTCCGCGATCTGGCGGAAAACGTTTGCCGCCGTAGAGCCTCCGTATATGGAGCTTGTGGGAGATTCGTAAACTACCACCATAGCTATTTTAGGGTCCTCCGCTGGGAACACTCCGGCGAAGCTGGCGGAATAATTGCGCTTGGAGTAGGCTTTAAGCTTATTATCGTATATGGAAGCTGTGCCAGTTTTTCCAGCCACCTTAGTAAGCCTCGTTCTGGCGTTTACACCGGTGCCGTCCTCCACAGTCTTCTGCATAAGGCCTAAAATATATTCGGCGGTTTCGGAGGACATTATCCGTTCCTCCGAGGTTTCAGGAACCGTAACCTTGCCGTTTTTCACCATTCTGGATATTATCCTGGGCTTTACCATAATACCGCCGTTAGCGACGGCGGCGTAAAACCTGGCCATCTGGAGGGGCGTCACCATCACTTCGTATCCTATGGCTATTGAGGTGCGGCTTGTGCGGGACCACTGGGAAGCGTCTTTAAGCACGCCGCTTTCCTCGCCAAGGCCGTATATCCCCGTTTTGGAGCCGAAGCCCGCTTTTTTGAGAAAGGAGTAAAAATCGGCGTTTCTTTCGTCCTTCATAAGCGTGGCCGTGCCTATGTTGCTGGAGTGAGTATATACCTCGTCCACCGTAAGCACTCCGTAATTTTTCGTATCGCTGTAAGTGTAGCCGCCTATGCTTATCTTTTTGCCCGTGTCCACGAGGCGGGCCTTGTTGAGCCTGCCCGTCTCGGAAAGATAGCTGAAAGCCACGGTTTTGAATATGGAACCCGGCTCATAAACATACGAAAACGGATGGTTTTTCCAGGCGCTTTTCGGATACCTGTAATAGCTGTGAGGGTCGAAGGACTGCACGCTGGCGGCGAGAATTATATCCCCCGTCCTTATATCCATGGCTATTACGGAGCCGTCTTTGGCGCCGAACTTCATGGCGCCCTGCCTTAAAAGATATTCCGCCGCGGACTGTATACGGGAAGATACGGTAAGATAAACCTCCGTATCCGATTTCAGCACGTCGGATTTATCGTCGAAAAGAATAAGCCTGCCTCTGGAATCCCTTAAGGACGCCACCGTAACCTTTTTGCCGGAAAGCTCCTTATCAAGGGCGTATTCTATACCGGAGCGGCCCTGGTTGTCCACGCCGGTAAAGCCTATAAGGTTCGCCATCATGGACCCTTGAGGGTAAAAGCGGGCTTCCTCTTTAAAATATTCCAGCCCTTTTATCCTGCCGACCATTTTTTCGGCTTTGTCCAGATCTACGCCGCGGGCCACCCAGGTAAAGGAGTCGGTTTTGGCAAGGGCGTTCTTTGTTTTCTGGCTGAGGGTTATGCCGTACCCGGCCAAATCCTTTATAAATTTGTTGTAATTATCTATATTTTTTCTGAAAGCGTAAAGGGATGCGGTGCTTTTGTTTCTGGCGACCACGCCGCCGTCCCTGTCGTATATGTAGCCCCTGTTTTTGGACACGGAAAGACGGGCGTTTATCTGGGAATTTACGAAAGACGAATATCTTTCGCCGTCTATCACCTGGAGGTCGAAAAGGCGCACGGCCACGACGATAAAAATAAATATGCCGAAACCGGCAAAAAGCCTTGCAGTCAGTTTATCGTTGAACATAAAATACCCTGCCGCCAACGGGAAAAACAAAATCCATTCCGGCGGCTTTTTCCATAAGCGCTTCTCTGCGGAGAGACAGGGAATATTCCCTGGAAAGCAGCTCGTACTCCAGGTTTTTCTTATCCATAGACACGGTAAGGGACGAAATCTCATACCCCTGACGTATACACTGCTGCCTTACCACGATAAGAGCCGCCATAAAAAATATGAAAAGCAGCGTAAGAACGGCCGCCGCCGGTTTAAAACCGATTCCTATACTGGATACTTGGGCTATCATGGCTCTCATTATAATTTCTCCGCTATCCTGAGTTTTGCGCTCCGTGAAAGAGGGTTCGCCTCCACTTCGATTTCAGAGGGCGTCACGGGCTTTCTCGTTATTATCCTGAACTCCGCCCTTTTGCCGCACACGCAAACGGGCAGCTCCGGCGGACATACGCAGTCCTTAGAGTATTCCGACAAGCAGTCCTTCACTATCCTGTCCTCCAGGGAGTGAAAGGATATGCCTCCGAAACGGCCTCCCGCTTTAAGCAGGCCTCCTATTTTGCCCATAAGCTCGCCTATGGCTTCAAGCTCGCCGTTTACGAATATACGCAGAGCCTGAAAGGTCTTTGTGGCGGGATGGATGCCCTTTTTATGGAATTTTCTGGGCACAGCCGCCTTTACCGTTTCAGCAAGCTCTCCGGTAGTGGAAAATTTTTTCAGCGCCCGCCTTCTCGTTATTTCGGAAGCGATGCGCCGGGCAAATTTTTCCTCGCCGAATTTAGCGATGATAACGGCGATGTTCTCGGCGGTGAACGTGTTTACTACCTCCGCCGCCGACACGCCTTTGGCCGTGTCCATACGCATATCTATCGGGCCGTCGTTGCGGAAGGAAAACCCTCTTGAGCCGTCCTCAAGCTGAAAGGACGAAACGCCGAAGTCCGCGTATATGCCGTCCGCCTTATCTATCCCGGCTTTATCAAATACCGTATCTATATCGGAAAAATTGCTGCGAAACACCGTAACCCTGCCGTCACCGTTAAAGCGGGCTATAAGCCTTTCCACGGCCTGCGGGTCTCTGTCGAGAATAAGAAGCCTGCCTTCCGGAGAAAGCCTTTCAAGCACGGCAGCAGCATGGCCGCCTCCGCCTCCCGTACAGTCCGCATAAATTCCGGAGCTTTTTATATCCATCATTTTTATCAGCTCGTTAAGCAAAACCGGGGTATGCAAAATCCGCTCCCGCTTTAAAAGGTTTAAAAAAGCATTCCGTTGATGCCGTCGTCAAAACCGTCTTCGGAAGATAGTTCCTCTTCTATTTTGGCTATCTGGGCTTCCCAGGCTTCCTTATTCCATATTTCTATCTTGTCGTTGACGCCTATAACGTAACATTCCTCGCCCAGAGCGGCCTTGGCTCTGTGAGAAGCGGGTATGCTTATCCTGCCCGAGCCGTTTATCTCCAAATCAACGGAGGAGGCGAACATACCTCTGTACGCATTGGCAAGGCGTTCGTTAGACGGCGGGTTTTCAAGATATTTCTTTTCCATCTTCCCGAATACCGAGCCGGGAAGTATTTTTATACATTTGGTTTTAAAGGCGTAATAAGCCACAAGGGTATTGCCCCAATCGTTAGCCTTAAGCTCCTCCCTCATTTTTGCGGGAAGGCTTATGCGGCCGGCTTCGTCAAATTTATTAAGATACGTGCCTTTAAATCCCATTGCCAACCTTTGGCGATTTATGCCATTTCAATACATATTATGCCACTACATGCCATTTATAATAAAATTAGCCGCAACCGTCAAGAAAATAAATGGCTTGAATATAAGCAAAAAGGAAGTTTCAAAGCGAAAAGCGGCAGTCTGTAAAGAAAGCGTATCACACGCAAAGAATAAACCCGCCGGGACAGGCAAACGCGGCGCTTTAAGAACCGGCGCCCTCCCGCCTATTTCAGGCGCTTAAAGACTAAGATCCATCTTCGGCAATCCGTTAAAAAAACGGGGAAGGATACAAAAAAGGCCGTCTTAAAGGCGGCCTTTACAATATGTTCCAATAAGAGGTTTTTACTTAATATCGAAGGACTGCAATTTTAAAGCAGGCGTTTTATGCAGGGCGGAATCCAGCGACCTGAAATTCGTAAGAATGGAGTAAATATCACCGCTGTAAGAAGCCAGGGATCTGGCGGCAGATTTTCTGAATTCCGCCTCGTCTATCCCGTCGGAAAAATAAGCCGTGAAATCATTAAACGCCACTTCATCCAGATGAAGCAGATTAAGCTCCTTCTCAAGCTCGAACACGGCGAACATGAATGCGGAGCTGTCCCGCCCCTTTTCATCCAGCTTCATAGCCACGTCCTGAGCCTCCAGCTCCCCGGAAAAATAGGCTGTCAGCATATCGGAGGCCCCGAGGCTACCGGCCAGTTTTTTAAGCTCCACGGCTTTCGATATAATCGAAGGGGCGTTGCCCATTTCCGAGGAATTTCTTCCGACGAATTTTTCAACCCCGTCCCGCTCCGATATTCTGCCCGTGAGAATACCGTAAAGCAGATATTCGCGGAATTGATACTCGTCCTTTTCGGCAGAGTTTTTCAGCTTATTGAAAGACCTGATGTAATACGGGGAAGAGTAGTCGATATGAAGGCCCTTTTCAGATATTTTCAGCAGCATGCGGAATTTGCGCTGATAAAAATCAAGTTCGGTTTCGGGCATACCGTTGCCGTCCATGTCGCCTATATCCCCGGGAGCGTCTATGGAGGGCAGATCGAAATAAAAATCGTAATCGTAGTTATCGAGAAGCGAATATTTTACCGCATCCACAAGACGGGGTTCTTTCCCGAGATAAAGCATTATTATCCAGGCGTTTCTCAAATCCTCGGATTCCTGGCCTCCTATAACGGCAAAATCTTTGTAAAAACCCATGGAAGATACCTTTATGGCGGGAAAAACGGCGGATTGATTATCGGGGACGACGGCGTAAACGCGATCGCCCTTTCTGAAAGACACGGAGGAGGTTTTCCAGGCGCGGCCGTCCGGTATCTTTACGACTCCGTATATATAGCCCGTTTTAGGCAGGGCGGCCACAGGCGAAAACCTTGCCTGCGCCTGAGCGGAAGCGTCGTGGCACAATATAAAAAAGGGTATAAAAAATAACAACAACGAAAATAAACGGATCATATATCACCGCCGATTAACGAATAACGGTATCAGTATACATTTACTGCTCATATTCGGCAATAAATTTATGAAAAACGCCGCAAAACCGTTAAAGCTCGTGATTTATGACTATACGGCCCTTGATCTCGCCTTTAAGGAACCTTTCGCCGTATTCAGGCAGCTCCATGAGAGAAATTTCGGTGCAGAGCATGGGAAGGACTTTAAGATACCACTCCCCCGCCAACCTATGCCAGGATTCTTTTCTAAGGGCCGCCGGGCAGTCCGCCGCGTTTATGCCCAAAATATTTACTCCGCGCAACACGAGGGGACGAAGGGAAACGGCAAGCTCGTCCGAAACCATTGCCGAGCATACGGCCACCGAACCGCTTTTTTTAAGGGAGCGTATTATGGAGGAAAGAACCCCCCCTCCAAGAGTGTCGACTCCGACGGCGTATTTATCCGGAAGCATGGAGCCTGCGCCCATATCGGTAAATTTTTCGCACGATACGACTTCCGCGGCTCCAACAGTTTTGGCAAAATCCGCGTCCGCCGTATCCTTTACGACGGCGGTAACGCGAAAGCCGCATTTGGAAAGCAGAGCAAGAGCAATGCATCCCATGCCGGAAACGGCCCCTGAAACGACCGCGCTGTCATTGCCGGAACGGCCTCCGGCGGCCATAAGGTTCATAACGGCAAGAGCGGCCGCAAGCCCGTCCGACCCCACAGTCATACAGGCTTTCATGGTAAGCCCGGTAGGCAGGGGCAATACGCACTCGGCGGGAACGCGCACATATTCGCCGAAGCCGCCGGGTATGTCGATACCCAGGCCGCACCCGGCGACTACCACCTCGTCTCCCGGGTGAAAATCTGCGCACGACGACTCGAGAACCACGCCCGCCGCGTCCATACCAGGAGTATGGGGATAACGGCCTGATATTTCCTTATCCCCCGCCATTGCAAGAGCGTCGAAATAATTTAAAGAAGAATATTTTACTTTAATAAGCACGTCGCCGGGCGGAAGATCCCGGGAGTTTCTTATGGTTATCTCACCGGAAACCGCACCGTTATTTTCGCCGACTACGAAAGACCTGTAAGCGCTCATTATTAGACCCCGTACGGTAAAGTGCTTATCGGCCGAAAAAATAAAAAGTAAACGACTTTCATTTAATGATATCCTAAAAAATAACGCGTCATTAAAAATACGGCGGCAGTGAAAAAACGCCCGAAAACGCAGAAATACCGCAAAAAAACATTATCCGACTAATATCCATAATATAATTCGCCGCAATAATCAAGGATAAGTTAAATATAAGATACTGTAAGTAATGTATTTATTTTATGAAAGCGCAGGTTTTAAGGCGCGGCGGGCTTCAGCATCAGGAATACCCCGCCCTAGCGGGATAGCGGAGTCAGCAGGAAAGGTTTATCCCGTAAACTGCCGGTATACGGGGATTTCAGCAGCTATATAAATAAGACCGCGGCTGCCGTTCGTTAAAAAAAAACAATCCGTTCAGTTTATAAAAAAATCCCCCGCCTGAGGCGGGGGAAAGAAAAATTATTTCTTTTTATTCTTTTTAAGCTCCGCTCCGGAAATACCGGGGGTAGTCATACCTACGGGGTCGAGAATAACGTCGATTTCATCCTCCGTAAGGACTTTATCCCTCAATATCAGCTCCCTGATTGGCTTGCCCGTAACGTTGGCCTCTCTGGCCAGCCTCGAAGCGGTCTCGTAGCCCACATGGGGGTTTATGGCGGTAACTATGCCGACGGAGTTTTCCACATAGTTTTTCATCCTGTCAGCGTTGGCGGTAAGGTCCGTAAGCAGATATTTGGTGAACACCCTGAAACCGTTGGTCATTATAACGATAGACTGCACCACGTTAAAAACGAAAACAGGCTCCATAACGTTCAGCTCGAACTGGCCGGCTTCTACGCCCATAGTAACTGTAATGTCGTTTCCTATAACCTGAAAAGCTATCTGGTTGATAACCTCGGCCATTACCGGGTTGACCTTTCCCGGCATAATCGAGCTTCCCGGCTGGCGGGCCGGAAGATTGAGCTCGCTGAGACCGCAGCGCGGGCCGGAAGCCATAAGGCGCAGGTCGTTGCATATTTTGGACATACTTATCATACAAACTTTAAGAAGAGCCGAAACTTCCGCGTAGCCGTCGCAGTTCTGAGTGCCGTCCACAAGGTCCTCGGCGCCTTTAATGGGAAAGCCGGTAAATTCACCGAGATATTTGACGACCCGCTTTATATATTCCGGATCGGCGTTAAGGCCCGTTCCTACAGCAGTAGCTCCCATGTTAACTTCCAGCATGTGCTCTCTGGCGGACGATATACGCTTTATATCCCTCGCCACTACCCTGGAATAAGCCCTGAACTCCTGCCCCAGCCTTATGGGCACTGCGTCCTGAAGGTGGGTGCGGCCCATTTTGATTATTTTATCGAATTCGTCCGCCTTTTTGACGAACATTTTGCGCATATCCTCCATAACCTTGAGAAGCTCTTCCAGCAGAAAGGCTATGGTAAGGTGAGCCGCCGTAGGAAAGGAGTCGTTCGTGCTCTGAGCCATATTCACATGGCTGTTGGGGGAAATAATATTATACGACCCCTTGGGCTTGCCCATTATTTCAAGGGCGCGGTTGGCTATCACTTCGTTCGTGTTCATGTTTATGGAAGTGCCTGCCCCTCCCTGAATAGGATCCACAACGAACCAGTCGTTGAATTTGCCCGCTATAACGTCGTCCGCAGCTTTGGCTATCGCATCGGCAATATCTTTCGGCATTTCGCCCACGTCGGCGTTGGCCAGAGCGGCCGCCTTTTTTACTATGGCCATGCTCTTTATCATGGCAGGATGAAGACGGTATCCCGTAATGGGGAAATTCTCTATAGCGCGCATTGTCTGAACGCCGTAATAGGCGTCAACCGGTACTTCTTTGTCCCCGAGAAAATCATGCTCCGTACGAAATTGCGACATATTCCGCTCCTTAAAATATTTATTTCAGGCAGAATATAAAAACCCTGCCCAAGCGGTTTAATGTTCCTTACCGACTATATTGATAATATCACACATAAAATAAGGCTGCAACATTTTATTGCATAACAACGTTTATCATTTTAAACAGGCACGGTATAGCCATACGTATATTTTATCATTAAATATCAAATAATTATACCTTAAAAGATTATGGCATTATTTTTTAAGGCAAACATATACATAGCAATTTAATAATATTATCTGAATTTTTTATGTAATTTTAGAACAATTTTATTTTAAATAAATTTAAAGGCTTAAAGCCTTGCATTATTATGATATTTAGACGGAAGCGGCATAAAACCTAATAAAAATATGCTTTTCCTTTTATAACGCGGCGATCCCCCTTGCGCAGACTTATGAAAAATTACGGAAAATATTTACTGCCTTGGCCCGGGGCATTGAAGAATATAAGCCGAAGCGTCCTGCAATGCGCCCGATAAGGGCTTATCGGGAGAGTTTGCCGTGTGCCGCTCACGGTTTATTATTAAATGCTTTTGACGAATAAAAAAAGCATTATTATAATTATTTGCCATAACTGTCTGCGTTAAGGGATAGCCGCCAAATACTTTGACGGTTTTCTCCGAACCATGCAAAATATTTGCAATTTCCGTAAGTTTGCTTCAATATGCCACATCCCGCCGCAGAGCGGGGCGGAGAAATCATTAAGGCGGTAAGTATATGTCGGGAAACCAGATGCGTAAATACAGCATATTCACAAAAGTACCATGGGATAAAAGCTCCGTAATATATTACGTGCTTCTGCTGTTTACATCCTGCCTCTATTCCGCCCTTTTCGAGGGGCCAAGAATAAAAGCGGTATCCGAAAGCGTTTACGGAGACGCGGCCCTTATGGCGGCGTCCATATTCTGCTGCCTGGCGGTGTTTTTTCTGCTTATGCTGTCGAAATACGTTTTCGCGGCGTCGTGCCCCATACTTTTTTATTTAGGGGCGGTAAGCAGGCTCTACGCCTCGGAGCTCCATCTTGATACTACGTCAAGAACAGCCCCCCTTTTCACTTCCAACGAAACTGTGTCTTTTTTTATCTCCAATCCGGAAAACGGAGTATATCTGGCCTCCATGTTCTTTTTAGGGCTTGCCCTCGGGATCGCCAGATTTTTCGCGGCGGATAAATCGGCAGTAAGGCGCGGGCAGGTTTTTGCCGTCGCTCTTATTCTGGCGGCAGGTTCCGCGAGATACATATCGGAAACGGGAAAAGATTTTACGCCGATGCCTGCGGCATATATGGCCGGTATGCAGGAATATATATCAGGCGGCCTGTCCAGGGCAATTCTTTCCGCAGAGAAAGAACCTCTAAAAGCCGTGCCGGGAGAAAAAGACGTTACGGTGCTGGTTATAGTTTCCGACAGAATGTCAGACATCTTTTTTAAAAAACCCGGCGCAATGCCTCTAGCGGACTCCGTTAATATGAACATATTTACCGGCATCGAGCCATGTTCCGGAGATACCGGCGTATCTATGATGTGCGCCCTTACAAAAGCGTCGAAAGAAAATTTCGGCCCGGCGGCGGAAAAAAGAACGGTAGTATCCATGTTTTCCTCCGCCGGATACGCGACTCACTGGATAAACGTGTCAAATTCCCTTATAAAAAGCCTGCCATTTTCCGCCGAAGCCGGTAAAGAGGCCGGCGCGTATGAAGAAATAAAATCCGCCGGCTCTCCAAACCCATTCGCCGCCATGGACGCGATAACGGAAATCCTTGAAAACGGCGGCGGATTTATAACGGTAAACATAGAAGGCACCCTGCCGGAAGTAAAGGCCAGATACCCGGAAATATTCAATAAAAAAAGGCCGGACGGGCAAAATATTCGGGAAGCGGAATATCTTAACTATATGGATTTTATAGACGCCTTCATATACGAAGCTTCCAGAAAGCTGGAAAATAGGCGGGCGATAATAATATTTACCGGACTTGCCGGGGAGGATACGGAAAAAAGCCCGGCGGCCGCGGAAGGAACCACGGTTTTCGGAATATGGGTTTCCCCCGCCCTTGAAAACGAAACCGGCCTTAACGAAAAAATAACGGCAAACGGTAAAAGAAAACCCGCCCAAAACTGGATTTTCAGTTCCATAGCCGGATGCGCCGGCCTGAAATCGGAAGAAATAGAAGCGGATAAAAATATATGCGAATAAAAAAGCGGCTTTTAAAAGCCGCTTTCCTTACCTATCCGAACACCATAACGTAAATCGGAATGACAAACATGCTTATAATAAAGGACCATACAGTAATAACGGTGGAATATTTATAATCCGCGCCGTAATACCTGCTAGATATGGTTACCTGGTTCATTACCGGCATGGCGGCCTGTATTACGAAAACCTCCTTCATAAGCAGGGGAAACGACGTAAAAGCCATGAGAGCCCAGATTACGGCAGGGGCTACGGCAAATCTGCCGGCCATAACGGCGATCATATCTTTTGATGCCTTAAAATCCTTCAGGTTTATCTCCGAAAACACTATGCCCATAAACAAGGTGGCCAGAGGCGTTGTCATGTTGCCCAGTATCAGAAAAGGGTTTTTAATGACGAAAGGCACCTTAACGTCCAGCAGCACGAGAACAATGGCTATAACGGTGGCAAGAAGGGGCGGGTTTAAAGCCAGCTGCTTAAGGTTTATCTTAGGCTTTATCCCCATAGACGGATTGGACTGGAGAAAATAAATGCCTATGGTCCAGAAGATTACCGTATTGGCCACGTAATACTGCAGCACAAATTCCACGGAGCTGTCTCCGAAAAGGGCGGAGTTTACCGGAAGGCCGATAAATACAACGTTGGAAAAAACTATCATAGCCACGAACACGTTGCGTTTGCTCTCTTCCACCTTTAGAAGGCGGGCTATAAGATAGCCTATTGGATAAAGCGCCACCGTAGCCGCGAAAGCGGCCACTATGCCCCAGAAAGCGCCGGCTATTTTTGCGGAGGTGAACTGATCCGGCAGGGCGGCTATAATATATGCCGGGAACGTAACGTTTACCACCAGCCAGGCGAACTGGCCGCCGGTGCCGGTATCGAATATACCTTTTTTTGTAAGAAAGTACCCTACGGCGATAATGATATATACGGAAAAAATACTTTCTATCGAATGAAACAGCGTCATAAATATTCCTCTTGCGTCTAAACGATTTTTCAGGGGGTTGTTCTACTCCCCTTTTTATTCTATTGCAAGGCTTAAAAAAAATTATTTTATACTGCCGCATGGCCGGGGTATTTTACAAAAATATTACAAAAACTTAACACATAAAAGACCCCTCCGCGCTATCCTGCCCCGACAGAACAGAAGAGGATAAAACCAAATGGACGCAAAACGAACCAGAGCCGTTAACGGCGTGTTTTCAGGCGTAACCTTTCTTTCCTCCTTTACCGTAATAATGGCGGTGCTGGGCATTTTCGCCTGCCTTTGCCTGGAATCGGCGCCGGCCGTGAGGGAATACGGATTTTTCAGATTCATAACGGAAACGCGCTGGGATTACGCGGAAAACGTATTCGGCGGCTTCAGACCTCTTGCCGGCACAGTTCTCACGTCAGCGGGAGCCCTGCTGATAGCCGTGCCAGTGGCGATAGGCATAGCCGTATTCATAACGGAGCTGTGCCCGTCTTTTCTGAAAGGGTCCATAAGCATGGCAATAGAGCTTCTGGCCGCTATTCCAAGCATAATATATGGTATGTGGGGCCTTTTCACTTTCGCCCCATTAATAGAAAACACGCTGCAGAAATGGATAGGCGGGACTTTTGGCCAGATACCTTTTATAGGCTCCTTTTTCAGCGCCCAATACGCTGGCGGAGTAAGCATATTTACAGCAAGCCTCGTTTTAAGCATAATGATAGTGCCTTATATCGCAAGCATTGCAAGAGACACATTCTCCCAGACTCCCGCCATACTGAAGGAATCGGCCTACGGCATAGGCGCTACCAAGTGGGAAGTGATAAGGGACGTAGTAATGCCCTACTGCAAAACGGGTACAAACAGCGGCATAATAATCGCCGCCGGAAGGGCTCTGGGGGAAACAATGGCAATAGCCTACGTTATAGGCAACAGGCACGGGCCTCTTAATTCCCTTTTCGACCCGTATACGACGATAACGTCGGTTCTTGCCAACGAATTCAACGAAGCCTCCGGCCTGCATATGTCAAGCCTCTTTTTGCTGGCCTTTATACTGTTCATAGCCAACTTCGCCACACTGACGGCGGCAAAAATATACATAAGAAAGAAGGTAAACCGATGATTACAGGCTACGCACGCAGAAAAATAACGAACGCGGCAGCTCTTGTCTTATCCGCCTGCGCCGCGGCTCTCGGTCTGTTTTTCCTTTTTTATATACTTGCGGACGTGCTGCGCCACGGCATTATGAGCATAAATCTGAAGCTTTTTACGCTGGACGCGGCGCCTCCCATGATGGCGGGGGCAGAAGGCGGCCTCAGGCAGGCTTTCGCAGGCCAGCTTATGCTTACGGGAGGAGCGGTGCTGATAGGCGTTCCCTTAGGGATACTGGGAGGCACCTTTCTCGCCGAATACGGCCGTTTCTCCAAAATAGGAAGGTTCATAAGCGGACTCTCCGATATTACGGTAAGTATGCCGTCCATAATAATAGGCACGTTTATATACTCCATTCTGGTTAAGCCCTTCGGCGGGTTCAACGGATGGGCCGGAGCGGCGGCGCTGGCCGTTATAATGCTGCCTATCGTAATCAGGACGACGGAGGAGATGATGCGCCTTGTGCCCTGGACGACGAGGGAAGCGGCCTTCGCTCTCGGAGCGCCCTACTATAAAGTGATAACCCAGGTCGTATGGCGCGGCGCGGCGGCCGGTATTTTTACCGGTATCCTTCTTTCCGTGGCACGGGTCGCGGGAGAAACGGCCCCGCTGCTCTTTACATCGTTCAACAATAATTTCCTCACGTTCGATATGTCCGGCCCGATGCCGTCCCTGACGGTAACAATATACCAATACGCCGCCTCCCCTTACGAGGAGTGGGTAAAGCTGGCCTGGGCCGCATCCTTCGTGATAACGCTTTTCATACTTATAATAAACATCCTGGGGCGGCAGTTCATAAAATGGAGGTACAAAAACTGATGGAACAGCGCGACGTAATACTGCGGGTAAGGGACTTAAACTTTTACTACGGCAAAAAACACGCGGTGCAGGGCGTTTCCATGGACGTGGAAAAAAACAGGATAACCGCCCTCATAGGGCCTTCCGGCTGCGGAAAAACGACCCTGCTGCGCTGCTTCAACAGAATGCACGACCTTTATGCCGGCAACCGCCACGAAGGGGAAATAATATTCAAGGGAAAAAACATTCTGGATAAAGATACGGACGTAACGTCCCTCCGGTCCGAAATGGGCATGGTTTTCCAAAAGCCAACGCCCTTTCCCATGACCATATTCGACAACATAGCCTACGGCCTGCGGCTGAAGGGGATAAAAAACAAAACCGAACTTGCAGACAGGATAGAAAAAGCGATTAAGCAGGCGGCCCTGTGGGACGAAGTGTCCGACCGCCTGAATACCAGCGCCGGAGGCCTTTCGGGAGGGCAGCAGCAGCGCCTTGTCATAGCAAGAGCCCTTGCCGTGGAGCCGGACGTAATACTGTTCGACGAGCCTACAAGCGCTCTCGACCCTATCTCCACAGGCAAGATAGAAGAGCTGATGACAAGCATAAAAAATAAAGTTACTATCGTGATAGTAACGCACAACATGCAGCAGGCCGCCAGAATCTCGGATTACACCGCTTTTATGTATCTGGGGCGGCTTGTGGAATACGACAAAACCGACGTTATGTTTACCGCGCCCAACGAAAAGCTCACGGAAGATTATATTACCGGGCGTTTCGGCTGACGACGCCGTACCCGGCGCAAAAACCATTATCAGGAGATAAAAATGACCGCAAAACCCGCCGACACGGAATATATGGAGCTCCGCGGAAACCTCGCGGAAATGAGCGAGGCCGTTTCAAAGATGATAAGCGGCTCCGTGGATACCCTGGTTACGGGAAATATCGAAAAAGCCAGGCAGATTATGGAGTCCGACAGGCGCATAGACGAGCTGGACGTAAAGATAGACGAACTTTGCACCCGTATAATAGCCCTTTACGAGCCTAAAGCTTCCGACCTGCGCTATATAATAACGGCCCTGCGCATAATCGTAGACCTTGAAAGAATAGGCGACCACTGCCGCAATATATGCAAGCAGTCCATAAAATTATCCTCCATGCCGAAGGTAAAGGAATATATAGACCTTCCCAACATGGCCGTGGCGGCTTCCGATATGGTAAAAGGAGCAATAGACGCCTATTTTTCCAAAGATGAAAAAAAGGCGCTGGCGATAATAAAGGAAGACGAAAAAATAGACGCCTATCAGAACCAGATAACGAGGGAACTTATAACCTATATAGCCGAGGACGTAACGAAGACAAAAGCCGTGATAAAGCTCATAAATATAACGAGAAGGCTCGAGAGGATAGCCGACCACGGCAAAAACATAGCGGAGCTGGTGTCTTTTATGGTTACGGGTAAAATATTAAGGCACCAAAAGCCGGAGGACGACGATGAACAAAATAATGCTGGTTGAGGACGACCCGGACATACGGGACCTTGTAATTTATAACCTTCAGAAAAACGGATTTTCCGTAACGTCCGCCGATAACGCCAACGACGCCCTGATTATGCTGGACGACATAAAGGTTGACATTATACTGCTGGATTTGATGCTGCCGGGACTTAAAGGGATGCAGTTTCTCGACATAGTGCGGAACAGAGAGGGGATAAAAAATATTCCGGTAATAATAATATCGGCCAAAAACGCGGAGCACGACATAATAACCGCTCTGGAACACGGAGCGGACGATTATCTGCCCAAGCCTTTCAGTATGGAGATACTGGCGGCCAAAATAAACACGGTGCTGCGCAGGGGAGTCAAGGCGGAAGAAGGAGCTCCCCTTGAATATATGGGCATAAAAATGGACGGCTCCCGGCGCAAGGTTTTTTCTGACGGCGGGGAAATCAGGCTGACCCATAAGGAATACGAGCTGCTTAAAATATTTATATCAAGCCCGAATAAAATATTTACAAGAAACCAGCTTCTGAACACAGTCTGGGGATACGACTCCGAATCCATGACAAGGACGGTGGACTCCCACGTATCCACATTAAGAAAAAAGCTAGGGCCTAAAGGCGACATAATAAAATCCATACCTAAAATCGGCTACGGAGTTGAAGAATGACGTCATTTCCACGGCTTTTCGCAATAATATACCTGCCTGCCGCCTGCGTGCTGCTCCTGGCCTTTTACTTTAATTATAACATAACGGCTGTAAACGCCAACGACCGGTTCTACGCCACTATGAAAGAAAAATGGAACCTGGTGCGCAATATAGATTTAAGCAACCCCACCTCCGAAGCCGCCTACGAAAAACTGAAAAAAGCCGGGAATTCGGGCGGCGTAAGGATAACAATAATCGCTCCGGACGGAACGGTGCTTAACGATTCCGCCCTGCCTTACGGACAGGCGGCCTCCATGAGCAACCACCGCACGCGGGACGAAATAAGAAACGCTTATTACGGCGAGCCCTTCTATTCCGTGCGTAAAAGCCCCACAACCGGAAATCCTACCGTATATTACGCGGAAAAAACCGAAAACGGCAGTATACTGCGCATAGCCTCCGACGGAGCGTATCTTGAAAAAATCAAATCGGACGCCTTGAGAAATTCCGGCATCCTTTTCGCCGCCGTGCTTGTAATTTCCGCGGCTGTATCGGCCTATCTGGCCCGCCGCCTGTCGGAGCCGATGAAACGCCTTAAGGAATTCGGCGACGCCGTATCCTCGGGAAGCGAAAACTACCACCCTCCCATATTCCGGGACGAAGCTGTAAACGAAATAGCGGAGCTTATATACAAAATGCACGCGAGCCTGGCCGCGGAAAAAAAATCCGCAGAGACGGAAAGGGAAAAGCTTAATTCCATATTCGTATCTATGGACGAAGGGATAATACTTCTGACGGAAACTGGAGAAATAGCCCATTTTAACGCCCAGGCTTCCGAATATCTCGGCCTGCGCCTTGAAAAAGGCATGAACGTTATAAAGGACATGAACGACGTGGAAACTATAATGTTCTTCAAACAGGCGGCGGAGCAGGACGACGCGGAGCGAAGGCGCGTTAAATTCAGGGACGGCATATTCGAGCTTTACGTTAAAAGAATAAACGGCCAGATACTGGCGGTGTTTAAGGAAGTTACGGACAGGATTCAGTACGAGGCCTTTAAAACGGAGCTGATAGGAAATATCGCCCACGAGATAAAAACGCCCCTCTCCCTTATAATGGGAGCTTCCGAAACTATTTTAAAAGACGATGCAATGCCCGAAAACATACGCTCCAGATTCACGGAAACAATTTACAGAAATTCCGGCAAACTGAACTCCATAATAAACGATATTCTTGACCTTCACCGCCTGGAATCGGCCGGAAGCTCCGTTACGGTAAAAAAACCGGCTGACGTGGACGAAGTAATAAAAGACCTTGACGTGCTGCTTAATTTTAATAACGGAAAAAAAATAATATGCTCCTCCTGCGGCGGAAAGGCCGGCGTGCGCGCGGAGCATCTTGAAAGCGTGCTGGCAAACTTTATAAACAACGCGATAAAATATTCTTCCGGCGAAAAAATACTGGTTGATATAAACAGGGACAACGGCAGGCTTAAAATATCCGTGTCCGACGAGGGGCCGCTCATACCGGAAACGGACAGAAAAAGAATATTCGAACGGTTTTACACCGTTTCAAAATCAAGAACCCGCTCCTACTCCGGCAGCGGCCTGGGGCTAGCCATAGTAAAACATATAGCGGAGCTTTACGGCGGAAAAGCCAGTGTCCGTGAAAACGATATGGGCGGCAACACTTTCGAAGCCACTCTAAGAGAAAAGGAAACGGAAGAAGAAGAATAAAAATAAAGAAAAAACGTTTTAACAATTCCGCGTCTTTTTTAAAATATATGGGCCCCTGCGGGCCCATATCCGCATAAAACATCTTTCCGCAGGAGCGTGTTATGCCGCGCCGCCTGCGCTTTATCCCTTTGCCGTCTTTTCAGCGGCAGCTTAAGCGGAGACTGCGGCTGCTCTCCACAAGGGCCGGCTCTTTCACGGCGAAGTATTTACATTTATTTTACATTAATTTGATAAGCGCGGAACAGAACCGGTATATTATCCCTTATCGGCGGTAAAGCCGGTATTTCGGAGGAAAAAATGTTAAAAAAATTATTGCTGTTTTTCACTATGTCGCTGTTTGCGGCGCAGGCCTTCGCTCAGAACAACATAAACGGGGCCGGAGCCACGTTCCCTTACGCCGCCTATTCGGCCTGGGCTTACGGATATAACGCCGAAACCAAAACCAGGGTAAACTACCAGGGCATAGGCTCCGGCGGAGGCATAAAGCAGATACTTGCCAAAACGGTCGATTTCGGGGCGAGCGACGAACCCATGAGCAGCCAGGAGCTTGAAAAAAACGGCCTTATACAGTTTCCGGCCATAATAGGCGGAGTAGTGCTTGTAGTAAATATAGACGGAGTGGCGGAAAACGGCCTTACCCTTACGCCGGACATAATAGCCGGTATATTCATGGGCAAAATAACCAAATGGAGCGACCCGGAAATAGCCTCCGTTAATAAAGAGCTTAAACTGCCCGACGCGAAAATAACAGTAGTGCACCGTTCGGACAGCTCCGGCACTACGGCAATGTTTACAAATTATCTGGCCCGCGCTTCGGAGGAATGGGCGGCAAAAATGGGCAAAGGCAAAACCGTAAACTGGACGACGGGAGTAGGCGGCAAAGGAAACGACGGGGTAGCCGGATACGTAAAACAGATAAAAAACTCCATAGGCTACGTTGAATTCGCCTATGCCAACCAGAATAAAATCGCCTACACGAAAATCGTAAACAAGGCAGGCAAAGCCGTATCCCCCACTATGGAGACTTTCTCCGCCGCCGCTTCCGGCGCTAAATGGGACAGAACCGCCGGATACAGCCTCTGGATGACCAATTCCGACGGTGACGACTCCTGGCCCATAGCTGGAGCCTCTTTTATACTCCTGCGGAAAGACAGCCCGGAAAAAAGCAAAAACGCTTTTAAATTTTTCGACTGGAGCTTCTCCAAGGGAGACGAAACGGCAAAAAAACTTTTCTATGTGCCGCTTCCCGAAGGTCTGAAAAACGATATAAGGGATTACGTTTCAAAAAACATAAAGTAAAATTTACAGCACGGGGCTTGAAACCCCTCTTTCGAAAAGCCCGGCGGCAGAAGCTCCGCCGGGTTCTGTTTTTAATAGAGAAAATATATTTTATATTATCTAAGGTACCGCCGGATATCCGGCGCATCGCCAGCGCTTTTCTTATCGGCTGCGGATCATCAGGGGCGATTCACAGCCATATACTCACGCAGATCAGCATAAGGTTATAGAAATAATTAAAATATCAGCCCCGCGGTCTCACAAACATTCATAATCAGACCTGCGCGGTAAAGCAAACTTAAGATTAAGGCATCATACGGAGCCTTGCCGGGCGCTTCGGCCCGATTCCTAGCTGCCGCAGAAGGAAGGACGGCCGCTTTCAGGCCAGTTGGATTGCCTTAAAAACGCAGGTTCTTTTATCAGCCGCTCAAACATGCGCTTTAAAGCCGCCTTCCACGGCAATTCAAACATGATTACCGCCGTTTTTCCGCGCGGATTTTTTAATCCGTTCATGGTAAAAATAATTCACAATTACTGGCGGCGCGCTGAAAGGACGCTTCATACTGTCGTCGTTGGTTACGTAGTCCAGACCGATTTCAGCGGCGCAGGCTTCCAGCTTTACGTTAAGTTCCTCCCAATAGCTCAGCTTTCCGTCACAGTAAATCTCACTGTACAGGGGAAGCAAATGCGGACGGGAGCTTACTATATATTTCATGACAGCCGCTTTGTAAGAACCGCGCAGATTGAGATTTTCAAGCCAAATCAGATTGCACTGATTTTTTACCCTCCGTATAATCGCTTCCGTATCCGTAATACCCGGAAAAATAGGGGAGACAAAGCAGGTTGTGCGAACACCAGCCCGGTAAAAGGTCTCCATAGCTGCAAGCCGCCTGTCAATCGATACGGCGCGGTCCGTATCAGATTTAAAGCCCTCGTCCAGCGTATTGACGGACCAGGAAACGCGGGCGTCCGGGAAAGATTTTATCAAGTCGAGATCGCGCAGTACCAAATCGCTTTTCGTCGCTATACTAATTTTGGCGCCGCTTCCCCGAAGTTGCATAAGCAGGGCTCTTGTGCGGCCGTAAGTTTCCTCCTGCGGAAGATACGGGTCCGTTACGGAGCCGATAAACAATTCCCGGCCTGCATATTTTTCCGGATTCTTAATCTCCGGCCAGGTCTTCACGTCCAAAAATTCTCCCCACGGCTCCGTATGGCCGGTAAAACGCTTCATAAAAGACGCATAGCAATATTGACAGCTATGGGTACAGCCAACATAAGGGTTTACGGAATATTCACATACAGGTAAATTAGATTTTGTAATAATATTTTTTACCTTGATTTCCCGAATGAGTAAGCTGTCCATTATTGCCAACCTCCCATGTGAATATGGCTGTCCGGGGTAGTGTCGTACTGCTCCAAAATGATTTCATCTTCTTTAGGATAGCCTGCACCGATAAAGCAAGGGGTCATATAGCCCTGTGGCACACCCAATTCTTTAAGCACTACATCATGTTCCCTATTTAATGGAATCCGCAGAGAGTAACCAAGTCCCTCGTTAATAACGGCAAGCATAATATTTTCCGCAACGCACCAAGCCGTTGTAAGAGGATTTAATTTGCTGACCCACTCGGCGTTAAGTCTGTTGCATTTGAACAAGGGAATAATTACATACGGACAGTCAACCAGCATTGTATATTGCCTCGGCATAGCATAAGCATACATCTTCTGTGCTAAATTAGGTCGTACATAGGTACGGTTGCTATCAACATAACGCTGGGCAACGGTTTTTGCGTAGGCAAAAGCACGCTCCTTGTCCTCGCGTTCATGCAAAACAATAAATTGCCAGTTGCGGTAGTGGTCCCAAGAGGGAGCTTTCATACCCGCTTCAATAATTCTTTTAATCGCTTCAAAATCAACTTCTCGATCAGTCCATTCCCGACTGGTCTTTCTTTTTTTAATCACTTCGTTAAATTCCATTTTTATGCAATCCTCCCGGTTACTTACCATTTATTCCACCGTACTTTATTTTTAACTGTCGCTTCGACTTGCGACGGTAGAAGAGCGTCTTTTGCTGGATAGCCAAGAACAACCAAAGCCGGAAGATAATAACCGTCGGGGACGTTCATAAACGCTTTGATTTGTTCCGGCTCTTTCTTGACTGGAATATGAACGACAGACCCTATTCCCTCAGCCGTTGCAGCAAGAAGCATATTTTCCACCAATGCCCATGTAGCGCCATAATCCATAAGACCGTAGCCGTTTTTATCATTATCAAATGTGTACTTCTGTTTGAAGTAAGGCAAAATTACACAAGCGGCTTCTTCAATCATACTGCGCTGGCGCGGATATGCGATTTTAAACATTTCCTGCTGCGGAGTTTTCGGTTCCGTTATACGGCAAGGGTAAGGTCGAATAAATTTAGCCAAATCTAAAATGAGAGTTTTATCTGTTAGCGTTAGCAATTCCCACCTTCTTTGATGATTAGAAGATGGAGCTTTTAACCCTGCGTCCAAAATCCTCTCTAACACTTCTCTGGGAATCTCTCTATCCTCAAATTGACGAATACTTCTTCTTTTATTGACAACCTCATAAAATTCCATTTTTAGTCCTCCATTTCTTGATTTACCAGCATAGTAAGATTTTTTGTAAATGTCCTTGAAAGGTCGATAAGCTGTTTTTGTTCTTCCGGTGTAAACATAGACATAGCGGTATCTTCTGCCCATGTGATATGCCTAACCACTTTTTCGCAGTATGTGCGACCTGCTTCGGTCATCTGCACCAGTTTATTGCGTTTGTTCTCCGGTACTTCGGTAACGGTAACATAACTGTCTGCCAAAAGATTTTTAATAATCAAATTCACGGTTTGCTTAGACTGGAACGTTCTGCGGCATATTTCTGTCTGGGTAATTCCTTCCTTCGCATAAAAAAGGACGTTTACTACCAGCAATGTTTTCATCATCATACCGCAGCGCTTTGCATATTCGTCATACAAGGCGAACTGCTCGTCTCTGAATTTGCAATAAAGATATGCGTTTCTTCTGTCCTCTTTAGTCACGGCATATTCCAACAGTCAAATTATTTATAGTCAATTTATTGACTTTTTTTTTTTAAGATAACAAATTTCCCGGCCAATTTCAAGATTGTTTACAAAAAATTAAAAAAATAAAATCCATTAAAGAACGGACATCAACGGAAAAAAGAAATGAAAGCGGCGGGATTTCCTCACCGAAAGGACATACGGCCGCAGAAACGGCACTACGGAAAGATGGCCTGCTACGGCTGGCAGGAATTAATTATGCGGCAAAATAACGCGGCTCATAAAATGTAAAAAAACCAAAGCCGAGCGGCGAGCAGCCCGGCGACCGGCGAAAAAAATTAAATAAAAAGCTCGTTTTCTTTACGCATATCCTTAAATGGCGCGAGCTTTTCCCCTATCGCGGCCTCGGCGAAAGCAGGCAGGGAGCGGGACTTGCGGGGGCATACGGCGACGCAGCGCATACATAATATGCACTTATCGCCCAGGGTGGTTCCGGGATTCTGTACGGGTATGGCAAAAACGGGGCACATTAATGCGCACACGCCGCAGAATGTGCAGCTTTCGGACACTGCCGGAGTAACGGGCATAGGCGTCCATTCTCTGTAAGGTCTGCCGCCCGGAACCTTTACGGGGGTCAAAGCGCCTCCCTTGCCGATTTTTTCGGCGATTAAGGATACAAAGCCTTTTATAACCTCCTCGTCGGCGGCGTCGGGCCTGCCCTGGGCCACGTCGGGAGCCATCGAATGCATGGCTATCAGGGCGGCAGAAGCGGCCACAATAAAGCCCTGCCTTTCCGTCAAGTCGTTAAGCTCAAGAAGAGCGTCCTCGTAGGCCCTGTTTCCATAAACGACGACGGTTACCACCAGCGCGCCCCGGGAGCTGAAATTTTTAATTTTACCGGCAGCGAAAGCGGGTATTCTGCCTCCGAAAACGGGAACGGCAAAAAGAACGGCATCCCCCTCGCCAAACCCGTAAGCTTTATCGTCGTTCCCGGATATGTCTATTTCGGTAATATTTTCCGCCAGACCGCCGGCAAGGCAAAGGGCTGCTTTTTTTACGCCTCCCGTGGGGCTGAAATATACGACAGATAAGTTTTTAAACATTTCCCTCTCCTTCTGTCTCCGGCCGGTCCTTATAAAAACGGAAACGGCCTGTATAAGGCTAGGCCGGAAACCGCTTATAATAATCCCGCCGGAATAAATAAAAACGGCGGCCGAAAAAGCCGCTTAAAAGACTTCCCCAATCTTTCCCGCACATAAAAAAGCGGCGCGGAAACCAACTTATCCCGCGCCTTCGCTCAGCCGGAAATAACTTTTCGCAACTATACCTTTACGTAGATTAATAAAGTTATGGGAAATATTTATAATACGGAGGCTTGCTCCAGGGCA
>CANTXF010000035.1 GCA_947853665.1 uncultured Deferribacterales bacterium | reverse complement strand
GAGGCGGCAAGAGCCGGGGAGGCGGGCAGAGGCTTCGCCGTTGTTGCGGACGAGGTAAGAAAGCTGGCCGAGCGCACGCAAAAAGCCACCAGCGAAATAGAAGGCATTATAAGCACCCTTCAGAACGAATCCGGAGCGGCTTCGAGAGAAATGGAGAAAGCGGCGGAGGTCGTGGTGGAGGGAGTAAAAAGCATCGAAGCCACGATTGAAGGCTTCGGAGGTGTGGTTACCGGCGTTGACAACGCCAGCGAAGATCTCTCTAAAATAAACGGCATGGTGGGGGAGCAGTATAACGCCGTGCAGTCCGTAGGCGAAAATACCTCCATGATAGCTTCCGGAGTGGAGGAGAGCAACGCCGCGGTAAACGAAGTTACGGCCACCGTTTCCCATCTGCAGGAGAGGGCGGAGCGGCTTAAATCCCTTGTGGGAAAATTTAAAATTTAATCACTTTAAGGGCCGCCTTAAGGCGGCCTTTTTACTATTTTTTATATAGATTAATGTAAGGTATTTATAATACGGCGGCTTGCGGCGGCAATAAATAATAAGACTAAAAGCGTTTTCACAAGGCTCTCTCTGATGGCTAAACCCTGAATCTGCCTTGCAGCGCAGGCCTTATTACGAATGTTTCTGGCGCCTTAAGAGATAATATTATAATTATCTGCCATAACTATTTGCGTTATGGGATAGCTGTCTTTCTTTTTTAAGTTGAAAAAAATACGCGGCGGGGTAAATTACTCCGCCTTTTATCGGCAAAGCGAAGTATGACGGCGTATATGGTGATTGTATGTTTAGCAGGGCCTCCGTTTCCCGTTTTTTTCTGAACGTTCTGTTTTTTATTTTTGCTTTAATGCTGCTTTCTTTTATATGCAGGCTCGTTTTTATCGCGGATACCGGCTTTCTGAACGGGGCCGTGGGAGCGCGGGCGGAGTCTGGCGATGTTTTCAGGGCTCTTTTCGGCGGAGCCAGGTACGACGGCAGGATAATAGCTCCCGCCGCCGTTTTTTACGGCTTTTTATACTTTGCCCTTTCAAAATGGAGAAGAAGGGCCGCGGCTCTTACGGTTTTTGCCTCCGTATGCGGGTTTGCCCTTATATTTCTTTCCGTCTGCGATTCGGCCTATTATGAAATATACGGCGATACGTTCAATTCCATAATACTGGGCCTTATTTACGACGACAGGGAGGCTATTTTTAAAACCGGCCTGTCCGGGGATTATAATATTATATTCCGCTCCCTGCTGGTTGTGATTTCAACCGGTTTTTTCGCCTTTATGTTTTATAAAGCCTTAAAAAGGCTTGCGGCCGTAAGGATAGAAGGTACCGTTCCCGCTTTTGTGCTTTCCGCGTCCGCTTTATACTGCACGGCCCTTCTTACGGCTTCCACATGGGATTTTAAGGGCGGTTCCCTTGATTATCTCGTTACGCCTCCGAAAAACGCGGTTTTGCGCAAAGCCACTCCCGGCGCTTTGCGGGATATATTTGTGGTTTACTCTAACTATAAAAGCCTTAAAGGCGGCAGCTTTGAGAATTATGTGCGAGGGGGGGGGTAACTCCTGAGCAGGCCGCCGCCCTTTATTTCGGCGGGGATTTTTCCGGGAAGGACGTGAACCTTGAAAGCCTGATGAAGAAAAACGTGGCGGAGGGCAGCCCGGATAAAATAAAGCATATTTTCGTAATAATCGGGGAATCCCTGTCGGAATGGCATTTCGACGGCGAGTTTGAAAGCGTGGGCCTTGCGTCGGGTCTTAAAGAGATAATCTCCCTGCCGGACGGCAAGAAAATGCCTGTTTTTATACAGAGCGCCGGCGGCACCATAGGCACTGTGGACGTTATGCTTACCGGGCTTTATAATACGGACGTGCCTGTAAGCGACATGATAGGGCGCATAAAAAATTTTTCCTCCTCCTGCGCCGTTTTTAAAAAACTGGGTTATGAGAATATATTTTATTATTTCGGCTCGCCCGCGTGGCGCAAGCTGGACAGATACGCCCTTTCTCAAGGGTTCGACGAGATATATTCCATAGCCGATATGGATTCCGCAGGCAGGGGAGTATGGGGCGTATACGACGACAAGGGCTTTGATTTCGTCCTTGAGGAAACTTTAAAACGGGCGGACGAGCCTACTTTCAGCATGATACTCACCACATCTTACCATCCGCCCTATGACGTGCCCGTTAAAGACTACGGCGCGCCTCTTGAAAAAATAGCGGAAGTTCTCAACAGGCTTTATCCCGAAGATAAGCGGCATAAGGATATGAATCCCGTAGTAATGGGCCATGCCTGGTATGCCGATAAGGTTTTGAGGGATTTTATCAAAGAGGTGTCGGAAAAACTGCCGGATTCCCTGATAGTGGTTACGGGAGACCATTTCGACAGAATACATCCTTCCCCCTCGCGGGATTTAAGAACGCGCAGCGGCGTGCCGCTGATATTATACGGAAAAAACGTGAGGGAAGCCGGTTTTACGGCTGCGGCCGGTTCCCATGTGGATATAATACCCACCGTTCTGGAGCTTACGGCTCCTAAAGACTTCGAATATTTTTCTTTCGGCTCGCCGCTGCTTTCTTTAGGCAAAAAGGCGGCTCCCGATGAAAACCGCATAGCTCTTGGTTACGGCGCGGTTGCTTCCGGCAGGTATATAGCCGAAGACGGCGGGGAGACGGAATATCTGAACGGAGCTGCGCCCGAAGCCCTGGACGATGAAATGATAAAAACAGCCCTCCTGCGCAAAAACATGGGCAGGGCTTTAAGCTGGTATATTATACACAAAGGCTATGTTATACAAAACGGAGAAAAGTAACTGAAAAACCAATATAATTTAAATTCAAAAAATAATATGACATTTATCTTTTATAACTTTTAGAAACTATATCATTTTTTAGGTAATTATTTATGGACATACAATCATCAGTGTCAGGCTTTATTGTCGGTAGCATAGCGACAATTATTATATTTCCAATAGTTAAGAATATTATTTGTAAATTTTTAGAGTCAAAAATTGATGAGAAAACTGCAAAAATACTGTCAATATATAATGCACAAAATGATGCGAAAATTCATATTAGTAAGTCGCTTTTTGAGCTTGAGCAGAAGGCTATTGAGGATATGTTAAAAACTATTTATACGCTAGATACAAAAGTGGCAAAACTTAGCGGACATGTTCTTGCTGATATATCATTAAATACTTTTGACAAATTTAGATACATTGACATAACCGGAGAAATGTGTAAAACGTTTGAAGATTTTAATACAGATGTTAATAGTAAATCTATATATGTAGATGAGAAAATTTTTCATAGGATATCGCATAGATTGAAAATATATATTAATATGTTTCCTGTCATAAACCAGTATATTGATAGTTATGATATAAATAATCTTAACAAATATTTAGAAGAAATAGTTCAATATAGTGAAAAAGATAATCAAGAAATTAACAAAATGATTCGTTCATATTATAATTCTATAAAGATAATTTAATTATTTAGAAAATTAAAAATGAGCTGATGTTATTTATAAGGGCTTTGTTTGTCATTAAAATTAGTGACTGTCCAATAATACGGATAGTTATGCCAAATAATTATAATATCTGCTTAATTGTGTTAAAAACGGGAGATGCCTTATTTATTGCAAGTTGCTTTCTTATACGAAAGCATTCACATCAGGTCTACATGGCAAAGTAAATTCAGATTTAGGCTCTTAGACAGTACTTTGCCGATGCAAGTCGCTATATTATAAATGTTTTATATAACTTTATGTTAATCTATATAAGTGTATGACTGCATTAAAAGTTATCAAGATTATTAAGTTATTTTAACTCCTTCGAAAGCATTATCATATCGCGGCATAGTATGCCGTTTTCCATAATGGGCTCGGGATAATTGTCCGTAAAGAAGTCGAATTTTATGCCGGTTATGCGGAAGCCGCATTTCTGATAAAAAGCAAGCTGCCCCGTGCCGGAATTTCCCGTGCCCACTTCTATCCTTTCCGCGCCCAGTTTTTTTGCCGTAATGCAGGCGTCTTCCACCAGAAGGCGGCCTATGCCTTTTCCCTGCATATCCGGCCTTACGGATACGTTCATTATTTCGTATAATGCCCGGCTTTTCGGCATCAGTATATAGGTTCCAACAGTAAGCCCGTTTTCTTCCGCCGTACGGCATATTCCTTTTTTAAGATAGGAGTCCACAAGCTCTTTTAATGGGTCCGCCTCAAGGAGCAAATCGTAGGGAGCGGGGCCTGTAAGGTTTTTTATTTCCATAACTTATTTTTTAATCTTGTCTTGACGGGGCAGGTTTCAGGCGCTGCGCCCGGTGTACGGCCCGTGTTTATATTTTTTGTGATATAAAAAGAGCGGCTTAAAAGCCGCTCCGTTTTTTTTAATATTACTGCACCGTCGCGGATAGCGTTATGGAGCTGTTTTTATAATGGGTATTTCTATTTTTGATATTAATAGTATCAGTATGTATTCCGGCAGTCGGATTGTTGAACTCTATCAACAGGAAACAGGCATCTTGGGAATTTATGACCGCAAGGGAACCTCCTGCGTAGCAGTTGTGATATCCTTCCGCATCTGTCGGCTCGGAGGTGTTTATTGTAAACCCTTCAGTTCCGTTTTCGAAATCAAGTCCTGCTATGGCAGTACTTGTGGAAGATGAGTTGAATACATAGAATTTAGCGTAGCCTTTTTCCGTAATGTCCATTGTGCCAGTTACGGGTGTCATTTTATTAGAAGCGTCTTTATATGCAGGCTGTAAAAGATACATGGCCCTGACACTTATAGGCCATACTATTGGCTGATGGCCGTCGGAATTCATCGTAAGGTCAAAGTTTATTGAGCCGAGTTCGTGGGGCGTAACTGTTATCGTTACGGCAGGCAGTGCAACGCCGCCGTATGATAAGCTCTGTCCGCCGATATTATTGGTAAGAGTATATTTTGAATCAGCCGCCGGATTCGCGGAGAAAGTTATATTGGAATATGTATTGTTCGTTTCGTTCTGCAACCCGTATGTTATTTTTTGAGCTCTGGAATCGTCACCATCCGCCAGTATTATGGCTGTTTTATTAAGTTCGGCTTCTTTCCATACAAAAAGGTATGGTTCAATAAGGGTTATATTATCTTTATAAGCTGGCGGGGGAGTTACTATGCCGCCGTTGTCGTCGCTTCCCGAATCGCAGCCAGCAGCAAGCAGAACGGCCGCTAAAAACGGCAA
>CANTXF010000034.1 GCA_947853665.1 uncultured Deferribacterales bacterium | reverse complement strand
TAGCTCAGTCGGTAGAGCAGGGGACTGAAAATCCCCGTGTCGATGGTTCGATTCCGTCCCTGGGCACCACTTCTTTCCATTTGTCATATTTTTAAAAATATTTTTTCTTTTGTTATATAAAATCCTTATTTATCCTTCTTGATAATATCTATATACATATAAATCAAATAATTTGCTTAAATATTCAACTTCGTTATAATAATATTTAATATAATTTATCGGTTGAATTATGGACGTTAAAAAATATTTGATACTCGTACATAAATCCAATGATGCTCCAAATGTCTTTCATGACGAGACGGATAAAATCGCTTCGATTCTCAAACCTGATAAAGATAATAAATATTACCGCATTACATATAAAAAAAGTAATAGTTTTTATAATTTTAATAGTATTAACGTCATTTATTGCGTTAATCCGGATAATATTGATTTGGCTTCCGTAAAATTAATTTCAAAAAATCCAAGGATAAGTATCAAAAATATTGATTGTTTGTTAAAATTTGATAATTATTATAAGTTATTTTATGTAAATCATAATTCCGTTTGCTGTACTGCCGGCGATTTGGATGTTCGCTATTCATGTATCCAGGGAGCTAATAGAGCTGCAAAGGTATTGGAATATTTCAGAACGATAGTAAAAGAAATGTCTGACGATGAGGATATCGCTTATTTAAAAAGTAATTTTGAGAAATTAGATTTTATTGACACGGAATCTGTTTTGGCAGGCTATCTTAATAATGATAAGATAAAGATGCGTAAACGTAATAAGCCCGTTATTTTTCCGTTTAACTGCAATAAAAGTCAGATGGAGGCTGTCGAAAATGCTCTTACTAATAATATAAGCGTTATACAAGGGCCTCCTGGCACAGGTAAAACGCAGACGATTTTAAATATAATCGCCAATTTAATATATTCCGATAAAAATATCGCGGTTATTTCCAGCAATAACGAAGCCATAAAAAATGTTCAGGATAAACTTGAAGAAAAAGGATTTTCTTTTATAACCGCTCTTTTGGGGAATACGGAGAATAAAAAAGATTTTTTTGATAATATTAAATACGACGGATATTCGTTTGACAAGCTGGCAGACGCTCTTTTACTCCCCGATAAAGACGAGCGGTACTTTTTAGATACTTATGACAGATTAATCTCATTGGGTAAGCTGGAAAACGAGCAGGCCGAATTACGTGAACAGTTACGTGAATTGCGATTGGAATATACCCATTTTTGTGATGAACATGCTGATTTGAGTCGTATAAGATCCGTTTATTGGTCCAGATTTTCAAAAATATCGGCAAGCAGCGATTTTATTAATATTTATGCGAAGATACATAATAAAAGCTATTTTAATTTTTTCATAAGATTAAAACACGCAGTGGAGGTTTATGTAAAATATCGGTTGTTCGGGCATTTGCTGCCTAACGCGGGAGATAAGGGGCTAAGCCTGTTTTTACTGGATCGGTTTTATTTTATGAAAAAGATAGAGTTGTCGATAAAAATTGAAAAAAATCGGCAAACTCTAGAAAATAAAAATTTTAAACAATTGCAGGATGAGTATCGGGAGGAATCTCTCAGGGTTTTTAAAAGGTATTTGTTTAAAAAACATATAACTCTTAGAGACGTCGCTTTTACAAGAGAGTCGTATTTGCGCGATTTCAATGAATTTATAATGAAGTACCCTGTGATATTCAGTACGGCACATTCAATATTGGCAAGTGTTAAAGAAGATTTTTTGTTCGATTACCTTATTATAGATGAGGCTTCCCAGCTTGATATAATTCCTGCCTGTCTTGCGCTGAAGTGCTGTAAGAATATTGTTATTGTCGGAGATTCCAAGCAGCTGGCTCCCGTTTTGAAAATCAATTCCCGTATCGTAAAAAAATATAACGATATATTTTACCGTTTTTTCCCTGAAGGTTCGAATTATGATTGTTACAGATATATAATAGAAAATAAAAATGGTTCGGCCGAATGCAACAGTGTTCTTGAATCTTTTATATCAGCTTATGGTAAATATCTGCCTCAAAAGATGCTTGTAGAGCATTATCGTTGCGATCCTGATATTATCGGATTTTGTAACAGGAGGTTTTATGAAAACCGTCTCGTTATAATGTCCGAATCCGGTAACGCTCACGATACGCTTATACTTTATTCTACCCAGCCTGATAATCTCCGTAAGGATGTTGGAGGTAAAGTAGCCGGTTCTTATTCTATGAAGCAGGTAGACGAAATATGCGATGTGATTCTGAAAGAATTTCCTATTTTTCAGAATGAAAAATCTATAGGAATAGCCACGCCTTTTAAGAAACAGGTTGAACGCTTTAACAGCAGGCTGGGAGAAGGAACAGTCTTTGTCAATACTGTTCATAAATACCAGGGGCGTGAAACGAACGTTATGATATTCAGTACCGTAAAAGGCGAAACCGATAAGTTTTTAAATGATCCGCGTCTTGTCAATGTGGCCGTATCGCGGGCGAAGAAACATCTTATTGTAGTCGCGGATACAAATAAATTTACAAAGCCGGGTTCATGTGTAGGTGATTTAATAAATTATGTGAAATATAACAGCGAGCTTGGCAATGCCAGCATACACACGGGAAAAATCTATTCTGTTTTTGATTTGTTTTATAAATATTATTCCAGAGAGCTTGTTCCTCTTAATATCGAGCAGGAAAAAATGATAGAGAGACTGTTAAGAGACAGAGATACCAATGCGAAGGCATTAAAAAAGAATAAAGCCGAGCTTATAATTTATACGTTTATTTCCATTATATTGCGGCGTCCTGAATACCGATCGTTATCTTTTAAATATCAATGGCCTCTCAGTATGGTTATTAGGGACTTATCCTTGCTTAATGATAGGGAAAAGAATTTTGTGAAAAATAAAAATTCACATTTCGATTTTATTATTTACGACCGTTATTCCAAAAGATATGCAGCAGCAATAGAGGTCGACGGGGTTACTTATCATAGAAAAGGAAGCCGGCAGGAAACGAGGGACATTATAAAAGACGGAATATGCGGGAAATACGGATTAGAAATCCTGCGTCTGAGAACCGACTGTAACAGTGAGGAAGAAAAAATAGTGTCGCTGCTGAACGAAATCGTAGTTGCAGATGAGTCTATAACTATATAAATATCGTAACTTTATCCGATATAAATGTTGCAATATACATAAGGCCGGGTAAACTGCCGTATATCTTCTCTATTGTAACGGTTACCGTCAACGATCAGGCTGTTGCGCCGCGTTTGATAAATCCCGACGTTTAATTTTCCGTTTTGTACCGGCTGAATAGCGACTGTAAAAATCTACCGTAGTCTTATGCTTATCTATGTAACGGTACCGTTATCCCATACTTTCCCGTTTTGATACCGTTATTTTTTAAAAAACATAAAAACCTTATGTGCTGTTTATAGTAAAATAAATTATATCATATATATCAAATATTTTTATAAAATATTAATTCGACATATTCGTTATATTTATAAAAAATAATATATCGGTTGATATCAAAAAACAAATATTGTATTCGTATTGTTACAAGGCGGACATCGGGCCGGTTTCCGGCTATGCGTGCCGTCAATAAATTTTAAAGGTTGCCGATGAAAAAAATAGCAGTTTACGGAAAAGGCGGCATAGGCAAATCCACCACGGTTTCCAACATTTCTGCAGCAATGGGGGAGCGCGGTCTTAAAGTGATGCAGATAGGCTGCGACCCGAAAGCCGATTCCACCAGGAATCTTACAGGAGGCCGGAGCATAGGCACGGTTCTTGATGTTCTGCGTTCCAATTCGGAACCGGCTCTGGACGAACTTGTAGTAAGAGGCTCTTTCGGAGTCTGCTGCGTGGAGGCGGGAGGTCCTCAGCCCGGAGTAGGCTGCGCCGGCAGGGGGATAATCACGGCTTTTGAAAAGCTGGAGGAGCTTTCGGCCTATGAAGAATTCAAGCCCGATATAGTGCTGTACGACGTGCTTGGGGACGTTGTCTGCGGCGGTTTTGCCATGCCTATACGCGGCGGATATGCCGATAGCGTGTATATAGTGACGTCGGGAGAGATGATGTCGTTATACGCGGCTTCAAATATCGCAGGCGCAGTTAAGAGTTTCGGCAGAAACGGATATGCCGGGCTTGCCGGGTTTATCCTTAACCGTAAGAATATCGAAGGGGAAAGGGAGCTTACGGAAAAAGCGGCGGCTGAGGCGGGAACGGAAATAATATTCGATTTGCCCCGTTCTCCTTACGTGCAGAAAGCCGAGGCGGAAGGCAGGACCGTTGTGGAGGCTTTTCCAGACAGCGATATGGCGGATTTTTACAGAAAACTGGCGGAGAAAATATATGGATAATATCGCTCATCTTAACAGGCTTTCAAAGATAAACTCGTCCAAAAGCATACGCTTTCTCACGCCGGTGGCCCACCCTGGAAGCCATTGTCCGATGCATTCGGCAATAAGCATAGCGGCAAGCATAAAGGGTATTTCTTCCATAGTTGTCGGAGCCAGGGAATGCGCTTATTACAGCAGGGGAGTGCCTAATGTTGCTGATTTTGTCAACGGTTTCCACTGGACTTACGTTATGGATTCCAACGAGGTTGTGTTCGGCTGCCGGGACGGCCTTATAAAGGCCGTAAGGGAGCTTGACGCGGCGGGAGCGGAAGCCGTAGCCCTTATATCCACCTGCGTGCCTGAGATAATAGGAGAGGATATAGATGGCTTGATAAAGGAGATTCAGCCGGAAATCAAAGCGAAGCTTCTCTGCGTTAAAGTTCCCCAGTTTAACTGTAACGGAAGCGCTACCGGCGGGCTGTTTTTTTACGAGTCGCTTATATCTCTTATGAACGAAACCGGCAGCAAGCCGGGCGTGGTAAATCTTCTGGGTTACGATCCCGCAGCGTTCCGCAGGGCGTGCCCGCCCAAGCTGATTACGCTGCTGCGCGAGAGCGGGGCGGACGTACGCTTTTATTACGCTTCCGAGGCTTCCGTTTCGGATTACGCCAGGGCTTCCGAGGCGTGTCTCAATCTTGTTTTTTCGATACATAACATAGGGCTGGCCAAACGTATGGAAGAGCGTTTCGGCATACCTTACGTCGTTGTTCACGATTTATACGGCGTAAAGGATTGGGACGCAGCTATAGGTGTCGTCGAGAAGATTCTTAATATATCCGCCGCCGGCCGTTTCGCCGCGGAAAGGGAGAGGGCGCTGGCTCTTGAAGGCGAGGTCTCGGAAAAACTCGGAGGCAGAGATTTTATTATGACATTTCCATACCGGGATACTCTGCCGCTTGCCGCCTATTTATGCGACCTGGGCCTGAAGCCCCTGCTTATACATGCGGACGAATACTGCCCTCACAACGATGTCTGGGCTCGCCGGATACTTAAAAGCGGTAGCGACCCGTACGTTTGCCACATGGTAAACGAAAAGGCGGACGCTGAGATATTAAACGATCTTCCTTTTCATATCTGCGTGGGAAAGTTCAAATATATATCCGGCGGCAGGCCGTGTATGCAGGATATGTCGGATATCCTTCTCAAATACGAATACTCAAGGACGGAAGAGCTGCTTGATATGCTTATCAGGTGCGCGGGGGATTCTTATGGGACTTTATAAACACAGACCGGAGCCTTCCGGCAGTATGGGAGCTTTATGGACGCTCTCCACTATCAAAAATGCCGCCGTATTGGAGTTCGGCGCCATGGGCCATATGGTCGACGCCCGTATAACTCTTGAAAAAGCCGGCATATGCAGGACGTGCGGCATGTTTTCCACCCATATAGACGATATAGATATAACTCTGGGCGGAGTGGAACGGGTAAAAGCTTCCGTCGATTATATTTTAAAAAACAGCTGCGCGCAGGCCGTATTTCTTTTGCCGTCCGCCGTACCGGAAATAATAGGCACGGATTTTGCGGCTCTTGCGGAGGAATTAAGGCCGGCGTATCCTGGAACGGATATAATAGACTTTAATTTCAGCGGTCTTACGACCGCATTGAACAAGGGCGTTGAGGAGACCCTCCTGACTCTGGCCCGCAGACTTGCCGGGCCGGGAGAGAAAAGCCGCTCTTACAATATAATAGGTTCGTGCGCCGATTTCGTCCGTTTTTATGCCGACGCGGAGGAAATCGTCCGCATAATGCGCGGAGCGTTTCACATGGAGCCGGGCTGTATTCTCACATCTTCCGCTTCCGTGGACGATATAAAAAAAATGGGCGGCGCGTCTTTAAATATCGTAATCAGAAAAGAAGGCCTTGCCGCCGCTGAATATCTTGAAGAAAAATTCGGAGTGCCGTATTATTTCGGGAGGCCGTACGGTTTAAAAGGTACCATGGAGTGGATACGCTCTTTGGGAGATTTTATCGGAGCGTCGCCCGACGGGGGCTTTCTGGCCGACGAGTACGCGGAATGCGACCGTAATTACGATATGTTTCATAAATTATACCGCCGTACGAAATTTTACGGCAGCGCTCCGCTGCGGCTTTCCGCGTCCTCCCATTCCGACGTAGTGGGAGGAATAGCGTCTTTTGCCGATGAGCTTGGCTTTGAAAAGGGCCGCTTCTGGTGCGTGGATTCGGGAGGTTCCAGCAGGGAGATCCCTTTTCTTTCCGAGGCGGAGTGGGAAAATCTGCTGCCTGATTTGACTGGAGACGTTTTGATGGCTTCAGGAGACGTGCTTGCGGCTTCCGGAAGGGATCAGGGGCTTTTATTGTCCCATCCTCACGGCTTATGGAGTATATGTCCCTACGACGCTCCTTTCGTAGGATTCAGGGGCACGGTGAACCTTATATGCACGTGGGTGGGCGAGATACAGAAACGTTCCTGATATACTTTCCCGCTGTTTGCGCTTCTGGGCCGGTTTTATATTTTTTATTTTAGTTAAAAGGCTTTTTTATAGGGCGCAACTTATTGTTGTCCTAAACGGGTTTAAGAGCTTAATCTTTATTTTGACGCATTATTTATCTGAAAAATCCGGTTTTTCCGGCCGGTATTTTTCATAAGGAGGTAATATTATGCCTGAAAAAACTGATTTATCCCGCCGCGGTTTCCTTAAAGGAACCGGCGCCGCCGCAGGCTTTATCATCGCCGGGGGCGGAATACTTGCCGCGGGAGCGGCCGGAGCGGCGGCGGACGCGGCTCACGACTCCAATGGGGAAAAGACCTGCGGACCTTTCCGCGGCAGAATGTTTTTTACCGACAGTCTTGAATTCCAGACGATTTCCGAGGCGGCGGAACGTATTTTTCCTAAGGATAAAAACGGTCCCGGGGCTATCGAGCTTGCGGTGCCGTATTTTATCGACAATCAGCTTGCGGCCGGATTCGGCTATAACGCAAGGGAATACACGATGGGGCCTTATTATAAAGGCGCTCCTACGCAGGGCTATCAGGGTGCGATGGTCAGAAGGGACGTTTTCCGCCGCGGCATAGCCGCTCTAAACCGGGAGGCCAACACACGCTATAAAAGCGACTTTCCCGATTTGACCGACAGCCAGAAGGACGACGTGCTCAGAGTTTTTGAAGCGGGCAAGGCGGATTTTGACGGAGTGTCGTCGGCCTGGTTTTTCGGCCTTCTGAAATCCGCCGTGCTTGCCGGGGTTTACGCAGACCCCATATACAGCGGCAATAACGATATGCAGGGCTGGATAATGAAGCGGTATCCCGGCGCTCAAATGTCTTACAAGGCCATAATAAAAGACGCTGAGTTTCAGGAAATCGAACCTATGTCTCTCGCCGATATGCAATAGGAGTGTGAATAATGGCTAAAGTATTGAAAAAGGTTGACGTGGTTACGGCGGGCGTGGGTTTTGCCGGAGGCATAGTGGCCGCCGAATGTGCGAAAGCGGGCCTTAGCGTGGTCGGCCTTGAAAGGGGCGAGAAAAGAGGGCTGGCGGATTTTCAGGAAATACACGACGAATGGCGCTACGCGGTAAATTACGGCCTTATGCAGGATTTATCGAAGGAGACTGTTACCTTCAGAAACGACAGGAGCATGAAAGCGCTCCCCATGAGGCGGCTTGGCTCCTTCCTGCTGGGAGACGGCCTGGGCGGGTCGGGCGTTCACTGGAACGGTATGGAGTTCCGTTTCTTTCCCTATGATTTTGAAATAAAAACCATGACGGAAAAACGTTACGGCAATAAATTATCAAAAGATTACCTTATAAGGGACTGGGGCCTTACCTACGACGAGCTGGAGCCTTATTACGACAGGTTTGAAAAAATAACCGCCGTGTCCGGCAGCGATTCCAATCCCATGGAAGGCAAAAGGGCAAACCCTTACCCTCTGCCGCCTCTTGCGGATACTCCTATTCTGCAAAAATTTGGCTCGGCCGCCAAAAGTCTTAAATGCCATCCGTATATCCTTCCCGCAGCCATAGCGTCGGAGCCATACGTAAACCCGGACGGGGAAAGGCTTAACCCCTGCCAGTACTGCGGCTACTGCGAGCGCTTCGGCTGCGAATACAACTCCAAAGCAAGCCCGGTAAACACGGTTATCCCCACCGCTTTAAAAACGGGGCGCTACGAGCTGCGCTGCAACTGCAACGTCGTGGAAGTGCTTAAAAAAGGCGGTAAAGCGACGGGCCTCCGCTATATAGACACTCTTACTATGGAGGAATATATACAGCCTGCGGAAATAGTGGTATTAAGCAGCTTCGTTATGAATAACGCCAAGCTGCTTATGGTATCCGGAATAGGGGAGCAGTACAACCCCGCCACCGGCCGCGGCACTCTGGGCAAAAACTACTGCTACCAGATAACTCCCGCCACCACCGGCTTTTTCGATAAGGAAATGAACGTTTTTGCCGGAGCCGGAGCCCTGGGTATAGGAATAGACGATTATAACGCCGACTATTTCGACCACAGCAACCTGGATTTTATCCACGGAGCTCTTATATCCCTTCTTCAGACAGGCAAAAGGCCCATAGAATCCAACGCTGTTCCGGCAGGCACGCCGGGCTGGGGAGCGAAATTTAAGGAAGCGTCTCTGTATAATTTTAACCGCTCCCTTTCCGTAAGCGCTCAGGGCGCGTCCATGCCCCATAAGGAAAACTATCTGTCGCTTGACGATACCTATAAGGACGCCTACGGCCTGCCGCTTCTGCGTATGACTTATAACTTTACCGACCAGGACAGGGCTCTGTTCCGTTTTATCACCAGCAAGACCGAAGCCATTGTCAGAGCTATGGGGGCCAAATCCGTCAGCTCCAAGCCGGATTCCAGGAATTACAACATAGTGCCCTACCAGACTACCCATAATACCGGAGGCACTATAATGGGCGCGGAGCCGGGCGGAAGCGTGGTAAATACTTACGCTCAGCACTGGGATATGGATAACCTCTTCGTGATAGGGGCGGGCAATTTTCCGCATAACAGCGGCAGAAACCCTACGGGTACCGTGGGAGCATTGTCTTACCGCTGCGCTGAGGGTATAATAAAATACGGCTCAAAAGGCGGCTCTCTGGTTTAATTGTAAACCTTAAAATATTTTTAAGTTGACAATCTCTCTCCGTCTGCTATCATTTTTTGAAAATCTGAAAAAGGCGGAGGGAGATGGACACTAAAAGCCGCGTATTATCCTTTCTTGCAAAAAATTCCGGGGCCTGGGTTACCGGGGAGTCTCTCGCTTCATCTCTGGGCGTTACGAGGGCCGCCGTGTGGAAGGCCGTAAGCTCCCTGAGGGAAAACGGGCACCTTATAGAAGCCGCCAGCAGGCGCGGGTATCGTTTCAGGCCGGAGAACGACGTTCTTTCGGAGGAGGCCATGGCCCCGTTCCTTAAAGCGCGGCCGGCCGGAATTCGCATATACGATACTCTCGAATCCACCAATACGGAGGCTAAAAAGCTGGCTCTGAACGGAGCGGCCGAAGGTACCTTCGTCTTTGCCGACGGCCAGTCCGCCGGCAGGGGCCGCAAAGGCAGGGGCTTTTATTCCCCGGCCGGCACCGGCGTTTATATGAGCGCCGTTTTAAGGCCGGAAACCACGGTAAAAGAGGCTCTTACTATAACAGGAGCCGCCGCCGTGGCCGTTTGCAGGGCTATCGAGGCCGTTTTCCCCTGCGAAACCTCCATAAAATGGGTAAACGATATTATGCTGAACGGCCGTAAAGTATGCGGCATACTGACGGAGGCTGCGGCCGATTTTGAAAGCGGTTCTGTGGAATCCGTAGTTTTGGGCATAGGCGTTAATTTCTGCACCGTTTTTCCGGAATATCTTGAGAAAACGGCGTGCTCCCTTGCGGAAAGGCCGGAGCCGGGCCGCACAAGGAACAGGCTTGCGGCGGAGCTTATAAACAGCGTCCTTTCCATGGATTCAGACGGTTTCATAGACGAATACCGCAGGCGTTCCGCCGTTTCCGGACGGCCGGTGGAGGTTACGGAGGCCGGGCGTTCCTACACCGCTTTTGCCTGCGGCATAGACGAGCGATGCGGCCTTATGGTAAAACTGGGAGACGGTTCCCTCAGGACGCTTCGTTCCGGAGAGGTAAGCGTCAGGGCGGCGTTATGAGCGCGGGCGGTTCATTTGCCGCAAGGCTTGTTAAAATCCGCTCCATGGTTCTATGCGGCCAGTTTGCCGCTCTTATCGCCGTAGGGGCGTTCATACGGATACCCGTTCCTTTTCTGCCTTTTACTCTCCAGTTTCTTTTTACAACTCTCGCCGGTTTGGTTCTGGGGCCGAGGCTCGGAGCCGCTTCCGTACTGCTTTACATTTTGCTGGGTCTTTCGGGCCTGCCGGTTTTTACTATGGGAGGCGGGCCGTCCTATGTATTCCAGCCTACTTTCGGTTATCTGGCAGGTTTCTGCGCGGGGGCTTACGTTTCCGGACTTGTGGCCGGCAGAGAGGCTGCGCCGTCTATAAAGCGGCTCATTGCGGCCGATTTTGCCGGGCTTGCCGTCGTATATGCCATGGGGATAGCCTACTATTGGTTTATTTCAAAATATTACACCGGTTCTCCCGCCGGGTGGAAAATACTGTTTGTTTATTGTTTTGCCCTCGCCGTTCCGGGCGATATTCTTCTGTGCGTGCTGGGGGCTTTTCTCGGGCGGAGACTGAGGCCGGTTATCGGGAGATTTCGTGACGGACATTGAAAACGACGTGATTAAGGGCCTTGATATATGCCTGGAAAGATACGAAAAGCTATGGAATTATCCGCTTGATGAGCTTACCGCCGCCGCATCCCGTATCCGAGGGCATTTCTGCGGGGACAGTTTCGATTTCTGCTCCATAATAAACGGTAAAAGCGGCCGCTGCCCGGAGGATTGCAGGTATTGCGCCCAGTCTTCCGCTTACGGAGCTCATATTGATGAATATCCGCTTCTCGGCAGGGATGTTTTGCTCAGGGCGGCGGAAAGGAGCTTTGGTGCCGGTATAAAGCGTTTTTCCATTGTAACTTCCGGCAGAAAGCTTTCACCTCGGGAGGCGGAAGAGCTGTGCACTGCCGCGGCTTATATAAAAAAGCGCTGCGGCGTAAGTCTGTGCGTTTCCTGCGGTCTTCTTGACGACGGCTGGTTTTCCGCCCTTAAAGATTCCGGCGTAGAAAGGTATCACTGCAATCTTGAAACTTCCAGGCGTTTTTTTCCTGAAATATGTTCGACTCACAGCTACGATGATAAGCTGGAGGTTCTGAAAAAAGCCAGAGCGGTGGGAATGGAAATATGCTGCGGCGGCATAATAGGCATGGGAGAAACCAGAGAGGACCGGACGAGTCTGGCTCTTGAGCTGAAAAAACTGCGCGTTTCCTCCGTTCCGCTAAATATTCTGACGCCCATAAAGGGCACGCCTCTGGAAAATGCCAGGCCTCTGCCTTACGATGAAATACTAAGGACTGCGGCCGTTTTCAGGTTTATACTGCCTTCCTCTTTCATAAGGGCTGCCGGCGGGAGGGCTGGTTTGCCCGATAAGGGGCGCGGCCTTTTTCTGGCCGGCGTAAACGCCGCCATAACCGGCGACATGCTTACTACCGGCGGAGTATCCGCCGCCCAGGATAAGGCTTTGATAAAAGAGCTGGGGTTCTCCGTATGAGCGGAGGTGTTTTCGTCACTGCCGCCGGAACGGGGGAGGGCAAGACGTACATTTCCGCCCTGATAGTAAAGAGCCTGCGGAATGCCGGAATAAACGCGGGTTATTACAAACCGGTATTAAGCGGGGCGGAAGGCGGGCGTGGAGGGAGCGTCATTCCGGGCGATACCCGCTTCGTTCTTGAAATGGCCGGAATCGAAGGCGATCCTATGGATTTTACGGGCTACGCTTTCAGAGAACCGGTATCTCCGCATCTTGCCGCCCGGCTGGAGGGGACGGAGGTTAAAATATCCCGAATATGCAGGGATTTTAAAAGAATTTCCGGCGTTTTCGAATACGTGGCGGTAGAAGGCTGCGGCGGCATAGGATGCCCTCTTTCCGACGTTCTGTCTTTAGCGGACGTTATAAAAGCTATCGGCCTTGAAATTATTATCGTTACGCCCTCCGGCCTTGGGGCCATAAGTCTGGCGGTAACGGCCGCGTACTATGCGAAGGGGCTTTCTCTTCCTGTAAAGGGGATAATTATGAATATGTATGAAAACGGCTGCGTAATATGCTCCGACAACAGAAAAACCATAGAAAGGCTTATCGGGCTTCCGGTTATAGCCGCCGTGGAAAAAGGGGCCGAAACTCTGGACGCGGAGGTTTTTCTGTGAGCTGGGCTGAAAGGGATCTGAGACATATATGGCATCCCTGTTCCCAGATGAAGGATTATGAGGATATGCCGCCGATAGTTATAGAACGCGGCGAAGGCGTGAACCTTTACGATACCGAGGGGAAAAGGTATCTTGACGTTATAAGCTCGTGGTGGTGCAATCTTCTTGGCCATTGCAACGAGAGAATCGGCGAGGCTGTAAAAAGGCAGATAGATAGGCTGGAGCATGTTATTTTCTGCAATTTTTCCCATAAACCGGCGATTATTTTATGCGAGAAGCTGGCCCGAATCCTGCCCCGCGGGCTCTCCAGGTTTCATTTTACGGATAACGGCTCTTCCGCCGTAGAAGCCGCCATGAAAATGAGCTTTCAATATCATTTTCAAACCGGCTCAACCGGCAGGAGGCGTTTCATGGCCCTTACCGGAGCTTACCACGGTGAAACGATGGGCGCGCTTTCCGCCTGCGGCTGCGGCGATTATTCGGATATTTATAAGCCTATCCTAACTGATGTGATACGGGTAGAAGGGCCGGATTGCTATCGCTGTAAATACGGGCTTTCAAGGGACTCCTGCTCGGGGGAATGCTTTGAAGCGGCGGAGGCGGCTTTTGAGAAGCATGGCCGCGAAGTATGCGCTTTTCTCGTAGAGCCTATACTTCAGGGAGCCGCCGGAATGAGGATATACCCGCCGGTTTATCTTAAAAAGCTGAAAAAAGCATGCGAAGCTTATAATATTTTATTGATAGCCGACGAAATCGCCACAGGCTTCGGGCGCACGGGCAAAATGTTCGCCTGTTCCCACGCGGGAATCACGCCCGATATAATGTGTATTTCAAAAGGCCTTACCGGCGGGTATATGCCGATGGCGGCAGTCGCCGTAACGGAGAGGATTTACGACGCTTTTTACGCCGACTTCGGCGAAGGCAGGGCTTTTCTCCACAGCCATACGTACAGCGGCAACCCTCTTGCCTGCGCCGCCGCCTGTGAGGTTATCGATATTATGGAAGAGGATGGTATTCTCGAGAAAGCCGCCGAAAAGGCGTCCTTTTTTAACGGTCTGCTTAACGACCTTTTGTCCGGCCTTTCCCATGTGGGAGAAATACGCTCCGCAGGCCTTATTAACGCGGTGGAGCTTGTTAAGGATAAAAAAACAGGAGAGCCTTTTCCCAAAGAGCTGAGGCTGGGCAGGGAAATATATAAAAAAGCCCTTGAGAAAGGCGTTATGCTGAAACCCTTGGGGGACGTTATATATTTTAATCCGCCCCTTGTTATCGGTTACGGAGATATGGAATTTGCCGCCGGCGTATGCGCGGAATGCGTTAAGGAAATTACCGAATAAAAAAGCCGCTTTTAAAGCGGCTTAAAATTATTATCAGTTTCCTTTAGGGTTAGGGCCGTACAGGTTTTCTCCCGGTTCGCTGTCTATGCTCCAGAGATAGAGGTTGTATAATGGAACGAGAATCCACCAGCCTTTGCGGCCTATATCGTGCATACGTCTGATGCCCACTGCTATGGTCGGGCAGAATACGGCGAGACTGTAAATAGTGGAAAGGAAGGAAAACGCCAGAACACCCGTAACGCCTACAAGAATGTTCACGATAATGGATATAATTATCGAAATTATAAGGTTGGCGAGCGTAAACCACCAGAACTCCGCCCTTCTCGCTCTCCCCGTGAAGCCGGTATAATTCTTTAATACCGCAGTGTACCAATTAATAAGATTGGACATAAAAGCACCCTCCGTACATATTGTCCTGCTGAAAACAGCGGCGGTTTTCATAATGTAACCGCCGCTATTTTTATAGCGGATAGGCGGGGCGAATGCAAGGGAAAAGACGTTTATTTTATTAAACCGCTGTAAAAATATATGGATTATACAGGCATCCGTATTTTTTTACGCGGGCGGAGCGGATATTATAATCGTTTGCTTCAAATATATCTGCGTTAATGGACGGCCCCCCTTATATTTATCTCTACCCCAGGGCCACGTCTAGAAACGTCATAAGCAGAAACCCCGCCATAGACCCGAAGGTCGCGCCGTGGCTGTGTTCAGCACTCTGGGATTCCGGAATAAGCTCCTCCACCACGACGTATATCATGGCTCCTGCGGCAAACGAAAGAGCGTAGGGCAGCAGAGCCGTCATTGACATGGCGAACCACGCCCCCAGCATTGCCGCTATAGGCTCCACTATGCCGGATATCTGGCCGTAAAAGAAACTTTTGCGCCTCGATATGCCTTCCTTCCTTAAAGGGATCGACACGGCCGCTCCCTCCGGAAAGTTCTGTATACCTATTCCGAGAGCAAGGGTTGCGGCTCCCATTATTGCTCCCGGCTCCTGTCCCACCAGGCCGAAAGCAACGCCGAAGGCCAGGCCCTCCGGTATATTGTGCAGCGTTATGGCCATAACAAGAAGAACGCTTCTTCTCCATGAGGTGTGTATGCCTTCCGGGGCGTCGTTAGTGTTCGGGTGCAGGTGCGGCACTATATGGTCCGCAAGCAGCAGAAAAAGGCCGCCAAGGGCGAAGCCTGCCACCAGCGGAAGCCACGGCATAGCGTCATCCTTTGAAAGCTCCAGCGCGGGCAGCAGTAGGGACCAGAAGGACGCGGCCACCATTACTCCGGCGGCAAAGCCCAGCATGGTATTGAGTACGGATTTGTTTATGCTTTTAAAAAAGAATACAAGCGCCGCGCCCAGGGCAGTCATACCCCATGTAAAGACTCCTCCCATAAGGGCGAGCAGCACCGGGTTAAGGGTTTCCAAATAGGATATGTCCATACTTTCTCCCCCGAAGCGGTTAAAAAACCGCTCCGTAAGAGATATTTAACGACATATTTAATCGCTTGTAAAGATTATATCGGCTGGTATGCTCCAAAACCCCGAATAGATGGCCGCAAAAGATAGTACGGATATTATTATCCACAGCGCCACGGCCATAACGAGGGGCCTTACGCCTATTTTTCTGATTTCAGAAAAAGTAAGGACCGAACCTACCAGGAACAGGGTGCCTGTCATCATGTGCTTTCCAGCTGCTGCCATTGCGTTCCATACGGGCTCTCCTGAAGGGATAAGGGACCTTATAAGGCCCGCCGCCATAAACCCTATAAGAAACCACTGAAATTTAGGTTTTGTTTCCGATTTGTTCAGCTTTGCCGCGCCGAAAGAAAGGGGCAGAATCCACAGGGCGCGCGTCAGCTTTACGGTGGTCGCTATCACTGCAGCCGTAGTGCCGTAGGCCGCGGCCGCTCCGACCACACTGGACGTATCGTGTATGGCCACAGCCGCCCACAGGCCGAAAGTTTCCTGACTCATGCCGAAAATATGCCCCAGAGGAGGAAATATTACGAGGCCCGCCGCGTTAAGCAGGAACACCACGGCCATCGCCACGGCGGTTTCCGCGTGGGACGCTCCTATGGCCGGGGCCATCGCCGCTATGGCGCTTCCGCCGCATATAGCAGTGCCGCTTGTAATCAGGGTGGAAAGGTTTTTTTCCAGGCGGAATATTCTGCCCAGAATAAGGCCTATTATAAGGGTGGCGGCTATGCCGGTAAAGGTTATGCCTATGGAGGAAAGGCCCACTTTTATTATCACCGCGAACTGAAGGCCGAAGCCCAGAAGGACAACGGAAGCCTGAAGCAGCGTTTTGGACGTTTTTCCCGTAAATTGTTTTAACGGGTTGTCGAATATAAGGGCTATAAGCACACCGGCTATCAGGCCGAAGGCCGGGTTCGGCGTCAGCACGGAAAGCGCCAGCGCCGCCGCCAGCCAGAAAGATTTGCGGGATAATACCCCTTCTGCCGCTTCTTTCAGGCTCATTCAGGCCCGCCTTTGTATTTCCTGGAGAGAGCGGGTGCGGGTTTTTTCGCTGACGGCCGCTTTTATGCCGTTTGCCGCCGCCGCCGCTCCGGCTACTGTCGTAACGTAGGGTATGCCGAACTTGACCGCCTGCTTTCTTATAAGGGCGCCGTCCGTCTGGGAGGATTTGCTTCCCGGAGTGTCCATTATCATGTTAAGGCGGTTGTTTATTATTAAATCGGTTATGTTAGGCCGCCCCTGGCTTTCCTTATAAACGAATTCCGACCGTATGCCGTTTTCCTCGAGAAATTTATGGGTGCCTTCCGTGGCTATGAGATTAAATCCCAGCCTGGAGAGGGTCCTGGCTATTTCGAGGACTTCGCCGGTTTTTTTAGCGAAGGACATAAGCACGCTGCCTTCTTTGGGCAAAGGCTGGCCGGAGGCTTCCTCCGCCTTGTAAAAGGCGTATCCGAAAGAATCCGCCGTGGCCATTACTTCTCCGGTGGATTTCATTTCAGGCCCCAGCACCGGGTCCGTGTCGGTAAATTTATTAAAGGGCATTATAGCCTGCTTTACAGCGTAAAAATCGAATTCGGGCTTTTTAAGGCCAAAGCTTTCCAGGCTGGCTCCCTCCATAAGCATGGTGGCTATCTTCGCCATGGGGATACCGCATACCTTGGATACTATCGGCACGGTTCTGGAGGCCCTGGGGTTTGCTTCTAGTATATATACCGTATCCTTTTCCACGGCGAACTGTACGTTTATAAGGCCCACCACTCCAAGCTCAAGAGCTATTTTGCGCATATACGTCTCTATTTCCTCACGCTGCTTTTCCGTGAGCCTTACCGGGGGGATCACGCAGGCCGAATCGCCGGAGTGGACTCCGGCAAGCTCTATGTGCTCCATTATAACGGGCACGAAAGCTGTTTTACCGTCGCAGAGGGCGTCGGCTTCGCATTCGAGGGCGTCGTCCAGAAACCTGTCTATAAGGAGAGGTCTGTCTTTGGATATTTCTACGGAGCCGGATATGTAATCGCGCAGCTCTTCCGAATCTCTTATAACGGCCATTCCCCGGCCTCCCAAAACGAAAGAGGGGCGCAGTATCACCGGATAGCCTATTTTTTCCACTATCGCTTCCACATCCTCCAGGCGTGAAGCCGTGCCGGCCTCCGGCATACGTATACGGAGCTTTTCCATAAGCCCGGCAAAAATCTCCCTGTCCTCTACGGAAGCGATGACGGAAGGCTTCGTTCCCAGCATATTGACGCCGGCTTCTTCCAGCTTTCTGGCAATGTTGAGCGGCGTCTGGCCGCCGAACTGCACTATTATGCCCTCCGGTTTTTCATGCTCGTATATTTCCGTAACGTCCTCCACCGTAAGGGGTTCGAAATAGAGCCTATCGGATGTGTCGTAATCCGTGGAGACGGTTTCCGGGTTGCAGTTTACAATTATAGTTTCGTATCCGGCGCTTCTCATGGCCATAGCCGCGTGGACGGAGCAGTAGTCGAACTCTATGCCCTGGCCTATCCTGTTAGGGCCGCTGCCAAGCACCATGACCTTTTTCCTGCCTGTTTCCTCCCGCCCGGCGCCGTCCCTGCGGTTGTAGGTGGAATAATAATAAAACGCGGAGGAACCGCCTGTTTTTTCGTCCTTCTCCACGCCGGAAACCCCTATGGGCAAAAACGACGGGTGAAGGCCTATAAGCCTGCGCCTGTCTCTTATGCGTTTTTCCTTTGTGTTGAGGATGTCGGCTATATATTTGTCCGAAAAGCCGTCTTTCTTGGCTTTTAAAAGCACCTCGTCCGGCAGGGTCTGGAGGGTGAAGCTGTTTATTTTCTCTTCCAGCTCCGCAAGCTCCTTCATCTGCTCTATAAAATATTTCTTGATTTTTGTCAGCTCGTGGAGCTCGTCCGCCGAAGCGCCTTTTTTAAGCGCTTCGTACATTATCCACTGGCGTTCTCCGGAAGGCTGCCATAAAAGGGCCAGAAGCTCGTCCTTCGTCATAGCTTCGTATTTTGCCACCCGGCCAAGGCCGAAACGTCCGTTTTCGAGGGAGCGTATGGCCTTGAGGAAGGCTTCCTTATAAGTGGAGCCTATGCTCATAACTTCGCCTACGGCCTTCATCTGCGTGCCTAAAACGTCCTTTTCCTGAGGGAATTTTTCAAAAGCCCAGCGCGCGAATTTTATTACCACGTAATCCCCGTTGGGAACGTATTTATCGAGAGTGCCGAACTTGTAGTGTGGCAGCTCGTCGAGGGTAACGCCTACCGCCAGCTTGGCGGATATATACGCTATCGGAAATCCGGTCGCCTTGGATGCGAGAGCCGACGAACGGGAGGTTCTTGGGTTTATCTCTATTATAACTATCCTGTCGGACACTGGGTCGTGAGCGAACTGCACGTTTGTTCCGCCGGTAACGCCTACGCTGTTGGCTATATCCCAGGCGTGTTTCTGAAGCCTTTTCTGCACGTCCTCCGATATGGTGAGCATAGGCGCGGAACAGAAGGAGTCTCCCGTGTGTACGCCCATGGGGTCTATATTCTCTATAAAGCATACGGTTATTATCCGGCCTTTGCAGTCTCTTACTATTTCCAGCTCCAGCTCTTCCCAGCCGGCCACGCTTTCTTCTATAAGCACCTGATGTATCATGGAGGCTGCAATGCCGTTGGAGGCTATTTTTCGCAGCTCGGTAGAGTTATATACTAGGCCTCCCCCCGTGCCGCCCAGAGTATAAGCCGGGCGTACGACCACCGGGTATCCAAGGTCGGAAGCTATTTTTTCCGCTTCCTCCACAGAATACGCCGGTATGCTTTTAGGCATTTCCACGCCTATTTTTTCCATGGTTTCCTTAAATATTATCCTGTCTTCGCCTTTTTCTATCGCATCCAGATTTATGCCGATTACTTCCACGCCGTATTTTTCAAGAACCCCGGCTTTGGAAAGCTCTATGGTAAGGTTAAGGCCTGTCTGCCCGCCGAGGCTCGGCAGGAGGGAATCCGGGCGTTCTTTGGCTATTATCTCTTCCAGCCTTTCCACGTTAAGGGGCTCTATATAAGTAATATCGGCCGTGTCCGGGTCCGTCATTATCGTGGCCGGGTTGGAATTTACCAGAACCACCTCGTAGCCAAGCTCTTTCAGGGCTTTGCAGGCCTGGGTCCCGGAATAGTCGAATTCGCAGGCCTGGCCTATTACGATAGGGCCGGAACCTATTATCATAACCTTTTTAATATCTTCCCTTTTCGGCATAGTGAAAAAGCTCCTTACTTGTTAATTTAGCTGGGTTGCGCCGTTTTGCGGCGCTTTATTTCGGCAAAAATAACCAAAACGATTTATCTTACATATTTTTTATATATTGTAAAGAAATTTATGCGGCGGCATATACCCGTTTTCCCTTTTTCCGCCGCCGGGCCGACCATGAGTCCTTTTACGTTTTACCGAATACTTACAAAGGTTATTGACAATTTTATCACGATACATACATACTGTTTTTTTATCAATCAGAGGTAAGGCAGATGAATTTCAGGAAAAGAGCGATAAGCACCATATCCTCCCGCCCGGCGGAAGGATGTCCTGAGAACAGGGCGGAAATAGCCGATATTTACGGATGCAACGTGTTCAGCGAAAGGGTTATGAGAGAGCGCCTTCCGAAAGACGTTTTCAAAAGGCTCCAGCAGACCATGAACAGCCGGGAGAAGCTGGACCCGTCCCTGGCGGATATTGTCGCAAGCGCCATGAAGGACTGGGCTGTGTCTCTCGGGGCTACCCATTATACCCACTGGTTCCAGTCCATGACGGGCCAGACGGCGGAGAAACACGACGCTTTTACTTCCCTTGCCCCCAACGGGCAGGTAATATCGGAGTTTTCCGGCAAAATGCTTATAAAAGGCGAGTCGGACGCTTCCTCTTTTCCGTCCGGCGGGATACGCTCCACTTTCGAAGCCCGCGGATACACCGCCTGGGACCCTACGTCGCCTGCTTTCATAAACGAAACCAAATACGGCAAAACCCTGTGTATTCCCACAGTTTTTCTTTCCTACACGGGCGAGGCCCTGGACAGGAAGGTTCCGCTGATGAAATCCGTGGAGGCCGTTTCTAAACAGGCTCTGCGCATACTGGGGCTTTTCGGCAGTAAGGCTACGGACGTTATAAACACCATCGGAGCCGAGCAGGAATATTTCCTTATAGACAGGGAGTTTTATCTGCAGAGGCCGGATCTTATAAGCACGGGCCGCACCCTTTACGGGGCTAAAGCCACTAAAGGGCAGGAGCTTGAGGACCATTATTACGGCGCCATACCGTCCAGGGTGCTGGCTTTTATGACGGACGCGGAGGAGAGGCTTTTCAAACTTGGGGTTCCCGTCAAAACGCGCCATAACGAGGTGGCTCCGGCCCAGTATGAAATAGCCTGCGTTTACGAGGCGGCCAATATAGCCTCGGACCATAACATAATAGTTATGAACGTGCTGAGGGAAACGGCTAAAGACCATAACTTCGTATGCCTGCTTCACGAAAAGCCTTTTGCCAGCGTAAACGGCAGCGGCAAGCACAATAACTGGTCTCTGGCGGATTCGGAGGGCAATAACCTTCTGGAGCCGGGAGAAACCCCCCAGCAGAACGCCCAGTTTCTTGTGTTTCTCGCTTCCTTTCTGAGAGCGGTGCATAAATACGCCGCCGCTTTCCGCCTGGGCACGGTCTGCGCCGGAAACGACCACAGGCTCGGTGGAAACGAAGCTCCCCCGGCCATAATATCCGTGTTTCTGGGCACGCAGCTGGACGAGGTGGTTCATAACATCATTTACAATAAGAACGACCACAGAAGCCACGGCGGCTCTATAGACCTGGGAGTGCTTACTCTGCCGCCGCTGCCTGTGGACGCCACGGACAGAAACAGGACTTCCCCTATGGCTTTTACCGGCAATAAGTTTGAATTCCGCGCTTTAGGCTCTTCCCAGCCTGTTGCGCAGGCCGTTTTCGTAATGAACGCAGCCGTAGCCTGCGCTATGGACGACGTGGCTACCGCCCTGGAGGACGCCATGATAGCCGGGGCCGATTTCAGCCAGGCTGTCAGGGATATTCTCGTAAGGTTTTTTAAGGAGCACGAGGCCATAATATACAACGGGGACAACTATACGAAAGAATGGGTGGAGGAAGCCGAACGGAGAGGGCTGCCAAACCTGGGCAACTCGGTGGACGCCATAAAGCGTTTTACAGACCCTGAGCTTGTGGAAATGTTTACCCGTTTCAACGTGCTTACGGAAAAAGAAATTCCGGCAAGGCAGGAGATACTTTTCGAGTCCTACGCTAAAACAGTAGCCATTGAGGCACGCTCCGCGTCCCATATCGGCCGCAATATTATCCTGCCAGTCTGCTTCGATTATCAGTCCAAACTGGCGGCCAACATCTGCGCCGTTAAAGCCGCGGCGGGCGACGGGGCGGACACTTCCGCCCAGAAAGAGCTGCTTGCGGAGGTCTCAGGCCATATAGCGGGTCTTAAAAAATCACTTGACGGGCTAGACGAAGCCATGAAAAGCATAACTTCCGCAAAAAACGATACTTACGGCCGGTGCCTGCGTTACAGGGACGAAATACTTCCTCTTATGGATAAGTGCCGTTTTCACGTTGATTCTCTGGAGCTTCTCGTTGACGACGACAAATGGCCCCTGCCCAGGTATCAGGAGATTTTCTGGATACACTGAGTTTAGCCCCGCTTCCGCTATTACGGGCGGCCGGGCCTGCATAACGGAGCTGCCAGGGGGAGCCGCGGCCGTTTTTAAGGCGGCTGCTTAATCAGTCGGCTATGCCGTACTGCTCAAGTTTATAGTAAAGAGCGCGCCGCGATATGCCCAAAAGCTTCGCGGCGTTTGTCTTGTTTCCGCCGGAGCGTTTTAGGGCGTCCAATATGGACTGCTTTTCCCCGTTTTTGAGATTGAGCCCGTTTTCCTGCGCCAGAGCGGGCAGGGTGTCCGCCGTGAGCTTGTCTCCTCTGGCCAGTATTATGCTTCTTTCCACTATATTTTCAAGCTCGCGTATATTTCCGGGAAAGGAATAATTTTGTAAAGCGTCTATATAGTCCTGAGATGCGGCCTGTATATTTTTTCCGAAGCTGAACGCGTATTTTTTTATAAAATGTTTTATAAGCGGCGGTATGTCTCCCGGGCGGTCTCTCAAGGGGGGTATGGTAACGGGGAATACGCTCAGCCTGAAATAAAGGTCCTGCCGGAATTCTCCCGATTCCGACATTTTCTTTAAATCCCTGTTGGTGGCGGCGATTATCCTAGCGTCCGTTTTAACCGCTTTTCCGGATCCGACGGGTTCTATCACTTTTTCCTGCAATACCCTTAAAAGCTTCGTCTGCGTGGGCATTGGTATTTCGCCCAGCTCGTCGAGAAATATGGTTCCGCCGGAGGCCTGTTCGAACCTTCCCTGCCTGTTCGACGTGGCTCCCGTAAAGGCCCCTTTCACGTGCCCGAAAAGCTCGCTTTCTATCAGGTTATCGTTAAGAGCCGCGCAGTTTACCGCCACAAAGGGCTTTTCCGCCCTGAGCGAATTTTCGTGTATCGATTTTGCCACCAGCTCCTTGCCGGTGCCGCTTTCGCCAAGAATAAGCACGGTTGCGTCAGTGGGAGCCGCCATCGCCAGAAGGCTCATAACGTCCGTCATGGCTTCGGAGGCGAAAACGCCGTCGAATTTATATCCCGCCGCGTCGGGAACTTCTTCGTTTCCGCCGGATTCCAGCAGGCTTTTTACCGTTTCAAGCATTTCGTTTATATTTACGGGCTTTGTTATAAAATCCGTGGCGCCCAGCTTCATTGCCGATACTGCCGTCTTTGCGTCCGTATGGGCGGTTATCATTACGGTAGGCGCGGAGACGCCCTCTTTCCTTATTCTGCCCAGCAGAGTAAGCCCGTCCGTTATCTCCATGGTTATATCGAGAAGAATAAGGTCGGGAGAAAGCTCTTTTATCATGCCGTAGGCCGTTTCCCCGTCCTCGGCTTCAAAGCATTCGTATCCCGCGTCCTCCAGATGCAGGCGCATCATAAGGCGATGGTTTTTTTCGTCGTCGACTATAAGTATTTTTTTCATTATATCATCCGTTGCGGCGGAAATATATTTCCACGATAAAAGGGGAGGTGCTCGATATTTTTATACCGTATCCGTGGAGCTCCACAAGGCGTTTCGTTATGGAGAGGCCCAGGCCGCTGCCTTTCGTTTTGGTCGTATAGAAAGGCTCGAAAAATTTTTCCGCGTCTTTCGCGGCCGGTTTGGCCGTTTCGTTTTCGATCTGCACTTTCATGGATTTTTCGTCTATCCGTATTTTTATTTCCCCGTCCTTCGGAGAGCCGTCTATGGCGTTAAGGAGCAGATTTACGAATATCTGCAGAAATTTGTTTTCGTCCGCCGTGCAGGTAAAATCCGTTTCCGATACGGCAAAGGATACGTTCTTAGCCGCCGCGTCGTGGCTTAAAAGCTCCGTCGTTTTAGTTATCAGGCTTTTTACGGACACTGTTGAAAGCTGCAGCTCTACGCTCCTTCCGTATGTGAGAAAATCGTTTACTATATCGGAAAGACGCTTAACCTCGTCCTGGGTTTTATCTATTATATCGCTTATCAGGCCGTCTTCGCATTTTTTCCCGGCGAAGGACAAAAGGCCGGACATACTTGAAAGAGGATTTTTTATTTCATGGGCCAAAACTGATGCCAGCCTTCCGGTTGCGGCTTCCTTTTCCGCATTTTTAAGCTCCGTTACGGACTGCTCGTACAGCTTTACCACCTGACGTATCCTGGAGTACAGGAAAAATATCATAAGCTCCGCAAGAGCCGCGGCTAAAAAAGTAAGTACGCTGTAATTCAATATGGAATTAAGGTTAGCCTTGTTTATAGCGATGGCGATGAATATTTTGCTGTCGCCGTTCCGGCCCATATGGCCGCCCCGCATCATGTGGCTTCCTCCTCCCATTCCCATGCCGGTCGGATGAAAGCTGTTATAAAGTATCAGCTCCCCTGGCGTTTCCTCCATATATCTGCTGTGCACGCCGGTTTTTATCAGATTTTCCTGAGGATGGAGGGAGAATATCGTTTTTCCGTCCTGGCGGTAGATTACGATGTTGTTTATCGTATCCAGGTCGAACATTTCTTCCAGTATCTGCGTAAGGTGGGCGTTGCCGCCGCTGGAAAACACCATCGGGCGCGACGCCTCGAAAGCTCTTAGGACGGTATAGCCCATTTCTATAAGGGATTTGCGCTGGGAGGCGTAATTGGAAAAGGCAAGATATACCACAATGAGTATTACCGCCGTGTTCAGAAGAAGCAGGGCCGCGAATATCCTTTTTAACGCCGCGTATACGGATTTATCCATGCGGAAAGGATAGCCGAGAAACGCTTATAATGCAATACGCTTAAAAAATGTATTTTATTCGGCGTGTTTTTTTCGGGTAAAAAAACTTGACACGGCTATTTATGAGGATTATAAAACGTATATGAAAAATTCAAGCGCGGTGAAAGAAGCGGTTTTCTGTTCTTCCGAAAAGATTGGGGCTTCCGGCCTTTTCAACCGTGTTTCCGCGTCCATTTATTCCTTTTCTTTCTTTTACGGTTTTTATTTTTGGCGCTCCAGCGTCAAATAATATTTAATCGTTACCAAACCCACAATTTATTTTTTTATTTTAGGTTCAGAATTTAAATTTGTTTTTATAACGATTTCCGGAGACGTTTTATCTTTTCCGGTATCGGGAGGATTATATAATGAACATTACGGAGCATACTATGGAAGCAGAAGAAATCGGAGAAAAGTTCCTCCGCCGCGAAACGGTGGTAATAGCGGCTTCATCCGCCGATAAAAAGGCTCTTGAGAACGCCTGCGGGGAAGCCGAGGCGTCCGGCCGGATTCCGCTTTTGAAAGTTGCGGACGCATCCGATATAGCGAAGGTAAGGTTTATGAGGCCGGACGCTCTGCTTCTTTCGGACGAGGGGGCGGCAAAAGGGGAGACGGATGAAATAATCCCGATTATTTTAAGGGAATTTGTGGACTGGAAATGCAGCTTTGTTTATCAGGCTTCGCGCCCGTGTCCCTTTACGGATAATCTGGTAAGGGACGAGGGTTTTTGGGGAGTTTTGCGGGGGAACGCTTTCTCCCCGGCGGCGTCCGGCGCGGCCGGAGAAAGCAGGCGCGGTTTCTGGACAAAGCTTTTCCGGCGCAGGCGTTATACGAGGCCGCTTGTAAAAATAGGCGGAATAAAGCGCTCTCAGGACGCGAACCTGGCTTCCGGCCTTGGGACGGATATTATCGGTTTCGAGCTTTCCTCCGGCGCGGAAAATATTATAGGGCTTATAAATTCACTGCCGGAAACGGAGAGCGCAATGGTCGTTTCCGTTCCGGAAGGAGGAGAGGATTTATATAAAATTGCCGCAGAGCTGCTTGAACAAGGCAAAATAGACGCGGTGGAATTTGACGGAAAATGCCCGGAAGATCATTGTTCTTCTCTTGCAGGCTCGGCATTTTACAGAAAGCGGACCGCTTCGTCCTATGATGATGTAAAGGCCATGGGATATTACGGAGAGGCCAGAGCCATGCTGGACCCTTTTACCGCTTCGGCGGAAGAAGCGTCTTCCGGCCTTATTTACGGTTATGTGGACGATGTGTTCCGCAATCTGTGGCTTTCGGGGGGCATAGGATGCCATAACGTAAAAAACATTGTAAAAAAATTCCGCCCGGAGCTGGTGGAAGCCTCCGAATGTCTGAACGGAGCCGACGGCGGCAAGGACCCGCAGCTTATGCGCGCTTTTTTTAAGGAAGTCCTTTACGCCAAATAAAGCGTCGGCTTGTATTTGGCCGCCTGCATTAAACTGAAAATAACGGCAAATATTTATGGAGAGAAAGCAAAAGATATTGGATGATAGAAAACGAGCGGGGGCGAATTGACCCGCTCGCATTTTTTATGCTCCGGACAGCTGTAAAATTAGGTATATTAATTAAAACGGCTCCAGTTTCCGCAGGCTTATTGTATATTTCGCAGTTGCGGTTACAATTATTTTCCGTTATTATCCGCATTATGGGATAGTCGTAAAATATTATATATCTTGACTGTGCTTCCAGATATGCTAGCTTATTTACCTGTTGATCGGTAAGGAGTAATAATTGCATATATTACGCTTTAGTGCGGCATTTTTATGTATTTTAGTTTTATCCGGCTGTTTGACTGCGACCGGTTCTTTAATAATCACAGGAATAGCGAAGCCGGCTATTAATCCCAGTGAAGTAAAAATTTACCTTGATCCGCCATCGGAATATGAAACCATAGGATTAATTGAGGCTTCCGTCGATGTTGGGCTTTCCGCGCAGATAGCGCAGGATCTGGTAATTCAGGAGCTTAAAAATCAAGCGGCTAAAGCCGGAGCTAACGGAGTGCTTTTAATCAACATTGGAACCCAATCCGATGGTATGGTCGGGTTTTATTCCGGTAATGTTTTTATAGCAGATTCAACAGAAAGAAGAATAATGCAGGCAAGGGCAATTTATATAACCGAATGATAATTTAATATGAATTACGGCCTTTATACCGTATTTTATCCGGCGATCATCCATTAACGGTAGTAATCGTACGGAATGTTTGCATATAGGATGCTATGCGATATAAATAATATGCGTTCCGTTTTTCTGATAATAACTCCGCATCATCAGGATATTTGTTATAAAGCCCGTGGGCACGGCAGATTTGGCTTTGCATCAAGGGGTGTGTTTTTAAACGCAGCTATACCCTTACACAGATTAAAGTAAGGTTATGGAAAATATCTATAATATCGGCTCTTAATGCGCCAAGAACATTCATAATAAGATCTGCTCAGGCAAGGTAAACTCATGGGGCAGCCCCATCAAACAGTGCATTGCCAGACACTTTTTAGTCTTAATTATTCATTGCCGCCGCAAGCCGTCGTATTATAAATATTTTCCATAACTGTCTACGTTAGGGGATAGCCGCCTTTTTAAATAGTTTGGCCTGTTTTTTATTTGTCGTTGCGGGCCGCAGTATTGCAAAATTTTCTATAATTTTGCGCTGACCCATACAACGGTACGGCTGCAAAAAATATTGCAATTTTAATATTAATGATATATTATTTATATGAAAGCATATATGCGTCAGCGCAGATTGCTTTTGAGGGTGGAAAGAGGGGGTTTTCCTCTCTTGTTTCAGGGGGTTGGGGCGATTTTCGCCCCTCTTTTTATGCCCTTCAGTCGAACATGCCTACGGGCGGCACCATAAATTCAAGGTTTATATCGGGATATTTGCCGTATGTCAGGCTTACTTCTCCGTTCGTTATAAAGGCCCTCTGTTCTCCGGCAAAGATATCTCCTTTAAAAAGAAGCACGCGGAATATGCCTCCGAAACGGTTTACAGGCTGCATATTGCTTACCCTGAAATAGGCGGAAACTCCGCCTTTGCTCTGAAAATTATAAATATAAGGCGTGTTGCCGAATATTCTCTTTGTCTGTACGCTGCCGTCCTTATCGTAATAGGCGACCATGCCCTGAAAATTGAGCCAGTTTCCTCCCATTATTCTCATCTGGTAAGACGTCATGCCGTCAGGCAGGGCTCCGTCATAGACCTGCCCGCTGCTCATGGCCATCGCTCCGGTCTGAACGGAGGCCGCGAATATTATTATGAACAATACGAGTTTTTTCATTTACTATCTCCTTTTCTTTAAAAATATATCATACCGGCGCGCGTCTTGCAAACGGGTGCCGCGTTCTATAAAAAAACTTGTTTTTTATTATCAATAAATATAGTTTATCAGTAGTCTGGAGGCGTTTTTTATGGGCATTGTAAAATATTTGGCCGCGCTGCTTATTTCGGCTCTGCTTTGTTCCTGCGGAGATGGGGAAAGGGTGTACGACTATAAAAACGTTGATAAAACCGAGGGGCTTGACGTGACCCCGTCCGTTCTGGAGCTTACGGAAGAAAAACCCGACGGGTATTTCACTCTCAGATATTCTCCGGAGGAGTTGTTCTTTTTAGGGCTGAACACCGATAAGCTTACGGATAATTTCTCTCTGGAGCCGAAATTTACCGCCGACGGCTGCCTTGCGTCCATAGAGACTTCCGGGGAGTGCAGGATAAACGTATCCTACGTTCCTGGCGGAGACGGCAAACATTCCGGAACCATTGTCCTTAAATTTCTCTATCCGGGGGACAGGGAAGCGGAACAGGCTAAGGATCACGAGTTAAAAGTTACGGGAGTCTCCGCTTCCGACACGCCGGAGGACAACTCCACGCCCGGCGGATGATTTTTTAGGAAATGGAATTGGTTATTATGGCTAATATTGCGAAAATGGTAAAAAATACGAACGTTTTTCCTGTCATGCCGCACCTCGCTTTGGTTATCGTTGGAGAAGCAATTTTTATGCCATTGCTCATGGCGTTATGTGAGAAAAACTTTCCTTTTATGGCGGGGCGGATATGAAGATACTGGCCGTTTTTGCCGCTCTTTTTCTTGCTGCTTCCGCGGCCTTTGCTTCCTCCGATTTTGAAAAGGATCTGGAGCTTGCGGAGATAGGCAACGCCGGAGGTCAGTTCAGGACGGGAGCGCGTTATCTTAACGGCGACGGGGTGGAGACGGATTACTCCAAAGCTCTCGAATGGTTATTAAAGGCCGCCGGGCAGAATCATGCCAACGCTCTTTACGATTTGGGGTATATGTATCTTTACGGAGTTGGAGTTCCGCCGGACTTTATAAAGGCGGCGGAATATTTTGACAGGTCTAAGGACGGGGGGTTCCTTCCCGCATGGCATATACTTGGGGTAATGTATTATGACGGGGCGGGGGTTCCCAGAGATATTGAAAAAGCCAGGGAGTATTGCAAAAAAGCCGCGGACGGCGGCTATAAATCGGCTGAGAAAATGCTGGAAAGCGGAATATTCGATATAAAATAAATAAGGCCGGAAATTTTATTTCCGGCCTTTTCGGTTTTTAAGAGTTTTTCGCTAAAGCGGCCGCCATATACTGATTATGCGGCCTACTATGGCGGCTTTGTCGTTATCGGCCACATATACCGGGTATTCCGGATTGTCGGAACGCAGGAGAAAGATTTTTCTCGCCGTGTCCGCCTGTACCCTTTTTACAACTATGCCTGAGATGTCGGAAGCCTCGTCGTTTATTTTTACGGCGTATATCTGGTTCGGCTCCGGCAGAATAAAAGGGGCCGGGCGTACGGTAAGGTAATCGCCTGGCTTTATCAGCGGAAGCATGGACTTTCCGGCCACTTTCATGGAGAAGGGCCTGCCGTGAGAGTCCGCGGAGGAGCCCATAAGGGATTCCGGCGCGGAGTGCCAGCCGATTACTTCCTCGCGCGCTATATCCGGTATTCCGGGGGTAGCGCTTATTTTGGTTTCATATACGGGAAGCCATATAAAGCCTTCCACACGTTTTGGCTCTTCCTGAGAGTAGACTATGGAGGGATAAATATCGCTTCTTGTTTCCCTCATTCCGTCCGCCGGTTTAAAATCCTCGTTGTTAATCAGATAACCGGCCGACACGTTGAAAAATTTTGCCATCTGACGTAGCGTTTCAGGTCTTGGCTCCGCCTCCCCGCTAAGCCACTTACTTACGGCAGATTTGCTTACTTTCAGGTAATTGGCAAGTTCTGTATTTTTGATCCTGTTGTCTTTGAGCAATTTTGCAAGTCTTTTTGTAAACATAGTAAATAATATTGTATATCTGACGGTTACGCAACAATTAATTGCGGCCTATGCTTTCGTTCGTCTTTCGGTTTCGTTTTATAAATCTTATAACTTATTGATATTAAAAAATATATTTAGGCAAATATATTTGTATAAATATTTGTATTTATATTATTTTTAAAAATTAGTTCTTGCTAAAAAATATTTTTATTTATAGTTTAAAAATAAAGCGGCGTGATTTATTCTTTTATTAGGCTGGTGCACGCATTATGAACATGAAGAACAGCAGACTGTCTCTTTCGGAAGTATGGCGTGAAAACGTCATGGAGGATTTAAAGGGCTGTAAAAGGCTCAAGGTGGACCTCGCTGCGATAGACCCCCTCAGGTATATACCTGACGGTTCGCCGAGGTCCATAGTGAAAGTGGTTACGATACTTATACGCTCCCGGGGCGTCGTGAGTACCGCGAGAGCGGCCGGGATTCCGAGATCAAGTCTTTATTCCGTCATGGGCGAGGATTCAAATCCTACTCTGGATACAGTATCCAGGATTCTAGCTTCCGTGGGTTACGAGCTTGCTATCGTTCCTATGGATAAAAAAGGTAATTTATAGTTTATATTAAAGGGCACGTTTTTTAACGTGCCCTTTAATACTATATTTTCTGTCCGGATTTTACAGAGACGGCTGTTATCTTAAACGTGCCTCGGCCGGATTATGCAGCTTGCGCGATATCCGGCCGGCTGCCTCAATAAGCTGCCGGGCCGGCCGGTTTGCGCAGTATCTAATAATTTTTATATAGGGAAAACTGCTTTTTTTGTTTTTAATGAGCCGGAAACGGGATATATAAAAACCCCGGAGGGCGGTATCGCGCCTTGATTTTTCGCTTACGTTACGGCAAAAATAAAACGGACGGCGGTATTACCGCGGCGTTAAAAGAAAAGCGCCGGTTTTTCCGGCGCTTGTGCGAAGGGAATATTATTTTCGGTAACTATCCAGCGACGTAATATAATTATAATATCAGCTTCGCGGCGCTAAAAATGGGACGAGCTTTATTTATGCGCCTTGTTTTCCATATATGGGCAAATCATTCGTCATCACGCTTGCGCGGCAATGCAAACTCGGGAACCTCACGCCCCGGAACGGGCCTTATTAAAGCGCTTTGGGCAAGGTTCTTCATTATTGTGGGCAAGCCGCTGTATTATAAGCATTTTACATCACTTTATGCTAATCTGTGTAAGGGTATGGTTATGTTATTTTTTCCTTACAGGGGGAACAGGCTTAGCATAGGGCAGCGCCGTTTTCTCGTCCGAGGCAGTTTCCGGATTTATCATTTTTGCGCTTACGCTGAGAACGGACGGGTCTTCTTCCGCCCACCATGCCCATATCATTTTCAGCGGCTCTTTGCTGGTTACTTTCCACCCGTGGGCCGCGTAAGGTCTGTGATATATCAGAGAACCGGCTTTTACGGTCTGTTCTTCATCATCCACATACCATTGAGCCTCTCCCGATATGACGTAATATATTTCCTGAGCCGGATGGTTATGGGCTGGGTAAACATAGCCCGATTTCTGCTCCAGCGGTCCGAAGTATATATGTGAATCGTCTATGGCGGGTTTGGGCAGATTCGGCCCGATGAGTTCGTGATAAAAATATTTGGCGTTTTCATCTGCTATGCCGTTTTCTCCCGTTCCGCGAAACCATTTCGGATGGCTTTTAGTGGCTTTTTTCGGCGTGGCGTTTTCATGGACGAAAGCCGACGTTCCCGCAATTCTGCCGGGAACCGGATATTCGCCGTATTTTACATTCGCTTTATCGTTTTCGTTCAGCCTTACTTTCGGCAGCGGCACGGGATAGGGCTTTACCTTGTCTTTTGAGGAAAACAAATCCGGGTTCGTAAATCTGGCGCCTTTTTCTATGACCGATTTGTCGCCGGAAGCCCACCATATCCATGCCACTTTCAGAGGCTTGCTGTCGGAAAGGTTTTTCCATCCGTGGGCCGCGTACGGGGCATGATATATCATATCCCCGGCGATTACCGTGCGGCTTTCGTCGTCCACATACCATTGAGCCTCGCCTTCTATCACGTAATATATTTCTTTTGACGGATGGTTATGGGCGGGGTACGTTTCGCCCGGTTTCAGCTCCAGGGTTCCCATATAGAAGTAATCGTTATTATGGCCCTTTTTAACGAAGGACGACGGCCCTATAAGCTCTTTGTAGAAATATAGGGCGCTTTCGTCCGCAAGACCGTCTCCGCCTTTTCCGCGATACCACTCGGGGTAAGATTTGTTAGCTTTTTTCGGGGCGTCATTTTCGCTGAAAAAAGCCGTGGTTCCGTCTAATCTGCCGGGAGTGGGGTATTCTCCCGCGCAGAGCGCTGCTGGGAACAGCAAAAGAGCGCATAGCATAATTCCTGATAATTTCATATTTTCCTCCTTGCTTTAAGCTGAACGTATTAAGGCAAAAGGCGTGCCAAAGATAACTTATTGTCAAATAAAGATAAAATTAAAGAATGTAGGGATTTTATTCGTTTTTTTATTCAAAATGAATAAAGAAATAAATAAAGGCTTAAAGACCCATACGTTTCAGGCGGCGGCTGAGGGTAGGCTGGGATATGCCGAGCAGATACGCCGCTCTCTGCTGATTTCCTCCCGATATTTCAAGGGCTTCTTTTATGAGTTTATCGGTGGTTTCTTCTATGGTGGGAAAGTCTTTATCCATACTGCGTCCGGAGCGCGGCTTCGTCCGGCTTTCATACAGCCCGTCCGTATGCATGAGCTTTTCCACATCCTTGCCGTCTATGATTTCGCCGCATCGTGCAGTCAAATCATATATCGCCCCGCGAAGCTGTCTTATATTTCCGGGAAATTTCATCGACATTATTTTATCCTTAAAGGATTCGGTAAAGCCCGGTTTTGCCTTACCCAACTCTTTTGCCGCTTCGCCTGCAAAGTACGAGCACAGGGGCATAATATCTTCCGGCCTTTCCCTTAAAGGGGGAATGTGGATTTTATGAGTGCTGAGCCTGAAATAAAGATCGCTTCTGAAGCGGCCGTCGTTCATTTTTTCTATAAGATTCTGGTTTGTGGCGAATATGAATTTTGCGGGCGTTTTTATAAAATCGTCGCTGCCTAATTGCTGGTATATTCCGTCCTGTAAAAGGCAGAGCAGTTTTATCTGCGATTGCACGGAGAGATCTCCTATCTCGTCTAAAAATACCACTCCGTCTGAAGCTTTCTTTATTATGCCCTGTCTTGTGGAGGCGGCTCCAGTGAAAGCGCCTTTGATATGGCCGAATAAGGTATCTGCGAGCATTTGGTCGTCGTATCCGGCAACGTTTACAGATATGAAAGGTTTATCCCCACGCATGACGGATGATATTATTTTGGCGAAAATTCCCTTTCCCACGCCGCTTTCGCCGGTTATCAATATATGGTTGGACGTTTTTGCTATGCTTTTTACGTATTCGAATAAAGAAAATATAGCCGGGCTGTATGTTATATATTCTTTAAAATCGCCGTAATCCCTTTCTTTTTCAGCGATTTTTTTAATCTCCTCATTTTCTTTTTCGAGGGTTCTTATTCTCATAATTCGCCTGATGTTGTTCATCAGTTCGTCCTCGTCCGCTGATTTTACAAAATAGTCTTTCGCTCCCTTTTTAATGCAGCTGACGGCGTTTTTTACGCTGTCGGAACCGGTCATGATTACAATATGCCTGTCCGGGTGGTTTCGGAGCATTTCTTCGAGTAAATCCTCCCCGGAGGCTCCGTCCAGAAAAAGATCAAGCAGTATCAAATCGGGTTCGCGTTCCGCAAGAGCGTTAAAGGCCGTTTCCGGAGAGGAGGCTTTGAATATTGCGTTTCGTTCGGCTATTCCGAAAGCCTCAAGGGTACGGGCTATCCCGTCGACCCATTTCGTATCGTCGTCTATAATCAGGATGGACATTAAGGCTCCTTACAGGCGGGAAATGAAAGCGTTACCGATGTGCCTTTTCCTTTTTCGCTTGTTATTAACAGGCTGCCGCCGTGTTCCTTCATAAATCTGGATGTAAGGGATAAACCTATGCCCGTTCCGCCGCTTTCTCTTCTTGTGGTAAAATAAGGGTCGCACGCGTTTTTAAGCGCGTCCTCGTCCATACCGGTTCCCTCGTCCTCCACTTTAAAGTGTACCTCGTTTCCGCTTTCGTAAAGCGAGCATTTTATCGCGGCCGATTTATCTGTCAGAGCGTAGCAGGCGTTTTGTATTACGTTTATCATCATCTGCTCTATCTGTCCGTAATTTCCGAGTATATTTGCCGTATCCTTAATATCCCCGGTAAAATTACGGGTGTATTTATTTATCATAAATCTGGTCATTCCGTAAGCGCTGCGGAAGCATTTTTTTAAGCTTACCTTTTCGTAGGTCTTTATATTCCTGCCCGTATATTCCTTTAATTCGCTTATTATCGAAGCTATTTTCCTTACCGACGCCGATATATCCTCCGCCGCCGCGTCCATATCTTTATTTTCAATGCCGTATTTTTCTATAAGTTTATTTATATATGAAAAATTATGTATTATACATCCGATAGGGTTATTTATTTCGTGAGCTATTATCGCGGCCATTTCTCCGAGGGCGGAGTAGCGGCCCGTCATAAAAAGCTCGTTTCTGAGTTTTATATTTTCCGTTATGTCGCCGGCTACCAGCAGGGTACCGTCCTTTCCGCCATAAACGAAATCGGACGCAAGTATTTTCCATACGCGTCCGTCCGCATCTTCGTATGAAAATTCTCTAGGCCCGGAGCTCTTTTTTATATCCGTTATTTTATCTTTTATGTATGAGGGTATAATATGCGTTTCACCACGGTTGCTCCACACTATTTTTCCGTTTTCGTCGGACAGGAATATTGATTCCGGTATGCTTTTAAGCACCGTTTCCAGGAGTTCCAGCAGTTTTTTGCGTTTTTCCGTTTCTTCGCGCAGCATTTTTTCCGTATTTATACGCGCGCATATCTCTTTGTTCAGACTTTTTGTTTTGCGGCGCACCGACACGGAGAGGGATTTTATCCACAGAAAAGCGGCGGAAAATACGGCTGCGCATACAGCCGCGGATATAAGGAATATTTTTGTGAGACGGCTGTATTTATACTGTTTGCTTCTTTCTATTATTTTATAATACTGCCCAGTGGCCTTCAGCTCCTCCGCCGCTTTGCTCAGCCTGCTGAAATAGGGGCTGTTCTGCTTCATCATAAATCCGTACAGAGTGGGGAACATCGGTTCGCTGGCTATTATAAGCCCAGATTTTTCTACTTTTTCAATAATTTCCGAGCTGTCGTCCACGAAAGCGAAATCCCCTGAGCCTTCCGATAGTTTTTTCAGCGCGTCCGTTTCGGAAGAGCAGGGTATCAGCTTTACGTCGTACGGGCCTTTTGATAGCTTTTCCCACGCCACGCTGTTTTTCAGCGCCAAAACCGTTTTTTTCCTCAGGGATGAAAGCCCGGCTGCGTGCCCGGAGCCTTTTCTTGCAATAAATATTCTGTATTGGACGAAAGAAGGCGGCAGCTGTATGAAGTTTGTCAGGCGTTCGGGGGTCATGGATGCCGACAGCATGGTTATTTCTTCGTTTTCCAGCATTTTTAGCATTTCCGGCCAGGGGCGGGAAATAAAGCCATATTCGCAGCCGGCTTTTTCTGACACGGCTTTAAGCAGCTCTATATTAATACCCTTAGGAACACCAGCTTCGTACCATTCGAACGGTTTATAATTATCGTAGATACCGTAGATTATCCTGCACTGGCCGCAATAGCCGTGCCCTGAATACAGAACGGCGGATAATATGATAATATATAACGCTATGGTTCTCATCGCCGCAAAATTATACGCCTGCTTCTTAAGGCCGTTGTTACGCAGGCATTTATCCGGTTGACCGTTATGTTCTTATACCAGGTTCTGTACCTGCTCCCTTATTCTGTCCACTTCGGCTTTGCCTTCTATCACCGCGTTTATTATCTCGCTTCGGGAGCTTTTGGAAGCTATGGTGTTAAATTCCCTGTGCAACTCCTGGCTCAGAAAATCCAGTTTTTTGCCTGCCGGGTATTCCGTATCCATTATTTTGCCGAATTGCTCTATGTGGCAGGCAAGGCGCGTCAACTCCTCCGTAATGTCGGCTTTTTCTCCGTAAATGGAGGCTTCCTGAACTATACGTTCTTCATAGTCCTTTGAAACTTCCATTTCCTGCATACGTTTTCTGAATTTGTCCGCCCAGTAGGCAAAAATATCTGTTCCGGAGCTTTTTATAAGCTTTACCAGCTCCGAAAGGCGTTTCAGGCGTTTTTTAAGGTCCGCTTCAAGGGCGGCTCCCTCTTTTTCCCTCATGCTTTCAAGCCTGGCCGCGCATTCCATTATTGTTGCCGCCGTTTTTTCTTCAAGCTCCTTCTCGATTTTCCCGTCGGTCTGGAATTCGATTATATCGGGCAGCCGCAGGTAATGTTCCAGTTTTATTTCGTCGTCCAGGCCGCCTTCGGAGCGTATGCTTTCCAGCACGCATTTATAGCATTTAAGCATTTCGGAGTTTATTTTCGGCACTTTTACGGCGGATTTCATTATGATTTCTACGCGCACGTCCACTTTGCCGCGTATCAGCTTTTCCTGCAGCGGGCCTCTCATTGTTATTTCCAGAGACGATACCTGCTTGGGCAGCCTGAAGGACGGGTCGAAATATTTTCCGTTTACGCTTTTGATTTCCGCGAGCACGTCGAAATTTTCATAAACTCCCGATGCCCTGCCGAATCCTGTCATGCTTTTTATCATTTGCCGCAACCTTATAATATGATGTTGATGAAAACGTTTTTAAAATGTAATATAAATAATCCGAATGGTAACAAGGCGGAATAATTTTTGCAAGGAGAGTTTATGTACGCTTATATTTCGACTATCGTTGTTCTTATAGCGCTTTTAATCTTTCTTATCTCCTCCACTGTTAAAATACTTCAGGAGTTCGAAAGGGCGGTTGTTTTCCGTCTGGGCCGTTTTGTGGGCGTAAGGGGCCCCGGCCTTATCATACTTATACCCTTTATCGAAAAAATGGTCCGCGTTAATATGCGTACCATCGTTATGGACGTGCCTCCCCAGGATATAATCACTAAGGACAACGTTTCCGTAAAGGTAAACGCCGTGGTTTACTTCAGGATAGTAAGCCCGGAAAAATCCATACTGGAAGTCGAGGACCCTTACTACGCCACAAGCCAGATATCCCAGACTACCTTAAGAAGCATAATAGGTCAGTTCGAGCTGGACGATCTGCTTTCCAGCCGGGATAAGATAAACAGGGAGATGCAGAAGGTTATCGACGCCCAGACGGACCCGTGGGGCGTTAAAATATCTTCCGTCGAGATCAAGCATATAGATTTGCCTACGGAGATGCAGAAGGCCATGAGCCGCCAGGCGGAAGCCGAAAGGGAAAGAAGGGCTAAGGTAATTCACGCCGAAGGCGAATTCCAGGCGGCGGAAAAACTGGCGGAGGCTTCGAACATTATGTCCGAGAATCCTATAACCCTCCAGTTAAGGTATCTCCAGACCCTTACGGAAATGACGTCCAAGCAGAACGCCACCACCGTGATCCCGCTGCCGATAGACCTTATAAACAGGGTGCTCGGTAAAAAAGACTGAAATATTTTAAACGTACCGGCCGCCGGAAATGATCTTCCGGCGGTTTGTTTTTCCGGAGTTCTTTTATGAGCAATATTCTTATCGGGGTTTCCGGCGGGATCGCCGCCTATAAAACTCCGGCTTTAGCCCGTATTTTTATTAAGGCAGGCCATTCCGTCAGATTTATGATGACGGAAGAAGCGGCCAGATTTATCGGCCCCCTTACTCTAGCTGCCGTTTCCGGCAGGCGCGTTTCATTTTCCGGCGGGGAGGAGGATTCTCCCGTAAGCCATATAGAGCTGGCGAAATGGGCCGATTTGTGCCTTGTGGCTCCGGCTACCGCGAACACTATCGGTAAATACGCTTCCGGCGTGGCCGACAGCCCGTTTCTATCCGTTCTGCTCGCTCTTGGGTGCCCCGTTGCCTTCGCTCCGGCTATGAACTGCAATATGCTTTCGCATCCGGCGGTGCGCTCCAACATAGAAAGGATTAAATCATGGGGGGCGCATATTATAGAGCCGGACGAGGGAGACCTTGCCTGCGGCGACACCGGCAAAGGCAGAATGAAAGACCCTGAAAAAATAGCGGACGCCGTTTTGAATATTCTTGGAGAAAGGCCCGTAGAATCCGTCGCGCCGGAGATGTCCGCCGGAGATACGGAGCCTGAAACCCCCGAAGCGGACGGAGACAAGGTGAAGGATATTCTTGAAGAATTCGGCGGGAGAACTCTGGAGGAATATCTCGATAACGACGAAACGGAGGAGGAGAGTCTTGAGGGCTTTGCCGCGGGCAGGCCTCTTGAGGGGCTGAAAATACTTGTTACCGCCGGCCCTACCAGGGAATATATAGACCCTGTGCGTTACATAAGCAACAGATCCAGCGGTAAAATGGGGTACGCTGTGGCCCACGCGGCCCTGGACATGGGCGCGGACGTTACACTCGTTTCCGGGGAGACCGGCCTTGTTTCGCGGGTGCCTGACACCGTTATCGCCGTAAGCGGCCGCGATATGGCCGAAGCCGTGGAAAAGCGGGTCTCTGAATACGACATACTTATAATGGCCGCCGCCGTCGCCGATTACGCCCCGGAAAGCGCCGCGCCGGAGAAGATCAAAAAAGAAGGGGAAAGGCTCAGCCTGGAGCTTGTAAAAACCAAGGATATCCTAAAAGAAGCTTCTCTTAATAAAAAGGAAGGCCAGATTTTTATAGGCTTCGCAGCCGAAACGGAAGACCTGGAAAAAAACGCTTTAAAAAAACTTTTCGAAAAAAATCTGGATATTATAGTGGCAAACGACGTATCCAGAAAAGATATAGGCTTCGATTCTGATTTTAACGATGTAAAGCTGTTTTTCAGAGATGGAAAAGTTTCCGAAACGGGAAAACGCTCTAAAAAAGATATCGCAGGGATAATCGTTACGGAAGGGGCCATACTGGCCGGCGGAGGCAAATAGGCAGAAAGACGGCGGACGGGGAGTTATCCGCCCGCCGGTATTTTTACTTTTCTTCTTCCGCTTCCGCTTTTGCTTCCGGCTCCGGGGAAACGGGGGTTTCTTCTTCCGTCCTGAAATCGCGCCTTTCCGCTTCTTCAAAGGCGATTTTGCCGCAGACTATATCCGAGAGAGCTCTGGACGTTACTTTCTGGCCGGTTTTATATCCCGACATATAGGTTTCGTCCGTCGGGTTATTCAGCTCCTTGGCTCTGAGCCCTGCCAGATGCACCAGCTTGAATCTGCTGCCTATGGAGTCCTGATTGATTATTCTTTCGATATCCAAAAATGCCATTTTAAAAAATCTCCTTGCTATATGCTCATAAAGTCAGATATTTCGGTTATATGGGCGGTTTTTAATTTTTCCGCCCTGTATATGGCTTCCATATCGTGAAAAGCCTCGTCGCTTTCGTCGTTTATTATAAGGTAGTCGTAATCCGCGAAATATTTTATCTCTTCCCTGGCGTTTAAAAGCCGTCTTTCTATGGAATCGTGTTTATCCGTGCCTCTTTTTATAAGCCTTTCCCTTAAAATATCGAAAGACGGGGTGGATATGAATATGAACACGCCGTTTTCCGCCTTTTTTTTCAGCTGCATGGCGCCTTTAGGGTCTATATCCAGAAAAACGTCTGTACCGGCGGAAAGCATTTCCTCTATTACTTTCGCGGAGGTTCCGTAATAATTGCCGTGAACCTCGGCCCATTCCAGAAACTCGTTTTTTCCGGCCATGTCAAGAAATTTGTCCTCAGATACGAAAAAATAATCGGCCCCGTCCTTTTCCGTACCTCTGGGGGCCCTTGTGGTATAGGATACGGAATACCTGAGCTCCGGGTATTTTTTGAGCATCATGGCGCACAAAGTGGATTTTCCCGCGCCGCTGGGCGCGGACACTACGAACAGTCTGCCGCGTTTCGGCTTTCTGGATGGCATTGGAGCTCCGGTTATTATTGTTTCTGATAGTTTATTAAAATCCATATTTTATATTTCGTCAATGGGAATTCAAAAGAACTGTTAAAAATCGTATGATTATGATAATATGGAATATACGATTTATCAGCGGCCGTGTTAAGCCTTAAAACCGGCCAGGGGAGGCGGGTGTATGAAACTTTTTCCGGAAGACCCTATGGAGGAGGTTTACGGCGTGGCAGATATTATAAAGCCTGCGCCGGCAGCTCAGGAAGCCGTATGCCAGGAGCCATCCGCCGCCATTTCGCGGGAGGAGGCGGAAAAGGGGCTCGCGCTTTTAAAGGACAAAGTGTCGCGCTGCGGCGGGTGCCGTCTTGCCGCCACCAGAACCAACACCGTTTTCGGAGAAGGGAACCCGAAAGCCAGGCTTATGTTCATAGGTGAAGGCCCGGGGGCGGACGAGGACGCCACCGGGAGGCCGTTTGTAGGAAAAGCCGGGCAGCTTCTCACGAAAATGATAGCCGCCATGGGCCTGAAACGGGAAGAAGTGTATATAGCAAATATCGTAAAATGCCGCCCTCCCGGCAACAGAAACCCGGACGCGGACGAAGCCGCCTCCTGCATAGGCTATCTTAAAGAACAGATAAGAATGATAGGCCCGGAATTTATAATTTGTCTCGGTTCCGTGGCGGTTACGCACCTGTTTGGGGCCAGCGTTAAAATAACTCAGGTAAGGGGCACCTGGCGTTCATTTCAGGGATGCCGGGTAATGCTGAGCTATCACCCGGCGTTCCTGCTGCGTTCGCCGGAGAGAAAAAAGGAAGCGTGGATAGATCTCCAGATGGTAATGAAAGCTATGGAGGAAAATAAATAAACAATGCGGAGAATTTGCGACGTGTACATCATTAAGCTACTTATGCTCCCGCTGCTTCTGCTGGGCGCGGTTTCGTGCGGAGGCAAAAAGCATCTTGACCTTACGGGCATTGCGCCTATGCCTCAGGACCAGGAAACGGTAAACATACCTAAGGACTGCGAGTACCTTTACGAAGCGAGAAAATGGGAAGTCGCCGTGGTAGAGTTCGCCAATAACACGGGTTACGGGGATATGACCGTTAAAAACAGCCAGACAAATACCGCCGGAGTAAGCAACACCGTAGGAGCTGCCGTCGGCGCTGGCAGGGTGGACAGACGCGGCCGCTATACAGGGGTGGGCGTAGGCGCGAGCAGCACGGTTTCGGCCTATTCCAGCAACAGCTCGGAGTTTATGGGCCAGTTCGCCCCGTCTCTGGGCACTTTCGCCCAAAGCGTAACGGAGGAGACCCTTTCTCAGCTTGGCGGCGTTACTCTCGTAAACCGTTCCCATCTGGATAAGATATTGCAGGAACAGCAGTTTCAGATGACCATGGCCGACCCGGACAGCGTTATGGAATTCGGCCGCCTTTCGGGAGTAAAATATATATTTACAGGCTCTGTGGACAACATTCAGGCAAATTATGTGGCTCCCACCAACGTAAAGAGCGATAATTCCGATTTCGGCACTATAATATCGGCCCTTTCCGCCGGGTACGACGCGGCCGCTTCCGGCTGGTTCGTTTCCGCCTCCGTTACTCTTAATCTTATAGACGCCGAAACCGGAAAGGTGATTTATTCCAAAACGGTAAACTCGAAAGAAAGGGCGACCCAGAGCTCCAACTTTCAGGCGGATATAATAATCAACACGGCCAAGCGCATAATGGGGGACGCGGTAAAGGCCGCCGGAAGCGAGCTTACCGGCCTGTTTGAGATGAACGGCTATATTAACGAAATGCGCGGGGGCAAAAAGGTCGCTCAGATAAACCTGGGCTCCGACAACGGGGTTCACGAAGGCGACGTTATGGACGTTTACGACGTTCAGATAGCGACGGATTTTCTCACGAAAGAGACGAAATGCAGCCTTATAAAGCTCAACGCCAGAATAATAATATCCGACCAGATATCTTCCGCCGGTTCCTGGGGTTATGTGGAAGGCCCTGACGCGGCGCTGCGCGGCGTAAAAATAGGAAGCCACGTAAAGCGCTCCGCCGTGGGGAAATAATATGCTTAAAAAAATAGCGCATGTCCTTATTCTGGTTGTTTTTTGCGTTTCTCCTGCGTCTGCCGTAACCGTGGAGGCTCTGGGCGAGGCGGAGATAGTAAGGGGGGACGTGCCTTCGGCTAAAAATATGGCCGTTTCCAGAGCCAAATGGGCCGCCCTTGAACAGGCTTCCGGCGTTAAAATAAAGCTGGACACCATAATAAGCAACGCCCAGCTGGCGGAGGAGGCCGTTAAGTCGGAGCTTACAGGCACAGTGGAAAGTTTCAGCATTACGGACGAAGGAAAGGACGGAAACATATACTGGGTTTCCATAAAGGCGGAAATAACTCCCGACGGGGCGAAAAATCTGGTAAACGGTTTTTCAAAAAATACCTCCGTCGCGGTTCTGCTTCCCGCCGTTCTCCCTTCTGGAGAGATTCTTTACGGGCAGCCTTTCAGCGAGGCTGTTATAAAGGGCCTTACTGAAAAAGGTTTTGAAGTAACGGACGCGGCTTCCGCCGGTGGAAACGCCGGGGCGGCTCTTGACAAAGCCCTAAGATCCGGGGATTATTCCGCTTTGAAGGAGCTTTCCGGCAAATATATGGCTTCCACCATGCTTATAGGCAGAATAAACGTCTTTTCCAAGGGAAACGACGTGGGATATGCGAAGGTAAATTTCAGTATAATGTCTGGAGAGCTGGACTGGAAACTTATAGGAAGCTCCGGCGGGGCGGACGCGGTAATAGCCTCCGGCTCCCTTACCGGCCGCGGTCAGGGCGCTACGGAAACGGACGCTGTTTACGGAATGCTTAAAGGTATGTCCAAAAACGCTTCCGTGAAGCTGGTATCCGCTGTTTCCCAGAAAATTTTAGGAGATAACGCAAAAACCGTGCGCGTAGCGCTTAAAGGGGATAACGACCCGCGCCTTTTCAGGGAGCTGAGGGACGATATTAAGAACGTCCCATTCGTTCTGGACGTTAAGGAGCAGGGCTTAAACGCGGTTTTAGCCGATTATCCGGAAAAAACTTATTATCTGGCTTCGTTTCTCACAAGGAACGGAAAATACAAAGTAACGCGCATGGACGAGGATGAAATAATCCTTGAAAGGCGATGATTTAGATTGTAGTATGCGCAAAAGAGTCTTATGGAGGAAATTTATATGAAAAAAACGTTATTTGCAGCCGTGATATTGTCTCTGGCCGTGGCCGGATGCGGGAGTAAAACTTCCACCGTTGAGCAGAATGCTCCTGAAGTAGCCGCTTGTCTCGTCGGCGCTCCCGACTGGGTAATGGCCGGCGGGGCCGAAGGCGGCGTTTCCGCCGTGGGAGCGGCCCAGATAGGCAAAGCCGGCCTTAATTTCGCCAGGACGGAAGCCCTGGCAAACGGAAGGGACGAAATAGCGAGGACTCTGTCCCTTAAAGTAAATAATATGTTTAAAAACTTTACCCAGTCTACGGGCCTTGGCAATGAGGAAACGGTGGATAAGGTGTCCGCCAACGTGTCTAAGCAGGTAGCGTCCCAAATGATTTCCGGCTCTAAGCAGATAGGCTCCTGGGTATCTCCCTGCAACGAGCTTTATATCCTTGTGGGAGTGGACGCCGAAATGGCCCGCGCCGCCATAAAGGAGCAGTCTCTTTCCAGCTTCCAGAACGACCAGGCTTTATGGCAGCAGTTTCAGGCCAAAAAAGCGCAGGACGAGCTTGACGCCGCCATTAAGGAAGAATTTAAAAGCGGCGGAGCCCAGTAATTTTTCGAATGTTCTTTATAAGGCAGCTTTCGGGCTGCCTTTGTATTATTCACGGAAGGACGTATTTTTCCATGACCTTTAAGCTTATTGCCGCGGCGCTCGTTATTGCCGCCGCCGTCGGCTGCGCCCACAGAGGAAAGGCGCCTGAGGCCGTTTCCTCCGGTATGCCCGCGTGGGTATATTCGCCGTCCGGCGAAGGCTATACCGGCGGAGTAGGCGTGTGCGGCAGCCACATAAAAGGCAAAACCGGCCAGCGCGAGCTAGCCGTTTCGAGAGCCATAGACGAAATAGCGCGCCAGATGGGCGTAACGGTATCAAGCGTGCTTAAAGTAGACTCCGAGGCGTCCGGCGCCGGTTCTGATTCTGCCGTTTCATCCTATTCCGTGCAGACGGTTTCTGGCAGGACGATAAGCGCCTTTATAGCGGACTCGTGGACGGACCCGTCAACGGGAGAGCTTTACGTTTATATGAGGGCCAGATAATTTAAGGAGGCCGTTTTTATGAGAAAGATTGCAGCTTTTATATTGAGCCTTGCCGTATTGGCCGCAACGGCGGCCTGCGGCGCAAAATCCGCATACGAACACGAAATGTATAAAAACGCGGTAAAAAACCGCTCTGAAAACTCCGCAAGACAGGGGATGATGGAACTTGACAGGGAGACCAGATGAGAGCCGTCTGTCTGACGGCGGTTTCCGCTTTGTTTTTATGCTCCGTTTTGTCCGCCTGTTCGCCTAAAGCGTCCGTTTCGGAAAAGGACCTTTCCGCCCGTTCGGAAAGCCTGCGCGCGGCTGATGCGGCTTTTAAGGAGCTTGACGGCGAAACGTCCGGCGAAGGCCGCCCTGCGGATAGCGCGGCCGAACGTGAAGCCGCGCCGAAGTATTCTTCCGGCGAAAGCTCATCTTACAAAAAAGGCGGGTATATTGAAGAAAAGCCCAGCCCCGCCCGCGCGGAAGAAAAAAAACGTCCCGGTACCGGCACCGTATATCCCGTGATAAACGGGTATCCCGTATGGGTAACTGACCCGGCCGTACAGGGATACGCGTATACCGCGGTAGGTTCCGCCGCGCCCGGCAGCGGAGGGCTGCCCGGGCAAAAGAGGGCGGCCAGGATTCAGGCGATGGGAGAGCTTTCCCGCATGATAAAGGTAAAGGTGGATAACGAGTTATCCTCTTTAACCGTTTCTTCCGGCTCTCAGGCGCGCTCTGAGCTTAAAACTTATTCCAGACAGCGTTCGGAGGGTCTTTTAAATTCCGTTCGAGAGCTGGACAGCTGGATAAACCCTGAAAACGGGGATTTTTATCTGCTTTTGGGTATAGAAGGAGAGTAGCTTATGGAAGACTCCAAAATGCCTTCCTCGGTGGAGCTTGTCAAAAAGCTGACTGGCGCCCGCGAAGTTAAGGAAACCCACATATCCTACGCGGTGCTTGCTGACGATTATGTTTATAAAATCAAAAAACCGGTGGACTTCGGTTTTCTGGATTACAGGTCGTTAAAAAGCCGCAGGGCTTTCTGCATACTGGAAAAAGAGCTTAACGACAGATTTTCCGAAGGCATATATCTCGAAGTTATGAAGCTCGTGCGCCGTTCCGGCGATACCTTCGCTTTGGTTCCGGTGGAAAACAGCCTTACAGCCATAGAATACGTGCTGAAAATGAAGCGCATAGCCGACGGAGATTTTCTCGCCAGCCGCATATCGGAGGGCGCGATAGATTACGCCTGCATGGTCCGTATCGGCTCCGAGACGGCGGAGCTTCTTAAAAGGCTGGAAAGGGCCCCGGAGGACCCTGATTTTCCGGACGCCTTTTCTTCCGTAAAATTTAACGCGGAAGAAAATTTCAGCCAGACGGAGAAATACGCCGGTTCTTTCATTGATATGGATTCCTACGAATTTATAAAAAGAAAGAGCCTTAAATTTCTTGATGAAAACAGGGAAATTTTCAATAAAAGGGCCGAAAGCGGCTTTGTTAAAAACGGCCACGGGGATTTGCGCCTGGAGCATATATATTTTAATGAAAACGGCTCCGTCGGCCTTATCGACTGTATAGAATTTAATAAACGTTTCAGATATATGGACGTTATAGCGGAGGCGGCTTTTCTTTCCATGGAGCTTGATATGTCCGGCCGCACGGAGTTTGCAGACGGTTTTACGGAAGGTTTTCTTTCCGTCTTTCCGGACGGTGACAGCGTGAAGCTGCTTAATTACTACCGCTCCTATTTGGCTTATGTGAGAGCTAAAGTTACCTGCTTTCTTCTGGACGGCAAGGACGAGGCCTGGGAAGGTTATTCCGTCAAAAAAGCGGAAGTTTCGCGGCTTATAGATATGTCCGCCTATTACGCTCTCTGCGCGGACGGAATGGAAACTCCGCTTTTTTACGGCATAATGGGCACCGGCAAATCCAGAAATGCCAAAGCCTTTGCGGAGCGCTTTCCCGTATGCCGCGTAAATTCCGACGAGGTAAGGAAGAAAGAAGCCGGCGTGCCCATTACGGAAAAAATGTATCTTGATTACGGCAAAGGAGTATATTCCAAAGAGAATTCCATAAAGGTTTACGCTAATATGGCTGCCGCCGTTGCTTCAAAAATAAGCATAGGGCGCGGCTGCCTGGTGGACGCTTCGTTTATTGAGCCGGAATATCTCAACGAGTTTGAAAAGGCGGATACGGGAAAGTTAAGGTTTTTTCAGTTTACCGCTCCCGACGGCGTTATTATGGAGCGTCTTAAAGAAAGGCTTGCCAGAGATGTGGTTTCGGACGGCAGGCCCGCAATATACCGGGCTCAGAAGGAGTCCGCCAGAATGCCCGAGGCGGAGCTGGTTACGGAGACTACCGGTTCCGTTTCGGAGAATGTTGAAAGGATATTTAAAACCCTTATTAAATGAAGTTTAATTTTACGGTTAAAGCTATAAATTCTCCCTTTGACGACAGCGCTTTCTTTATGAGAAACGTTTACAGGAAACGCGCCGTCCTCTTTGACTGCGGCAGGCTCGGCAACGTAGATAATTCGGAGCTGCTGGACATTTCGGACGTTTTTGTCAGCCATACCCACATAGACCATTTTTCCGGCTTCGACCGGTTCCTGCGGGGGTGTCTGGCTTCCGGCAATACGATAAGGTTTTTCGGCCCGGAGGGTTTTATCGGAAACGTGGAAGGCCGTCTGGCCGGCTATAACTGGAACCTTATAAAAGATTACGACCTTACCTTTTATGTTGCGGAGCTTACTCCCGGTGGCAACAGGGCCGCCGTGTTTTCCGCGAGGGAGGCCTTTGCCCGCAGGGAGGCGGAGGCTCCGGAAGGGGAAGTAGACCTTGGGGAAGGTTTTTCCCTGGGCTATGAATTTTTTGACCACGGAGGCATAACGTCCGTCGGGTATAGAGTAAGGGAGCCGGTAAATATTTCAGTAATGAAAAATCGGCTTAAAGACGAGGGATTGCTCAGCGGAGCATGGATAAAGGAGCTTAAAAACGCCCTGCGCAACGGTATGAAGCCCGATACCCTCATAAAAGCGTCCACGCCGGAGGGCGAAAAGGAAATACCTCTAAACCGGTTGGAAAAAGCCGTAGTCGAATACAAAAAACCTCAGGACGTTACATATATAACCGACATAGCCCCGTCATTCGAAAACTACGCTAAAGCCGTAAAATTTGCTTCCGGTTCATGCCTTTTGATAATAGAGGCTGTATTTATGAAGGCCGAGGTGCTGCATGCGGCCGTTAAAAATCACCTTACGCTGGACCTGGCTAAAGACATTTTTCTGAGGTCCGGTTCGGATTTTGTGCGGTTTCATCATTTTGCCCCCAGGTACGACAGGATGAGGGACGTTTTTTTCCGCAGCCTTAACGACGGCGTTTCCGGGCGGATTTTTTCCTGCCTGTAATCTGACCTGGCTTCTTTTTGCTTGCCCCTCGCTTTTTTTCGCAATATTCTTGTTTCTTACGGGAGGCGTTATATGGATGAAATAAAACCGTTTAAGATAGAGGACGGAGACCCGGAAGCCATATTCCTGCGTGACGCGGAGCTTGCCGTAAAGGAGGGCGTATCGGAGCCGCTTTCCATGCCTTATTTTAAAAAAGGCGGCCCTGATGGAGTTATGCTTATCCACGGTTTCTGCTCGTCCCCCTGGGAAATGCTGCCTGTGGCCCGCGCGCTGGAGGAGGAAGGCTTTACCGTATACGCGGCCAGAGTCGCGGGCCACGGAGCAAATATGGACGCCCTTATAAAAACCGGCTGGGCGGACTGGTACGAAAGCCTTGCGGCCCCATATTCCGCTTTATCCCGTTCATGCCGTTCGGTTACGGTTATTGGCCAGTCTAACGGAGGCCTTCTTGCCTGCGCCGCGGCTATGCGCAATAAAGTCTCCGCTCTCGGACTGCTGGCTCCGGCATTTAAAGTGAGGGTTCCGGGCTTTCCTCTTGTAAAATATCTTAGATACGCTATAAAATACGTACCCAGAAAATTAAAGGACTGGGAAAAGCCTTATAACTATCCGGGTTTTCCCGTAAAGTCTCTGTACGACATGAGGCTTTTGCAGAGTATCGTTAACGGTTCGGCGGAAAACATAAGCGTTCCCGTTATGCTTGGCATTTCAAGGAGCGATATACTAGTGTCCCCGGCAAAAGCCGTGGATATTTTTTCAGGCATGGCTTCCGTTGATAAAACTCTGCATATATACGACAATAAGGCCATGAAAATACAGCATATACTCACGCTGCCCCGCCTGGAGCGCGTAAGGGAAGATATAGTAAAATGGGTAAAGAGGGTTTCCTTATGAACGGTATGCCCAACATAAAGCTGGGGGTTATAGGCGCGGGCAATATGGGCGGAGCGCTTATCGAAGGCATGGTTTCCTCCGGCACGGTTTCGCCGCAGGCTATTTTCGTTGCCGATAATAAAGAAAGCAGGGTCGCTTCCCTTGCGGAAAAGCTGGGTGTAAGGCCTTCGTCTCCTTTGGAGATAGCGGCTCTTTGCGACGTTATAATAATCGCCGTTAAACCGGACGCGGCTGAACGGCTGCTGAGGATGATAGCTCCGTCTCTGGGAAAAGACTGCGTGATAGTTTCCGTGGTGGCAGGTCTTTCAGTTGCGGATATGCTGTCCTTTATGGGCGGCGGCAGGAAAGTCGTCAGGGTAATGCCTAATACCCCGGCCCTTGTAAGGCAGGCCATGAGCGCGGTCTGCGGCGGAGGCGCGGCGGACAGAAAGGATATAGACACTGTTTTAAGCCTTTTTTCCTGCGTCGGCAGGGCGGTGGAGGTTGGAGAAGATAAGATGGACGCGGTGGTAGGCGTTTCCGGTTCCAGCCCGGCGTTCATTTTTCAGGTTATAGAAGCTATGGGCGACGCCGGGGTAATGGCCGGCCTTAAACGGGAGGACGCTTACCTTATGGCGGCCCAGGCCGTTTTAGGCGCGGCGGAAATGGTTATTAAAACCGGCATGCATCCTGGAGCCCTTAAAGATATGGTAACGTCTCCGGCCGGAACTACGATAGAGGGAGTCTATAAACTTGAAAAAGGCGGCGTCAGGGCCGCTTTTATCGAGGCGGTGTCGGCCGCGGCGGCCAAATCTAAGGAAATGAGCAAAAAATAACGAAGGGATAGCGCGTATGAAAAATATGGTGTCAACGATAATCGTTTTCGGTTTTATTTTTATCATTATTCTGGGCGGGGCTTTTCTGTTTCAGAAAATGAACGGTCTGGACACTATTAAAAACGCCGACCATAGAATAAATGAAGACATACACAAAATTATCGACGCCGCGCCCGTCCTTCCGGCGGATAATACCTCTGAAGCCGTAAGCGATAACCTTTCAGGCGCGGAATCCCCGGCGGAAGAAAGCCGGGCGGCAGAAGCGCCTGCCGCTGAAAACTCTGATAACGGGAGCGCCCTTTCGGAAGAGCCCGTCCGTGGAGAATCTCACGAGGAACTTCCTCAGGAAGCTCCATCTGCGGAAGAGCCTGAAAATGAGCCTGCAGGAGACGTTTCTCCCGCGGATGCGTCTCCCGCAGGAGGCATGACTATATCCTATCCGTTATACGAAACAGCCTCTAACGACGCCGGAAAAGCTTTTGACGACTTTGTAAAGGAGGACCCTATCGGAAAAAGCATTGAAAATATCGGCAGGCAGCTTAAAGAGGATTCCAAAAAAATAGAAAAGGATTTTTCGGGACGGCCGGACAGCGGCCAGGATAATAAAAGCAATGAGGAAAAACAGGCTCCGTAGGCGGTTTAGTACGCTTTATGCCGGTAAGGCTTCCGGCAGCATGGCCCCGGCCTGTTGCACGATAATTCTTAATAAAAAACTTGCTCACGTAAGAGCAACGGCCGGAGCTTCGTATATACGCACAGGCCCCTCGTTGGAAGATGCTTCGGTTAAAAAGCTCCATCCGTATTTTTCATAAAACCCTGTAAGCTCGGTAACAAGGTATAGCCGCAGGAAGCCTAGAGCGGCCGCGTCTTTTCTGATAAAATCAAGCAGCTTTCCGGCCATCCCTTCGCCCCTGCGGTGTTCCTCCACAAAAAGGGCGCATATATTAGGCGTTAAATCTTTCCTGTCATGAAAATCGTTTTCTATAAGACCTGCTCCGGCGGCTATTCCTCCGGCTTTATCCGGTATTACGTACCACTGAGGAAGCGGAGCGTTACGCTCCGCGCATTTTATCATGCTATCGAGATACGCTTCCGCAGGGATATTCCACCTGTTTCCGAACCATGTTGAGGCTTCCGGAGCCAGTTCGGGAAAATACCTTAAAGGCTTTATGACGCAGGGCGAGTTTTCTATGATTTTTCGTCTCCGAACATAAGCTCATATACAAGGGTAATAACCGTAAATACGAAAAAGAAGGCGAACAGCGTATCGCTGAAAAAGTGTCTTCCCTGCACTATCCTTGCGAGAGAGACTATTATCCCTATTAGAAATCCCAGCGCCAGGAGCCTTTTTCTGGCGGCGCCCGCCGCGGCAAAACCGAAAGCCATAAAATAAAACCCGAGAGCCGCGTGGCCGGAGACGAAGGAGCAGTTGCTCTCGCAGGCGTTCGATATGGTAAAAGGGCCTACGAAAGTATCCGTGCCGCCGAATTCTATCACGGCTTCCGGCCTCGGCCTGCCGACGTTTTCTTTAAGCACGGCGTTTACTATAATACCCGGGCCAAGTATCAAAGTTATAAGCAGAAAGGCCAGGGTCTTTCTCCCGATACCGAAAAGATTTTTTTTGAAGAATATATCCGCCGCTATTACTGCGGCGTAAAAGATTATAAGCGCCGCAGTAACGTAGTTTACCGCGTTGTATACCGTCATGGCGGCGGGGGAATCGTTCAGGTAAAAGCCCCGTTCCGTATCGTAAAAAAGACCGCTTATATCAATATCTATCTGAGGGAAAATTTTTAAGATAACTCCCGTCAGAAAAAAAAGGAGCAGAAACAGGCGGTATTTTTTCAGATACCCCTTGAACCTGCGCTTTAGAAGGGCCGGAAGGCCCCCTGCGTCAGGCATCGAGATTTCCCGTTATTGCGTCGCCCATTCCTTTCGTGTTCGTTACGGATACGTTTTGCTCTCCGCCCGCTATGTCTCCGGTGCGCACTCCCTTTACGAGAGTTTTCGCGACGGCGTTTTCTATGCTTCTGGCTTCCTTGTCCATGCCGAAGCTGTAACGTAGCATAAGGGCGGCGGAAAGTATCTGGGCTATAGGGTTTGCTATGCCTTTTCCCGCTATATCCGGAGCGGAGCCTCCTATGGGCTCGTAAAGGCCGAAACCGCTTTCGTTTATGGAGGCGGAGGGGAGCATGCCGAGAGAGCCTGTGAGCATGGCCGCTTCGTCGCTTAATATATCGCCGAACATATTTTCGGTAAGTATAACGTCAAACTGGGAGGGATTGCGCACAAGCTGCATAGCGGCGTTATCCACGAACATATGGGAAAGCTCCACGTCTTTAAAGCCCGCTTCGTGTACGGCTGTTACTGTCTTTCTCCAGAGCACGCTCGTCATAAGCACGTTTGCCTTATCTACGCTGCACACTTTTTTGCCGCGCATACGGGCCGCTTCAAAGGCTTTTACGGCTATGCGCTCTATTTCTTTAACGCTGTAAGACATGGTGTCCAGGGCGGACATGCCGTCTTCGTTTATTTTTTTAGGCTGGCCGAAATATATGCCGCCTGTCAGCTCTCGGAAGAAGATTATATCCAAGCCGTTTTCCACTATTTCGTTTTTAAGCGAGCTTGCGTGGGCGAGAGCCGGAAATATTTTTACCGGCCTCAGATTGGCGAAAAGGCCGAAATGCTTGCGGAGCGGAAGCAGGGCGCCGCGTTCCGGCTGTTTGTCCGGCGGCAGGCTTTCCCATTTGGGGCCTCCCACGGAGCCGAAAAGCACCGCGTCTGAATTTTCGCAGAGCTTCAGAGTTTCCTCAGGAAGCGGAGAGCCGGTCTTATCATAAGCCGCGCCGCCGATTAAGCCTTCCTCAAACCGGAATTTAACGCCTGACGCGGCGCTTACCGCTTCAAGGACCTTAAGGGCTTCCGCCATAACTTCAGGGCCTATGCCGTCGCCCGGAAGAACCGCTATTTTATGCATATTTTACCTCCGTTAAAATTGCTGAAATAGTATATTTTTTTAGTAATGATGTCAATTACCTGAAAGAGCGTTTCAGGAAGTAAACAAGCAGCAGGGAAAAGGCTATATCAGGCAGCCAGGCTGCAAGAAATGGATTTATTCCGCTTTTGCCCGCCAGGTTTTCCAGATACAGCATCATAAAGTTATATAAAAACGCTATGCCTATGGATATTATTATACCGAAGGATTTTCCCGATCTGGAAAGAAACACGCCGAGGGTAAAGCCGAACATGCACATAATAAGCGAGGACAGGGGTAAGGCGAACCGCTTGGAAAGCTCGAAGGCCGCTTTCGGATTTTCGCCCGAGGCTTTTATAAGCTGCCCTATGCTCATGGTCATGGGGGTGTCCACCGCGGAGGCAATGTTTATGTTCATGGGCATGTTGAAAATCATATTGTCGAAAGAAATGCTCGTGGTTTCCCCGTCTTTTGAAGTGAGAGTTATACGGCCGTCCTTGAAGTTCATTTCCATGGTTTTAGTGTCCGTAGGGCTTATAGAGCCTCTGGAGGAGGTTACGATGGAGCCGTCTGATTTGTTGACGGCTATTATACCTTCGAAATCCGTATCGGAAAATTTATGCTTTACGAAAAGCATCACGCCCGGCAGGTTTTCATACATTTCGTTTTCCCGCAGGTCGCTTATGGAAATGTTTTCGACGATTTTGTTAAGGTTGTTCAGCGCCAGCCTGCTGCCTTTTTCCACAAGATAGGCGCTCATAAGAAGGCCCAGGCAGGCTGAGAACAGGCCGAAAATCACGGCGGGCTTCAGCAGGCTCCAGTTGCTTGCTCCGGTAGCCCTCATGGCGATAAGCTCCGAATCTGACGACAGCCTGCTGAACGCTATAAGAACGGCCAGCAGCCCGGCAAGGGGTATCGTCATCACAAAAAGCGACGGCAGAAAGTATATTATCGTTTCGATCAGGAGATAAACCGGCACGTTTTTCGCGAAAAAAAGGTCCGCCAGGGTCACCAGCTTTTCAAGCAGCAGGAGAAACATAAAAAGAAAGTTGCCCATAATGAATACGGGCAGTATCTCTTTTATTATATACCGCTGTACTCTGTTCATATATCCGTTTGCTTTTCCTGGTTTACCAGGGATATCACCGGAGCCTTTTTATCGGCCGAAAGTTCGTCTACGCGTATTATGCGGTTTATGGGGATATATATTCTTTTTACGTCCTTAAAAAGGCTTCTAGCCCTGTCGTCCGCCGGAGCGATTATAATATCTGAAGGCTCCGGAAAGGTAAGCTCGGCAGCTTCTATAAAGCCCAGCAGGGAGGAGGGGGCCACTTCCGCCGCGTGTACGGTCACGGGTTTATCGTCCTCGTCCGTAAATATTATTTTGAACAGGTCCTTATATGGGGTCATATTACAACCGTTTGTCGAATTTTATCGCTTCGGACACTTTCTGGGTTCCGTATCCTATGGAGCGTTTTTTCATCCCTGCGTTTTTAATTTCCTTCATGGTGGCTTCCATTGCGTTTTCCACCTTTTTTTTAAAACGCTCTATAAGCAGGCGGAGGTTTTTTAGACGTTCCGAGTTTTCTTTCGCTTTTTTTTCGTCCATTATCTGCTGAAGCTGGCTGAAATAGCTGTCGAATACGTCAAGTTCCGCCATAAAGGCGTCGTCTACTTTTATTTTCAGCAGTTTATCCGCCTGCTTTTCGCACTGGTCAAGTATTATAGAGAGATCTTTTTCCATCGCTACTCGTATCTTATATATTCGCCTGTATTGATAGTTCCACTGGCGGTAATATAACGACCGCCGAACCTTATAATATGTTTATTAAAATAAGAACCTGCCCAGTCGGTCAATGCCGTGGCTTCCTGGTCGGTTATCCAGCCCGTGGCAGGTATTTCCCTGAACCCTTCATCAGGCGTATAGCTCCACATACGCGGGTCCGTTCCGTTGTCCGCAAAAAGGGCGAAGCCTCCGTCCATCTGAACGGCGGAGAAAGGGGCGTTTCCTACTGCGGGCATTTCCTGGCCTTCCGGCAGGACGGTTTTCTCGAAAAAGAGCAGTTTCGGGTCAAGCACCCATAATTCTTCCGCGCCGGTTTTTGAAAGGCCGAAAACGTATATTTTTCCATCGATTACGGAATTGGCTTTAAGGTTTCCCGTAAGGACGGGAGCGTTAAAGGCGTTTACCGTTTCCCAGACCCGGGCCGTGTTTCCGACGTCGAGCCTGTATATTTTTACGGGGCCGTCGCCATCGGGGGCTATGGAGTATATATAGTTGTCAAGAGTCACCGCGTTGGAGGAACAGGTTTTATCCGCTTCCGGGCCGTTTGCCGTCTGGCCGGTAAAGCGTTCCCATACTTTGCTGAAAGGCGAGTAATGCCACACGTCGTTAAAATATATTTCAGCTCCGCCCGCTCCTCTTGATTTGCCTCCGAACAGATAAATATCGCCCTTTATATTCAGCAGCGTCGCGTAAGCCCGCGCTTCCGGCTTTTCGGAGCCGGAGGAAAGGTCCAGCCATTCTCCTGAACCGTTGGCGCTCCAGAGGTCGTTTTTGAAACCGGCTCCGTCTATCCCGCCGAAAATATAAAACAGGCTGTCCGTGGAAGCCGCCGAATGGCCGTAACGGGCTTCGGGAAAGGATGTTCCGGCGGAAGCGGCGGTTTTCCAGGAGCCTTCCCCGTATCCGTAAAGGGCTATGGTTTCCGACGGATTTACGGAGCTGTCGGATGTTATAGTAACGGAGGCTTCGGACATACCGCTTTCAGAAGAAGCGTAAGGCGAGAATATAACGGTAAAATCGCAGGAACCGTATCCGGCTATTACCTTGTTGGTGCAGTTGTCGTTTTCTATTGATTTGTTGAAATCGGCGCTGCCCGTCACATTGATGTCTTTTATGATAAGGGCCGATAATCCGGCGTTTTTTATTTTTATTACGGCTTTCGTTTCCGTTTTCACTATGCCGAAAGATACCTGTTTTGGGGCGTCAGTCTCTCCCGGCGTAATCACCGGATCGCTTCCGCCTCCTCCTCCGCAGCCTGTCAGGGCAAAAAGCGCTGCGGCCGTTATTAAAAAATTCTTATAACGCGGCATTTATCCTCTCCAAATCACGATGCATTTATTTTAGATATAACATTTCATTTTAAAGGATTTATTTTTTAAATTCCAGCAAAAAGAGGGAAGGGCGGTTATTTTAATTGCGGTTTTGGGGGGGGATAAAACCTGTGTGTCGTTATATTTTGACGATGGCTGCCCGATTATGCGGGTATTACCGCCATATCGGGAAGCCGCTGCCTACCCCGAGTGGATGCGGGGCGGCTTATACTATATTTTATAAGCTTAATCGAACACAGTACGGGTTTGTGCTACGGAGTGGTTTTATATTCGACCGGAGGAGGACACGCCCGGCTTTCCGGTAAAGACCGTAAATCAAAGGCCTCCATAAGGAGGCCCGTTAAATTTTATCCGGCAAAGTTTATGGATTTTATTTCGCTTTTTTCCACCGGTTTTTTTACTACGGATATGGCTTCTTTTTCCACAACCTCTTTCCAGGCGTCTTTTAGCGGGGTCAGAAGCTCTATGACGGAGTTTATCTTGTTTTTGTCCTTATCCCTGTTGGCCTCGATAAGCTGCCATATCATAAAGTCGTAAAGCTTCATAAGGTTTTCCGCAATTTCGCCCGCGTCCATATTAAGGGTGGACATAAGCTCGTACAGGATATTTTCCGCTTTTACGATATTATTGTGCGAGTCCTGTATGTTTTTTTCGTCGATGTTTTTGCAGGCTATTCTCAGGAACTTAATCGCCCCCTCGAAAAGAAGGACGACTATTTTTCCTTTCGTCGCGCCTTCCACTTCCTGCCTCTGATAGTTTTTATAAGCCGATGTCTGCATCAAATGCCCCCTTAACTGGACGATAAGCCGCTGATTTGAGTAAGATAGCTTGCCTGCGTCTGCATATTCTGTACCCTTTCTTCCATCGCGGCAAACTGAGCCCACATGCGCTCAAGGTAATTTTCCGCTCTGATTGTCTGGGTTTCTATCTGTTTTTTTAAATTGCTTATTTGAGTATCCAGCGTGCCGTTGGTGCCGGCCTTTTTATAAAGGGTGGAAGTCGTGGAAGTATTGTTTACGAGAAACGTGTCGTAACGGCGCGCCCAGCCGGTATATGTTACCGTTGTGTATTCTTCCTTGCTGTTGGAATCGGTTATTACCTTTCCGGTGGATTTCGAAATCTTTACTTCCGTATTTTCCGTAAAGAATTTATACACGTCGTCGGGATATTCCGTTACTGTGGATACAAAATCCGTGCTTTCCTTTATATACTTCGCCAGCTCTTCCTTATCCGTGGATACGTCGAACAAAAGACCGAGCTTCGTAACATCGGTGTTTCTGGTGTCCGACCCGGCGATAATTACCCCGAGGTCGCTCAGGCTTCTGAATTTATTATTGGAAAGGACTACCTCGTTCATTATATTGCTGCGCAGGTTCATTTTCAGATAACGCAGCTCCGAGCTTTTCGATACCATATCGTAATACTGGATACGGTTGTAGTTCGTTTCGTAAGTTTTTATTTCGTCTTCGGACATATCGGCCTTATCTTCATCCGACAGGGCCTCGCTGTATTTGTCCCTGTCCGAGTCGGAAGGCTCCGTTGGTGAGAGCTTGTTCATAAGCTCGTTGTATTTCGCGGCGAACCCGGCCATAGCGTCTACCGCTTTGTCGGTGTCTATGCTCACGTTTATTACTGTTGTGCCGGTATCCGATATATTTATAGTCATTCCTGCCACGGCGTCCGTAACGGTATTGGAATCTCTGGTGTATTTCGTTCCGTTTATGGTGAATACGGCGCTTTTTCCCTCCGAACCGACTTCTATTTCCTCGTATGCGTTATAGGTAAGGTTTATGGCCGCGAGAAAATTGGACGAGTCGTTGGGGCTTCCCAGCTTTATCCTTTCCGTACCTGTGCCGGACATGGAGAATTTATCCGTGGTGGAGTCGTAGTTTATGGTTACTCCCGCTCCGGAGCTGTTTATTTTCTTCATTACGCTTTCAAGGGTATCCGTGGAAGTGTCCACATATATGGAAACCCCGTTTATCGTGAAAATCCCGCTTGTTATGGACGTAGTCAGGCCGCTGTCCGTTCCGGACAGCTTGGCGGAGGTGTCTATGGTGCCGTCGGTTTTGCCTCTCGTGTAAGTGGCGCCCGATGGTATCGTAACCTTCATTATAGAGAGGATGTCGGAAGTGTCTCCGTCCTGCCCCATGGTAACGTCGCCGGAGCCCGGCGTGTTGCTTTCTATTTTGAATACGCCTTCGTCCCTGTCGAATGAAGCCGTGACGCCCGCCCCGGAACCGTTTATAAGGCCTATAAGCCTTTCGGGGGTAAGGGTTCTGTAATCGTTTATATCTATTCTTACCCCGTTTATATGGAAAAAGCCGTTCGTATCATCGCTTGGCTGGGTGTCGAAAAAGTTTCTCGTATAAGGCTTGCCGCTGCTGTCGTCGGAGTCTGCGGCGCCGAGGGCCGTTTTCATCCAGGCGTCTATTTCTTCGTCCGTGGCCGAGGCGAGCTTTGAAAAGGTGGCTCCGGTAAAGGTCGATTTCGAGGCTACCCTATTGTTGGCGGTCGAGTCCTGGTTTACGGAGAAGGTTCCGGTTTCAAGGCCGCCGGAAGCGAATTTGAATTGGGCGCCCATAATGAGGCCGCCTTCGGCGCTGTTAATTTTTTTGCCCAGATTCTCCGCGCTGTTGGATACGACCGTGTTGGTCATTTCGGAGGTTGAAACCGGCTGGCTTATATCCTGGTTAAAATATACTCCCAGATTTTTTGCCAGAGCCGTGGCGGCGGAGCCGTCCGTCGCGCTGGGGTTGGACGGGTCGTAATTAGGGTCTCTGAAGCCGATTACCTCTATTTTTGAATCGTTTGTGGTGTCGTAAAAGCCGAAGCTGAAAGCGCCGGTGGTTTCGTCCCTGTCCACCCGTATAGCAAGGCTCTGGCCTCCGTCTTTGCTGAGATTTTTATCTATTACGGCGTTTATCCTCTGCTCCAGATCCTGGGCTATGGTCGTAACGTATGTTCCGGCCGGATAATCCATGCTGAGGTCAACGGATTTTGCCTCTCCGTTGTATGTAAAAACGAAAGAAAGGGTTTCGTTTACGCCGCTTTTAAGCTTGCCATTGCTGTCCACAAGGGAAGAATCCATCGCGGAAGCGGCCATTTTATTAAATTTCTGATTGGATTTGGAAGTAAACGTATCCGTAGCTATCCATGTTGAACCGGAGTTCGTTACGGTTACTTTATGCTGGCCCTCTATCTGGTTGTATTTATATTTGGTAAGGGAGGAAAATCCTTCCACTCCGGCCCCGTTTTTAATCATGGCATAATTGGTGTAAGTGCTTACGGCGTAGGACGGTTCCGCGGTCTGGTCCACTTTCAGCGTATATGACCCCGGGGGAGTGTTGACGCTGGCGGTGGCTCCTGCGATGTCAGAAGACGTGGAGGTTGCCAGCTTGCTTTTGAAAGTGCTTTCCATTTTTAAAGGCAGCAGGGCGGATTTAAGGTCGCTCAGGGCGGTAAGGATGTCGTTGTATTGGGTCTGCTCCCAGGTAAGGAGGTCGACCTTTTCATTCATGCGGTTTATAGGCTCTTTGGCCGTCGTCATAAGGTTTTCGATTATGGCGTTGGTGTCGAGACCGGAAACGAGACCGCCCACTCGCATAGATTCCATTGCGTGACCTCCTTTTTTATTTCGGTGCCTTTATCCTTACGGTAAAATATCGGATAAAACCGTCCTGGCCTTTAGGAAAACTTTTCCCGGGAGACAGTTGTCCCCGTATCTATATAGCAATTTTCCTGCCATATATCGGCGATGGCCTGTGTTTTTTCTGGAAAAAATATACTTTTTCTGCTATTTATGTCCTTCCATCAAAATGTGAACGGACGAAGGGAGTTCCCTGAATGACTAAAATTATAATATACGACTGCGACGGGGTAATAGTGGACAGCAGAGAGTCCATACTTTCATATTATAACTGGATGCTTGACAGGTGCGGCCTGCCTCCCGTCGATTGGTCCGAGGAGGATATGCGCCTTAAAGCCCTTTCCATGGCCGACAGGGATATTCTGGAGGTTCTTTCGGGAGGAGACAAAGAGGTTTACCGCAGAATGCTGGATATTGCCTCCAATGACGAGAAAGGCGATTCCTTCGATTCCATGACGCTTGAAACCGGGCTTCCGGAAGGGCTTGAGACGGTCAGGAAAAAAGGGCTGCCTATGGCGGTGCTTACCAACAGGGGGAAATCTTTGCCCAGGCTGCTTGAATATTTTAAAATAAAAGATTACTTCGACATGCTGGTAACTTCCAGGGACGTATCCCTGCCTAAACCGTCTCCCGAGGGGCTTTTAAAGATATGCGCCCGTTTCGGGGCAGCTCCGGGGGAGGCGCTTTTTATCGGCGATTCCCCTACGGATTATTACGCCGCAAAAGCCTGCGGAGCGCGTTTTGCCGCTTTTAAAAAACCTTTGTGGGACGCGCCTGTCATAGACGACCACAGACTGGTTGCGGATATGCTCTAGCCCCTGAATTCGTCCTTCCTGCTCTGGGCGAAAAAATCGAATACGACGTTTACCACGCTTACGAAAAGCCCGGCTCCTACCGCCGTCCAGAAACCGTCCACCTGATAGCCTTTTACCGCCCATGATGTGAGCATGATTATTATAGCGTTCACTATAAAATATCCAAGCCCCAGGGTAAGAAAGACCACCGGCAGGGATATAAGCAGGAGAAAGGGTTTTATAAGAAGGTTAAGGCCGGTAAGTATTATGGCCGCTGCGACGAGAACGCCGAAATCCGTAACCTCCACATGTTTGAAAACCGCCGCCACGAGGCCCAGAGCGATAACGTTTATCGCTATTTTGTAAACTATGAATAATATTCCGTCAAATGCTTTCATGGTGCATTTATAACCCGCGGGCGTTTTCTTTGCAAGAAATTGTTTGCGTTCTATACAGCTTAGCCGAAAACTTCGCAACTTTTTCTTGAGATAAGAATACCAAGGGGTTAAAATTCCCGAAAAAATAATGGAGAAACGAAACATGATAGATTTGCATACCCATTCCACCGCGTCGGACGGCACCTGTTCCCCGGCCGGGCTAGTGAAAATTGCTTCGGAGCTGGGGATCACCCATCTCGCCCTTACCGACCACGATACTACGGACGGTCTGGAGGAGTTTCTCTCCTCTACGGCAGAAATAAGGCTCATACCGGGTATCGAGCTGAGCGTGGATTATCCCGTTGGAGAGCTTCATCTCGTGGGGCTTTTTATCGATAAAGACGCGCCGGATATGGCGGCTCTGGTAAAAGAGGTAAAAGGATACCGTGCCGAAAGGAACGGGAAAATGCTCGAAAAGCTTTCCGCTCTGGTGAAAAGAAAGGTTATGATTTCCGATTTGACGGATAACCCGGAAGGACAGCTGGGAAGGCCTCACATGGCGAAATATCTTGTAAAGAACGGAATAGTTTCCACACTGCAGGAGGCTTTTTCCGAATATCTTGCGGACGGCCGTATTCTTTCCGTTCCCAAGCGGAGGATAAGCATGGACAGGGCATTCGGAGTAATAAAGGCGGTGGGCGGTGTCGCGGTTCTGGCCCATCCCTCCACTTTAGGGTTGGGAGACCACGATCTTGACGAGCTTGTAAAATCCTGCAAAGCTAAAGGATTGGACGCTCTTGAGGTTTTTTCAAGCCACTCTCCCGACGAGAAAAAGGAGGTCTATTCGGAAATAGCAAGACGCAACGGGCTGGCCGTTTCATGCGGAAGCGATTTTCACGGAGGAAACTCGAAAGTGGCAAGGCCCGGAGCGGAGCTTGGCAATATGAAGGACGGGGAAATATTGGAGCCTCTTTATAAAATAGCCCTGTCAAGAGGCTGGAAAGAACCTATTTAAGGAGCTCCAGAACTTCCAGGAGCTCCTTCTTCAGAGCTTGCGTACCAATGGCTTTTTCGGAGGCGGGCGCTTCGTTTTCCAGGGCCGCCTCCCGGGAGCACAGTTTCTTTTTCGCGCCTTCTATAGTGTACTTTTCAACATACAGCATATTTTTAAGACGCTTTAAAAACTCTATGTGCCGCTGCGTGTAATACCTTTGATTTGTTGATGACTTTACCGGTTTAAGCTGGCGGAATTCCGACTCCCAAAACCTCAATGTGGAAGCGTTTACGCCCAAAAGCTTAGAAACTTCTCCGATTTTGTAATGCTGCTTATCCATTTACCTCATCTTTAAATATCTGGCTGGGGCGGAACACTACCACAGTGCGGGGAGGTATTACGGTTTCCACGCCTGTTTTCGGATTGCGGCCTATGCGCCTGCCGCGTTTTTTTACTTCAAAGTTGCCGAAACCGGATATTTTGACATTTTTGGCTTCAAGTATGTCCGCGCGGATTTTTTCGAAAACATCGTCCACGACTTTGGCTATGACTTTTTTTGTAAGACCGAATTTTTCATGAATGCTTTCAACCATGTCTGCTTTTGTCATAGTTAGTCCCCCTCTAGTGCTTTCATAGTGTAGATAATAAACAGAATACAGCAATTGTCAAGGTCTTTGACTTGTTCCGGAGCAAACGCGGAGGCTATTTTTCTCTGACTATCTTAATCGTTTTATTGCGTATATTGCTGGCTTCCGCAAGCTTTTTTGAAGACTCCAGATCTCCGCAGCAAAGCCTCAGGGCGTATGTTTTATCGACTTCCTCTTCCAGCCTTATTACCGATTGTATATTATTTTCCTTGGCGTAAGCCACCGCTTCTTCCTTAGTGGCAAAATCCTTTACCTTTTCCACGTTCTTTCCTCCGATCACCGTTTTGGAGGAAGGCTCCATGCGGTATACCCTCCATAAAGTTCTTGAAATGCTGGATGAATCCGTTATCTCCGGCGTGAATTTATATTTCAGGGCCAGGGAATTTACCGTGTCGTATTCTTTAGGGTCTATGCCTTCGAAAGTTACGGAGTATCTTTTTTCCGCCGCTTTCGCAGGAACCGCCGCTTTTGCCGTTTCCGTCCTGGGAGCCGGTTCTTTTTTCGCAGGAGCGGGGGTTTCTCTCGGCTTTTCTTTTTCCGCTCCTTTGGCTGCGGTTTTTTCCGGCGCTTTTTCGGCCGTTTTTTCCGCGGCGGCTGTAATTTCGGCCGGCCGCTGTTCTTTTTCCGCAGGAGCGGGCGCTGCCGCGGTTTCGGGCGCTTCGTCCGCGAATTCGAATATCTGCACCTTAACGTATCCCAGTTTTTCCTCCGTAGACCGCAAATCCGGTTTCGGAGGGGCGGGCGCCAGAATCGTCTCCTGGGTAGTTTCGGAGAGCTTGTGCCCCAGATATATCCCTGCCGGTACCGCCAGAATCACGGCGGCAAGGAGAACGAGGGCAAGGCTTTTGCTCTTGCCCCCGGCTCCGTTTTTTTCCTTTTTGGCGTTTTTGGACGTCAGGTAATCCCTGTTTATATCCGCCAGAGACTTATCGTAACAGTTGTAAAGGTTCAGATTGCGCATCGGTTCCTAAAGCTGCGTATCAGGCTTCGTTCTGCTTCTTTTCCGCTATCAGCTTTTCAGCCAGCGGCGTAGGCAGCTCCTCGTAATGGCTGAATTCCATTGTAAACATGCCGTGTCCGCCTGTCATGCTTCTAAGGTCCGGAGCGTATTTAAGTATCTCCGCCATAGGCACGAGAGCCCCTATGTGCTGTCCGTTGGTCTGAGGCTCCACGTTGTTTATGCGGCCTCTGCGGGAGTTCAGGTCTCCTATTACGGAGCCTACGAACTGTTCCGGGCAGTACACGTCTATCGTCATAATAGGTTCCAGTATTACGGGCTTTGCGTCCATGGCGATTTTTTTATAGGCCATGGAAGCGGCTATTTTAAAAGCCATTTCGGACGAATCCACGGAATGGTACGAACCGTCGTAAAGGGTTGCCTTAAAATCCACCATAGGATATCCGGCCAGCACTCCGTCCGCCGAGGCTTCCCTTATCCCCTTTTCCACCGCCGGAATAAAGTTTCTTGGCACGACGCCGCCTACTATCTTATCCTCGAATTCGAAACCTTCCCCTCTTGGCAGAGGCGAAAGCTCCAGCCATACGTCGCCATACTGGCCTTTTCCTCCGGATTGCTTTTTATATTTTCCCTGTCCGTTAGCCGTTGAGCGTATTGTTTCCATATACGGCACTTTCGGCGTTTTAAGCTCCACCTGTACGTTAAATTTTTTCTGAAGCTTATCCACGACGACTTCTATATGCATCTGACCCATGCCGGAAAGCAGCAGCTCTCCCGTCTGCTCGTCCCTTTTTACCGTTATGCCCTTATCTTCCTCTATAAGGCGGTGAAGGCCGGAGGATACTTTTTCTTCGTCGTCCTTGGATTTGGGAACTATCGAAAAAGCTATTACCGGGTCAGGCAGCTCCACTGGCGGAAATTCCACCGGGTCGAAATAGGACGACAGGGTGTCGAAGGTTTCGGTATGCTTCAGTTTGGTAACCATGCCTATCTGTCCGGCTGTCAGCTCGTCGGTTTTTACGAAGTTTTTGCCCTGGAGCATAAAAAGCTGGGATATTTTTTCTTTTTCGTCCTTGTTTACGTTCAGGACTTCCGAGTCGTTTTTTACCGAGCCGGAATATACCCGAAAGAGAGAAAGCTTGCCAGCGAAAGGGTCTATGAAAGTTTTAAATACGAAAGCGGAAAATTCCTTATCCGAAGCCGTAACGTCCACCGGTTCTCCGGATTTTTTATCCACCGCGTAGGCTGCCCCTCTCTGCATGGGGGAGGGCAGGTAGTCTATTATGGCTTCGAGCAGGAGCTTGGAGCCTATGTTCTTAATCGCCGAGCCGCATATAACCGGCACGAAGCGCTTTGTTACCACGCCCTCGCGCAGGCCTTTGCGCACTTCTTCCTCCGTAAGCTCGCCCGTTTCAAGATATTTTTCTATTAAGGCGTCGTCTGTTTCGGACACGGCTTCAAGAAGCTTGTTTCTGTACTTTTCCGCTTCCGGCAGCAGCTCGCCGGGTATTTCTTCTATCGTATACATGGCCGTAGGTTCTGAAGGGTATATAAGAGCCTTCATCCTTACAAGGTCTATTATGCCGCGGAACGATTCCTCGCTTCCGATAGGCAGAAATATAGGCAGGGGATTTATGCCGAAAGCTTTTTCTATATCGCCCAGAGCATTGTAGAAATCGGCGTATTCCTTATCCATTTTATTTATGAATATGAGCTTTGAAAGGTCGTATTCGTCCGCGAAGCTCCATACCCTTTTCGTTTCGGCTTTAACGCCGGTTATGGCGGAGGCTATCACCACGGCCCCGTCTACCGCCGCCAGGGCGCATTTGGTTTCGTGCAAAAAATTGGCGTATCCGGGAGTGTCCACAATATTGAGCAGGGTTTTATTCCAGGTTACGGAGGCGACTTTGGCGTTTGTGGAGAATTTTCTTTCAATTTCAACCGGGTCGAAATCCATAACGCTTGTACCGGCTTCCACGCTTCCTATGCGTTCCGTGCCGCCCGCGTTATAGAGAATCGCCTCGATGAGGCTGGTTTTGCCCGCCCCTCCGTGGGAAATGAAGGCTACGTTCCGAATCAAGCTCGTTTCCATTGATACCTCCCGTTAAAAGGCCGCCAGTGCCGTCCCGAAGGCTGCTTGTGCCGGCCCGTTTTAATTTATCATCCTACTTTTTGATGACTCCGGCAAATAGTTCCCGTAACGGAGCCGTTACGGAATGGCTTATATTATCAGTTATTTTTCCTTTTAACAAGGCTTTTTACCCCCGAGCCTCCTTATCCGGGCCGCCGTTTTCCGCCCGAAACAGGGGCGGCCTCTTTCGGGTTTTTATTTAAGGCGTATATATCCGCCGCTTTTTCACGTTTTACCTGAAAATTCCGCCTGTTTTCAGAAGCGGTCGGCCTCGGCCCAACGGTTTTATAATCGCGGCTTTTCCGACTGGCCGAAAATAGCAGAGCCTTCTTTGCGGATTTCATTCCGCATGACGGAACTTTTTGCCTGCGCGGTAATCTTTGCATTTTAAACGGTATTGATATATAGTGCTTTTTCGCATTACGGCGGTTACAAAAACAGGAGAGGTTCAGATGAGCGAAGATAATCCCTGGGGAGATTCCAAGTTTAAATTCCCCTGGAAAAGTAAAGATAAGCCGGGACAGGCGGGGCCCGCTTCGTCTCCGGCGAAGAAAGGCCAGGGCTTTAACGTGCCGGTATGGCTTGTGGCCGTTATCATCGCGGGTATTTGGATAGGAACGGGCTTTTATATTGTCAGGGCGGACGAACAGGCTGTTGTTAAGCGTTTCGGCAAGGTTATTTCCGTAGCGAATCCCGGGCCGCATTTCCACCTGCCTTTTCCCATAGAGTCGGTGGATAAGGCGGAGGTTACAAAAATACACAGGACGGAAATAGGCTTCAGGCCTACGAGAGACGGCTCTTCCGTGGACGTTAAGGGCGAGGCCCACATGCTTACTGGGGACGAAAACATCGTAAGCGTTAAGCTTATCGTCCAGTATCAGATAAAGGACGTTGTGGAATATCTCTATAACGTGCGCAACGTGCCTTCCACTATAAAAAACGCCGCCCAGTCGGCCATAAGGGAGGTTGCAGGCAAGGAGGCCGTGGACGAGTTCCTCACAACCGGAAAAAACCGCGTTCAGCAGGAAACCATGGTTATCCTGCAGGATATGCTAGACAGCTACAAGGCCGGAGTAAGGATAGTGGCCGTTCAGCTTCTCGACGTGTCCCCTCCGGAGGAGGTTGTTGCCGCTTTTAAGGACGTGGCAAGCGCCAGAGAGGATAAAAACCGCTTTATAAACGAGGCTGAAGCCTACGCCAACGAAATAATCCCGAAGGCGAGAGGCGAGGCGGAGACCATGATACAGCAGGCCGAAGCCTATAAGACACAGAAAGTGGAGGAGGCTCTCGGCGACGCCTCCCGTTTCGAGCAGATACTGGCAACCTATAAAAAGTCGCCTGATATTACTAAAAAAAGGATGTATATAGAGGCTATGGAAGAAACTCTCGGCAAAGCGGACGTAAGGGTGTTCGACTCCAATATCAAAAACGTCAATCCCTTTATCGGGGCCGATAAAATAGGCGGGAGCGGAAAATGAAAAAACTTGTGCTTATTCCCTTAATAATAGCCGTCGCCATGATAGCGTGGGCGCTGTGCTTTTATTCCGTGGACGTTACCGAGCAGGCTATCGTAACAAGGCTTGGCAAGCCTGTGCGCACGGTTTCGGAGCCGGGGCTTCATTTTAAGCTTCCTTTTGTTGAAAGCGCCACTTTTTTCAGCAAAATGCTGCTGGATTACGATACTTCTCCGTCGGAGATTCTTACCAGAGATAAAAAGACTCTTGTGATAGACAACTACTGCCGCTGGTATATAGACGACCCTCTTAAATTTTTCCTTACGGTAAAGAACGAAAGGGGGGCGTTTCCGCGGATTGAGGATATAGTGTATTCCGAAATGCGCGTTGAGCTTGCCCGCCACGACCTGATAGACGTTATCAACCAGAACCGCACCGAGATAATGGAAAACGTTAAGAAACAGGCGAGGGAAAAGGCCAGGGAATACGGAATAACCATACAGGATATCCGTGTAAAAAGGGCGGATCTGCCTGCGGAAAACGAAAAGGCGGTTTACGCCCGTATGTCCACCGAGCGTCAGCGGATAGCCAAACAGTACCGCTCAGAGGGCATGGAGGAGGCTCAGAAAATAAAAGCCCGCACCGATAAGGAAAGGGCCGTGATAATGGCCGAGGCTTACAGAAAGGTAGAAACTACGAAAGGCGAGGCGGATGCGCGGGTAATTAAAATATACGCCGACACTTACGGCAAGGACCCGGCGTTTTTTGAGTTTTACCGTTCTTTAGACGCTTACGGCAAGGTTATAAAGGACGGCACGGAGCTTTATCTTACTACGGATTCCTCTTTGTTCCGCCTGCTTAAAAACGTTGAGAAAAAATAATTAAGCGCCGCTTTCCCCTAAACGTTGATTTTATCCGGGGAAGCGGCTTTCTCTTTACTCGGAGATTTTTGTTTTGGCCCGTTTTTTATTTTTTATGTTTCTGGCGGCGTTTCTGGCCGCGGGAGCTTTATGCTTCTTTTTTATGGACGTGGACACCTCGGCCGCCGTTTCGGGAGGCAAAGAGGATGACGCAGGATATTCCGGCCTTATACTTAAGGATGATTTTACCCTTCGCTCCGTCCTTTCAAGAGTCGCTTCCGGCTGCTCCGGGGAAAATCCGGAATGTGTGGCCGTTAAAGCCTTCGCCTACGTTAAAAACGACGTGGCGCTTCTGGAAAACGGCGGAGGCGGCCGTTCCCCTAAAAATACCCTTGCGGAGCGCGGCGGAGACGCGGCCGACAAAGCCGTTTTGCTGGCTTCTTTTCTCGAAAACGGGGGCATACGCTCCGAGATAAGAGATAATGGCGGCAGGCCGGTAGTTTACGCGGCTGGTCTCGACGTGCTGAAGCTATACGGCGAGATAGTTAAGGATATGCATGGTAAACCTCTTGCAAAGAGGGACGTTACCCTTAAAAAAGGCGGTATATGGGCTGTAAATCTGAGTTCTGGGGACGGCAAGCCTGTATCCGTGGATATTTCCGCAAAATCTTCCGGAAATTTCGATATGCTGCTTTTTCCCGACGAAACGGAAATGAAGGCCTATCTGCGGGATAAAAACGGCCGTTTTTTAGGCGATTGCTCTGTTAGCGGAGTATCGGAGGCGGAGGCGTCCTGCCTGTCTCCTTCCGGGGGTATGCTGCTTTTTATTTCCGGGGAAGACGGCGCGGTTTTTTCAGGCCGTGTGTTCAGAGGCGGCGTTATTCTGAGCGACATAAAAAGCGAGGAGTCGGAAAAGGGGGTCCTTATACCTATGGACCCGTCCTTCTCATCCGAAACGGCCTATCCCGGGGTGGTGCCCTGGAATTAGCGGTTTAAATATTTTTGCGGAAGGGTTATACTGCGTTTGTATAATTTATATGACGGTGGAAAAAATTGTTCAGAATAGGCTATATGGAATACGCCAATGTGTATCCCATTTTTCATTATCTTCTGCAGGACGGCTCGCTCAAGTTTAAAAAAGGTTTTCCGGCGGATCTTAATAAGGCCATGCGGGAGGGCGATATAGACGTTTCGCCTTCCTCCAGCATAGAATACGCCAGAAATTCCGGGCTTTACAGGGTTGTTTCCGGCATTTCCGTATCATCCGTAGGGCCCGTCAAAAGCGTGAACGTTTTTTCGCGGTTTAAGGTGGAGGAGCTTGGCGGCAAAAAAATATATTTTACCAGAGAGTCGAACACTTCAACCGTATTATGTCGCATAGTGCTTGAAAAGTTTTACGGAGTAAACCCGGTTTATACCGACTCGCTGGAAGATGCGGACGCGGAGCTTCTGATAGGCGACAAGGCTCTTTATGCCTACTATAACAGGGATTGCGGCCATATAATAGATTTGGGCGCGGAGTGGTATTCCTTTACCGGCCTGCCTTTCGTATTCGCCCTGTGGATAGCGGGCAGAAAGGCTTCCGAATCGCAGGAATTCGCTGTTTTCGCCGGACGTTTGAAAAAATGCGCTGCGGACTCCGCAGGCGGCCGCGCCGGTCTGGTTCATAAATATCTGCCTTACGGATATACGGCGGAGCAGATGCTCGACTACTGGGATACCATAGACTACCGGCTTACGGACAGGCATATCGAAGGTCTGCGGCTTTTTTACGAAAAGGCTTTCGAGATAGGCGAGACGCCCTGTAATCCTAAAATAGAATTCTGCTGACTTTTTATTGTCTTTTTTTATTAAAATCCGGCTTTATTATTTCCGCTCTGGGCTTATCTTTTTTAGCCGGTTTCTGTCCGGCGCCGTTTTCTCCGGATAAGTTCGGGAAATTGAACACGAAAGAGGGCGCCGCCAAATCGTCCAGCACCGCGTCTATGGCTTCGAAGGGGACGAAAACATCCTCCCATATTCCCGAAAACCTGAGCCGGACGGAAAATCCCGTTTCCTCGAACCTGAAATCCATGCCGGAAGCCGGGCTTATGGAAAGCACTATGCCGTTGGACTGCTCGTTTCCCACAAGGCCCCGCCTGCCTATTACCAGGTCTTTATGGGGAGCTGCGTGTATATATATCCGCTCGCGTTCATCCATGGCGGCGGCGATGGTTTTTTCTTTTATGGAATTCATATTTTTTCTTCTCCGGTTTTTATTAGCGGCCTGTGGCAGGCGTATCTGCCGTTGAAAGCAGGCTTTGATTCGAAGCATATTTTTTCCGCCCGCGGGCATCTTTCGGCGAATATACATCGGCTGTCGGCCGACGCGTCGTTTCTTCCTATGCTTCCTTTTATGGTGGTAAGGGCCGTTTTCACGCCGATTTCCGGTATGCAGCTTTTAAGGGCTTTCGTATAAGGATGCAGGAGCCTGTCCTCGCGCAGATCGCTGCCGGATGTTATTTCCATAAGCTCCCCGCAGTAAAGCACGGCTATTTCCGGGCATATCCTCATAAGCAGCGAAAGGTCGTGGGAAATAAAAAGTGTCGTAAGTCTCCGTTCACGGTTGAGCTTCATAATAAGCTTTATTATCTGCGCCTGTATGGTTACGTCGAGAGCGGTCGTAGGTTCGTCTGCTATGAGTATTTCCGGGTCGGACGCTAGTGCCAGTGCGATCATAACCCGCTGGTTCATTCCTCCGGAAAGCTGGTGAGGGTATGCCTTCAGCCGCTCTGCCGGTCGGTCTATTTCAACGCTTGAAAGCAGTTCCGCGGCTTTTTCCGCCGCTTTTGCTCCGCTTATTTTTCTGCCCAGCCTTATAGTTTCCGTAAGCTGCGCCCCGATCGTCATAACAGGGTTAAGGGAAGCTTGAGGATTCTGGAATATCATGGATATTTTTTTGCCGCGGGCGGCTTTAAAGTCGGATTCCGTTTCCAGCGGCTTCCCGTTCAGTATTATTTCCCCGGAAAGGGTCTTTACCGGAGGGGAATTAAGGCCCATAACCGTTTTGGCCAGCACGCTTTTTCCGGAGCCTGATTCCCCCGCCAGGCCTAGAATACAGCCTTTTTTCAGATTAATAGATACCCGCCTTAATATGTAAAACGGATTTTCGGGAGAAGAAAGCTCCACCGTAAGGTTTTTTATTTCCAGCATGGTAAGTATCCTATTCTAAAAGAATTTTTTAGTCCATAAATTTAACGCCTGACTTTTATATTATTGCGGATTAAGAAGCCGCTCCATACATATACGGGTTTTGTCTTACGGTTATAAGGTATTTGCTAAAAACTGCTCCGTTTATTTATATCTTTTCGCGGCTATACGATTACTTAAATTAATAAATTTATGGGAAATATTTATGATACAGCGACTTGTTGCGTCAATGAATAATAAGACCTAAAGGGTCTGGCAAGGCACTGTCTAAAGGGGCATCTCCTTAAGTTTGCCTTGCCTGAACAGGTCTTATTATGAATGTTTTTGACGGTACTGAGCATTATTATACTTATTTGCTATAACTATTAAAGAAGGAGCAGATTATCAGGGCAATGTCCGGATATTTTAAGGATGTTCATTGTGGGCGGGAATGATCGCTTTGGGCGATATTGCCCTTGTTTCAAATAAATGCAGGATTATGGGCGTCGATAAATTTAAAATAATAGCCCTTATGAAAGCGGAAGTAGGATATAAAAGTAATATGGCCGAAAAACGCGCGGGCTTTTAACTCCGCCAGCTTTTTAACAATGGTAATTTCTTTAAAAAAATCTTGCAAAAAATTTCCGCCGGAATAGATTAGTAAAACCGTCTTTAAAGATATAGCTCAAGGAGTATCGATGCCCCGTTTCTCTGATGGCACTTTGGAACAGGTGCGCGCCGTCGGCATAGAAAAGATTGTCGAGCCTTATGTGGAGCTCAGGCAAAAAAGCGGCAGCAGGGACCTTTGGGGGCTGTGCCCTTTTCATAATGAAAATTCGCCGTCCTTTAAGGTAGACCTGGAGCGGGGCTTTTTCAAATGCTTCGGCTGCGACGCCAAGGGCGACGGCATATCCTTTATAATGCGGCGTCTGGGTTTTTCCTATCAGGACGCGGTGGTTTTCATCGCCGAGCGTTTCGGCATAAACGTGGAGTACGACGGTGAGGACAATAAAAACCGCAAAGACATATTGGCCCTCCACGAGGATATACAGGTTATGCTCCGCGCCTTCCTTTACGACGGCAGGGGAGCGGAAGCCAAAAAATATATACTTTCCCGTTCCTTTTCCGACGGGGACCTTAACGAATTCGGCATTGGATATATCCCTCCTAGGACGGATTTTTCTGAAATTTACAGGAAATATCCCTTTGAAATCCTTACGGCTTCCGGTTTTTTTAAAGAGGGCCGCTCCGGGGCTCCCGTTTCCAGATTTTTCGGACGCCTGACCCTGCCCATAAGAAATATAACAGGCTCAGTCGCCGCCTTTGCGGGGCGGTCTCTGGACGGTTCCGCTCCCAAGTATCTTAACTCCGCGGAAAGCGACCTTTTCCACAAAAGGGAAACCCTTTTCAATATAGACAAGGCTAAGGCCGCCATGAAATCCACCGGCATGTGCGTTGTGGTGGAGGGTTATTTCGACGTTATGCGTCTTTATAAATTAGGCGTGAGGAACGCTGTGGCCCCTATGGGCACGGCGCTTACTTCAAGCCAGGCGGCATTGCTGAGGCGTTACGCGGACGATGTAACCGTGGTTTTCGACGGGGACGAAGCCGGAGAAAAAGCGGCTTACAGAAGTTTGTCCGTTTTTATTGAGGGCGGGGTTTTCCCTAAAGCCGTGTTTCTTCCTAAAGAAGACGACCCCGACAGCTTCTGCCTTAGAGAGGGCAGGGAAGGCTGGGACGGCCTTTTTTCCCGCAGGGAGGATTTATTCGTCAACGTGTCCAAACGTCTGGCCCGTTCCGCTGGAAACGACTTTAATAAAAAACTTATACGCTTTCAGGCTGTCAGAAAAATGTTGGCGTCCGTAAACGACCCCCATCTTAGAGACCATTATTCCGAAGCCGCCGCCGATATTTTCGGCCTTAAAAAGGACAACGTAGTTTCAGACGTGGCAAGGGCCATGTACGAGCGCTCTTCCGCGGTAAGCGTAAGCGGCGGAAAAGGCCTTGCTCTCTATCCGTGCGAAATGGACTTTATAGCCTGTCTCACGTGCCTTTCCATAGATGTGGTTGACGGGCTTGTATGCGATATGTCCGAGGAAATGTTCAGAGACGAATCTATACGGGCGATATTTAAAAAAATACTTGAAGTTTACGGCAGGATTGCCGATATTAAGGAACTTGTCCCCGAGCTTGGGGAGGATTTCGTCGAGATAGCGTCGAGAGAGGTTTCCGGAGACGCCTATAAGGCGGCTCTGCTCAATAAAGAGCAGATAGTCAGGAACCATTTGAAGCGCCGCCAGCTTGCGGTTATTGAGGAGCTTAAAAGCGCAGGCGGCGCGGACGCTAAAATTTCGCTTATAAAAGAATTGGATGAGCTTACCCGCAGGCTGGCCTCGGGCAACGCCCGTCAGGGAGACTGATAAATAATGCCGAAAAAAATCAAGATCGCCGAAGTAAAGCAGCTTATCGCTCTGGGAAGAGAAAAGGGTTTTCTCACGTTTGACGAAATAAACGACGTGCTGCCGGAGGAAGTTACATCCAGCGACCTTATCGACGAAATCCTCATGCTTCTGGCCCAGCTTAAAATCGACGTTATAGATAATAAAACGAAAAAGGGAGGCATGTTTTCCGCTTCCGTCGTAATAGATGAGGACGAGGACGACGAAGACGTTATAGCCTCCGTTGATTCCGAGTTTCAGGACGACGTGGAGGACGCCCTCAATACAGACGACCCCGTAAGGCTCTATCTTAAGGAAATGGGCAATATCCCCCTTTTAAGCAGGGACGAGGAGATAGACGTGGCCAAGGAGATAGAGGACGGCCAGCGCAAGGTTATAAAGTCCGTGCTTTCCTTTCCCACGACGGCCGCCAAGATAATGGAGATTGCCGAGTCGGTTAAAAACGATACCATGAGGCTTAAAGACATTATCGATGTGGAAGACGATATGGAAATGGAGCAGGAAGACGCCGATTTCGATGAAATCGACGAAGAAGCCATGAAGGAGATAAAGGACAACAAGGAAGCCCAGCTCAAGGCCCAGTTTATAGAGACTATAGAGGAGATAGTTTCCAAGCTGAGGGACGATATATCTCTTTCCGATTCCATACGCTCCGGCGCTTACGATAACGATATAGACAAGATCCTTACGATGAAGCAGAAGGTGCAGGACACCATAAACGAGGTTACCGATAAACTGCTAGACATAAAGGTTAATTTCAACAAGATATGCACCATCGCAAGCGATATAAAGCTGTGCTACGACTCCATACAGGACGCATCCTCCGAGATGAATAAAATGTGCCGGATACTGCGTCTGGAGCAGCCTGCCTCCGGGGAGTTTCTCAGCGGGGAGCAGATAAGCGCCGCCGCCATTAAAAACGGTCTAAACGCTAAAGATATAGATATCCTTACTAAAAAATACGCCGCCGCCGTGGATAACTTTCAGAAACATTACAAAATACTTGGGATCGACAGGCAGGAGCTTGAGGTTATCTACGAAAGCCTTCTTCAGGGCGAGCATGAAACCGATATGGCAAAATCGAAACTGATAGAGGCCAATCTCAGGCTTGTGGTCTCCATCGCTAAAAAGTACACCAACCGCGGTCTCCAGTTTCTGGATTTGATACAGGAAGGCAATATCGGCCTTATGAAAGCGGTGGAAAAATTTGAATACCGCAGGGGTTATAAATTTTCCACATACGCCACATGGTGGATACGTCAGGCGATAACCAGGGCCATAGCGGATCAGGCCCGCACTATAAGAATTCCCGTCCATATGATAGAGACCATCAATAAAATGATGAAAGTTACCAGGCATCTCCAGCAGGAGCTGGGGCGTGAGCCCACTCCGGAGGAGATTTCCGACAAAATGGAAATCCCTGTGGAGAAAATCAAAAAAGTGATGAAGATAGCCAAGGAGCCAGTATCTCTCGAAACGCCCATAGGCGAGGACGAAGATTCGAGTCTGGGAGATTTTATAGAGGATAAATCCGCCAAAAACCCGTCGGACGAGGTAATATATTTAAAGCTTAAAGAGCATACGCGTTCGATTTTGGATACGTTAAGCCCCAGGGAAGCCAGCGTGCTGAGGCTTCGCTTCGGCATAGACTGCGATTCCGACCATACGCTTGAAGAGGTTGGCAAAAAATTTACCGTTACTCGGGAACGTATAAGGCAGATAGAGGCAAAAGCCCTGCGCAAGCTGCGCCATCCTACGAGAAGCCGCATTATGCGGACTTTTACCGATTGATATTTTTCGCCGGGTTTTTCCCGGCTTTTTTATTATCTTCTGTTTTCCCTTACGTATATTATCCCTGCGCTTATGCCTATAAATATGAATATGGGCAGGAAATTGGCGTTAAATGGGGATAATATGCCGGTTTTTCCCAAAGAGAAGCAGGATGCCTGAAACACCCAGAACGTAAGCCCCAGTATAAGGGTGACTGCGGCGTTTTTTATCACGGAGTAATTTCTTGAAAAATTTATGGCTATGGGAAAGGTAAGGATAAGCAGCACGACGACGGAAATCGCGTTGGCGAATTTGGAATAAAAAAGCATATCGTACTGGCTGGTGCTCATGCCGTGTTTTTCCATTATTTTTGATAGAGTGTTAAGCTGGGTGGGGGAAAGCGCCCTGACTTCCACCACGGCAACTTTCATAAGGTCGTCCCACAGTTTGTTCGATATAATCTCCCCGGGCGGAGTAACGGTAACTGCTGGCGGGTTTGCGGTTATATCCGTAATATGCTTCTCCGATATTTCCCATCCGCCGTCTTTTCTTACGGCGCTTTCTATTTTATCCACTCTCGTTATTTCGTAATCGTCGTTTATCACGTATTCCGTAACGCCGTTTATTACCCCGCCTATCATGTCTATAAAGTTTATATTTACAAGCTTCCTGTCCCCGTCCATCATCCAGATATTTGTGTATGTGGCGGATTTATTGTACTGCATTCCCTTCATATGGGTTCTCAGTTCTTCTCTGGCAACGCGCACGTTGGGTATTACTTCGTATTCCCACAGCGTCATGCCGGCCGTTATGAACATACCCACCGTTACGAAAGGCACGGCCAGGCTCAGTATAGTTCCCCCAAGGCTTACATAGGCGAGAAGCTCATTGCTGCGCATAAGCATAATTATCACTATTACGGCGGCTATGGTCGTTGTGGCCGGCATGGTCATATTAAGGTTTAATGCTATCGCGTAAATCTGGAGCTTCAGGAAATCGAACAGAGAGTAGTCGTAAGCAGCCAGGTCCTTTGACTCGCCCATGGTGGAGGATATGAGGGACATGAGTGTTACGAACAGGCCCACTATAAGTATATATTTTAAAAAACTGCGCAGAACGTAACGCTGAAAAAGCTTCATTATGCAGGGCTCCGAAAAATATTAAGCATTATACGTTTTTTATGCCTTTTTATAAAGGCTTTTTTCTTTATTGACCGGCTTTGTTTTTATGATAATATACGCTCGCTTTCGTTCGCTGCGGAGGCGTAATTTATAGGGCCGGTGATTTTTATGGTATGCAGGATATTCAGCCTGTCGGCGCGTTTTTTTACGGCTTGTTTTTTATCGGCCTTATTCGTTTCGGGGTGCTCCGATTCCGGGCGGCCTTTAAACGGTTCTTCCGATGAGTCGGTTCCGGAAGCAAGGGAGATCAGGATAATAGGCGGGAGCCGCTTTATGGAAGCAGGCGGGTCTTTTTCCGCCTCTATAGAGGTTTTGCCCGCAAACGCCCGCTATGACGGCGTAGTCTTTTTTTCATCCGACGTTTCCGTCGTATCCGTCGACGATTCAGGCCTCGTCACCTGTATAAAACCGGGGGAGGCTTTTATTACCGCCTGGATAAAAAACTCTTCCGCAAAGGACACTGTAAAAGTAACGGTGTCGGCGCCAAAACCTGAAAAAATACTTATAAAACCTGATTCTGCCGATATTTCAGTAGGAGATACGGTAAAATTTTTCGCGGAGGTCTTTCCGGAGACTTCGGGCGGTAAATTTCTCTGGAAATCTTCCGACGAATCGGTAGCTTATGCGGACGAATCGGGTATAGTTACCGGCAGGTCGCCTGGCTTGGCGGCTATAGAGGTTTTTATGGAAGACATGGCGGACGTAAAAGCGTCCGTTTATGTTAAAGTATCCGCCGCGCCGGAAAATATTATACGGGTGACGGGTATAACCCTGGAGCAAAGCAGTATCGGCATGGAGCGGCTTGAAAAGCGCGTTGTTTCCGCCTCCGTACTTCCCGGTAACGCCGATAACAAACGTGTGACTTTCGTGTCTGATAACGAAGAAGTCGTGGAGATAACTTCATTCAACGAGTTGCTTGCAAAAAAAATCGGTTCTGCGAATATTACCGCGATAACGGAGGACGGAGGCTTTACCGCTACGTGCGCCGTTACGGTTACGGGAATACCTGTAAGGGAAATAGCCGTTGAGCCAGAGAATATATCTTTGCTTGTGGGGGAGAGTTACGTTCTTTCTCCTTCGATATTACCGGAAAACGCCGACGACAGGCTTCTTGAATATTCTTCGTCCGATTCCTCCGTGGCGGAGGTTTCTATAGACGGCCTTGTAACCGCCAGAGGCGCGGGCGGCGCTTATATAACCGTTTCCTCGGGGAACGGCGTAAAAAATTACGTAAATGTTTCGGCGTCGTATGATTCGGGCATAGTCATAAGCAGAACCAGCATAAATATAGCGTCAAACGGGGACGCGGAGGAATATTTTACCGTTGTAAGGAATTCCGCTTATACGGTTTACAATATAAAAAACGACCTGCCGGATTGGATAAAATTGGAAAAGCATACCGAAGGCCTCAGCGATTTTTACCGGGTGTTTATAAAAGATAATAAACTTATATGGAGCAGGAGCGCGGGGATATCTTTTACGGATGCGGAAGGTAAAAATTCCATCGGGAAAGTGTCGGTGTATCAGATCGGCAATCAGTCGCCTTCAAAGAGAGTTGTTTGGGTAAAAGGGGTGAAAACGCCTTCCGAGGGGGAGCTTATCAGGGAAGGAGATGCTCCGTTTTATTACTGGCCGGAGAAAGGGGACGGCGGGTGGTATAACGTGGTTAAAAGGGCTTACGCTACGCATACCTATAACGACAGCCAGATGTGCTGGGCTATGGCCGCTTCCAGTATGCTGCATTGGTGGATGTCCCTTAACGAAAAATATGTGAATAAATATAAGGAAATAAATCCCGGTTCCTATGATGCGGAAAAATGTCTGGCTCAGTACGACATTAGCGCCGGGGAAGATAATAAAAGCAGTATAGGCAACCTTTTCAGAAAAACCTTCCCCAATAAAGGAGGGGACCCTTTAGGCGCCGTCAACTGGTTCATACTTGGCCGTGATTACGGCTCTTACCGTGGCTTAGGCTGTTTTTCTGACGTTTTTACGCTGGACGACAAGGTAGGCGAACAGTTTTATATATGGTCTAAGGAAGATTTTGAATATCATATAAAGGACGCTCTTGAAAACGGCAAGGCGATAGGGCTGACTTATACGGACGAATCCACGCTGGCTCAGCATGTGGTTGCTGTATGGGGAGTCGTATTTGACGAGTTCGATAACGTTATAGAGATTTATAACGCGGATTCCAACGTGCCGGACCCTCATCTTTTTAATTTCGGCGTTTATTATCCCGGAGGAAATTGGTCCGGCGAGCCTTATTACACCAATATTTCCGCTAATTCATATACCAGAAATAAAATAGACAGGATAATAAAACTACGTCCGGGCGAGGATGTGTTTGGGAAATATTTTCAGGAAAAGGGCGTTTCTCTGGATTAACGGAAAAAATAAAAAAATATGTTGACAAAACCTTCCATATTTGAGATAAACATATCTCCCAATCCTGGGAGATTTTTTACGGGCCAATAGCTCAGTTGGTTAGAGCCACCGGCTCATAACCGGTAGGTCCTAGGTTCAAGTCCTAGTTGGCCCATAGTTTTCGCCGGGCGGGATTTTCCCGTCCGGCGGAAGTTTTTAAGGAGCGCGGCGGCGTCCGTTTCTACAATATTTGAGAGTATATGTTGCCCAAGATATCAGACATTATCTCGTTTTTTGAATCCGAATATGCCGATATAAGAAAACAATCCGAGTGGGATTTTTCCGGGCCCCAGGTTTACTCCGGGGACAGGGAAGTTAAAAAAATAGCCTTAAGTCTCGATCCTGACAGAAATTCTATAAAACGGGCCATAAATAAGGGGTGTGAGTTGCTTATAACTCATCACCCCCTTTTTTTTCGCGCTTCCAAAGGGCTTCTTTGCTCCCGGAGCGCGGATAAAAGGGCGATAGAAGCCGTGCGCGGCGGTCTGGATATACTTTCCTACCACACTAATATAGATATGGCTCCCGACGGAACCAACGCCCATATCCGCCGCCTTCTGGGGGCGGATAAGGAAAAGGGTTTTATCGTAAAGGAAGGCAGCCTGGGCCGGTTTAAATTTTCAGTGTTCGCGCCTTATGATTATAAGGAAAAGATACTTGAAGCCCTGCGCGTCGCCGGGGCGGGAGTTCAGGGCAATTATTCCGGCTGCGGCTTTATGTCCGAGGGAGTGGGGATGTTTACTCCCAACGAAAATGCCAATCCCTTTATCGGCGAACCGGGGGTCGGGGAAATAGTGGACGAGGTAAAGATAGAGACCGTTGTCCGGGAGGAGCTTATGGACTCCGTGCTGGAGGCGGTTTTAAAAGCGCATCCTTATGAGGAGCCCGCTTTCGACATCATAAGGCTTGAGGACGGCTTCGATTACGGCATCGGCGAGATATGCCGCCTGGATAGGGAATATTCCCTCGCCGGGTTTATTTCGCTCGTCAAAAGCAGGCTGAAAACCGATGACGTGCGCACCAACATGCCTGATACGGAGCCTTTTTCGCGCGTCGCCGTCTGCACCGGTTCCGGGGCTTCATTATGGAAGGATTGTCTTAAAAAAGGCGTTAAAGTGCTGCTTACGGGGGATATGAAGTATCACGACGCTCTCGACGCGGCCGAGGCCGGATTCTGCATAGTAGACGCCGGGCACCAGGCTACGGAGGAGATATACCTTGACAGGCTTGCCGAGGTGCTTAAAAACAGGTTTGACGTTGAAATTCATATAGAAAAAAGAAGTATGCAGATTGTTTCATGGGGGTAACCAAATGCAGGAAATTTTAAGTCAGCTTGTAGAGCTTCAGCGTATGGATACCCGTATAGCCGAGATCGAATCGGTTATAACGGATATGCCTCAGCAGATAAAAGCTCTGAACGAGAAGCTTGAAAAAGCTAAGAAGGGCCACGACGCCATACAGAGCGCTTTGCATGAGAACAAAAAGGCTTACACGTCTCTCGAAGCCGCTTTGAGCGAAAAGAAAGACCTTCTCGTAAATTCTCAGAAAAAGCTGACTTCCGTACAGAATAATAAAGAGTACGAATCCGTTTTAAGGGAGCTGGACGCTCTTAAGAAAAGCGTTTCCGACGGGGACGCCCAGTTAAAGGATATGACCGCCCTTAATTTTAAATACGAATCCGAATACGCTTCCATAAACGAGCTTACGGAAAATCTCTCCAAACAGTTGGACGAGCTGAAAAATCATAAAGTTGACGAGGATAAGGAGCTTCAGGAGGAGCTTGCCGCCCTTAAAGCAAAAAGGGAGGAGTTCGCTTCCGGCATGAAAAAAAGCGTGGTGTCTAAATACGACCGCGTGCGCGCCCACAGAAACAATATAGGCGTTGCCGCCGTGGAGGACGAAGTCTGCGACGGGTGCTATATGCGCATACCTCCCCAGCTTTACGTGGACGTTAAAAAGGACAAGTCCATTTACAGCTGCCCTCACTGCCAGCGTATACTTTACTACGTCAAGAAGGAAGAGGAAGCCTGAAAGTGCCCTACACGGTTTTTTCCGACGGGGCTTCGAGAGGCAACCCGGGGCCTGCCGGAGCCGGTTATATAATATACGACGCTTCCGGGGCGGCTGTGGAGGAAAAAGCCTTTCCTCTTGGCGTTACCACCAACAATATCGCGGAATATACCGCCGCCATAAAAGCCGCCAGGGCGGTGGCGGCCCTTAATCCGGACAGGGTCAGCTTTCGTCTCGATTCGGAGCTTATAGTAAAGCAGGTAAAAGGCGAATACAGAGTTAAGGACGAGAAGCTTAAAATATTGTTTCTGGAACTAAAATCCATTCTCGACGGTCTTAAATACGATATAGCCCACGTGCCAAGGGAGCTTAACAAAGAGGCCGACAGGCTTTCCAACCTTGGCGCGGATATGAACGAAGGGTGTTGAAATATATCCGTACCGCGTGTAATATATGCGTATTAAATATGTGTGGGGCCGGCTTTTGAGTTTTATACGGGTTTTTATTGCCGCCGCCGCGGTTTTAATCGTTTCCGGATGCGGCGAGAAACGTGAAATCGTAAGCGACAATCTTACTGCGGATCTGCCTATCGAATCCGTCGCCAAAAGCGAAAACGAAACTATCGCGGAGGGCAACGAATATTTTGCCAGCGGCGATTTCGGCACGGCGATAGACTATTACCGCGAAGCCGCTCAGCAGAACAAAGCCACGGCTTTCTACAATATCGGCGTATGCTATTATCTTCTGAACAATATTCCGCAGGCAGAGCTTAATTTCAGGGAGGCCGTGGCGGCAGACCCGGATTTCGACGAGGCGGTTATGAACCTTGCCGCCGTTCTTGCCCAGCAGGAAAAGGTGGCCGAGGCCGAAAAATTCGTAACCCGGCTTATCCGTACGAACAAATCCCCGCGGGTATATGTGGATATGGCCAATATCTCCCTGAAACAGGGCGATACGGCGAAAGCCGCCTATTATTACAAGCAGGCTCTCGATACGGATTCGAAGTCGCCTTTCATACTTTCAAACTACGCTAACTTTTTAATAAGCATCGGAGAATATAAAGACGGCATAAATATCCTTGAAAAATTCGACCCTAAGGATTTTTCCGTAAACTATAACCTTGCGAACGCTTACAGGCATTTAGACGATATGACGTCCTCCCTTTCCTACGCCGGGGAAGCCCTTTATGCCCCCGGAGCCACGGAGGAGGGCTGCAATAAGCTTGCGTCTCTTTTTTACGACTACAAACGCTATAACGACGAAGCCAGAGCTTTAAGGACTCTTATCGCTCTCGCCCCTAAAAAGGAATACCGGGTGCGCCTTGTGCGCAGCTATATAAATTCCATGGATTTCGGCAAGGCTCTCGACGAGCTTTCATTTCTTCTCCAGGACTATCCGAAGGACGAAGACCTTAACGCTCTTAATTACGAAGTGCTCATATTCGCCGGCCGCCTTACGGACGCTGGCTCTTTCATCCGGTCCGCCTATAAAAGCGCAGGCGGGGATAAGCTTCTTTATTACTATGCCAAGCATGTGTGCCTTTATGAAAAGGACAGGCGCGAAGTCAGACCTCTGATATTCGTTAAAAGGGAAAGCCCGTGGCTCAATCTGGCCCGCACCGTTTACAGTCTTAAGAACGGCAGTATTTCCGGGGCCTCCGGATATCTGGCTAAAGTTCCGGAGAATCTGGGCCACGAGTATTATTACTATAAAACTTACCTGCTTATAACCGGCAAACGCTTCCGCGAGGCCGATGCAGCGTCTAAAAAAATGGACGCGGACAGGCCGGATACCTTCTGGTATCGTCTCGTAATTACGTGGAACCTTCGCCAGCCGGACGTTATGCTCGCTTTAACCGATTCTTTCAGAAACAATCCGGCGGTTGCCAACGTGCGCACGCCCGCCTTTAAGTTCGACGTGATACCGGTGCTCGACGATATGAGCTTTACGTACCGTTTCGACGATACGGGAACGGACGCGGCCTCTATGCTTGCTTATCCGCTTTTTCTAGAGCCGGACGAGATAGTGCAGTTCCTGATTATGGGAAGATCCACATTGAAGGACAGCGAAAAAGAGCAGGCCACTAAAAAGCTCGAGGGCATGAAACGCAACAACGAGGGCGTGGACGCCTTTTACGCCTTCGATTTTGAAAAAGCCGTTAAAAAATTCCGGGAGGCGGAAAAGCTGCTGGCAGGCAACGCGTCCGTGCTTTATAACCTTGGCATAGCTTATTTCAACCTGGGGGATAATAAAGAGTCCCTTGCAGCTTTCGGCAGGGCGGCCGCTCAGGATAAAGAGCTGGGGCAGGCTTATTTCGGCACCGGGCTCGTCCATTACAGGACGGGAGACAGGGCCCTTGCTTTCTCATTTTTCGACCAGGCCATGAAAATATCCTCGGCCAATATAGAAAATTCCGGCAAGCCTTCCCTTGAGGATATACGCAACGTTTATCTCTCCCTTCTTGCCGGCGGGCGTTACGACAAGCATAAGGAAGCCCTTTCCATCGCCCGCACGGACGACGCTCTGGCGGTGTCCGCAGGTATTCTGATGGATTATTTCGAAGGGTACGACGCCTCTCTGCTTTCCAGGCTGGACGGTTCCCCCGTGTTTAGAGTGCCCTCCGTTCAGGACCTTCTCAAAATGCGCCATACGCCTACTGCCGGATATAAGGACGCCGACAATCCGGACAGATATTACACTTTGGCTAAAAAATACGTTATGCTCAAGCTGGGCGGCAAAGACGCGGCGGCCTTCAACCGGCGTTTCGCCGGGGACAAGGTATATCTAAAGGATATGGTTTTTGCCTCCGTATTCCTTAAAGACAGGGCCTCCGGTCTTAAATACCTGCAAAGGCTTACGGATATAGACTATACCTATCAGGGGCTTTATAAAGCGTCCATGTATTATTTTACCTGGGCAGGGGATTTCGTCAACGCGGAGGCTTCCTACGGCTCTCTGGACAGGTTGGGCTACGAGGACAGGCTTACCGGGTTTTATATGATGCTTTATTTCCTGTGTAATTTTAACGACGCCCGCCTTGAATCTTATATCGGCAGATACGACGAGACCTTCGGCGCGGATTACCGTTCCGGCGTGGCTTCCGCCCTTATGAATCTGGGTATGAAAAATCTCAACGGTTTTTATACAGCTATGAGCAGACTCCTTAAAGATGACCCGTACCTGTTTAACAAAATGTTTGTAGAGGTGGATTTTGCAAAGTTTTAAAACTTCTCCCAGGCATATGGTTATACAGGGTCTGCTGCTTTTATGCCTGGCGTTTTTTACTCTTCAGGAAGAAAATCTGGACGCGGTGGCGCGCCTGCCCGTGCTGCTTATTGTGGATGTTATAGCGGCGGCCTTTTTTCTTTCCTCTTTTATGCGCAGGATTACCGTTACGGAAAACGAAATCACGGTAAAGACCGTTCTGCGTACCTCCTCCGTAAACCTTGGGGAGATAGAATACGCCCAGAGCCTTTCCGCTTTCGCCAGGTGGGTAATAATACTTAACGACGGAAAGCACACCGTTATAATGACGTCTCTGTGCGACGGGCTCGATAAAATCGCGAAAACGGTAACGGAAAGGCTTCCGGAAAGTGAGAAAAGCAAGCTTGCGGCCGTTACGCCGGAAAGCGTGGCATCCAAAAAACGGGTTTACGATTCCGTGATGATAATGCTGTGTCTTATAGTGGGCTACGGTATAGTAAAGAATATGCTCGGCTGAATACAAGGTTAAGGCTTTTCAGCGGCGTTTTCCATTACTATTTTATAGGCGTTGTTCCTTTTTAAGCCGAGAGCTTTCAGTATCTTTACTGTTTCATGGGATGAAAATCCTTCTTCTGAAAGTCTGCCGCATATTTCAGCCGCGTCGAAGCCCGCCTCGTTTTTTTCTTTAACGGCCGCGGAGGAATTATCCGCCACGAGAACGAACTCTCCTTTTAAGGTAAGGTTTTCCATATCCTCCGGCCCGTTTATGAATATCGTTTCTTCATGGAGTTTAGTAAGCTCTCGACAGCAGGCTATGGGAGCGGGAAAAAATTCCAGCAGCATTCCGATTGTTTCCGCCGCTCTGCGTGGCGATTCGTAGAATATAATCGGGGCAGGTATTTCCCGGAGTTTTTGAAAAGCCTTTCTTTTTTCGGAGCTTTTATGGGGAGGAAAGCCGTAAAAAAAGAAAGGCCCGCCGGAAAATCCCGAAGCTATAAGCCCGTGTATAAGGGCAGTGGGGCCGGATATTATTTCAAAAGGGACGCCTTTTTCAAGCAGCTCTTTTACCGCTTCTGCTCCCGGGTCCGATATGCACGGCATCCCGGCTTCGCTTATAAGGACTATTTTATTTCCCGAATCAGCTTCTTTTAATATTTTAGCGGTCGAAGCGCGCTCGTTGTCCTTGTGGCACGAAACTATCCGTTTTTTTAACCCCAGGTGGTTTAATAGGTTCATGGCCGTGCGGGTATCTTCCGCAAATATTACGTCGGCTTTTTTTACAGCTTCTAAAGCTCTGTGAGATATATCGCCTAGATTTCCTATGGGCGTGCCCACAATGGACACGACCGGCTCACCTTTCGTTGGCATCTATTTCTGTTACGTATTTTTCGGCCATTTTAGCGGCTACCGCTCCGTCTGCGGCGGCCGTTATTATCTGCATAAGCTCCTTTTTGCGCACGTCGCCTGCCGCGAATATGCCGGGGACGCTCGTCTCCGTGGTTTCTCCTGCCTTTATAAAGCCGTCCGGCGTAAGCTCAAGCAGGTCCTTAAATGTGTCGGTATTGGCGTCGTATCCCACAAAAATAAATACGCCGTCGGCGTTTACCACGGATTCTTCCCCGGTTTTAGCGTTCCTGATTTTTACGCCGGTCAGCTTTTCTTCCCCCAGTATCTCTATAACGGAGGCGTCCATTATAAATTTTATCCTGTCGTTGGAGAAAGCCCGTTTCTGGACTATTTTTGACGCCCGGAAGCTGTCCCTCCTGTGTATGATCGTTACTTTCGAGGCAAAGCGTGTAAGGTACATTCCTTCTTCCAGAGCCGAGTTTCCTCCGCCCAGGACTATAACTTCCCTGTCCTTAAAAAAGCCTCCGTCGCATGTGGCGCAGAAAGACACGCCCCGGCCTATAAATTTGGCTTCTCCGGGAACGTTTATTCTTTTCGGCCTGGAGCCGGTGGCTATTATAAGGGCCTTTGCCATTACCCGCCTGCCGTCCTCCAGGGTTATTATTTTGTAATCGTCTTCCAGCTCAACTTTCTGGCATACTCCGTATCTTACCTGGGCCCCGAATTTTACCGCCTGGGAGAAAAACTTATTAGCCAGGTCGCTGCCTGTTATGCCCACGTCTATGCCGGGATAGTTTTCTACCATTTCCGTTATGGCCACGTTGCCGCCCGGATAATTTTTCTCGAATATTATGGCGGAAAGATCGTCCCTCGCCGTGTAAAGGGCCGCCGCACATCCGGCCGGACCGGCTCCGAGTATCACCACGTCGTACTTCGGGAGAATATCGTCGGTGTTAAAAAAGTTTTTCATTTAATCTCTCCATAATATCGATTTTATATGGTCCGCACCGGTAAGTTTGGCTTCGTAGAGCACCGTTCCGTCGCTTCCTATAACGAACAGATGGGGCCAGCTTCTTACTCCGAAAGCTTTGGCTACTTTCGCCGTATCGGCCGCGTAGCCTATACTTTTAAGAACCGGGTGATCCCGGTCGGAGGCAAGGGCGGCCATTTTTTCCGGAGTGTCGTATCCCTCGGCTATTACTATTACCTGGGCGTAGTTGTTATCCTGCAAAAATTTTAACTGGGGCAGGAGCCTGCGGTAGTGATTATTGAACACGAAGTTGGAAAAATACTGGTGTTTTTTATAAAAAACCAATACCACGGGAGTCTTTATTTCAGAAATATTAAACCGCTCGCCGGACTGGGTTGTCAACGTAAAATCCTCAATTTTAGAACCTGCCGGCAGCGGGTCGTTGAGCCTGTATATGTTCAGGGCGGCGAAAGCCGCCGCCATGATCAGGAAAAACAACGCGTTTTTCCCGGAAAATATACGCCGTATCCAGGGCTTGGAGCTGTCGTATCCGGCCATTTTATTTCCGCAGCCTCGAAAGGGCCTCGTTTATTTTTTCAAGTTTGGCTTTTGCTTCTTCGAAAGTCTTTCTGTCTTTTTCTACGACTTCCGCAGGAGCTTTTTCAAGATAGCGCTGGTTTTTCAGCTTGCCGCCGTAAAGGGCGAAATCCTTTTCCGCCGCTTTCTTTTCTTTTTCCAGGCGGGCTCTTTCTTCCTCCGTGTCTATGGCTCCGGCCAAAGGTATTTTTATCTCGAAACCGGTTCCCACGCCGCTTGCGGAATCCTCCGGAGCGGCGGCGTTCACGTGGATTTCAGATACTCTCGCGGCTTTTTTGACAATGCCCGAGGCTTTTTCAAAATCGCTCAGCTTTCCGCTGTCGGAGGAGGTTATATAAAGCTCCAGCCAGGCTCCGGGGGCTATATTGTATTCTCCCCTGATGTTTCTTACGAGGTTTATAAGCTCTATGGCGTTGTCTATGGCCGATTCCGCCTGCTCGAAGCCGAAATCGAGGCCGTCCGGATAGGTTTCGTACATGATCGTTTCCCTGCCTGTCAGAGCCTTATATATATGCTCCGTTACAAAAGGTATATAGGGATGCATGGCGATCATGGATTTTTCCAGCACGAAAGCCGCCGTTGCCGCGGCCTGTTCCTTCGATTTGCCTTCCCCTTTGAAAAGGCGCTCCTTTATTATTTCGAGATACCAGTCGCAGAAGGTCATCCAGAAAAACTGATAAAGCTCGGAAGCGCCTTCGTTGAAAGCGTAGCCCTCTATGGAAGACGATACCTTTTTCGCGGTTTTCTCAAGCTTTGTAAGTATCCATTTATCCTCGTCCGCAAGGTTTTCCCTGTCAAGCGCAGGGGCTGAGTCTCCCATATTCATTAATATAAACCTGGCCGCGTTCCATATTTTGTTTATGAAATTGCGGTATCCTTCGATTCTGTCCGGGTTCAGCTTTATGTCGCGTCCCTGGGCGGTAAATACGGCAAGGGCGAAACGGAACGCGTCCGCTCCGTACTTTTCTATCATAATAAGCGGGTCTATGACGTTTCCTTTGGATTTGCTCATTTTCTGGCCGTGTTCGTCCCGCACGAGAGCGTGCAGGTATACGTCCCTGAAAGGCACGTCTCCCATAAATTTTATGCCCATCATCATCATACGGGCCACCCAGAAGAAAAGTATGTCGAAGCCCGTAACAAGAGCGGAAGTAGGGTAAAACTTTTTAAGGGTTTCCGTCTTTTCCGGATATCCCATGGTGGAAAAGGGCCATAAAGACGACGAAAACCACGTGTCCAGCACGTCCGTTTCCTGATGAATTTCCGCGGAGCCGCATTTTTCGCATTTGTCCGGGTCAGTTTTCGCAACCGTTATATGGCCGCATTTGTCGCAGTACCAGGCGGGTATCCTGTGGCCCCACCATATCTGGCGGGATATGCACCAGTCCCTTATATTGTTCATCCATTCAAAGTATGTGTTTTCCCATGTTTTTGGGATTATTCTCGTCTTTCCTTCCCTGACGGCCTGAACGGCTTTTTCCGCGAGAGGCTTCACTTTTACGAACCACTGCATGGAGACCATAGGCTCCACAACGGAAGAACACCTCTGGCAGCAGCCTACGTTGTGCCTTAAAGGCGTTACTTCTCCCAAAAGGCCCAGTTCCCTGAACTTTTCCACGACAACCTTTCTGGCTTCGTTTCTGTCGAGACCGGTAAAGCTGTCACAGAAGCCAGGCATTATAAGGCCGTTATCGTCTATGCAGGTTATGGTTTCAAGGTTGTGCCGCCTGCCTACTTCAAAGTCGTTATGGTCGTGGGCCGGCGTGATTTTAACGCAGCCGGTGCCGAATTCCGTTTCGACGAACTCGTCGGCTATTACAGGTATTTTTCTGTTTATAACCGGCAATATCACGTTTTTGCCTATAAGCCTTGCAAAGCGCTCGTCGCCGGGATGCACCGCCACTGCAGTGTCTCCGAGATACGTTTCCGGCCTCGTGGTGGCTATCGTAACGAAGCCGTCCTCCCCTTCGATGGGGTAGCGCAGGTGGTAGAGGAAATCGTCCCTTTCCTGAAAGTCCACCTCAAGGTCGCTTAACGCCGTATGGCAGCGGACGCACCAGTTTACCATATAGTTGTTGGAGCGGTATATCAGCCCTTCGTGATAAAGGGTGTAAAAAACCTCTCTCACGGCTTTCGAAAGCCCTTCGTCCATAGTAAAGCGCGCCCGCTCCCAATCGCAGCTCGAGCCGAGCGCCCGCAGCTGTTTAAGTATGCCGCCGCCGTATTTCGCTTTCCATTCCCATACCCGCTCTATAAAGGCTTCCCTGCCCAGGTCGTGCCTGGTTTTGCCTTCTTTGGCAAGCTGCTTTTCAACAACGTTCTGTGTGGCTATGCCAGCGTGGTCCATCCCCGGCAGCCACAGCACCTCGAACCCCTTAAGGCGTTTGAAGCGGGCTAATATATCCTGTATGGTTTCGTCTAGAGCGTGGCCCATGTGGAGAACGCCCGTAACGTTAGGGGGCGGAATGACAATGGAATACCCGGGCTTTTCGGATTTTTCGTCCGCGTGGAACAGGTTTTTTTCCAGCCAGAATTCGTAAACAGAGGATTCGTACTCGGCAGGATTTATCCTGCTTGACAGCTCTTTTGCCATTCTTTTCTCCGGTTTATGATAATGTAATATTTCCGCGTTTGCCTTCGCCCGATATGAGCCTGAAAAGGTCGTTCATATCGGCTATATGCCGTTCCAGTATCTGAAGCTTGTATTTTTTTTCCTCTTCCGTAGCTTCGCCCGGAGCCATATTTATTATTCTTTCTATTTCGTTCAGGTACAGGCTGAGGTTTTCAAGGGAATCCTTTACGGCTTCCGCTTTTTCTCTATTCCCGGATAATTCTGTCGTTATCTTTAAATTTCTGGACATTTCTTTATTCCATTTCAAATTCTCTGGCGCCGCCGGGCAGCGCCCTTATTGTTATGCTTACATGGCTTCCTATATAAGGGGCCAGGTCGAATTTCTCCGCCCATTCCACCACGGCGGTGGCTTCCGGGTCGGCTATCATTTCGTAAAATCCTGTGGCCTCAAGCTCTTCCTCCGTTTCAAGGCGGTAAAGGTCAAAGTGTATTATCCTGCCTTCTTTGCAGGAATAACTGTTGGCTATGGAGAAGGTTGGGCTGGATATATCGCCGGAAAAACCCATATGGGCGGCAAGATATTTTACGAAAGTCGTTTTTCCGGCTCCCAGTTCTCCGTTAAGAAGTATCTTTTTGCCTTTAAGGCTTTCTGATAGCTCGCAGGCGATAGCTTCCATATCCCTTTCGCTTTCAAGCGTTCTTTTAAAGCCCATTGAAAGCCGCTCCGATAAGGTTTATCACGTCCGTGGCAAGCACGGAGTTTTCGCCGTTTTTTTCCTCCGCCAGTTTCGCGCTTTCTCCCAGCAGGAAGCAGGCAAGCTCGGCGCTTTCCTCTGCTCCCATGCCCGCGGCCATAAGGCCCGTTATTATCCCCGCCAGACAGTCGCCGCTTCCGCCTTTTGCAAGGGCCGGCGTTCCGTAAGAGGCTATCGTTACGCTTCCGTCCGGGGAGGCTATTACCGTTTCCGCGGATTTAAGCACAAGGGTAATTCCGTGACGAAAGGCGAAATTTCTGGCTGTTTCCGGGCGGCCTTCTTTTATTTCCTCAACGCTCATGCCGGAAAGCCGGGAAAATTCTCCCAGATGGGGAGTAACCACGGCCCTGCCTCTTATGGTTTCCAAGTCTTTTTCGTCAAGGGCGTTTATCCCGTCCGCGTCTATTATCAGCGGCTTATCTATAAGGCGTATCAGCTTTTTGACGAAAGAGGCTGTTTCGCCGCTTCCGCCTATGCCGCAGCCCAGGCAAAGGACGGATATTCTGTTTTCGTTTATGAAGCGGGCCGCGCTTTCCGCGTCTTTCTCCGTAAAGCAGGGGCCGCAGTTTACAGGCAGCGTCATTATTTCAGGAGCCTGGGCGAAGTACGCTCCGCCCTCTGAAGGGTAAACCGCCGTTACGAGCCCCGCTCCGGATTTCAGGGCGGCCAGAGACGCCAGATAGGCCGCTCCCGTTTTGCCGGAGGAACCGCCTATTACTGCCGCGTGGCCGTAGTCGCCTTTATGGGTGTCGGGGAGCCGCTTTTTTATTTCCGGCAGAGCGTCTCTCGATGAAAATACCGTTTTCGGGCCTTCCGGAAAGAGCTTTTCCGGCAATGTTATGTTTTCCGTTATTACTTTTCCGCAGAAGGCTCTGGCCGGATACATTGTCTGGCATATTTTCATGGCGGTAAAGGTTACCGTCATATCCGCCCTGAAAACCGCCCCCGGGACGCCGGTGCTGTCGGCCGAAAGGCCGGAGGGAATATCCACGGCCAGCTTAAAGCCCCCGGCCATGTTCGCGGCCTCCGTTATTTCTTTATATTGGCCATCGAGAGGACGTTTCAGGCCGGTTCCGAAAAGGGCGTCTATTATCAGATCATATCCCGAAAAATCGTAAGGCTTTTCAAAGGGCCTTAAGTCCGCTCCGGAATTTTTCAGTATTTTATAGTTTATTGCCGCGGCAGGCGGGAACGCTCCCGTATCCGCCGGGTGAAAAACCGTCGTTTCAACGCCCGAAGCAATAAGCTTTCTTGCGCAGGCGAACCCGTCCCCTCCGTTATTGCCGCGCCCGCACAATACTGCGGCTTTCTCCGGCCGTTTTTCCATGAGGGAGATTTCCCGGTAAACGGCTGAAGCGGCGTTTTCCATAAGTATTATTTCCGGTATGCCGGTTTCTTCCGAAGCTCTTTTTTCAATATACGATATTTCGGAGGAGGAAAGGATACGCATTTTAAAGTTTCTCTGTGTTTTCCGAGGGAATGGCGCTGTCTATAAGCATAACGGGTATGTCGTCCTTTATTTCGTAAAGGAGGCCGCAGCCGTCGCAGACTATATATAGGTTATCCTTTGATAACCTTACGCTTTGCCTGCATTTGGGACAGGCGAGGACTTCCAAAAGTTCTTCTTTTATCATTTTTCGTTACCGCCGGTTTTTATCCCTTTATTATAATGCATAACTTCGAGTTAATCAATAATTGCCGCGAATTTTCGCCCGAAATCGCCGGAATCCGCCGTAATACCGTTTATCGTTACCCTTTCGCAGTGGAGGCACAGTCGGTGAAATTCCATGCCGCCGTATATTTTATCTCCCAGTATGGGGTGGCCGGAATGGGCGCAGAAAGCTCTTATCTGATGCCGCGCTGCTTTTTCGAGAGTCGCTTCTATAAGGGAAAGGCCGTTTTTTTCTTTTAATTTTTTCATTAAAACCGGGTTCCCGCCGCCGTCCTCCACAATGCGCACCCTGCGCCTATTATCCGCGTCCACGGACCAGGCCGCGGCGACAGTTTCAGGAAAGCTGCCGGAAACCACGGCCAGATAACGTTTTTTCAGTCCGTTTATTTTAAGCCCCTTTCTGACGGCCCCTATGATCCCGTCCGTTTCAAAGTCCAGACGGGATATACTTTCGTATCCGGGGAATTTTTCCATTATATCGCTTACTGTAAGACCGTCCGAAGGCCGCTGCCTGTCGGAGTGCATGAAAGGAGGCTTATATATGAAAACCAAGTCGTTATTTTTTAATATCAGGTAATCTTCCGGCAGAAAAGACGGCTTTAATATTTCTCCGTTATATTCCAGGACTCCGTCGGAATCGGCGTCTTTCAGCACGGTTTTCCCGTCCAGGGTCACGAGGCCGCAGGCGATGGCTTCTTTAGCGGCTCTGCGTGAAAGGGGATAAAGTTTTGCCAGGCGTGCGCTTATTCTCATAGAAGGAAATTATCGCATAATACGTTGTAAGTTTTCAAGTCTTGTGTAATAATCCTTGCCATGATCGAGTACAGACTTAACGGCCTTCCTGAAAGGCTTTCGGAAATTTTGGACGAAATGGGCGCCTTTGTGGCGGCGGAAGAATTCAAAGGCGAAGTTACGTATCTTGTTTACGCGTCCGACAATATGGATGATTTTTTCTCCGCCTTCGGCGTGGGATTTACTTCAAAAAACGTTGAGGAAACAGGCTGGCGCGATAAATGGAAGGAGTTTATAAAAGAGGGCTGGCTCTGCAGGTCGGTATATTTTATTTTCGAACCCAAAACCTTTTCCGACGGCAGAAAAACGGTTCTTATAAACCCGTCTATGGCTTTCGGAACTGGAACCCACGGCACCACAAGAATCGCAGCCGGGCTTTTGGAGCCTGTCTGCGCCGGAGCTTCCGTGCTGGATATTGGCACAGGCAGTGGTATACTTTCAATCGCGGCTTCCCTTATGGGAGCGGAAAGGGTTTGGGCTTTCGATTCGGACCCGGCGGCTTTGCCGAACTGCGCCGAAAATATTGCGAATAACGGTGTGAAAAACGTATACCCTTGGGCGGGCGATACTTCCAGCCTTAAATGCGGCGTGAAGTTCGACGCGGTATGCGCCAATATAATATCTAGCGTACTGCTTTCCATAAAAGACGAGATCGCCGCGGCGGCAGGCAGGTATATTATATATTCGGGCATACTGAGGAGCGAGTTCGACGGGGTTATAGAAAGGCTTACGCCTCCCGGCTGGAGGGTAGAGGCCGTACTCGAGGCGGACGAATGGACAGGAGCGAGGCTTGTAAATGATAGCCGCGATAGGTGACATTCACGGGTGCGTAAAAAGCCTGGACGCCCTTATAAATTCCGTGCTTAGAAAGTGCGACGTTTCCAGGTTTTTTATACTGGGCGATTTTGTTGACAGAGGCAAAAGCTCCCTAGAGGTTACGAAACTGCTGCTGGGGCTTGCCAATGATTTTAACGTCCTCCTCCTAAGGGGCAACCACGAGGATATGCTCATAGATTATGTCCGGGGAGAAGGCCGCTATCCCGACTATAAATGGCAGGAGCGCATCGGCCTTTCCGCCATAAGGTCTTTTTCGGGCGGTCTCGTGTCGGATGTGACGGATATTTCGAGAGAGGACGTTTTTCATTATTTCGCTCCTTATATGTCTTTTATAGAATCCTCCAGAGATTACGCGGAGGAGACCGCGGGCGGCGTCAAATTCTTTTTTTCCCACGCGGGCGCGGCGTTTAACGGAGTGGCGCCGGAAAACCAGTACGATTACTGTTCTTTCAGAGAAAGAGCTATACGCCATCCGTTTTTATGGAGCAGGGAGATAATGAAATTCGACAGGCCTTATTTCAACTATATAACGGTTCACGGCCATATACCGCTTTTTACGAACAGGGGCGGGGATAAGAAGCCTCTCGTAAGAAAGGATAAAAAAGGTGCTGTAATAAATATCGACATAGATACTGGCTGCGTTTACGGAGGCGCTCTTACCGCCATGCTTATCGACCATACGGGAAAATACGAATTCGAGACGGTAAAATGCACGGATTGAAGCGTATATTTTATTCCGGAGCCCTTTCCGGCGTTATAGAGCTGCCGGAGGACGAAGCCCGCAGGCTTAAAACCGTTTTGCGCGCCCAGAGCGGGGACAGGGTGGAGCTGCTTTCCGAAACGTCCCTTGCGGAGGGCGTTATAGCCTCCGTAGGTAAAAAAAACGTGCTTGTGCGTGTGGATTCGGTAAGGGCCGCCGTTCGTCCCGAATATGACTTTACTGTTTATCAGTGCCTGACTAAGCGCGAATATATGGACCGGATGGTAGAAAAATACGCCGAGCTGGGCGTTACGCGGATTGTGCCCGTAATATCGGCCAGAAGTCTTAATTCTCTTAAAGACAACGCTTTTGTAAGATTCGGAGCCATCGTAAGGGACGCGGCCCTGCAAAGCGAAAACGAATTCCTGCCGGAGATTACCGAAGCTAAAAATATTTCTGAAATAAAGGCGGAGCACGAAAGCTGCCTGCTTTTTCACGAAAGGGCGGGCGAAAAATCCTTTCCCGACCGTATAGCCAGAAACGTGGGCATTATAATAGGCCCGGAGGGAGGCTTTACGGAGAAGGAAACGGTAATGCTTACGGAAAAAGGTTTCAGGGCTTACACTCCTTTAAACTGCGTGCTTAAGGCGGAAACTGCGGCCGTGCTTTTTGCCGGCATGGTAAGGATAGGGCTTTCATGAATCACGAGGATTTTATGGCTGAAGCCATAGCGGAAGCCCGCCTTGCCTCGGGAGCGGGAGAGGTTCCCGTCGGGGCGGTTATCGTAAGGAATGGTGAGATAATAGGCCGGGGCAGGAACAGGAAGGAAGAAAAAAAAAGCCCGGTAAGCCATGCGGAAATAGAGGCGATAGAGGCCGCCTGCGCATATATAGGGGACTGGCGGCTGACGGAAAGCGTTATGTACGTTACTGCGGAACCATGCGTAATGTGCTCTGGCGCCATAATACACGCCAGAATTCCAAGGGTGGTTTTCGGTGTGAAGGAGCCTAAATTCGGCGGCGTGGTTACCCATGCGTGCATTTTCGATACCCCGTCGTTTAACCATAGGACGGAATGGCTTTCCGGAGTCTGCCGTGAGGAAATAGCCGCCATGATGAAAGATTTTTTCTCCGGGTTAAGGAAAACGGCTTATTAAAAAACTGATCACCCTCGCCGGGCGGGTACGGCTACAATTACGGCGTATAATAATAGCCTGCGTTTTTGCGAATGGGAGTTTCAGTCCGTCCTGGTTTTAAGATGGCGGACGCGTAATAAATAACTGCAAACCTGAAAAAGAGAAATGCTGAACGTCGAAAATATTTTTAAAAACAGGGTTCTTAACGCGGAAAAGCTTTTTAAGGCCGGTATAATACAGGAGGGCGGCCGGTATGTAATTACCGGGGAATTATCCGGGGGACGCTTTTTATTATACGTTTTTTTAAAAGAAGATTCTCTTCCCGAAGTTCGGCTTATAGACGCGGAAAGCGGAGAGGAATACGTCCTTATTCACGCTTCCGGGGCGTCCGGCGGTTTTGTCGGCCCTCTGATAGAGGCCTGCGAGGAAAAACTGAAACATATAGCGGAAAGTTTTTACGATTACCGGGTATTCAAAAGCCCTCAGGCCGGGCGGATTATCGAATACGTAAATGACAGATACGGCGGCAGGCTTGAGTTTTTATGGGAAAAGTTTCCGAAAAACGCTGTTTTCCGCAGAAACGACACGAAGAAATGGTACGCGATCCTGCTGAGCGCCGCAAGAGACAAAATAGGGCTTAAAGGCGGCGGGTTTGCGGAAATAATAGACCTCAGGGCAAAACCAGAAATAATATCGGGGCTGATAGATAACAAAAAGTATTTTCCCGGTTATCACATGAATAAAAGAAGCTGGTTTACCGTCTGCCTGGACGGCTCCGTAGAAACGGAGGAAATCTGCCGGAGAATAGACGAAAGTTTTATTCTGGCGGTTTAACATCCGCCGCGCAAAAACATTCCGCTTCGTGGTCGTCTATTACGCCGACGGCCTGAAGATACGAATAAATAATAACAGAGCCTGCAAATTTCATTCCGCGTTTTTTTAAGTCCGCAGATACTGTGTCTGATAATTCCGACCTGGCGCGGGCGGCGCCGTCCCTGTTGATTATTTGTTTCCCCTTTGTAAAGCTCCATATATAATCCGAAAAAGAGCCGAATTCCTTCTGTATTTCCATAAAGACGGCCGCGTTTTTTACCGCCGCTTTTATTTTAAGCCTGTTGCGGACTATGCCTTTGTTTTCGGCAAGGGCGGATAGCTTTTCTTCCGGATACGCAGCTATCTTACGGTAATCGAATCCGTCGAAGGCTTCCCGGAACGCTTCGCGCTTGTTCAGGATACATTCCCAGGAAAGCCCCGCCTGGAACGCTTCCAGAATCAGCATTTCAAAAAGGTAGCAGTCGTCATGGCTCCGTACGCCCCACTCGTTGTCATGGTAGGAAACGTACAGGGGATTGTTTTCCTTTACCCACCGGCATCTTTTTATACTATTCAGATTCAACGGCTCTCTCCTTTTAAAAATGCGTTAAGGCCAGGTAAATATAATACTTTCCGAATCAATTTTATAAATAAGCCATAGCCTTTATTTTAACCGCGGGCGCAAGCTACTTTTTATAGCGTGTTTTTTTTCGGCCGCGCACCGTATATTTTGCTGGAAAAGGGCGGCGAAAGCTATTCGGGCGTCAGTTCATAAAATACGGGTCTTTATCCGTTTTTAACAGCATAGACCCGCATTTCAGCTTTTCAAAAGCCGCGTCCGCCGTTTCTATGGCCCTGTTAAGAGCTCCGTTGGCAGCAGATTTCAGCAGTATGGACACTCTGTGCCGGTTTTTTACTTTGAAAATGTCAGCGTCCGCCGGGCCCAGCACGGAAACTCCGCCCGCTTCGTCTTTTATCGCTTTAGCTACGGCTTTTGCCGCTTCGCGGCATTTTGCGGCGTCCCGGTGGGTTATAAGCAGGCGCGCCATTTTCATATACGGCGGAAACCCGGCGGCTTCGCGTCTTGCCAGTTCGTATTCGTAAAAGGCTTCCGCGTCTCCCGTTTCCACAAAACGCAGCACTGGGTTATCCGGGGCCGCCGTCTGGATATATACCCGGCCTTTAAGCTCCTCGCGCCCGGCACGGCCGGATACCTGCACCAGAAGCTGATAAGCTCTTTCGGACGCTCTGAAATCCGGCATAGCGAGCATATTGTCTATGCCAAGCACGCCTACCAGAGTAACGGAGGGGAAGTGCAGGCCCTTTGCCACAAGCTGTGTGCCCACAAGTATCTGGGCTTCTTTTTTTTCAAAAGCTTTCAGGGCGGAGGAAAGCCTGTTTACTGTGGAAGCGTTTTCCGTATCTATCCGCAGGACTTTGCCCGGAAACATACTTTCCATAAATTCGGCTACTTTTTCCGTTCCGGCGCCCCATTCGGTAAGCTCGTTTCCGCCGCAGGCAGCGCATGAAAGCCGCCTGTAATCCGTGCCGCAGTAACGGCAGGAGCATACGTTTTTCGATTTGAAATATACAAGGCCTACCGAGCAGTTGGCGCACATTACCGGCTCTCCGCATTTTTTGCAGAAAATGGAGGTGGAATAGCCCTTTCTGTTAAGGAACAAGATAGCCTGCTCCCCCTTTCTGACGGTTTCGGAGAGCCTGTCGTAAAGAGGCTCCGATATTACGCCTTCTATCATATCGCAGTTTTTAACGTCTATTATTTCTATGTCGGGCAGTGCCGCGTTTTTTGGGCGCTCCGGCATTTTGTGCAGAATGTATTTGCCCGCGCGCACGTTATATACCGATTCCGCCGACGGGGTGGCGCTACCCATAACCACCGGAATATTCAATATGCTGGCGTAAAGCACGGCCATATCCCGCAGATGGTAGGGCGGGGCTTCTTCCTGCTTGAAGCCGGGTTCGTGTTCCTCGTCTACTATGATGATGCCAGGCTTTTTTGCCGGTACGAAAAGCGCGCTGCGGGCTCCTATTAGAAAATCCGTTTCTCCCCTGGCAAATGACAGAAAGGCCGTTTCCCTGCTTTTTAAATCCATCTTTGAGTGGAAGACCGGGGGCATATAGCCGAACCGCCCGGCTATTCTTTCCGTAAGCTGCGGGGTAAGAGATATTTCAGGCACTATGTATATAGCCTGGCCGCCTTCGGCGATAACGCGCTTTGCCGCTTCAAGGTATACTTCCGTTTTCCCGCTGCCGGTTATGCCGTAAATCAGGTGGCGTGAAAACCGGTCCGTTTCTATTTTGGCGGCTATTTCCTTTTGTACGTCCGTAAGCTCTATTTCTTTTTTGGGAACGATTTTTTTATCGAAAGCCCGGGCGTTTTCCAGATTCAGCAGTTTGTCGGATATTACTCCGTGAAGGGCCAGCCCTATGGGAACGCAGTAATATTCCGCCAGTTTTTTTATAAATTCGAGCCACTTGGGAGTAAAAAGCGGTTCCTCGTCGTAGCTCATAAGTATATCGCGGCACTGAAACTCCGGCTTTTCACATTCTTCCGTTATTATGCCGGTTATCTCGCGCCTTCCAAGAGGCACGACTACGCGCTCGCCGGTTCTGTGGCTTCCATCTGAGGAATAGGTGTATATTCCGCCTTTAGGCACCGGCAGCAGCGCATTGTAATACCGCTTTCCGCTTTCTTCCATCAATTTCAGAGCCGGCCGTTTTTAACCATTTCTTTAAGCTGGCGCTTAAGGACTTTTCCGGTGGCTGTAAGGGGTATATTGTCTATTATCTTTATAGTTCTGGGCAGCTTAAAGTTTGCAAGCTCCCGCTTCAGATAGGAACGCAGCTCCTTCTCGTTTATGATTTCCCCGCTTTTCGGCTGTATATAGGCTGCTATATTTTCTCCCTGCTCGACGGAAGGCACGCCTATTACCGCCACTGCTTCCACCCCGGGAAATTTGTATATCACTTCTTCCACTTCCCGCGGATATACGTTCATGCCCTTGGCGATTATCAGGTCTTTTTTTCTGTCCACTATCGTTATGTAGTTTTCATCGTCCATAACGGCCATGTCTCCGGTGAAAAGCCAACCGTTGCGTATGGCGTCGTCTGTGGCTTTGGGCATTTTCCAGTATCCCTGCATTATGTTCGGGCCTTTTAAAATAAGCTCGCCTACGGTGCCCCTGGGCACTTCTATTTCGTCCTGGTCGACGATTTTTGCTTCTACATTAAGTATCGGCACGCCAACCGTGCCCGGCTTCTGCTTGGAAAGAGGGTTGAAGGAAGCCACGGGGGAGGCTTCTGAAAGGCCGTAGCCCTCTATCACCGGCTTGCCGAATTTCTTTTTAAACTGCTCGAAAATCTCCATAGGCAGGGACGCGCCGCCGGAAACGTGTATTTTTATCGGGTATATAAATTTTATAAACCAGGCCGGCATGGGCGATTTCGCCAGCGCCGCAAACACCTGAGGAACGCCAAGCAGAAACGTGGGCCTCTGGAATATAAGAAGCTTTTTAAAGGATTTCTTTTTCATTTCCATTACGGAGGCCAGTATTATAATAGACGCTCCCTGAAAAGTAGGCAGCATAAGGCAGGCGGTAAAGGTGTAAGTATGGAACATCGGCAGCATTACAAGAAAACGGTCCTTTTCTGATGAGCCTAAAACCGGCGAAAACCCTTCCAGGTTTTTTATTATGTTGGAGTGGGTAAGCATCGCTCCCTTAGGATGGCCGGTAGTGCCGGAAGTATATATGAACATGGCCAGATCTTCCGGCTTCAGCGGGGCGTCTACGGGCTCGCCGGACATTCTGGCGCCTTCCTCGTAAATATTTACGGAGTAGGGCACCTCGTTATCGTAGGAAAAAACTTCTTTAAGATTGGGAGATTTTACGCGTATGCCAGATATAACGTCCGTAAAAGCTCCGCCGGAAATAAGAAATTCCGTCTCGCTGTCGTTTATGATATAAGAGGCTTCGCTGTCCTTAAAAAAAACGTTCATCGGGATAGCCACGGCTCCGCAGGCAAACAGAGCGAATACGGAAAAAACGAATTCCGGCGAATTATTCAGCAGCACTACTACTTTCGTTCCTTTTTTTACGCCTTTGCTTTTAAATAAACGGGCGGTTCTGCTTATTATTTCGGAGGCTTCCGAATAGGTGTAATGCTTCTCCTCGAAGGAAAGATAACGCTTTTTTCCGCGCTTCTGCGCCTGATAATAAAACATTTGGGACAAATTGGAAAATTCCATAAAAACGGTGCTCCTTAAAAAAATAAAAATTAAAATAAAAAAACGTCTATCGTTTTAAGCTCTCTTACGAGCCTGCCTATGGGCAGGCCCACTATGCTGTCGTAATCGCCTTCCGTTTTTTCGGCCAGCATGCACCCTATGCCCTGTATAGCGTAGGAGCCTGCCTTATCGAAGGGTTCTCCGGTGGCTATATATTTTTCTATCACGTCCTCTCCGTATGGGGCGAAAAACACTTTTGCGCTTTCGGTGAAACGCAGCGTTTTTCCCGAGGCTTTATCTTCGCAGGCCACGGCCGTTATTACTCTGTGCGCCTTGCCGCTCAATTCCGTAAGGGCTTTGCGGGCGTCTTCCGGAGAGGAAGGCTTGCCGTATATTTTGCTGCCCAGACATACTATCGTATCCGCGGCGATTATCAACGCGTCTCCGGTAGCGTTTTCGCTTATTTTACCTGCTTTTTTTACAGCCGCGGACAGGGCTGCTTCCTCGGGAGACGCTCCAGGCTCGGGAGTTTCGTCCACATAAGCCGCTTCCACGGAAAAATTTTTAACGAACCGCGAAAGCAGCTCTTTTCTCCGCGGCGACGCGCTGGCAAGTATTATTTTACGGTTCATTTTACTTCCGCCTGCTCCCAGCCGCAGAGCTTTACGGTTTTGCCGTCCTTCTCCACGATAAGGACGGGGCCGCCTTTTTCTGCACAGGCGGAGGATATTTCATCCTGCGCCATGCCGTAGTAGGTTTCAGCCAGCTTTTCCGCCTGCTCCGCGTTTTCCGCCGCAGCGCTTACGGAGGCATAAAAGCCGCTTCCCTCTTTTCCGGCTTCCGGATATGTGGCCAGGCCACCCTTTTTCAGCCCGATTGCGCTTATTATGCCATTTGGGTTTTTAGGGTTGGGTATACCGGCGATAAAGGGTTTGTCGTTCTTTTTGCCGGACACGCTTATATTGCCGCCGAAATTTACTATAAAATTTTTAACTCCGTTTTCCTTGAGGAAAGCGCCGGCTTTGTCGGCCGCCGCGCCCCTGCCTTCCGCCTCGTTTTTTTCCGCCCCGGCAAAGGCCGTTTCCGCAAGGCTTTCCTTATCCTGCGGCAGGGTTACGCTGAAATAAGTGTCGGCCGTGAAAAATGTTTTTGTGGCGAATTCCTTTTTTTCGCATCCGGAGGCAAGCGCCAGCGCCGCGGCGGCTATAACACCAATGGTAAATTTGTTTTGCATTTTGGACATTCAGGCTCCGATATAAATATTTCCGTCCGGTACCCCGAACGTTTTATAAGGGTTTCTCCGCATTTGTGGCATCGTGTGTCGGACGCCCCCTCTATGCGGGCGTTGCCAATATAAACGTATTTGAGATATTTGTCCGCAATATTTTTATAATTTATCAGCGTCCGGACGGAGGTAGGGGGTTCAGAGTATCTGTAAGCCGGGAAATATGCGTTGATGTGAAGCGGGATATATGTTTCCGTTTCTCCCAGCCAGGCGCACATTTCGCCGAAAGAGTCTTCGTCCCACATGCCGGGGGCGGCAAGGCTGGATATTTCCGTTGGTATCCCCGCTTGGAGAAGGGTCTTTATGGTGTTTTTCACCGTTTCCAGCTCCCCGCCTATTTCTTTGTAACGTCGGGCGGAAAAGGTTTTAAGGTCTATATTGGCGGCGTCTATAAAGGGCAGCAGCTTTTTAAAAGGCTCCGGGTTTATGAAGCCGTTTGAAACTAATATGCTTTTAAGCCCGGCCAGTTTGGCTTTTTCCGCCGTTTCCAGGGAGAATTCATACCATGCTAAAGGCTCGGAATATGTGCACGCCACGCCTACGCATCCTTTTTCTAAGGCCAGAGAGACGATTTCATCAGGCGATAAAGGTATTTCCCGCCCTTTGTTCCGGCTTATTTCGTGGTTCTGGCAGAAGCCGCACGTCATGTTGCAGCCCGAAGCGCCCACGGAAAAAACTTTAGAGCCGGGGTAATAATGGAAAAGAGGTTTTTTCTCAATAGGGTCTGTATTAACCGCTGCTGCCATGGAATAGGACTCGGCCCGCAGAGAGCCGTTTACATTTTTCCTTATAAAACAGGCTCCGGCGCGGCCGTTTTCTATAAGGCACTTCCGGGGGCATAAAAGGCAGCGGACTTTATGGTTGTCTTCCCTTACGTAAAATTCCGCTTCCTTCATGGCTATTTTTGCCTGTGTATCATCGCCTTTGCTAGAGCCGCCATAGCGTCCCTGTATTCGGACCGGGGAAAATCATCCAGACGGGAAAGAGCCCCGGAAATATAGTCAAGCATTATATCTTCCGATTTTTCCCTTACGGAGTATTTTTCCATAAGGCCCACGATATATTTTAAATCCGCCTCGTCTCTTGCGTCGTTTGTGAAAATGCGTGAAATGCTCTTTTTTTCTTCTTCCGCCGCTTCTTTTACAAGCAGTATAACGGGCAGGGTCAGCTTGCCTTCCTTTAGGTCTGTTCCGGGGGCTTTGCCTGTTTTTTCCCGCTGGCCCAGATAGTCCAGTATGTCGTCACTCATTTGAAAGGCAAGGCCCAAATCCCTGCCGAAAGATGCCATGGACGCGCATTTATCTTCGCTTAAACCGGCAAGGCGCGCTCCGATTTCGCAGGCGGAGGAAAAAAGCACGGCGGTTTTGCTTTCTATTATGCGTAGATAGTCTTCCATCGTTATATTGATGTCTGCGGTTTTAAGGAGCTGTACTACTTCGCCTTCGCTCATTATCATGGCTGTGGAGGAAAGAAGCCTCTGTATCGCTTTATCTCCCCATTCCGTAAGCGTTATGTAGCCTCTGGAATAAAGAAAATCCCCGCATAGAACGGCTATGTCGTTGCCGTATACTCCGTTGGCGCTGGGCATGCCGCGCCTGTATTTTGCTCCGTCTATTATATCGTCGTGGAGCAGGGTGGCAGTGTGTATATATTCGATTACGACGGAAAGCATAACGGCTTTTTCGCCGGAATATCCGCACATTCTGGACGACAGTATCATAAAAGCCGGGCGCAGTCGTTTTCCGCCGCTTGAAAGCAGGTAGGAAACGACTTCGTTTATAAGCGGAACACCGCTGCCGATATTTTCAAGCAGAGCCTTCTCTACCTTGTCCAAATCTTCTCTTATCAGTTCCAGAGCGTTGTCGGCAGTCATTTGTCCCCCGTAGTCTAATCCTTTCAGAATAGACTATTATTTAAATAAACGCCAGTATTTATTTAAAGTGGGCCGAAAGCCGCGCTATTGAATTTTCCCCCGTTTTGTGTATATTTGAATCATCAGCGTTTGCGCCGGGGTTTGACTATGGATTATATCGGCATAGAAGAAAGCTATCTTACCTGTTACAAATTCCTCGACGGGGCGGGTATACCGGCGTCCGCTTCCTCCGGAGTAGGCTGCGACCTTTCCTTTAACGACGGCGTTACTGCGGGTTATATGCTTTCCAGGTGCGGGTTTTCCAACGTGTATCTGCCTTTCTGGAACGGCGCTTACGTGCCGGGGCTTATTTCTGTGGATATGTCGTCGGGCCTTATAAACGGCCTGCGCGGCGTGCTCTGCGACTATGTGATATCCGTGGGAGGCACTTTTAAATTTATACCGGCGGACGAAACGGCCTGCGCCGTTTTTAAATCCCTTAACGCCGGGGGCAGGTTTCTTTTCGGCGTGTTTCCCTGGCTTTTCGACGATAACGGCGCGGATTTGCTCGCCCTATACAGCAAGGAGAGCGGCCTTAACGTCAATAAAAAGCTTTTGCGCTGGTCGCAGGCCTTAAGAATTTCTTTCGGCCGGTATTTTCCCGAGACGGAAGTATCTACCCTTATCACCGATACCACGGCGGACGAAGTGAGGGACTTTTTCCGCGCTAATTCCATTTGTAATTTTCTCTGCAGCTCTGAGGACGAATTCGACGCCTTTTTCGGCAGGCTCGATGATTCTTCCAGGCTTTATATGTTCTGGCAGGTGCTGAGCGGGGAAAAGAGATAATAAAAAATCGCATCTATACCTTACGTAGATTAATAAAGTTATGGGAAATATTTATAATACGGAGGCTTGCTCCAGGGCA
>CANTXF010000033.1 GCA_947853665.1 uncultured Deferribacterales bacterium | reverse complement strand
TCGCCAATATAAACGCGGGGAACTCTTTAAACAGGCATAACGAGTATATTCTGGGGCGCATATCATATCAGGAGTGCGCAAGCCGCCGCGCCCGACGAGCCGATGATAACTATGACAGGGAAGGAGTTTGGAAAATATAAGGATATAATAGAATTAAGAGATAAAGCAATAGCACATTATACTGACAATATTGCCGGAAGAATCGTCGAAACTGAAATAGGGCCGGTGCTATTCGGTAAAAATAGTTTTAAGAAGCCAAAAAGCAATCTTGAGACTAATAAATTACTATTGTTTTATTATCTTCCTGAAATTGTGAGCAAGGGCAGACTCGTACGCAGAGATCCGGATAGAAAAGGGCGAAAAAATATCAAAGAATGGTTTCTTTTAGAAACCCCTGTCAAAATTGGGAATCAACACCTGATAGCCCGTGTAAACATCAGGCTGGATAATAACGGCACTATGTATTACGACCATGCTGTAAAAAAAGAGATGCTTCCCGGAAATACACCACACCGTATTAATGGAACGGGGGGTCCGGAAAGCTCTCTTTATGAAAATGTAGCACCAGATGATGAGGTTGTCAATATAATGTTGGAGGCTCCTCCCACAAAAGTTAACGCGGAAGCCGCCTCTAATACCGACTGGCCTGTGATAACCTTAACGGGCAAAGAGTTCGGGAAGTATAAGAATATAAAAGATTTAAGAGGGCGCATTTCAGGAATGTTTTTTGAAACATTGCAAGGCGGCGCGATAAACCGCGAAGGTTTCGGAAAGGTAAGAATGTCAGAGAAAGCCTTAAGGGAAACTTTAGATAACGCCCGGGACGACGAGCTTCTACCCGTTAAATATATCCCGGACATTATACGGAAAGGCTCCTTAGGGAATGAGGAAATTTTAAAAAGCCCCCGCGAGGACGGGATAGTGTCTTTGACCCCCATAATGGCAAGAATGAAAGACACGAACGGCAAGGAAACGTCTGTCGGGGTTATGATCGGAAAAGATGAAAAGGGCCGTCTGTATTATGATTCTTTTATAATAAAATAAACCCCGCCGGGGCTACCTGAAGCCATAATCCAGGGCCCCGACGGGGTTAAAGAGCCTTTAGCTCTTTCTGATAATGATATATCCCGCGCTTTAGATAATGTCAATACAAAATCTGCCGGGTATATTCCGGAAATTATACGAAAATGCGCCATAAGGGTAAGAGTGAAAAAAAGCGGCGGCAATTGAAAACGCCCGCTTAAAAGACGCCGGAACGGAAACCAGGCCCCGCCGCCGCGGCCTGTTAAACCCCGCCGGGGTTACCTGGAGTCTAAATCCAAGCCCCCGGCGGGGACGGGGAAACTTTTTCGGAAATACACCGCACCGCATTAAAAAGGCGGGGGGTCCGGAAAGCTCCCTTCAAGAAAATATAGCGGCGGATGATTAAACTGTCAACCAAAGCGTAAGGAACGCGGGAGGAAAAGGCTTTTAACGCGGAAATATTTATAGGTAACGGCCGCCCGGCCCGCGGCTTATATCAAAAAGGGACGGCGCCACAAGCACCCCCGGATGACATACAGGGCGGGCGTATTCACCAAGGAGGAAAAATTGAGAACGTTTATATCAACGCTGAATAAGTTATCCATATCCACGGCGGAGGGAATAAAGGAATTTTACCCGCTGTACCTTGTGCCCGGCGAGCTTGCGGAGACGGTGGCGGCTCTGGGGGGAATAGAGGAGGCGGGAGAGCTTTTCGACGTGGAAGCTATAAAAAATATATCCGCGGAAGTTAAGGCGGACAGGGAAGCCGTAAGTCTGATCAAGGCGGCGATCCGCGCCATGCGGGACGATATATCGGCGCAGATTGACAGCCTTGCCGTTTTCTATGAAAGCATTTCCGCCGCGCTGCAAAATGCGTCGGCGGAGCGGGAGAAAGCGTCGGGCCTGCTTAAAGAGGCGCAGTCTCTTGCGGAAGAAATCAGGAAAATAAAAATAGACGGAGAAGCCGAGGCGGCCGTTTTTCTGGAAAAGACGGCGGCGGAGATGCAGGAGCTGCAAATCCTTGGCTATTACTGGGAGAGCCTTTACCCGTATAACCGCTGGGGTGGCAACTGGCAAAAGCAGGACTGCCCCCGCTTCGAGTTAAAAAGGCCCTGATTACTGCCTGGTTCGGATTTTGCGGATTTACCGGGCCGGAGGGATTTTATCATGCGGAGGCGTTTCCGTTACGGCTGTAAGCTGCGCGCTGAATATGCCCGAATACGTTGTTTGCGTTGAAGCCGGAAATAGAAAAAAAGAAGACGCGCCCGCCCGCGTCAGCGAAAGTGACAGAGACAGCGTGATAAGGAATCTGCGGCTTTTCGTAAATGAATAACAGGTATTGACATTAGAGCGGAAACTGTTAAATTAAATACAGACGGAGCGCCGAGCGGTTGGCTCCTGACAACTAACGAAAAGGTTGTAAGCAACCCTCGCCTATTGCCGTAGGCGGGGGTTACTTATTTCCAGCTATTTAAAGCTACTGCCAAAATTATAATTATAATGAGGTAAGTAGCGCAGCTCGGTGGACATAAAACATCCGCCTTATTTTATGCGGATGTTTCTAATCCGAGCTTGCTATAAAACGAGCGGGGACAAAAGCGGGAGCCGCCATAATCAATGCGGCTCGCTTTCTGTCCACCAATAATCCCGCTCCCGTTTTTCAATAAGCATGGCCGCACCTCCATAAAGAAGTGAGCCAACCGCCCAGACGCTTCCGTCTGCGAAATCAATAATACCGAAATCGTTGAAAATATCAATGGAAACGCGGCCGCCCGGCCGGATTTTCACGCATAGTCATCCGCCTTAAAAAGTAGCCCTGAATTTTAATATTTATTAACATAAAATTTTATCCTGAGCCTTGCCCGTAGGCTTGCGGCGGGGCCTTTTTCCGTGGGGCGCCGCCGGCGTTTCCGCCTTTCTGCCCTCAGGGGAGCGAAGCCGCATAACGCTGATACCGTTACGCAAAATATTAAACAGAATGGCGCGCCTCCGTTTTCCTCCGTGCCGGGCTTTAGGGGTGTCTGAACCCCTGCTGGCAGGCGCCGGAATCTCGCGTCCTTATCTTAAAAAAATATAGACAAAATAAACCTTACGTTATATTAGTATTTCGTGATATGCGGTGGATTAAGGAGGGTTCCGTATGGAAAAAGGCAAAAATAAAATCAGCATTTTCGTTATCATTGGCGCAGGTTACGGAATATTTGTCTGTATAATAATAGGCATATCCCTTTTGTCAGCCAACAGGCTGTTATTTATCGAGCGCAATCTTAACGAGATTAACAACGTAAACTCCGCAAAGCAGAGAGTAGCCATAAATTACCGCGGTTCCGTCCATAACCGCTCCATATCCGTAAGGGACGTGATTCTTGCCGGTTCCGACGATCTGGGACGCTATCTTGAGGAAATAGCCTACGAGGAAAAGGCGTATGTGGACGCGAAAAATAATATGCGGGAAAGCTTTATTTCCAAAAATATGCTGGATGCCAAGGAGTTTGACATAATTTCCAGAATAGACGCCGTCGAAAGCTCCGCCATGCCGTTAATACAGGGTATTATCGCCGACAAGAGAAACGGGGACGCGGATGCCATGCAGCAAAAGCTGAATGCCGTGCGCCCCTTGTTTGTGAACTGGCTCAAATATATAAACGAATTTATAGATTTGGAAGAAAATAAAAACAAAGCCATTACCCCGGTAGTTTCCGCAAGCACGGCCAATTTTAAATTCGTGATGATAGTAAACGCTTTTGTGGCCCTTATAGCCGGCGTTTTAATTTCCGCCTTTATTATAAGATACCTTATAAAAATATTGGGCGGGGACCCGCAGATGGCTTCTGAAAGTTTCAGCGCCATATCTCAGGGGGATTTATCCAGGCCCGTGGATATTAAAGGCAATCCGGACAGCATGCTTTCCCATATCGCTTTTATGCAGGGGCACCTGCGCGGCGTTATAAGGGATATTCAGCACTCCTCGGAGGAAATAAACAGGATAACCCGGGCCGTCGCTTCCTCGTCCATCGCCGCAAAGCGCGCTGCGGAGGAGCAGAGCGATACCTCCAGCCTTTCTGTGGAGCAGATAAAGACCTTTACCGCAGGTATAATAAAAATAGCCGAAATAGCCAAACAGACGGAGGAAAACTCCTCTAAAACCGCAGAGCTGTCGCTTAAAGGCAACGACGCCATGAATAATACCACGGACGCCATAAAGCAGGTCAGCGGCACGGTAATAGGCACGGCGGAAAAAATAAGAAATTTAAAAAACCAGTCCGACGAAATAGGCGGCAGCGCCAAGCTTATAGCCGAGGTGGCGGATCAGACCAACCTTCTGGCGCTGAACGCGGCGATAGAGGCGGCCAGGGCCGGCGAGCACGGCAGAGGGTTCGCCGTAGTGGCGGACGAGGTAAGGAAGCTGGCGGAAAGGACGGCGGACGCCACGGCTCAGATAACGAACATGATAAACGACATTCAGCGCGAAATAGAAACTGCCGTTTCCTCCATGGAGGAGACAGTCCCCCAGGTGGAAAAGGGGCTGGAGCTTGCGGGTATTACGTCCGATATTCTGGACGATATACAAAGATACGCCACGGAATCCCTTTCCATGGTGCAGGAGGTAAGCCTTTACGCTCAGAAGCAGGAGGACGGCATGAAGGACGTGGAAAACCACCTTTCCGAAATGAACGAAATGTCCGCCAACACCAAATCCATGATGGATGAAAACGTGCGCGAGGTCGAAAACCTTGAAAATATATCCGGCAAGCTTAAAGAGAATATAGAATTTTTTAAGCTGTAAATTTAGGCGGCTGTTTCCTGAAAGCGGATAGTTACGGCAAATAATTATAATAACGCTCTTTAGCCGTTAAAAATATTCATAATAATACCTGCGCGGGCAAGGCAAACTTATGTGCAAGTCCAGTCAGACAGCGCTTTGCCGAAGGCTTAGGTTTTATTATTGGTTGCCGCCGGGCAAGCCGCCGTATTACCGTAACCTTACGTTGATATGCGCAAGGGGGATAGCCGCCTGAATTCATGCGGATGCTTATCCCTGCTTTCTTTCCCGCGCGCTCTTTTTTAACGGGCGGGTTTAAGCCTTGGCGGCGCGGTTTTTACCGTTTGCTCAAAACCCGGCCAGCGGGGTAAGTCGATCTCCGGCGCAAAATAAGCGGGCCTAAGCCCCATGACAGGCCCGCGTCCGCCAGGGGAAGCAGGCTCCGAGCCAGTAAAAAAAACGAAAGGCTGCCCCGGCAGGCGCGCCCGCGTCCGCCCGCAGCCGGATAAGCCGCTGCTTCTCCCGGGGGGGGTACGGAGCCGGGCGAGGTTTTTTCAGTAATAAATCTGGTTTTCTTTCGCCGTGGTTTGGAGCGGCTGGCGTTTTTTTGTTTTAAGGCTGCACCATTTGCTGTTGACCAGCTCGTTTTTAATAAAATCGTTTTGTATTAAAATATCCCTGAACTGTAAGCCGCCGTTTTTCAGCTTCCTTACCATATCCTCTTTGCCAAGAAAGTTTAACATGGCGCTTGTCGTGACCCTGTTGGCGCTTATTATCTCCCCCAGCCTGTCCATAGTGATGCTGATGTCGCATATATGCCAGCCGCCTTCAGGCGAGGAGCTTTTCCGTTTAGCATAGGATTGCAGAAACAGGGCGAACCTTTGAGGCACGTTTACCTCCGAACAGTAAGACATTACCATACAGAAATTATTTTGCCGCCTGTAAACGAATTTAAAGAAATCCGTCCAGTTTTCGCTGCCGCAGCGCAGCCGCTCTCTTACAAGCTGGGCGGGCAGAGCTATTACTTCGGAATTTTCTATGGCTTCCACCCTCGCGTTTACCGGCTCGCACATGACGGAGGCGAATTCGCCGAAACTGGAGCCCGGCAGTATTACGCTTAACGCTCTTTCGTTGCCTTTTACCGTGTTTGCCAGATAAAGGCAGCAGCCCTTTGAAAGATAATATATAGACTTTATTTCGTCCCAATAGTCGAAAATCACATCGTTTTTTTTGAAAAAAATAGGTTTGCCCTGGCTCATAAACATACGTTCGAGATACGGCAGGGTTTTTTCCTGTACTATGGGAAAGCATAAAGACTCTTGCATTTATACCCCTGGTTTTTTCATCGTCCTGACGTCCGATATGAATATATTTTAATATTCTATCAGCATTTAATCGGGAGAAATATACCTTGAGGTATACTAAAGCCTCACTATCCTATTATTTTAAAATTAATTTGACGCCCGGCGGGTTTTCAACCGGATATGAATATGGACGGCCTGCGCAATGACGCGCCGGACTTGTTTTTAAACGAACGTCAGGTTTCAGGCAGGGGATTTTAAATGAATTTTCTGATTGCTTCAGCGTCTTTTCTGAAAGAATCCAGGTCTTTTTCGGACGTCTTTTCCGTTTCCAGCGTGATCGTCATGCGCTCGGGAAGGGCGGAAAATATTTTTTCAAAATCGTAGGAGCCTTTTCCTATGCAATAGTGTTTGTCTGCGGAGCCTTCCGCGTCCCCGTCGCTTATATGGAACATTCTGGGATAGAGGGAGAGGAATTCGTCCAGCATGGCGTACTTGTCCCTCCCCGCTCCGTTTGCGGCGCAGAAGCAGTGGCCTATATCGAGACAGAACCCGGCCCGGGCCGTTTTCAGAATAAATTTCATCTCCTCCGGGGACCAGCCGACGCACGAATCCTCCTCCGTAAGGCCGTTTACGAGCTTGGCCGCCCTGTAAGGCTTGTTTTCCACAAGAATGCGGCCGTCGTTCAGGTTTTTTATCTGTCGCGCTGTCTCTCTGAAATCGCCTTTTATACCGGGGTGAAATATCACGTATTCCGCTTTCAGCCGGTCGGCGTAGCGGAAGGCTTCCTCCGCCATGGCCGCGTTGCTTTTTTCTTTAAGCGGATCGGAAAAATTAAGGCCCTGCATAAAATGGGGGGCGTGTATTATATAGGGGATTTTCAGCTTTTTCCATGTTTCTGCCGTGTCTTCCAGGCTGCCCGGTATGGCGGACAGCTCTATATAATCGAACACGCCTTCGTTATACAGCTTTTCCGCCTCCGCGGCGTAATGCAGGTTTACGGACCACAGCTTCAGCCCCAGCCATTTCATCCCTTATTCCACCGTTACGCTTTTGGCCAGGTTTCTTGGCTGGTCTATTTCCCGCCCGTTAAGCCGGGCTATCCAGTAGGCAAAAAGCTGCAGAGCCACGACGTTTACCATAGGAGCCAGATATTCCGGCGTATCGGGAAGCACGATCCTGTTTTTTATTTTAGGGTCCAGAGCCTTATTTCCCCGCGAATCCGTTACGGCCACGGCTTCCGCCCCGCGGGCCATTACTTCTTCGCAGGCGTTTGACATTTTATCGAACAGGCTGTCTCCCGGCGCCAGGGCTATTACGGGAGTGCCCACGCTTAAAAGGGCTATGGGGCCGTGCTTTATTTCGCCTGCGGCAAAGCCCTCCGCCTGGAGATAGGTTATTTCTTTCAGCTTCAGGGCCCCTTCGAGGGCTATGGGGTAGTTTACGTTCCTGCCGAGGAAAACGAAGGATTTGTCCCTGTAATACCTTTCGGCCAGCTCTTTTACCGCGCCCTCGCTTTTGACCGCTTCCCCGACCGCCTCCGGTATGCGGGAAAGCTCGTCCAGAAGCCTCTTTTCCGTTTTTTCGTCGAGAAACCCCACCGCCCTGCCTATAAGGACTGACAGGGCGAAAAGAGCCGCCAGCTGGGCCGTAAAGGCTTTCGTGGAGGCGACGCTTATTTCCTGGCCGCATTTCGTGTAAAAGGTGTGGTCGCTTATTCTCGATATGGTGGAGCCGTAAACGTTGCATATGGCCACCGTTTTAAATCCGGCTTCTTTGGCTTTTTCAAGAGCCGCCACCGTGTCGGCCGTTTCTCCGCTCTGGCTTACGAATATGGCGAGGGTTTCCTTAGGTATGGCCGCTTTGCGGTATTTATATTCCGAAGCCAGCTCCGCCTGGGTTGGGATGTTAGTAAATTCCTCCATCCAGTATTTTGCCGTGGCGGTTGCGTGGTAAGCCGTGCCGCAGCCTACCATCATAATGTTTTTTATTTTTTTCAGGTCGCCTGTTTTTATGCCGAAGGCGGAGTCAATATCTGCAAGGACGGACTCTATCGTGCTTTTTATGGTAAAGGGCTGCTCCCTTATTTCCTTGAGCATATAATGCTCAAGCCCGTTTTTCCCCGCTTCCGAGCCGGATTTTTCCATAACGGATATTTCATATTTTTTCGGGGCGCAGTTTTTATCGTATATTTCCACGCCGGAGGCTTTTATCACCGCTATATCCCCGTCGTCCATATACACGGCCTTATCGGTATGATTCCCGAAAGCGGACACGTCGGAGCCGAGGAAATTTTCGCCGTCTCCTATGCCTGCCACAAGGGGGCTTTTCTTTTTGGCGCCTATTACCGTTCCCGGCGCTTTTTTCCACACTGCCGCCACTGCGTAGCTTCCGCTTAATTCGGCGGCGGCCTCCGCCACCGCTTTCAGCAGCTCTTTTTCATAGTCGCCGGAAGCGTTTTTGAGCTTTTCTTCCAGCAGGTGCGCTATTACCTCCGTGTCCGTTTCCGATTTGAACCGGTGGCCGTTTTTCTCAAGCCTTTCTTTAACGGGGAGGTAGTTTTCTATTATGCCGTTATGGACCACGGCTATTTCGCCGGAGCAGTCCGTATGCGGGTGGCTGTTGATCTCCGTCGGCTTTCCGTGGGTGGCCCAGCGGGTATGGGCTATGCCGCAGGTTCCTTCCGGGGAGACGGCTTTTACCTTTATTTCAAGAGCGGCCACCTTGCCCGCCGATTTTATTATCCGCAGGCCGTCTGCGCCGCACACGGCCACTCCCGCCGAATCGTACCCGCGGTATTCGAGGGCTTTCAGCCCGTCTATAAGATATGGGGCGCTTTCCTTTTTTCCAGTGTATCCTATTATTCCGCACATAATGATTTTTCCCCGCTCTTTTTTATTTTAAATTTTCCATGCCGGGCGTTCAGCGCGCGCCGTCTGCTTCCGCCTTTTCCCTGCGGAGAAGGGCCGCGGCTTCCACAAAGCCGGCGAATATGGGGTTCGGTTTTCCTATGCTGCATCCGAATTCCGGATGAAACTGAACCCCTATGAAAAAGGGGTGGTTTTCTATTTCCACTATTTCCGGCAGAAAGCCCGCGTGATAGGCGGAAACTTTAAGGCCCGCTTTTTCAAGGGTTTCCACGTATTCGGGATTAAATTCGTAGCGGTGCCTGTGGCGCTCGGTTATATCCGGGCTTCCGTAGAGCCTGTGGGCCAGGGAGCCTTCTTTCAGCTTCGCGGAGTATTCGCCGCACCTCTGGGTGCCGCCTATTTTCGTTACGGCCTTCTGCTCGTCCAGCATGGCGATCACGGGATTTGCGGCTTCCGGATCGAATTCCGAAGACGTGGCGTCCTTTATGCCCGCCATATTTCTGGCGGCTTCTATTACGCAGCACTGCATGCCAAGGCATATTCCGAAAAAGGGCAGGCCGTGCTCCCTGGCGTATTTTATCGCGGATATTTTTCCCTCTACCCCTCTGTATCCGTAGCCGCCCGGTATTATTATCCCGTCCAGGGCGGATATTTTGCTTTCCAGAGCCGGGTCCTCCGAGTCGAGATATTCTTCCTTTATTTTAATGCCTTTTTCTATCCCCGCAATGTGCAGGGATTCGGATATTGACTTATATGCGTCCTTCATGCCGGTGTATTTGCCTATTATGCCTATATGGGCGCAGCCGTTTCCGTCCGTTTTTTCCACGGCGGAAAACCATGCCGTGTCAAGGGGCTTTTTCGGCTCCAGGCCGAAAAGCTTCATCACTATACCGTCGACATTCTGCCTGTGGAACAGTTCCGGTATATGATACACGGACGGGCAGTCGCTGGCTTCTATGACGGCTTCCTTTTTCACGTTGCAGAAAAGGGCTATTTTTTTCTTTATGGCGTCGTCTATATGCTTTTCCGTGCGGCAGATTATTATATCCGGTATTATCCCCGCGTCCCGGAGCTTCGATACGGAGTGCTGGGTCGGCTTCGTTTTAAGCTCCCCCGCCGCCCCTATAAAGGGGACGAGGGTAAGATGCACGCAGAGAACGTCGTTTCTGGGATGCTCCTGCCTGAACTGGCGTATGGCTTCGAGAAAGGGCAGGCCCTCTATATCCCCCACGGTGCCGCCTATTTCTATTATTGCCACGTCCACCATATCCTCGAATATGCGGAAGCGCCTTTTTATCTCGTCCGTAATGTGGGGGATCACCTGAACTGTGTTGCCTTTATAGTAGCCCTTTATCTCCCTTTCTATCACGGTCTTATATATATCGCCCGACGTGTTCGTATTGGCTTTCGTAGTGCGTATTCCCAGAAACCGCTCGTAATATCCGAGGTCCAGGTCCGTTTCCGCCCCGTCGGAAGCCACGTACACTTCCCCGTGCTGATAGGGGTTCATTGTGCCCGGGTCAACGTTGAAATACGGGTCGAATTTAGCCATAGTGACGGAAAAGCCGTTAAGCTGCATAAGCTTGCCTATGCTGGCCCCGGAAACGCCTTTTCCCAGGGAGCTTGCCACGCCGCCGGTCACGAATATCCATTTTGACATTGTATCAGCCTCTTATATCTCTAGCCTGTTAATTTATACCCGACTTTACGCAATCATCAATAGAAAAAAGAACGGCCCTTCAAATTTTTCCCCGGCCCGCGTCTTATCCCCTCCCCGGCGGAGCCGGTTCCTGTTATTTTATGGGCTCGAGTAATTTATTATTGAATTTTTAAAAAAATTGCTCTTAATAGATAACAGACAACGAGTGGAAACTGGAGACCGGTGCAAATGGAAAAAATCTTAATCCTCGATTTCGGAGGACAGTACAGCAAGCTGATAGCCCGCCGCGTAAGGGAGTGCGGCGTTTTCAGCGAAATATTGGGTTTTTCGTCGGACCCGGCCCGTATAAAAGACGGCGCTTACAGCGGCATAATATTATCCGGCGGCCCGGCCAGCGTTTACGCGGAAGGCGCGCCCAAATGCCCGCCCGAAATATTCGGGCTTGGTATCCCGGTGCTTGGGATATGCTATGGCGCTCAGCTTATGGCCGTCTCTCTCGGAGGCGAAGTGGCCCGCGGCGACAGGCAGGAGTACGGCCCGGCGATAGTAAAGACCGTGAAATCCGGCAGGCTTTTTAAAGACGTGGACAGGTCCACGGTATGCTGGATGAGCCATACGGATTTCATTAAAAAGGCTCCCGAAGGTTTTACCGTTACGGCAAAGACCGATAACTGCCCCGTGGCCGCCATGGACGACCCCGGCAGGCATCTTTACGCTGTTCAGTTCCACCCGGAGGTCACGAACACCGCCCAGGGCATGGAAATGATAAACGCCTTCCTTTTCGGCGTGTGCAGATGCCGGGGCGACTGGAAGATGAATTCCTTTACCAGGGAGGCGGTCGCTTCCGTCAGGGAAAAGGTGGGCGGCGGAAAAGTGCTCTGCGCCCTTTCCGGCGGTGTGGATTCTTCCGTGGCGGCTCTCCTTGTGCATAAAGCCGTGGGGAAAAACCTTACCTGCGTTTTCGTCGACCACGGCCTTCTGCGGAAAAACGAGGGCGACGAGGTGGAGGAAGCCTTTTCCAAATTCGGCCTTAACTTTATCCGCGTGGACGCTGGGAAGCGTTTTCTCGCGAAGCTGAAAGACGTGGTCGACCCGGAGGAAAAACGCAAGATCATCGGCCATGAGTTTATAAAGGTATTCGAGGAGGAAGCCGCCAAAATCGGCCAGGTGGACTTTCTCGTGCAGGGCACCATATACCCCGACGTAATAGAAAGCGGGGCCGGAAGCTCGGCTAAGATCAAAAGCCACCACAATGTGGGCGGCCTGCCTGAAAATATTAAATTCAAGGGGCTTGTGGAGCCGTTGAGGGAGCTTTTTAAAGACGAAGTAAGGGCTGTTGGCATGGAGCTTGGCCTTTCCAGGTCTTTGGTAATGCGGCAGCCTTTTCCCGGGCCGGGCCTGGGGGTCAGGATAATGGGCCCTATAACAGCAGAAAAGGCGGCACTGCTTCAGGACGCGGACGCCATATTCCGCGAGGAAATAGCCGCCGCCTCTCTTGATACGGAAATAAGCCAGTATTTCGCCGTGCTTACGGATATGCGTTCCGTAGGCGTTATGGGCGACGCCAGGACGTATTCCTATACCGTTGGCCTGCGCGCCGTTATAACGTCGGATTTTATGACGGCGGAGTGGGCCCATATTCCCCACGACGTTCTCGCAAAAGTTTCAAACCGTATAGTAAACGAGGTGGAGGGCGTCAACCGGGTGGTCTACGACATTACCACAAAGCCGCCTGCGACGGTGGAGTGGCTGTAACGCGCCATGCGTGCGGCTGTAATATCGGGATACGGTTTTCTGCCTGTTTTGTCCGTAAAGGCCCTGAAAGAAGCCGGGGCCTATGTGGCCGCTTTCGTGATAAACGAAGGATGCAACCATCCCGTATGTCTTGAAAATTCCGCCGACGTTACCTATAAGGTAAGCGCCGGGCAGGTCGGCAGAATCCTGAAACTCATAAAAAAGGAGCGGCTTACTCACGGGCTGCTTATAGGCAAGGTGGAGATAAGCCTGCTGGAAAGCGGGCTCCGTCTTGACCTTACGGCTTTATGGCTCCTTGCAAGGCTTAAATTCAGAAGTACAGATACAATATCTATGGCTGTGGTCAGGGAGCTTGAGAGGCGGGGCCTTAAGATACTTTCCCAGAAAGATGTTCTAAAAGAGTATATCCCCGGCCCCGGCGTGTTTTCGGCCCGTAAGCCGGACGGGGAGACGGAGGAAGCCGTAAAGCTGGGCTTCCGCGCGGCCAAAGCCATCGGCAGGATAGATTTGGGCCAGTCCGTCGTGGCGGCGGACGGCAGGATCATGGCTGTGGAATCGGCGGAAGGCACGGATAAGACTTTTGCCAGAGGCTGCGCTTTATCAGGGGGAAAAGGAGTTGCCGTCAAGGTTGCCAAGCCTTTTCAGGACAGCAGGTTCGATTTGCCAACCATAGGCGTGGATACCCTTAAAAGCGTGGCGGAAAACGGCGGCGCGGCCCTTGCTTTCGAGGCGGATGAAACTATCGTCGTGGATATGGATGCCTGCGTTAAATACGCCGATTCAAAAGGCATCGTGCTTGCGGGCGTAAAATATTAACGGGCTTTTTAAGGTCTTTTCAGCGGCGTTTTACGCCGTGCCTGACGGCCTCAGGCGGCGGGGCGGCTTTTGCGGGGTATGCTTTTTAATTTTCCGGCTTGGGCTGTTCTTTCTTTCCTGCGGCTATCCCCCCCCCTGCGGACAGTTATGCTCCTGCCGCACGGATAATAGGCCTTGCGATAGGCGGGTCTCTCCCGGCTCGGACAGTTATTCCGGTGAGACAAGGCAAAAAACCCCGGATGAGGCCCCCGGATAGTTATGGTAAATATTTACGGCAGGCCGTACCATTGCGCGGATTAAAGTAAGGTTATGGAAAACGTTTATAATAATGCTCTCTGGCCGTCAAAAATATCCGTGATTAAGACTTGGGCCGCGAGGCAGATTTTTAAGCGTTTGCCCCTTTAGAAAGCGCCTTTCCAAAGGTTTTTAGTCTTATTATTTATTAATATGAGCAAGCCGCCGTATTATAAATATTTGTCGTAACCATTTGAATCGGGCGGGGCGCCTTAATATATATAAGGGTATATCCGCGTTTCCTCTTAAAAACGCCTGTTAAAGCCGTTTCGTTCTTATATTTTTAATTTACCGTTAAATTGAATGTTATTTTTAAATTTATAAAAAAATATTTGACAAAAATTACAGCAGGGTTTAGAAGTAGTAATCGTTACTATTACTGGAATAAAATATGAAGTATTCTAGACAGAGAGAGCTTATATATAAGGCCGTGGTGGATAACCCCATACATCCTACGGCGGAAATGGTTTACAATATCCTTAAAAAGGAAAACCCCCAGCTTAGCCTCGGCACCGTATACAGGAACCTGCAGCAGCTTTCCGAAAGGGGGGAGCTTATAAGGCTTTCCTTTCCCGACAAGCCGGACAGGTACGACGGCCACACGGGCCGCCATTATCACGGCCTGTGCTCCAGATGCGGTGAAGTAACGGATATATTCGTTGATTATTTTGAAGATATAGATAAGATCGTTGAAAGGGAAACCGGGCTTAAAGTAGCCTCCCACAACGCGTTATTCAGTATAATCTGTCCCCGGTGCGCCGATAGTTTGGCGTAAAAGGGCAGCATATAAAGGAGAAATGAGATATGGAATTGAAAGGTTCGCAAACTGAAAAAAACCTGATGACCGCTTTTGCAGGCGAGTCTCAGGCGCGCAACAAGTACACTTACTACGCTTCTCAGGCGAAGAAAGACGGCTACAATCAGATAGCCGCTATTTTCGAAGAAACCGCCAATAACGAGAAAGAGCACGCCAAGATCTGGTTCAAGCTCCTCCACGACGGCATACCCTCCACCGAGGAAAACCTGAAAGACGCCGCCGCAGGCGAAAACTACGAGTGGACCGACATGTACGCCGGCTTCGCCAAAACCGCTAAGGAAGAAGGCTTTGCGAAAATAGCCTATCTTTTCGAGCAGGTCGGCAAAATAGAAAAAGAGCACGAAGAAAGGTATCTTGCCCTTCTCAAAAACGTTAAGGAAAACAAAGTTTTCACCAAAACCGAAAAAGTCGTATGGCAGTGCGCAAACTGCGGCCACATCCATTTCGGCGAAACTGCTCTTGAGATCTGCCCCGTGTGCGAGCATCCCAAGGCTTATTTTCAGGTAAAAGCTGAAAACTATTTATAAGCTTTTCGGCCGCCGGGCGCGGAAGCCGCCCGCCCGGCGCGCCCGTTTATCATATAACGCAAGTAGAGGAGAAAGTTATGAAACGTATCGCATTATTCGCCGCTCTCGCGGGCGTGTTTTGTTTCGCCCAGTCCGCCATGGCCGACCAGCTGCTCGACCAGGCCAAAGACACCTTTGAGATCATCCCCGCCAAAGCCAAGGAGCTTAAAGGCAATCCGGCCACCAAAGAAAAGGTCGAGCTGGGCAAAATGCTCTATTTTGAGCCCCGTCTTTCAAAAAGTATGCTTATAAGCTGCAACACCTGCCATAACGTAGGCTTCGGCGGAGACGACTATCAGGAAACCTCCATAGGCCACGGCTGGCAGAAAGGCCCCAGGAACGCTCCTACCGTTCTTAACTCCGTATATAACACCGCCCAGTTCTGGGACGGCCGTGCGGCCGACCTTGCCGAGCAGGCAAAAGGCCCCATACAGGCTTCCGTAGAGATGGCCGCGACTCCCGAGCATGTCGTTACCGTACTCAAAAGCATGCCCCAGTATGTAGCCCTTTTCAAAAAGGCTTTTCCCGGCGAAAAGGACCCTGTAACTTTCGACAACATGGCTAAAGCCATAGAGGTTTTCGAAGCGACTCTCGTAACTCCCAATTCCCGTTTCGACAAATGGCTCCAGGGCGACTCTAAAGCTCTTACCGCCCAGGAAAAAGAAGGCCTTGCCGTTTATCTTGACAAAGGCTGCGACAGCTGCCACTCCGGCATAAACTTTACCAGCGAAGGCTACCATCCTTTCGGCGTTGAGGAAAAACCCAGCGCGGAGATCCTCGGCGGGGACAAAGGCCGTTTCGCCCTCAGCGAAGCTAAAGACGACGAATTCGCCTTTAAAGCCCCCACTCTCAGAAATATAGAATATACCGCTCCTTATTTCCATTCCGGCAAAGTATGGAGCCTCGACGAAGCGGTAGCCCTTATGAGCTCCGCCCAGCTTGGCATCAAACTTAACGATAAGGAAGTAAAATCCATAGTGGCGTTCCTTAAGACCCTTACCGGCGAGCAGCCCGTAATAGTATATCCCATACTGCCGCCCTCCACCGACGCCACTCCCAAGCCTGTTTACAAGTAGTTTTAAACGCCGTAAAACTTATTAGGCGTTATCCGGCCGGGGCAAAAGCCCCGGCTTTTTATTTTCAGCCCTTTTTAATGTGGTATCGTAGTAATAAGAGGCAGCTCCATTTCGGAGACGATCACTTTCGGGCGTATCGCTGGGAAAAGCGCGGCGTCCTGGGCTCTTGCCGGATATATCCCTCTTGTAAAAAAAACTTTTATGAAATAATCTTACGAAAAAGGCGAGGTGCACGATGAAGCGGGCTGCGCTTTTAACCGTTATTCTGTTTATTTTCTGCGGATGCGCTCATAAAAAGGGAGCTTACCCTCTTTTTCCGCTTTATATCACGCATTTTAACGATACCCATACCGCGGCGGACGAAAAGTATGTCGAGCTTGCTTTCGGCGGCAAAAAGATAAGCGTGCCATCCGGCGGCTACGCCAGGCTCGCGGCCGCGGCCAAGGAGCGCGGGGCGCAAGCCCCGGGCGGCCTGGTCCTATTTGCCGGGGACGCTTTTCAGAAGGGATATATCTTATACGAGACGGCCGGGGAGGAATTCGACTGCCGTATGCTTAAAGAGGCCGGGGTGGATGTTATGACCGTGGGCAACCACGAGTTTGACGGCGGCATGGCCGGTTTCAGGCGTTTTCTTGACTGCATGGAAACAGGCGGCCGCAGAACGGACGTGGTAGCGGCCAACCTTACTTTCGATGACCCGGAAACGGCTTCCAGAGTGAAGCCTTATGTAATAAGAAACGTAAATGGCCGCAGGGTAGGTATCGTGGGGCTTTCTGTTTCCGATTCCTTTTCTATGGAAAGGATAGAGGGGCTTGGCTTTCTGGATAGCGGAGCCGTTTCCGAAAAAGCCGTCAAAGAGCTGAAAAAGCAAAATGTCGATATAATAATCTTCCTTACTCATCAGGGTTTTGAAAATGATATAAAACTTGCCGGAACCGTTGACGGCATAGACGTTATAGTAGGCGGGCACAGCCATACGCTTCAGGGGGATTTTTCCGCTTTCGGTATTGCCTCCGCCGAAAAGAATTATCCCCTTGCGGTAAAATCGCCCTCCGGCGGCCTTTCTCTTGTTGTTACCGCTTTTTTCGGCGCTAAAAATATCGGGATTCTCGACGTTTATTTTGACCATAAGGGCAGAGTGGTTTCTTACGGCGGCAGCTCCAGGTTTCTGATAGGTTCGGGAGCTTATTATTCCGGCGGGGAGCCTTTGCCCGCCGGGGAGGAGGAGCGGTTTAAAGCCGCCGTTAAAAGCGTTCCCTCCTTTATGGCGATAGATAACGACACCTCCGCGGAAGCGGTTATAAAGGCTTTTAAGGATATGATAGACCCGTCCTGGTCCGGCGTTAAGTTTTTTACCGAGGCGGATTTAAATACGCTCAGAGACGCCGAATCGCCTTTAAAGGCCATTACCGGGGACGCTCACTCCGGTCTCGGCTTCCATGCGGCTTCCGCGCTGCTTATGGAGGGGAGGGCGTCGGGATACGAGGCGGACGCCGCCGTTGTGAATACGGGAAGCATGAGGCGCTCGCTGCCCGGCGGAAACGTTACCGAGGGCGCGTTTTCAGAAGCCGTTCCTTATTCAAACAGCGTTGTCGTTTTTTCCATAAAGGGGAGCGACCTTGCGGGGGAGTTTAAAAGGCTGCTGTATTCTTCCGTAATTTCCGGCAGGGTAAACGCCGTGCCCTGCGCTGCCGGAATAAAAATGAGATACGCTCACGACCCGGTTTTTGAAAAAGCCTCCCTTACGGATATTGCCGTAAAGTCGGGAGGAAAATGGATACCCCTGGACGGGGAAAAATATTATAAAATAACCATGTCGTCCTTTCTTTTTGAAGGCGGAGACGGATACCGGTTCGGGGAAGCGGCTTCCGGCTCAGTTACAACCGGATATACCGATAAAGAGGCTTTCGAGGCCTACCTCCGGCTTGCCTCTCCCTTAAAACCGGCGGAGAATACCGTTATAGTTGATATGCCCTGACGAGCAGGTATTTTTCTCCGCCGCGCCCCGGGCTTCCTTTCTTCCGCGGTTTATCGGGGAAAGCCCCCCCTTTTTTCTTTATTTTTCGATTATATTTTCAACCTGTTTAAAGCCGCGGTTTCACAAAACTTTACGCCGTTTAATGCGTTTTTGTGAAACAACGTTTGTATAAATTGATATTGACTTGACTGTATTTTGTTTTGTACTTTTTTATATTGCTTTTATGCGGAGGAATATAATTATGAGTAAGGATCGCAAAAGCCGTAAAGATCTGACTCCCGGAGTATCGCGCCGTAATTTTATCAAAGGCGCGGGCATAGCGGGAGCCGCCGCCGGCGCCGCGTCGATTTTCGGCAATTTTACCGAAAATTCGGCCCACGCCGCCACGGGAATCAAAACAGATTCCATATACGAATCCATTTTAGGGCCGGACGCGGGCAGGATCTACGCCAAAAAGGCGAAATGCCCCGGGCCGCTGGGGGTAATATCCTACGAGGACAGAACCGTGCCCCCTTCCGAAATATCTTCCGAGGAGAGCTGCGATATAGTTGTCGTAGGCGGCGGGATCACCGGTATAACCGCTTCTCTGAAAGCCTGCCAGCTTGGGCAGAAGGTTATCTGCCTTGAAAAAATGGATTCCGCCAGAGCCGTTTTCGAGCGCGTGGCCTCTATGGGCTCCAGAGTTCTCGATAAGGCGCTGGGGAAAAACTTTTTCAACGATACCTTTAAAATGGAGTTTGCCAAATCCCTTTACGCCGTCGCGGATTACCGCAACCGCTCCGAGGTCGTCCAGACTTTTATAAACCGTTCCGCCGAAGCCGCCGACTTTGTGGAGGATATGCTCAACAAGGGAACGGCGGGCATGAAGCTTGTTGCCATGATGGACCCGGCCCAGCCTCAGGAGGCGTTTTTCGCCCTTCCTTATATGAACCCTCTCGATAAAGAGCATCCGGTGCCTTCCGGCCGCCCCGCCATATACGCCATAAAGGAGCTTACTTACGTTGCGAAAAACTCTTATAAGGACTTTTTCGAGCTTAAAACCAGCACTCCAGCCGTTCAGCTTATAAGGGAAGGCGACGGCCCCGTTACCGGCGTGATAGCTAAACACGACGGTAAATATATACGCATCAACGCCCGCAAAGGCGTGATACTCGCTACCGGAGCCTACGACGCCAACCCTTATCTTATGGAAGCCTGGTGCCGCTCCGAGGACTACGCCACGACAAGCTGGTGGAACCCCTGCTGGGGAGTTACGGGGGACGGCCACATGATGGGCCTTAAAGTGGGCGCGGCGATGGACCCTATGCCCCACACCGTTATGAATTTTACCGGGGGCAGGGCTACGGGCTTTAACGGCATTACGGGATTCCGCTTTATGATAGGCAACGGGGCCATTATGGTAAAACCCGACGGCAGGCGTTTCGCGGACGAGACCCTTTCCCTCCAGTATCTTTCCAACGCTCTGAACGCCCAGGCCAATTACGGTAAAGGCGTCTGGACAATAGTAGGCAATCCTAAACCTACCGCGGCCCTTGGCTCCGCCACCATAGACGAGCTGCTTCTTAAACCTCTCGACGTGGAAAACGGATGGGCCGTAAAAGCCGGCAGCGTGGCGGAGCTTGCAGAGAAATGCGGCATAGACCCCGAGGGCCTGCAGGCTACTATTAATAAATGCAATAAAATACCCGCCGGCAAGCCGGATCTGGAATTCGGAAGGACCCGTCCTTTCGGTGTGGCCAAACCGCCTTATTACGCCGTGCAGCTCAGGAGTATAATACTTACCACCGTAAGCGGCCTTATCGTAAACGGGGACTGCAACGTGCTTGACGGCAACGACAAGCCTATCGAGGGCCTTTACGCGGGCGGCAACTGCTCCGGCGGCTTTTTTGCCGGCAACTATCCCCGCCACGTCTCCGGCGTGTCTATCGGGCGCGCCATTACGTTCGGCTACGTCGCCGCGGAAAACGCATCGAAAAGAGGATAATTATGAATAAATCCGTAATAAAAATAATATTCTTAACGCTAACAGCGGCCCTCGTTTACGCAGGCTGCGCTCAGAAAAATAATTCCGGCTCTTTTTTCGTGCCCCATGACGAGGCCACTGCCGCCTGCCTTTCCTGCCACGAAAGCTACGCGGCCCTTGCGGAAAGGACGGCGGAAGTCCTTGACGAAGCCACCGGCAAGTATCTTGAAAGAGGCAGCGGCTGGGGCAACCCGCACAACTCCATTCACGGAGGGCCGGTCCCCTGCCTGACGTGCCACAGCAACGAATGGATGCCCCCCGCTAAGGAAAAGGGCTGCGAGGACCCTACGGGCATGGCCAGGTCGTCTAAAATATGCACCGCCTGCCACCAGCCTCAGGAGCTTTACACGGAAAAAGACAAATACCCCGAGTGGGATTATAAAAACAAACCGTAGACCTTCCGCGTTAAAAGGTTTCCTCCGCCCTTAAAGCGGGGGAAACCTACGTTTTTTACGTTTAAGCCCGTTTCCGCCTGCTGCCCCGCCCAAACTTATAATAATTCTTGCATACGGCTCCGGTACGATGTATTTTGAAAATCGGCGCGCGGCGTCCTTTCCGGCGCGGTCGTTTTTATTTTCGCGCAGAAACGCTTTATTTTTATAAAAACGTCCGTTATACGGATTTCCGGCGCGGCCGCTTCGTCAGGTTTTATTTATTCTGGAAGATGATAGTTATTTAATGAATAAAAAGCTAAAAACCGCCGTAAAGATAATAGTCAGCTTCGGCCTTATGGCTCTGCTGCTTAAAATATCAGGCCCGGAAAAAGTGCTGAAAACCATATCGGGCAGCGACCCGTTTATGCTTTTTGCGGCTTTCGCCCTTATTTTCGCCGGTACGGTCCTGGCCGCGTACAGGTGGTTTAAGGTCATGTCCGTCCTAGATTTCAGGGGCGGCTTCGGTTTTTATCTTAAAAGCTATTTTATGGGCGTTTTTTTTAACCAGCTCCTGCCTTCCTCCATCGGAGGGGACGCGTACCGGGTGATAGACGTGGCGAGCCTCGGATACCGGAAAAGGGACGCTTTCGTCGGCGTTCTTATAGACAGGGGGCTTGGTATCTTAGGCATATTCATAGTGAATATTATTTTTAACAATATGCTTCCCGGCCTTCTTCCCGACGCCGTTTACCGCGCCCTTAACATTATAAGCGGCGCTGGCATCGCCGGGTTTGCCGCTTTCGTTTTCCTCCATAAGATAAGCTTTTTAAACAGGTTCAGGCTTTTTGGCGTTCTCGCGCGCCCGTCGGCGGGGCTTTATAAGGTTCTTGACACGCCGTTCAGGCTCGTTTTCCAGCTTTGCCTTACCGTGGCCGTCCATATCCTTACTTTCGCCGGGGTGTATTTCATAGCTTTAAGCGTAGGCGTGGATTTGAGCGTTTCGGCCTTTATGGTCATAATGCCGCCCGTGGTGCTTCTTACCATTATCCCCGTTTCCCTTGCTGGCTGGGGCATAAGGGAGGGCGCCATGGCCGGGCTTATGGGGTTTGCGGGAGTGTCGAAAGAGCTTGCCGTGTCCATGTCTATAATATTCGGTCTTACATATATAGTTCAGGGGATGGCGGGGCTCGTTCTCTGGGTAAAATCCAAAGGAGGCAAGGCGGACGCCGATGAAAGTTGACACCATGCGCTTTGTGGACAGGTACGCGGGGATACCCCTGTGCGCCTGCGGCACGATTATCAAAAAAATATTTTTTTCAAGCTCCGGCAGGGCGAAGCCGAAAAACATACTGTTTATAGAGCTTTCGGAAATGGGCAGCGCCATTCTGGCCGACCCGGCCATGCGCAAGGCCGCTAGGGAGCACGGCGGGGAGCTGTTTTTTCTTATATTTGAAAAAAACAAGCCGTCCCTTGCGCTGCTTAATACCGTTAAGGACGAAAATATATTCACCATAAGGTCGGACGGCTTTTTATCTCTCGTAATAGACACCTGCCGTTTTCTTATATGGGCCAGGAAAAAGAAAATAGACACGGCGATAGACCTGGAGCTTTTTTCCAGATACACGGCCCTGCTTTCCGGCTTCTGCGGCGCTGATAACGTGGTGGGGTTTCATAATTTTCACGGCGAGGGCCTTTACAGAGGCTCCATGCTTACCCACAGGGTGCTTTATAACCCCCATATCCATATAGCGAAAAATTTTATAGCCATGATAAACGCTCTTTCGGAGGCTTCGGACGGAAGGCCCTATTCAAAAACCAGAATAGAAGACGGCGAAATAAGGCTTGAAAAAGCGGAAATATCCCAAACCGCCGTGGAAAAGGTAAAGGAAAAAATCAGAAAGCTGTATCCCGGATATTCCGGCGGCCGGATAGTCCTGATAAACCCCAACGCCAGCGAGCTGCTTCCCCAGAGGCGGTGGGAGATGTCAAGATACGCGTCCCTCATCAGGCTTATTTCCGAAAGGTTCGGCGACGTTCTCATCCTTATAACAGGAGCCGCTTCCGAAAAAATGGAAGCGGAGAACCTTGTTAAAGAGGCGGCTTCTCCCAGATGCGTTAATTTTGCCGGGCAGCTTCATCTTTCGGAGCTTACGGCTTTATACTCACTTTCTACACTTATGGTGTCCAACGATTCCGGCCCGGCCCATTTCGCCTCCGTAACCGATATGCCGACGGTGGTCATATTCGGCCCGGAAACTCCGGACCTTTACAGATCTCTAGGCGATACGTCCCCCGTTTACGCGGGCCTTGCCTGCTCCCCGTGCGTAAGCGCCGCCAACCACAGGAAGACCCCCTGCCGCGATAACGTGTGCCTGCGGGCCGTAACCGTTGACGCGGTGTTTTCCGAAGTGATTAAAAGGCTTGACAATGCTTGATAAATTTAAAAACCTCACTCCCCCCGCAAGAGCCGCGGTAATTATAGCGGTTATGGGCGCCGTCCTTTCCGTTTATAATATTTTCGTGCCCATATATCTGGACGAGGCCTATTACTGGGTGTGGTCCCTTACTCCCGAATGGAGCTACTACGACCACCCGGGCATGACGGCCTGGATAATGCGGCCTTTTTCCCTGCTGGGGACGAATACCTTTCTCGTAAGGCTGCCTACCGTTATATGTATGTCCGCGGCCATATATTATCTTTTCAGGCTGACGTACCTTGTGGCGGGGGAAAGGCCCGCCTGGACGGTTCTCGTTATTTTCAGCGTGATCCCCGCCACCCAGATGGGGTATGTGTTTATGACCCCTGATTCCCCGCTGATAGCCTTCTGGGCCGCCGCCATGTATTATACCTGGCTTGCCGTGGATACGGGCAGGACGAGGTATTTCATAATCGCCGGGCTGCTTACGGGCTGCGCTATGCTGAGCAAATACGCCGGAGTGCTTTTTCCCGCGGGCGTGTTTATATTTATACTTATCAGGCGCAGGGACCTTTTTAAAAACCCGCGCCTGTGGCTTGCCGCTTTGACGGCCGCTTTATGCGTGCTGCCGATATTTTACTGGAATTACCGGCACGAGTGGATAAGCATAGCCTTTCAGTACGGTCACGGAACGTCGTCCGGCTTTACCTTCGCCGGGTGGGATTTCGTCCTTTTCGTTTTGGGAAGCCTGCTTATACCTACTCCCATACTGGCCTGGATCCTCATAAAGTATCTTTTTGATAAAAAGCTCTGGTTCCGCGACGATTCCAGGCTTTATCTCGTGGTGCTGACCCTTTTTCCCATGTTCTTTTTCTTTTATAAGGGTTTTTTCAAGAAAATGGAGCTTAACTGGATAATACCTGCTTTTCTGGCGGGCGCGGTGCTTATAGGCATAGGCGCGGCGGAGCTTAAAATGAAGAAGACCCTTAAATACGGCTGTATCTTTGCCGTCGTTCTCTCCGTGCTGCTGAGGCTTGCTCCGGTGCTGCCGTTTCCGCCCAGGCTCAATATTGCGGACAGGCTTCTGGGCTACGACGAGGTGTGCCGGTATGTGGCGGACAACGTGGGGGATAACGACGCGGTTTTCAGCGATCACCTTACTACCGCCTCCATGCTGCGGTTTTATATAAAGGACCACAGGCGCGTATATATTCCGGTGGTTTCAAGATTCAGCCAGTATACCCTGTGGGATAACGAGCCGGGCGTCAATATGCTTGAAAAGGACGGCCTTTACGTCGGCAAAAGGGACGCGGGGCAAGAGCTTGAAAAGCTGTTTTCCAGGGTGGAGCCTCTAGGCGTGTTCGAATCCAGGCCGGGCAACGCCACGCCGAAGATTTTTTACATATACAGATGCTACGGCAGAAAAGGGTGATTTTTTTACCGGCGTATTTTTGCTGGTTTGCTTAATTTTTAAGCAATTTATCTTTTTGCCCCGCCGGGCTTTGATTTCGCTTTGGGAATATTTGTTAATAACTTTGTAGATATGTCTAACTTATTGACGCTTAAAGTAAAAGGCCGCTCTTCCTGTTGGAGGGCGGCCTTTTTTCTTTAGTTTAAGGGAATTACGACGCCTTTATACGTTTCTTCTATATATCCGCGTATTTTTTCGCTTTTGAGCGCTTCCACAAGGGCCTTGATTTCCGGCCTGTCAAGGTCGGCTTCCCTTACTGCTATAACGTTTCCGAAAGTTTTTGCCGATTGGGAGTCTTTAGATTCCGTAGCCAGCACGGAGTTCATTATCCCGGCTCCCAAAGCGTAGTTTCCGTTTATGACGGCAAAATCCAGATCGGGAAGGCTCGCGGGAAGCTGGGCCGCTTCCAGGGGTCTTATTTTTATCTCGTTGGGGTTTGCCTCTATATCCATTTCCGTGGCTTCAAATCCGGCGGAAGGCTTTATTTTGAGCAGGCCGAGATTATCCAGAAGCCACAATGCCCTTGCTCCGTTTGTAGGATCGCTGGGTATGCCTATCGTCCAGCCTTTTTTCACGTCTTTAAGGTCTTTCGTTTTTCCCGGGTATATGCCCAGCGGCTCGAAATGTATCAGGGCCGCGGGAAGGAGCTTATTTTTCAGCTTGTTTTTGTTGTTGAAATCTTCAAGATAAGGCGTGTGCTGAAAATAGTTCGCGTCTATATCCCCGTTGTCGAGAGCGTTGTTGGGCATTACATAGTCGTCAAATTCGACGATCTCTAATGTTATGCCCTTTTCTTTAAGCATGGGCACGGCCTGGGCCAGTATTTCCGCGTGGGGGGAGGGGGAGGCGCCTACCTTTATTAACGAGGCGCTTTCGGGGCCGCCCGCGCCGGGCTGTTTTTTGTCGCACCCGGCCAGACAAAGGGCCGAAAATACGGACAAAGCTATAAGCAGGGCCGTTTTTGTGAGCTTTTTCATTTCCTTATGTCTCCTATTTTATTATCTTTTTATCGGCTTTGGCGGCAGCCCAGTTGGAAAGCCACTGGATAAGGCACACCAATACTATAAGCAGTATTACGGTAGTATACATAACGTCGTCCTGATACCGCTGGTATCCGAATCTGAAAGCAAGGTTCCCGAGACCGCCCGCGCCGACGGCTCCTGTAATGGCGGTGTAGCCAAGTATGGTTATGGCGCTTATGGAAAGGCCGCGCAGAAGCCCCGGAGCGCTTTCAACAAGGAGAACTTTAGTTATTATCTGAAAATCTGTCGCCCCCATGCACCTGGCGGCTTCTATGACGCCCCTGTCAACTTCCTCTATGCTTTGCTCCACCACTCTGGCCACAAAAGGCGTCGCGGCGATTATGAGAGGCACGTTGGCCGCCGTCGCCCCTATGCTTGTGCCCGCTATAAGGCGGGTAAAGGGGATCACGAATATCATAAGTATTATAAAAGGTATGCTGCGGGCCACGTTTACAGCCCAGCCGAAAACCGCGTTAAAACGGGGGGACTGGGCTATGCCGCCCTTTTTCGTTACGGAAAGGGCCACCCCCGCCGGAACGCCAAAAAGGTACGAAAAAAAGGTGGAAACCACCGTCATGTAAAGAGTGTCCAGAGTCCCCTGGGCAAGAAGCGGTCCGTATTTCGCAAGAAATTCCGTCATTATTCCGCGGCCTCCGATATTCCCAGCAAAAGGCGGGTTATTTCGCTTTTAGGGTCGGCGAATATTTCTTCCGCTGAACCCTGCTCCACGAATCTGCCTCCGTCGATAACGGCCATTTTATTGCATATCGAGCGTACCACGCCTATTTCGTGGGTGATTATTATTATGGTCGTTTTAAGGCTTTTGTTTATTTCTTCGAGCAGTCCCAGCACCTGCTTTGTCGTAAGGGAATCGAGGGCGCTTGTAGGCTCGTCGCACAGCAGGGCTTCCGGGCTTGTGGCAAGAGCCCTTGCTATCGCCACCCTCTGTTTCTGGCCGCCGGACAACTGGGAAGGGTAGAAATCGGCCTTATCCTCTATTTTTACAAGAGCCAGCAGCTCCTTTATACGCTTTTCAATTTCCTTTTTCGGGGTTTTGGCAAGCTCCAGGGGAAAGGCCACGTTCTGGGCGGCAGTGCGCTGCATAAGGAGGTTGTATCCCTGAAACACCACCCCCATCTGACGCCTTGCTTTTCTCAGCGCTTCGCCTTTCAGGGAGAGGATATCGGTTCCGTCTATCAGTATTCTGCCGGAATCGGGCTTTTCCAGCATGGTTATACAGCGCAGCAGGGTGGATTTCCCCGCGCCGCTCATGCCTATTATCCCGAAAATATCGCCGTTATCCAGAGAAAAATCGATGCCGTTCAGGGCGGCAACGTCGCCGTCCTTTCCGCTAAAAACCTTTTTCAGGTTCTCTACTGTTATCATACAGCCCTTTATCCGTCCGCATAAATATAATCCGGTAGTATGAGGTTTAAATGACGGCACGTCAATACAAAAAGGAAAAAATATGCTTCCCGGCTTGCCGGGATACAGACGGCGCGGCCGGTCGGGCCGCTCAAAAACTTCCGGCAGCCCGGCGTATCGGGCGGCGTTAATGCCGGAGCGGGAATCAATAGAAAAGATGACTCGTACAGCCGGCAAAACATTAATGCCGCAGAAATTTATGATATAATTCATAAGGCCGGCGGAAACGCGGATATAATGGCCAGAATATTAAAGCCTGTCCGCAGGATAAAATAGCGGAAAACCTTTCCGGCATGGGCGCTGCCGCAGACGCTGTTAAAGAAGGCCGGAGCAGATCTGAACGAATAGGGGGAACAGTTTGGATTACATCAGGTAAGAATTATGAGACAGGCAAGCCTATGGCAGAAGTTACGAATTAATTCTTATTATGATATATATTGCCTGGGGCCATACCTATATGCAGGGTCAGGCATTGGGTCATCAAGTTTACATTTATGTGCAGGCAAATTATTATTGTTATCTGATTTTATTCTTTCTTTCAGCTTTTTTACGTTCTTTTGGGGTAATCTTTACCGGTTTTACCCGGTTGTTTGTTGCTTTTGATGATCCAGGCAAATAATAATATGAAGAATAACAGCACGGAAACATACGGCCATTCGGCTATTACTAATATAAAAAGTCCTGACCGCCTCCATGGAAGCGTTGAAAATATCATGCGGCTTTTAAGATATAAAAAGTTGCCGCGAACCGTTTTCTATTTTATTATAATCCATCTTTGGATAACCCGCAGGGATAAAAAATTAAACGTAACTTTTTTACAATGCGGGTTACGGGAAACAGGATAAAATTTAAATATGAGTTTTACCGGTTTGTCATATTGTATTTATCTTAATACAGTGGAAATGAGGATTTACATAAAAGATATTTATATTTCATTAATATAAAGTTATGGAAAATATTTATAATACTGCGGCTTGCTCATATCGCGGTTTACGGGGCAAGACCTCCGGAGCTTGCCGTGACTGAACAGGTCTTATTATGAATGTTTTTGACGGCTGATCAAGCATTATTATAATTATTTGCCATAACTATCTATGTCAGGGGATAATAGCCTGAAATAATATTACCGGGGGCATTATGAAAGTTTTGTCAGCGTTATTTGTTTTTTTACTGCTTTGCTGCAGCGCGTTTGCCGCTTCAGGTGAAGATTATTTTGATCAGGGATATAACGCATATAAAGATAAAGATTTTATTAAAGCCGCTGAATCATATAAAAAAGCATGCGATAGCGGGGAATCTCTGGGTTGTGTTAATCTTGGTGTTCTATATGCTGAAGGTAAAGGCGTAAAGCAAGATCATTTTAAAGCCGCTGAATCATATAAAAAAGCATGCGACGATGGGAAAGCTCTGGGTTGCTATAATCTTGGTGTTGTATATGCTGAAGGTCAGGGCGTGAAACAAGATTATTTTAAAGCCGCTGAATTATATAAAAAAGCATGCGACGGCGGGGAAGTTATGGGCTGCTATAACCTTGGTAACGCATACGCTGAAGGTAAAGGCGTGAAACAAGATTATTTTAAAGCTGCTGAATTATATAAAAAAGCATGTGATAGCGGGGACGCTCAGGGCTGCTATAGTCTTGGTAACGCATACGCTGAAGGTAAGGGCGTGAAACAAGATTATTTTAAAGCCGCTGAATTGTTCCAAAAAGCATGCGGCGGCGAGGA
>CANTXF010000032.1 GCA_947853665.1 uncultured Deferribacterales bacterium | reverse complement strand
GCTGCGCAAAAGCGCGGTTTCGCTATGCTTACGCCGAATCTTTCATATCCGGCGGACGGTTACATCCTATAACCGGGCTTAAACGTAAGCACGCCTGAAGCCCCGATAACAAGTTCAACCCGTTTTCTCCCGTAAAAACAGATTGACGCACGCTGCGCAAAAGCGCGGTTTCGCTGCGCTTACGCCGGATATTTCATATCCGGCGGACGGTTACTTCCTGTAACCGGGCTTAAACGGAAGCACGCCTGAAGCCCCAATAACAAGTTCAACCCGTTTTCTTTCCGTAAAAACAGACTGACGCGGGCTCATGCGCAGAAAGCTTAAAACGCGCTCCGTATCTTTTCCGCGGCGGAGGCGATATCTTCCGCGCCTACCTTGAGCCTTGCAGGAACCTTTATCCCCAGCCCGTCGCCTTCGCGCCTGGGTATTATATGCACGTGGGAATGGAACACTTCCTGCCCCGCGCTGGGCTCGTTAAACTGCATGATATTTACCCCGTCGGCGTTATAAGCCTTTTTGACGGCGTTCGCCACCTTAACGATAACCGGATAAAAACCGCGCGCCACGTCCGGCGGAGTATCCAGGGCGTTGCGGCAGTGAGCCTTGGGTATAACGAGAGTATGCCCCAAAGCTATGGGGGCGATATCCATAAACGCGATAAAGCCGTCGTCCTCATATACTTTTGCGGAAGGTATCTCCCCGGCTATTATTTACAAAAAATACAGTCGTCCATTAACGTTTCCTCCGTAAAATCCCTAAAGGAAAAGGCAAAGCCTCCGGAGGCCCGCCGTTTCCTCCATCATTATAGCCGCCGGGAAAGTAAAAATCAATTTATGCTTTGATTTTTGCGAATATAGCCGTATAATTGAACATAAATTTAAAAAAACTCCGGGAACACAACATGGAAGACGCGTACAATACAGAAGAACTCTCCGTAGTAAGAGAGTATTTTTCCCACAATATAAGGACGTCAACCGCCATGGTGGTAGCCACAGTGATGGTATTCAAATGCGGTCTGGGAGACGACATGGAAAACATGTCCGACGTTATATCCGAATCGGCCTATTTCCTGGACGTTTACGACAAGGGCATGGAAATACTATTCGATTTCGTGCTGGGGGTTCCCGTAAGCACGGATAAGGAAGAAATAGAGCCTTCGAGACTGATAAGCCACTTTACCACAAAGGTGCCCATAACCATAGCCGAACAGGGTATAAGCCTTTCCGTAGACACGGACTCCTTCAAATTTAAATCCAACGGGCACATAGTGAAAAACCTGCTTGAAATAATATTATGCGAAGAAGCCAGAAAAAGCAGGGGCAGCGTAAAAATCACGGGAAGAAACGGCGTATACGTTATCGAAAAGGAAAATCCGGGGGAAACTCCCGCCATATTCGCAATATTTGCCCGTCTTTTCGGAAAGCTGGGCATAGGTTTCTCATACGGAGAAAAACGCCTGGAGCTGAGGTTCGGACAATGAAAATTCTTATAGCCGACGACGAACTGCGTCTCAGAAAAGTAGTGGCCCTTTATCTGCGGAAATGCGGGCACGACGTTGTGGAAGCCGAAAACGGGAAACAGGCCGTGGAAATGGCGGAAAAGCACGACCCGGACGTAATAATACTGGACGTTATGATGCCGGAAATGACCGGCCTTGAAGCCACGAAGCTGCTCAGGCAGAACGAACGCACGAAGGAAAAGCCTATAATACTCCTTACTGCCAACGCCGGAGAAAAGGATTACAAGCTGGGCGGCGAAGCCGGGGCGGACAGATACATGACCAAACCTTTCTCTCCCAAAGAGCTTATGGAAGCAGTAAGCGAAACGGTAAAATAATATTATGAACGTAAGATATATAGGAAGCGAAAGCGGCTATCAGATATTCAAGACCGCCATGATGGGCAGCGTCAAGGTGGTGAATTCCGCTGCTGGCGTGCAGGCGGAGGTATATGAAATATCCTCTATCGAGGCCCTTTACGCCGTGCCCAAGACCTTTAAGCTGCCCGCTTTTTTTTATATAACCACGAAAGACGCGGCAGTAAATTCCAGAATAAGGGAATATCCCATAAACGGCATAATATTTCCGCCGGTAAACGCGGAAGCCGTTACCGCAAAGTTAAGGCATATATCGGAAGCGGCCCCCGCCCTCAGCGCGGACGAATACGATACGGTCAGGATAAAGATCCTCGCAAAAGCGGAAAACATACCGCCCCTGCCGGCCCTGGCCCAGCAGCTTATACTGCTTACGAGAAGCGATTCCGCCACAATGGCGGACGTTACCTCCAAAATAAAAAAAGACCAGGGCATATCGTCCAGAGTCATTAAGCTCGTAAACTCGCCGTTTTACGGAGTGAGGCAGGAAATAACCTCCATAGACAGAGCCACGGTGCTTCTGGGCTTCAACTCGGTAAAAAACATCGCGGCCGCCATATCCATGGAGCAGTTTTACAATAAACCTTTCAATATGTATAAGACCACGGGCAGCGCTTTGTGGGCCCATTCATATAAAACCGCCTGTATCGCCCAGTTTATAGGGAAAGAACTTGGGATGGACGAAGATTCTCTATATATGGCCGGCCTGCTCCACGACGTAGGCAAAACGCTGATGGCCGATTTCCTAGTAAAGGAAGTAAGCTATGTGGAAGAAGAACGGCAGCAGCTCGGCATGGCCCACCCGGAAGCCGGGGCCCTGATACTGCGCAAATGGTCCGTATCCCCGGCGGTGGCCGAAGCCGTGAAAGAACATCATAACGTAACGTCCAAACCTATGTGCCGCGCCGTCTACTACGCCAATAAAATAGACTCCGAGCAGGATTCCGCGGAAGACACGATAGACGAAATGGCCCTTACCATGGGCATAAAAAACGCCGACGCCTTTAAAAAGAAGATAATACCATTCATCACGGAATTCAATGCGGACATATAGCATAAGCGAAGAGCTGTTCGGGCTTTTTTTTACCGACTCTACGGAGGACTTTCAGGAGCGGCTCGCGTCCTGGCTTGAAAACTCCGGAGCGGGCCCTTTTACCCTGTGGAGCGTTACTGGCAGCGTATGCCAGCCATCGCCGGTAAGGAACGGAGAAGCTAAAGGCGCCTTCGATATATACGAGCTGGGTTTTCCCGGAGGGGGAAAGCCGGTAAACCGCACCGTGTCCTATTTCGACGAAAGTTTTTATATTTCCTGGGCTTTTTTCTTCGGGACGAAAAACAGGATCCTGTGCGCCGTGACCTTTCATTCGGACGGCGCTTACGCCGCCGCCAAAGAGCTGGACAGATATTCGGACTATATCTCCAAAAGAGTGTCGGAGCTGTTTTCCGCAGACAGAAGCATGGACCTTTACGTAGACTACCAGAAAAAGGTGGATTTCGTAAAAAAGGCCGGAGTGATATTTAAAGCCCTCGAGGTAGAAAGCGTCGTCTCCGTTTCACTTTCTTTCTTTTCGGAAGTGTTTTCGGCCGACGCCGTATGCGCCCTTGCGGACGGCAAATTCAGCGGCATAGGCCTGGAAGAAAGCGACTTGGATAAAAATATATTCATCGCGGGAGTTTCCCTGCGTGAATATATGGAAAAGCTGGACAGAACGGAATTTACGGAAAATATGGGCCGTTCGTCCAAGTTCAACATCAAAAATATTTTTTTCGTATACGAGGAAACCTGCCGGATACGATTCGCCCTTTTTAACGTAATGTCGGACGTGGTGCCGGACAGGGAGTTTTCATCCCTCGTGTCGGGAATAGTTTCCATCGCGGTGGAAAACGCCCGCAACCACGAGCAGATGACCCGTTTCAAAATAGAAGAAACGGAAATGAACAGCACCGTTGAAATACTTAATAAATTCGTAATGAGGAAAATACGCCCGGAAATAGAAGGCTGCGATATTTTCGCCATGAACTGTCCGGCTAAAAAGGCCGGAGGGGATTTCATAGACATAAGGAAAAAAGACGGCAAAATAAAATTCTGCATAGCCGACGTATGCGGAAAAGGCTACTCCGCCGCAATATTTACGGTCGTTCTCAGCGCGTTTTTTTCCGGCAGGGATTTTTACGACCTTCGGGACTTTATTACCGACCTTAACGGCTTTCTTCTGACAAAAAATTTCGGCGATAAATTCATAACGGGCTTTTTCGCCATACTCGATACGGAGAGCCGCACGCTGGATTATATATACTGCGGCCACGAGCCGGTGGCCCTTATAACGGAAAACGGCGCAGAACTGCTGGAATCCAAAAACCTGCCCCTTGGCCTTATGGAAGAAGATTACGAAGTAAAAAGGGCGGCAATACCGGAGGGCAGCACCCTTTTCGCATATACCGACGGTCTGCTGGAATACACGGACTTTGAAGGGCTTATGGATATTATGAAAGAAAATGAAAAATCCACGGCGGAAAGAACCGCCGAAAACCTCTACGAAACCCTCGTAAAGGACCCGGAAACCCAGAAAGACGACTTTACCTGCGTAATAATGAAACTTTAGGAATCTTTAAAAAGTGGAAGAACGCTCTAAAAACATACAGGCTATGTTCGACGGCATAGCCGGCCGGTACGATTTTTTAAACAGGCTGTTAAGCTTCCGCAGAGACGTTGCCTGGCGGAAAGAAGCCATAAAGGCGGCGGAAATAGAAACCGGGCACAGGGTGCTGGATCTTGCCTGCGGCACGGGGGACATGATGCTTGAAATCGGCCGCCGCGCGCCCGGAGCCAGCGTTACCGGGGGAGATTTCAGCCTGAATATGCTCGTCGCCGCTAAAAATAAAATACCCGACGGGATTTTTACCGCCGCAGACGCCCATTTTCTGCCTTTCGGGGACGAAACCTTCGACAGGATCACGATAGCTTTCGGCTTCCGCAACGTTACGGATAAAAGCAAAGGACTTTATGAGCTTTACAGGGTGCTTAAAAACGGCGGAAAACTTGTGATTCTGGAATTTTCAGAACCGGAAAATAAAGCCTTTGCCGCCTTATACCGCTTTTATTTTAAAAAAATCCTCCCCCTGATAGGAGGGCTGATCTCCGGGAACAGAAACGCATACGAATATCTGCCGGATTCGGTATATAAATTTCCCAAACGCCCTGAATACGGCAAAATGATAGCCGATGCCGGGTTTAAAAACTTCCGCTTTATCCCGATGACTTTCGGAATAATAACGATTGCTGTAATTAACAAATAGTTTTAAGGATTGACAATCCGGGCGGTTAGGATATAGTGTGTCTATGTTATCGTCCAGAAGGGCGAATAAAAACACGAGGTGTAACAATGCTGAAGTATCTTTCTCTCATCGCTCTCTCCGCATTACTGTTCACGGGCTGCGCAATAGTACCTTCCCCCGTAGGCATATCTCTTTACGGAGACGTTACCTATCCCGGCGGTATCACTACCGAGCAATCCGGCGATAAAGTGGGCCGCGCTATGTGCAAAAGCATCCTGGGCATAGGCTCCGGCGACTGCTCTATCGAAGCGGCTAAAAAAGCCGGCGGCATAACCACCGTAAACACCGTAGACCACAAAGCCACTACGATTCTTTTCCTCTACTCCACTTACGAAACTATCGTTACCGGCAAATAAAACCGTTTGAATTTCAAAGCCGGGGTTTTTGCCCCGGCTTTTTTTATCCGAAAAAAATATCCGGCCGTCTTTCCGGCATGGGGTTTTTCAAATATCCCTTATTATTCGGCCACAACGGAAATTCTCCGCCGGATATGATCTCCCTTTACCGCTTCGTCGATCACAGCCACCGCATAATCCGCGTAGCTTACGGTGCTCTCTCCTTTGGAATTAAGCGTTAATTCCTCTCCTCCAAGAATATATTTCCCGGTTCTTACTCCGTCGGCCTGAAAATCTGCGGCTGGGCTTATATACGTCCACCTTACATCATTCCTGGCACGAAGTTCTTCCAGTGCTTTCCCCATTTCTCCGGCCAGCGGCTTGAAAATGTCGGGAAAATCAGCGCCGTCCATTACCCGTATTGTATGCTCCGGATTTACATACAGGCTGCCTGCCCCGCCGACGACCAAAAGTCTTGTGTCCCTGCCGCTTACAAGGCCGCAAAGATGTTTCAGAGATAAGCCGTGCTGCGGCAGCGTTTCCGGCGTCCATGCTCCGAAAGCGTCTATTACGGCATCGAAACCCTCCAAATCAGAAGCGGTAAGATCAAACAGGTCTTTTTGTATAACCTTTTCAGCGGCGGATTTATTTTCACCCCGCACAACCGCGGTAACGTCAAGCCCTCTGTCTAAAGCTTCCTTTACGATCAGCTTTCCCGCTTTGCCATTTGCGCAGATAACTGCGATTTTCATAATAATTGCCTCCGTGTTTTTTTATGCGGGAGGAATTTCAGCTTCCTCATCAATTTTAATTGCGGCTTGTTTTTTCCGCTTGCAGGATTACAATATATCTGTAAGAGTAAAATATAAAGTAAGCACTTTATTGTGCTATACTAACTAAAAAGAAACTATTATAGTAAAATAAGGGATTTTTATGGAAAAAAATTTACCGGCCTGCCCTGTGGAAGCTACTTTAACGTTAATCGGCAACCGTTGGAAGGTATTGATTATCCGGGATTTGCTGGACGGCACGAAACGGTTTGGGGAGCTTAAAAAATCTGTGGGAAGCATCTCTCAAAAAGTGCTGACGGCAAATTTACGTTCAATGGAAGATAACGGTCTGCTTGCCCGCAAAGTGTACCCGGAAGTTCCGCCCCGCGTAGAATACACGCTGACTGAAACAGGATACAGCCTAAAGCCTGTCCTTGACGCTATGGATATCTGGGGAACGGAATATAAACAAAAAAACAGTTAAAAATACCGGAACAGCTTATTGTTGATCAGGTATTTTTATAGACAGCTATACCCTTACGCAGATTAATAAAGTTATTGGAAATACTTATAATATAGGGGCTTGCTCACGATAATGAATAATAAGACTAAAAGCGTTTGGCTGGGCACTGTCTAAAGGGGCTTGCGCATAAGTTTGCCTTGCCTGAGCAGATCTTATTATGAATGTTTTTGACGGCTGATAAGCATTATTATAATTATTTGCCATAACTATCTACTTTAGGGGATAGCCGCCTTTTTAATATATAATAATCCCGCCCCATCCTTTTTTGACACGTCAGAGCCGATACTATAATCATTTACCGTAGCGATCCGTATTAAGGCATAACCGGTAAAAAATTCCGTCGGCCCATCTGTAATAATCCCACGGCGCAGGCCAGCACAAGTATTGAACTGCGCGGGAAATCATTCTGTTAAAGAAGGAGTGAATCGTTCCGTTTGCGGCATTAATACGCCCCGTCAAAAAATAATGCGCGTGGTTTAGCGGCCTTAAAGCTCGCCTCTGGGCACAAGAGCCACCCCTTTGGCGATATTCTCCGCGTCTATTCCGGAACGGCAGACCCCCGGCTTTATTACCACTTCGACATCCGGAAAAAGCGGCAGGCCCAAATCTTCAGGGTCCGCCTCCAGTATTCTCGTAAGGGCCCCTTCGTGGTGGCGGGGATTTACGTAAACCACCTTGTTTTTCTTTTCCGGCGGTTCGTATTTATATTCCGTAGGGTTAAAAAACCTTTCCTTTTTTCTGAAAACCTCGCCCTTACTGTCCAGATCCTCCGGTTTAAAACCGAAATCCTCCGCATGGCGCATAAAGACGGACCTGTGATCCGGGTCTGCCTTTTTGCGGAAAAGCATGGCAAGCTGCTCGGCTATCTGGGAGTTCGATTTCGTTCCGGCGGGAGGCTCAACAACCCGTTTTATCCTGTTTAAGCGGCCGTCGAGAGTGATATATGTGCCCTCGCCCTCTAAAGACGCCTGCACGGGCATCACCACGTCCGCATCTTTTACTATCCCGGTTATAAAAAGATCGGGGGTGGCGTAGAACTCCGCCTCCCGGATAACCTTACCCAACGCTTCGAGCTTACCTCTGCCCGGGTTTACAGCCATGGCGAAAACGGCCTTGGGCTTAAGCTCCTCTATCTCGGCCTGCGTATTTCCTCCCGCGTAAAGAGCGCACACGTAATTTACCTTGTCGCTTGCCGGCATAAAAACTTTGAGCTTATCGGCGCCGATAAAATCAGCGAAGGCAAGAACCGCCTCCTGACGCTCCTCGCCGCAGAAATATTCGTTGCCGACTATAACGGCCACGCTTTGAGCGCCTTTTATATAGTCCCTTATGGATGCGTAAATGCCGCCGCCGTTCTTTATATTTTCAAGCTCTCCGGCAAAGTCGCCGTAGTCGGCGATAATGCTGGCGTAAGTCTGCTCGTCGTACTCGTATCGCTGCAGGCCTACTGTTATGACCTTGGCGTCGTTTTTAGTGGCGGCTTTAAGCACCCGCCATTTTATGCCCACGCACTCTCTGGCAAAATCCGCCCCGATAACGAATATCACCTCGGAGGTTTCTATATCCTTTAAAGTGCCGTAGCTTTCAAAATGGCCGAACTTTTCCTTAAATTTCCTCATAAAGGGGCCGAAATAATACTCGGCCTCCGTAATGAATTTCATGCCGGTCTTTACCGAAAGGCTGTAAAAATTATATAGCTCCTCATTGGTAAGCCTGCTGCCTGCGACTATAAGGCTGTTTTCCGGGCCGTATTTCATAATGGCGTCGTGGACCGCTTCCACCGCCGCTCCCCACGATGTTTTGGTAAAAGCGCCGTCCCGCTTTATAACCGGGTATTTGAGGCGCTTCGCGCTTTCTATATATTTAAAACCGTAGCGTCCTTTGGAGCAGGTGTAGCCGTCCCCGCTGCGGCGCACCCGGTGTATGGCTCCGCCGTAAACCCCGTAATTAAGGCGGCACCCCACGGGGCAAAAAGCGCAGGAAGTATGTATATTGGAAAGCCCCCATACCTTTACGGAATATTTAAAAGGCTTGTCAATAATGGCTCCCACGGGGCAGACGTCGGCGCATATCCCGCAGAAATCGCAGTGGAGATCGTCCCCGCAGGCAGGCGCCATGTGTGTTTCGCTGCCTCTGGAATATATTTCGAGAGCGCCGCAGCCAGTAACCTCCCGGCATACTTTAGCGCAGCGCTGGCATAAAACGCAGGAGGAACGGTTGTACCACAGCATATTCCAGTCGTCCAGCCGCTCCCTGGGGCCAGGAACCGCCCCCTTAACCTCCGAAACGCCTAAAAGCCTGGCTATATCCTGAAGGCGGCAGTCTCCGTTATTTTCGCAGGTGCCGCATTCGAGGGGGTGCTTCAGCAATATAAATTCGAGGGCGCTTAGCCTGTGGCGGCGCACCTCCTCCGTATCCGTGCGTACGGACATGCCTTCGGCCGCGTAGGTGGCGCAGGAAGCCACGGGGACAGGCACACCCTCCACCTCCACAAGGCATATCCTGCAAGCTCCGGTTTCAGCTATATCCTTAAGATAACAGAGAACGGGAATATTTATGCCGTTCCTTAAAGCCACGTCCAGTATCGTGTCGCCTTCCGAAAAATCGCACTGCCTGCCGTCTATAATCATATTTCCAGTCATCTTCCGGCTCCTTTTTTCTGCGTGCCGAACATCCCTATACGCATACATCTGAGGCAGCGCTTGGCTTCCCTGGAAGCGGTGATCTCGCCGAAAGGCACGTTTATTTCGTTAAAAGTGGAAAGCCGCTCTTCCATGGGTATTTTTTCCATATTGTTCCGGGGAGACGCCGGGGCTGTCTCCGCCTCCTCGCCGTATTCGAATATCTTATTTTCGTAAAGGGCCAGCTCTATTACCTCCTCAGGTTCAAGGTAAACGCGGCCTTTAGTCATATATCTGTCCATCATTTTGGCGGCCCAGCGGCCGGACCCTACGGCACGGACCACAGTATTGGGGCCGGAGATGCAGTCCCCCGCGGCAAAAAATCCGGGCAAACCCGTATTATGAAAAATATCCGACACCTCGATAGTGCTCCATCTGGATACGCCTATTTCATCTCCGCCACCTATAAAGGATAAATCCGGCTTCTGGCCTATTGCGGGAATGACCCTGTCGCACGGAACGATAAAATTGGAGCCGAACACTACCTCCGGGCTTCTGCGGCCCGTAGCGTCGGGAGAACCCAGACGCATTCTGACGCATTCAAGACCGGTGAGCTTTCCGTTTTCGGAAACGGCCCTTACAGGGGCGGTAAGCATCATAAGCTCCACTCCCTCCTCCTCCGCGTCCGCAACCTCATCAGGCTCCGCAGGCATCTCGCTCCGAGAGCGCCTGTAAAGCAGGGCAACATCCGCCCCAAGCCTTAAGGCAGTGCGGGCGCAGTCTATGGCCGTGTTGCCCCCGCCTACGACAAGCACCTTCTCGCCCTTTTCAAGAGGCACTCCCCCTTCCGCCACCTCACGCAGAAAGCCTATACCGCTTTCCATTACCCCGGATATGCCGTCTGAATCCGCGATGCCGCTTTCCTGGGGCTTCCATGCCCCAACGGCGATGAGAGTGGAATCGTAAGTGGTTTTAAGGTATTTAACGGATATATCCTCTCCCAGTTTCCTGTTATAGTGGATATTAACGCCCAGAGAACGTATTATATTGACCTCGTGGGCCAGAAGCTCCCTGGGCTGGCGGAAATCCGGTATGCCTACCGCGGCCATGCCGCCAGGCTCGGCAAGCATATCGAAAATATCCACCCGGTGCCCGGCAAGAGCCAGATAATAAGCAGCCGTAAGCCCCGCCGGGCCCGCCCCTATAACGGCGCAGATCTTGCCGCTCACAGCTTTTTTTTCCGGAATGGCGGGCGGCTGGTGCCTGTAATATTCGTAATTCCACGCGGCCTGCTTAAGGCTCATAATATTTACCGGCTCGTCTATCTCCCCCCTGCGGCACACTTTTTCGCACGGGTGCGGGCAAACCCTACCGCAAAGCCCGGGCAGGGGCAGCGTGTCCCTTATGGTGGAAAGGGCGGGCAGAAAACGCCTGCTTCTTATGTCGTCTATAAATTCCGGTATGCGCACCTTTGCCGGGCAAGCCGCCGTGCAGGGCGCGGAAAGATGATGATAATAATTGAGCCTGGGAGCGGAAGTGTTTTTATGGAGCTGGTCGGGAAATTCCTTGAGGAAAGATATCACGATCTTTACGGAGGACGGGGCAAGGCTGCATTTAGACGTGGCCCTTATGGATTCGGCCAGCTCTATGGCTTCGTTCAGCCCTTCGTAAGTCGGGTTTTCCCGCAGCTCCACCAGCTTTTCGGCCAGAGCGGTGGTTCCGTTTTTGCCGGGAATACACCTGCCGCAGCAGCCCTCGGAGCTGACATACCGCATAAACTCCGCCATGGCGGCGGCTATATCGACCCCTATATCGTAAACAAGAAAACCGTGCCAGCTTATTACAAGCAACACCTGCTCGCCGTTTACCTCGTCGGCGAATTTAAAAGGAGATTCCGGCCTGTCCTGCTCGCTCACATTGCGGAAGTCCAGCCGTTCGCCTTTCCTGAAACCAAAAACAACCTTCGGCATCAGCCTCTCCGATAAACGCTAAAATATATTTGATATTATAAGGATAATAATGGTATTATCCGGTTCTAACAAGAAGAAAAATAACGAACCTTAAAAGGGAGTCAAAGGATTATGGCTTTCAGGCATTTTCCGCCGGAAACGGTTAAATTCCTTTCCGACTTGGTAAAAAACAATAATAAAGACTGGTTCGAAGCCAACCGGAGCAGATACGAAAACTACGTTCTCGCTCCGGCCAAAGCATTTGTGGAGGAAATCGGGCCGCGCCTTAAAAAAATATCTCCCGGAATAATATACGAGCCTAAAGTCGACCGCTCCATATTCCGCCTTTACAGAGACGCAAGGAGATACAGAGGCAAAGCGCCGTTTAAGACACACCTGGGCATAATGTTCTGGGAGGGCGGAGGAAGGCTTGAGTCCTCGTGCTATTACTTACACATAGAGCCGCCGTTTTATTCCGTAGGGGTAGGTATGCCCATGTTTACGCCGGAAGTGCTTTTCGAATTCAGAAAAACCGTTACGGAGCCGAAAGGAGCGAAAGAGCTGGCCGCCATACTTAAAACCGCCGAAAAAGAGCACTGGCAGATATTCGGGGACAAGCTCAAAAAAGAGCCCAAAGGCTTTACCCCGGTAAAAGGCATGGAGGATCTGCTTCTTTTCAAATCCCTATATCTTTCCGACGAAACGCCCATAAACAAGGATTTTTACAAGGACGATTTCACAGACGCAGTGTTTTCTGTATTCGAAAAAATGAGGCCGTACCACAAATGGCTTGCGTCGGTCGCGGAAAAAGCCCGAGCGGACGAGCTGGCAAGAAAGGAGATAAAATAAGCGGCCCCTTGTCAGGAGCCGCTTTTTATATTATTTTACGCCGGATTTTCTCATAAAGATTTTAACACGTTCGTCGTCGAAGCCGATATCGTCCGGCTTATCCATTTCGTAGCTTTTATCCAGAATAAAAAACGGATTTTCCTCCGTGTCCATAGGCAGCGTGTCTCCCGCGGAGGATTTCGCCTCGTTATGCAGAGCCATTATAAAGGCAAGCGCCTCGTTGCGCTCCTCCGCGGTGGAGCCTTCCGCCATAAAGGTCAGCTTGGGCGAAGTGTTGGACATGCCGTACATAATAAAGCCGGTGGCCCAATCCACACGGATCTGACCGTCGAACTCCACTATGGAAAAGCCCTCTTTCCCTCCGAACATACGGCGGATACGCTCGATAACAGCGGCGGTGATAACGTCCTTTGCTTCGTTGGACACGGAAGCGGTGCGTATCTCCTTAGTGATAAACCGTTTGGGAAGGTCGGCGAAATAAGCCGCCAGGCTTTTTACGCCCATCTCGTCCATAAGGCGCTCGAGAATGAATATATTTTCCACCGCGTCGTCCCTGGGAATTCCGTCCTCCGTGTCCGTGGAAAACATATGAAGCGACGCCTCTATCTGTATATCCCGGTATCCGGTGGCGGCGACGAATTCGCGTATGCTTCCGAAGCGGGCAAGCTCCGCCATTTTTTTCATATTCGCAGTAACGGTTTCTTTCCAGAGAGAGTGCCCCTTCCTGTGGAAAGCCGTGCGGCCTTTAAGTACGGTATCGACGTAGCTTTTCACGCTGGATGTATATCGGGCGTCCACATAGACGGTACCAGCGATTTCCAGGATTTTTTTAATATTATCTTCCGGAACGTTAAGCTCCCGCAGCTTTTTTTCAAGAGCCGGCACGGCGCATTTCAGCTTATGCTCCGCCAGTATGAAAGCAAGATCGTCGCCCAGATAGTGGCCCCGGCCCGTAAGCTCAAGAGCTTCGGAGCCTTCCGTGAGAGAGCCTCTGTCCGCGTCCAGATCGAAAGAATGAACTCTCATGCCTTTATCGAGCGCCTCCTGAAGCCCCGGTACCTTAACGAGCATTTCCTTTCTGGTAGGGTCGGCAAGGAGATGGCCGTCGTTTACGTTAAGGCCCTCGCCCAAAATCGTTACGGAAGGGCCGAAAATATCCCGGAAAAGCTCCATATACTGAAGACCGGTGCCGCCGAAAACGTTTACGGCCGTGCGGGAGTTGTCCCTTGCGGCAAAATACGGGCCGTATATTTTTTTCATTTTGCCGAAATAGGCCTTTCTCGCCTCCGCCCTTTTATCCTCGATTTTTCCCGGGGCTGCGTCCCTGGCCTCCACCCCGTTTTTAACAGCGTCGTTCATCTGGGCAAGAAGATAGGTATGTATGCCCTGAACGCCTATTCCGAATTTCGCCCCGTTGGTGGTAACTTCCACATGGGAGCGGGTTATCTGGCAGTGGCCGCCGGCCCCGAGCTGCTCCTGATTCTGATAAACCTGGCCGGAAGAGGCTACGCCTATATTATATACGTTTACACCCTGAGAGGTAAGGCCTTTAGAAAAAGCCTCCGCAAGCCTTTCCGAAGTGGGGCCGTTGTCATAGCCTACTACGACGGCGTCTCCCGGCTTAAGCCCGAATACGGAGCCGTCCTCCCTTTTGAAAGGCACTAAGGCGGTAAGCGCGCCCGCAGTTTCCATGGCTTGAGGAGTCATTACGGCATCCGGCCCGTAAAAAGCGCCCGGTTCGCCGACGTAAGCTCTTATATCGTAGGCCGTACCCTTAAACAGCTTATCTTTGTCGGCGCGGACGCGCTCAGGAATATTCAGTTTCATAAAGGCTCTCCCATACATATTTTAAACGGCGGCAGACCCGCTCCGCATAAAAGCGCCGTATACCGGCCGAAAACCCGCTGCCCGGCCGGCGCCGAAAAAACCGCCTTCTTAATAACATCCGCAGCGATTTCCTTACGGAAAGTTTAAGCAAACGGCCCTCTTTAAAACCAATTTATCAGCAAAATATAAAAAAATCTACTGTTCCTCGCCCAGAGCGGCCAAACGGGCGGCGTATTCGGCGGTTTTTTCGTCCAGTTCACCCGAAACCTTTGCCAGAAGGTCAAAATTTTCATCTATCAGCTTTTCCAGCTCCGAAAGGCGGACCCCTATGGATGCGATGCTTTTGCCCTCGCCGTTCACGGCCGCCTCAACGGCCCTGTTATTAAGCTCGTTTATTTCTTCCTCGGCGGAGCTTATGGCGTTTTCGAGGAAATCAACCTTTTCCTGAAGGGGTTTGAGGATTTTATTCTTTTCGGCGTTTATTTCGCCGCGCAGCCTGCGGATATCCTTTCTGCTGAATTTCTGCCTGTCCTGCTTCTGGGAGCCGCCGTCCTCCTCCCGCCAGCCGACTTTATCGAGAAACTCCTGATATGTGCCGTCGAAAACGAAAGGGCCGTCCTCCTGAAAAACTATAAGCCTGTCGGCAAGGCCGTGGAGAAACATTTCGTTATGTGTAACCATAATGACCGCGCCGTCGAAATTATCCACGGCCTCCATAAGCCCGTCGCAGGAATCCATGTCTAGGTGGTTCGTAGGCTCGTCCAGCATAATAAGGTTAAGGGGCTCGGCTATGATCTTGCCCAGCATTACCCGGCTTTTTTCGCCGCCGGAAAGGACGCCGATTTTTTTAAGGGCGTCGTCCTGCCTGAAAAGCATGGCTCCGCATATATTGCGCACCTGTGTTCTGTCCAGATTTTCCGAAACGGACTGTATCTCCTCCTCCACCGTTCTGGAGGCTACAAGACCGGACGTGTTCGTCTGCTCGAAATACCCGCAGGCCGAACCGGTATGCATGGTAACCGAGCCGGAAAGGGGCTTCATGTTTCCGGAAAGTATTTTAAGCAGGGTCGATTTACCTCTGCCGTTTTTGCCTATTACGCCTATCCTGTCCCTGCTGCCCACTATAATGGAAAAATCCTTTATAAGAAGGTCTTCCCCGTAGCCGAAATTCAAGCCGTCGCAGCGCATTATCTGCTTGGCGGCGAAAGGCTTATAGCGGAATGAAAATTCAAGGTCGTCTATTTTATCCAGCTTTTCACGCTTCTCCATTTTGTTAAGCGTCTTGATTCTCGACTGGACGAGGCCCGCAAGGCGGGCTTTCGCCCGGAACCTTGTAATATAGCGCTCCAGCTCCCTGCGTTTCTGCTCGTCGTTGACGCGGGTTTTTTCATATATTTCCTCGTCCTTCGCAATCTGGTCGTAAAATTTATCGGTGCGGCCCTCTATTTTGCGGACGCGGCAGCGGTGTATCCCGACGGTGTGCGTTACCACGTCGTCCATAAACTGCCTGTCGTGGGTTATTAAAATCAGCTCGGATTTCCACTGAATGAGAAAATTTTTAAGCCAGCGTATGGATAATATGTCCAGATAGTTTGTAGGCTCGTCCAGAAGCAGCATATCAGGCCGGGAAAGCAGGACCTTAGCAAGATTAAGACGCACCTGATAGCCGCCGGAAAAATCCTCCGGAGAGCGCTCCGCGTCGGCCTTGGAAAAACCCAGACCAGCAAGGATCTTTTCCGCTTTCCAGCGTTCTCCCGCTTCCTCCGTGGGCAGCCCCAGCATGGCCTCGCCTATTATCGTGCTTTCCGAAAAGGATATATGCTGCTTTAAAAAACCTATTTTATAATTTTTAGGCGCGGATACCCGGCCGGAATCGGCCGTCTCCTCCCCGGAGATTATTCTCATAAGGGTGGTTTTGCCGTGGCCGTTGCGCCCCACAAGGCCTATGCGCTCCCCCTTTCCCACGTTGAAAGTAACGTTTTCAAAAAGAACGCGGGCGCCGTAGCTCTTGGAAACATTGTCGAAAGTTATCATGGCCTCATCATAGGGAAAATATTGCTTTTTTTGCAACAGTATTTTTTGGCACGAACCTTGCTATAAACAAAATAACCCGGCCTTACGCCGGATTACGCGGCAGGACGCGGAAAGACACCGTTTCGCCGCGGCTGTTCGCCACAGGCTTTCGCATAGGGAAGGCCCTGCGCGGCATTAATGACATAAGGAGCCGAATATGAACGAATCTCTCATGGTCGCCAACGTTTACGCCGCTTACACGGCTACCGCAAATAAATCCGACAAAAACGTTTCGGAGCTGTCGAAAATGCTCAGAAGCGAAAAACCGGACAACAACGCGAAAGCAAACGATAATCCGTCCCTTCACATGGATACGGTAATAATATCGAAAGAAGCCCTCGAAAGGCTGAGCGGCGCGAGCCTCGCCGCAGACGGGAAAGAACGGGCGTAAGCCTGTCTTTTCCTTCACGCGCCTTTTTGAGGATAACTATTCCTTCACAAAAGGAGCAACGGTTCCCCGTCCGGCGGGAAAGCCGCCAAAGCCGGGTTTTATATTAACCTTTCCGCCTGACGGGGAAGCCTCCTTTAAAAAAACGAAAAAGCCGGCGCTAAGCCGGATCACTTAAAAAAGGAAAATTTTTCCTTTCAGGGGAGCAAAATATTATGGAAATAAACGGAATAAGCGGTACAGCCGCCAGCGCGTCATCCTCTAAAACGGAAGAGCAGAAAGAGCTTGAGGAGCTTCTGAAAGAAAAGCGCAAAGCAAAGAAGGCGGAGGACGAAAAGGCCGCCGCTGCGGAAAGCAGAAAAAGCGGCGCTTCCGCCAAGGCGGATTCCATACTTGACATAGAAGCGTAACGACGCGGCCGCAAGGCACCCTAGTTAAGCGTATAAAAGAAAAGCGCCCTTCGCTTAAAAAGGCGCATACCTATAAGGTATTCCGCAAGAAACAGACGCAAAAAACGTATCCCGCCCCTGAGAAAGCGCTTCGCTCCTTTAAAAGACGCGCGCGCAGTTTCAAAGCCGCTTTGGCAAAAGGCCGGGGCGGCTCTTTTTTAGATTTTTATCGATTCCGTTTTGCGGATTATCGTTACTTTCCCCGCCTCGAATTTAACCTCTACGGAGCCGTAGAAACCGTTTTCCATGGTTTCCCTCATAATTTCGTAAAGTTTAGTAAGCTGAGATTTGCCCGACTGCTGCTGCTCGTTTCTTAAATTGATGGCAGACATTTTCTCCTCCTCATTTGTTATGTTCGGATACGTCCGTTTATCTTATAGCCCCGCTCTTCCTCCATTAAGCCTGGAGAAGTGAAAGCACCTGAGCGGGCAGTTGGTTCGCCTGGGCCAGCATGGACAGCCCGGCCTGAGACATTACCTGGGCGGAAGCGAGGTTAGCGCTTTCTTCTGCAATGTCCGTGTCCCTTATGCGCGATTCGCTTGCCGTAAGGTTTTCCCTTGCGGCCTGAAGGCTGGAATAAGCGCTGTCAAGCCTGTTTATTTTCGCCCCTATGGTGGACCTTACGGAATTTACCTTGCTTATGGCTCCGTCAAGAGCGCTGATGGCCTTCTGAGCCTCCGACTGGGAGGTTATGACGGATTTGTCTATACCGAGGGCCACAGTGTCAAGCTGAGGTATGGAAACGTCCACGCTCTGCCCTTCCTGCACGCCTACCTGTATTTTAGTGCGGGAATCCACCAGGTGCAGGTTCATATTGTAATTGTCAAGGCCGGTGTTCTTTACGAACTCGATGGCCTCCGTCGCGGAATTCCAAACGGCTTCCGCGCCGGTTCTGGTATCTATGGTTATATCGACCCCTTTTATTAAATCTTTAGCTCTGTCTCCGTCCGTTATAACTTCGCCTATAAGCACGCCCGAGTGATGGTCGGAAACGCTGACTTTGGAAACGTTGTTGACGCTTTCCTGCGCTTCTGCAAGGCCCAGAGCGTCAAGCATTTTCTGCTCGCCTATGAAAGACAGGCTGCTGGCGTCTCCGGTAAGAGCCGTCTGTATAAGCATGGTACCCCTTACGGATTTGAGGCCGCTGCCGCCCTCAGATGGAACGTACTGCACGAGTTTTTTATTTATGGAAGCGTCGTCGCTGCCCATATCCAGGTCGTCCACAATGGCCTCGGTAAGCTTGCGCTGCAGGTCTTCTATGGTGTCGCTGCCCTCTATAAGAACGGTAGCGTAACGGGAATTGCCGTATATGCGTATTTCCTGGGTGTTCTGGAGTATGCCGTTGCCGTCTGAATCCACGAAATTGGCTATGTCGGAAAGCTTGGTAGTGGAAGTGGCCGCTTCGCCTCCGCCCCTTATTTCCAGAGTCATGGTTCCGGAACGGGTAACCCCGTGGCCCGCGGCGTTGGCTGCGCTTTCAGAAAAGCCGAAAGTTATCTCCCCTTTGGAAACGTTGCCGGTTTCAGGGTCCAGCTCTACGGAATAAAGCGTAACGTTGTTAACGTCCTCTATGCCGTCTTTATTATCGGCCTTGGTAAGAGAGCCTATACCGGCGTAAGTCACGGTAGGGCCGGAAACCCCGTCCCGCTCCAGCGTAAGGGTGCCGCCGCCGGAGGCAAGAAGGTCGGTCCCTGCCGTCATGCCCTTATTATCGGAAACGGCAATAAGCATTTTATCGCCGTTTCTTACTACGCTGTCTACGCCGGAAGCTATGGGCATCTGGAAGGATACGTTAAAACCGCCGGAAGTATAGGAAGCCGAAAGGGAGCCGTCCACGCCTATCGTATAGTCCACCCAGCCGCCTTCCGTTCCGTCCTCGGCGGAAATGAATTTAGCGCGGAAAGACGTTCCGGCCGCTCCCGCCGTATCGGAAGACTCGGTAAACTCTATAACCATATAACCGCTGGCGTTGGAATTGACAGCGGTAATGGTTCCGGGGAAAAATACGGAGCCGTCCTGAAAGTAAGAGCTTGCCACGCTGGCGCTGTCGCCTGCCGTAATGGCGTTGCCTACGGCTACGGTATAATCGCTGCCGGAAGAAGGCTGCATATTTTCAGGGTTCCTTACGGACACTATATTGGTGCCGCCGGAGCTTTTCATTTCTGCGCCTAAGGAGCCGTCCTTTATGGACATGATCTGAGTCTGCTGTATCTGGTTTTTTCCGGGAGTAACGTCAACGGAAATATCGTAATTGCCGTCGTCCACGGAGCCGGTTATAACGGCGCCTATTTTAGCGGAGCTGGAATTCCAGGAGCCTGCCGATTCGCCGTTAAGGAGCTTTTTAGTGTTGAACTCGGCGCTTTCGGAAATACGGTCTATCTCCTCTTTAAGCTGGTCCATTTCTTTCTGAATCTCGGTGCGGTCGTTGGCGGTGTAGGTGCCGTTGGCGCTTTCAACGGCCAGCTCCCTCATCCTCTGAAGCATGGAGACAACTTCTTCCGTAGCGCCTTCGGCGGTCTGGAGATAGGATGTACCGTCCTGAGTATTTAAGGAGGACTGCTTAAGGCCCCTTATATAGCTGCGCATTTTTTCGGATATGGATAAACCGGACGGGTCGTCCGAAGCGTGATTTATGCCCAAACCTGTGGATAATTTCTCCATTGAGCTGCCGAGGCCTGCCTGGGTTCTTCCCAGAGCGCTCATAGTGGAGAGAGAAAACAGGTTAATCATATTTGCCGATGAAAGAGACATCTTCGTCCTCCTTGACTTGTTCAATAGCGGACAATTTATTGACAGGGACCTATAGCATCCTCTGGTCTCTTTCCTTTTCGTCAGGAGGGGAGAAAAACTTTAGATATTTTTTATAAATTTTACGGAATTTTCTTTTCCCGTGTCCTTAAGGCCGCCGCGAAGGGCTCCCAGCATACATCCGGTGAAAAACATCTGGAACATTTTAACTTCGCCGTCCGTAAAGTTGTTTTCCGTAACGCCTTCGAGGAAAAACACGACCATTACGAAAAAACCGATGAAAGCGTAATTATTCGTCATAATACGTTTGGCCAGGTCGTAAGTTATTTTGCCGTACAGCCAGCAGAAAGAAGCGAAGCCTGCCGCGCCGTAAAGCACGAGCTGATTTATATATGCGTTGTGCGGGTGCCCCATAGGCAGGCCAATAGACGGCATGGAGCCTACTACCATAGGCTGAAAGGCTCCGTATCCTATCCCGAACAGAGGGTACTCCTTTATAAGCTCCCAGGCGGCCCCCCAGAGGACTATGCGCCAGCCGTGGGAAGTTTCCATATTTCCGAAGCCCTGGAGCAGCTCCGCAAACCTGGCCTCTATATGGGTAAAAGACGCGGCGGCGTACGCCCCGGCCAGAAGAACGGCGGCGGCGGCAAGGCCCTTTAAGCCGAACCGGACGGCAAACATAAGGCAGGCGGAAGCGAGAAAGGAAAGAAGCGCCCCTCTCGTACCCGTATAATAAATGCCTACAATCATAATTATAAGTGCCGCCAGATATAAAATCGCGGCAAATCCCCTTTCATACCGCGTGACGATAACCCCCAGAGCGGAGACGGCCCCCATTGCAAGGACATTGCCCGTGGACATATATATGCTGAAAAAACCGTCGCCCCTGTAAGAACCCAGAAAAACCACGTCGGCTATGGCCGAAACGCCCAGAAGAGCGCCGCCGAAAGCAAAAGAGGCAAGCGTAAGCCTTATGCTCGAAGCTTTTATGAAATAATAACCAGTAAAGAAATAAAGCAGATTCCAAAGAGAAAATACGCCGCCGGAAACGTCGGCGCTGTCGCTTCCAAGAAAAAGAGACGCCACGGTGGCCAGCCAGTAAACGAAAAAAGGTATGAAATAAGGACAATCCGCGGTAACGTCTATACGGTTGATATAAAGATACGCGATAAGAAAGACGAGGAGCAGGCCCAGAGCTATCTCCATGGCGGAAATGGAAACGTTGAGAGACACGCCTGTAAGATACATGAGAAAAGACGGGGGCATAGATTCTCCAAAAAAGCGGACGGCGGCTTAAAAATCCCGCCCGGCTTTCTTATTTATACGGTAAAGCTCGGCCAGTATCTCCGCCACGGCTTTATAAAGGCTTTCGGGTATCTCCTCGTATAAATCCAGGGCCGAAAGAACGGCCACAAGGTTAGGGTCCTCCTTTATGGCAACGCCGTGCTCTCTTGCCGTAGAAATGATTTTTTCGGCTATTCTGCCCTGCCCCTTCGCAACGACCTGCGGGACTTTCCCGCTTTCGACGTCGTATTTTAAAGCGGCGGCCTTTTTCCTCATTTTCCGATTATTTCCATAAGGCGCAGAGCGTCCTTGGGCGCGTTTCCTTTCTCCACGTTGCAGAAGGAAAAAAATATATTCTTCGCCATGACGGAAACGTCCCTGGCGTCGGAGACGAACTTTTTAAGCTCCCCGTCGGAATAGGAATAATCCAGGAACCTGTCGGCAGCGCTTATCCACGCTGGATTTTTCCCGTAAAGTCTGAAATAAACGCCGCCGCCGGAGCAAATGGGGTGGTATGGAGCGAACCCTTTAAAAGACGGGCCGTCCACTACGCAAAGACCGATACCGGCGGATTTGAATTTCTCGTAGTAGCTGGCCTTGTGCCACGTACTGTTGGTAAGCTCTATAAAAAGGGGGGTCTCCGGAAAAGAATCCCGCAGAGAAACAAGAATATCAAAATTTTCCCTGCTGGCCGTAAAAAGATGATGAAAATCGGCGAACAGGGCCGCAAGCCCGCCTCTCTCCGCCGCCGGAGCTATGCCTTCTTTAAACGCGGCAATTTCCGCCCTGTCCGGATTTTTGCGCATAAGGGATTTCGTAAGGCGTATGGAGAGTTTCATGCCGTCCCCGGCCCTGTCAAGAATACCAGCGATCTTCTCGGCAATGGGAAGCCGGTAAAAGGTATAGGTAAGCTCCAGAAAGTTGAACCCGGACTTGACGTAATGGGTAAGCAAATCGTAATTAAGGGATTTTTCAGGAGCAAAGGTGCCTTTCCAGTCGTCGTAATTATAGCCGCTGGTACCCGCAAAGACGGGGGTCTCGTTGATATTCATAAATACAGCCGTCTCTTCAAATATATATTCCAGCTAATATTGAACATTTTTAAAGATTATTGCAAGGAAAAATACGGCGGGAAAGACCGCCGCTCAACATAATTCTTGACAAAGGAAGGCTTATACGGCTAAATATATTTTCGGTTTTTTCCATAAAAACCATTTTTAAGCGCTCATAGCTCAGCTGGATAGAGCAACGGCCTTCTAAGCCGTAGGTCATAGGTTCGAATCCTATTGGGCGCATTTATCCGGTTTTTTTTCACGCCGCCGGGCAAAAACCCGCCCATTTAAGCGACACAGGCAAAACTACGGCGCGGGCCGTGCTTTCCGATGTTTCCAGAACGGCCGTAAGGATCAGCGCCGTCTTTAAGACCTTCAAGCTCCGGTCCAGTCCGGCAATTTTATACGGGCGTTTTCCCGCAGGTTCCGCACAGATTTATTCAAGGTATTTTAAAAACCGGCAAAGGTTACGCCGCCTTCATCAAAACGCTTTTTCCCTACGGGGCGGCTTATTAAAAAGTCTGTGAAAAGCGCCGCCGGCATTTAGCCGGAGCAGCGTAAGGATCTTCGCCGCTTTCGCAGCCCCGTAAAAACGACATGGTCAAAAAAGCCGCAAGAATATGCGCTTTTATAAATAATCTCCTTATGCCGGAGCAAACGGTAAAATCTTCCGGAGCGGAAAACCGCCCCCGGCCCGTATAAGGCGGTCATATCATGCTTTCGGGAACGCCCGTCATTAAAATCATCAAAAGCCTGGCTCCGAAAGAGGTATCCGGGCAGTGGCGCGAAATTTCCTCCCTGCCGTTCCGCACTGTTTTCCATACGACGCTTCCGTTATCGCTGAAAAGGCGCCAGGCCCTTTCGGGCGCCATATCCTCCTCTATGCTCTGCCTCACCTTAAGGGCAAAATCCGGGTTATAGAAAGCGCCCACAACCTCCGTGTTTATCGCGGCGGATCTGGGGTCAAGATTAAAGCTGCCGACCCATGTTATTTTATCGTCGAAAACCATGGCCTTGCTGTGGAGGGACGCGCCGGAGCGGAGGTGGTTTTTCACCTTGTAGCCCTCCCTGCGGAATTCGTAAACGTTTACGCCGTTTTCCACAAGTTCGTCCCTGTATTTGCGCCAGGCGGAATACACCACGGACGCGTCAGTGGAAGACAGGGAGTTGGTAAGGATATTGATATCCACCCCGTTTCGCTTAGCTCTCAGTATATCCTCCGTGCCCAGGTTGCCGGGAACAAGATAGGCGGAGGAAATATAAACGGATTTTTCCGTCATTGTCCAGAGATACTCAAGAGCGGTGACTATGGGGCTCAGTTCCTCCGAACCCTCGGCTTTTTCCGGGCTGTCGGCTATCACTGCGCCGTTGCCCCAGTATATATCGTAATCCCTCGCGTTATAGTGGTTTATAAATTCGTTTATTATATGCTGGTACCGGGCGTATTCCTCCGGGTGCTCCGATTCCAGGGCGGATATTTCCTTATCTATGTCGCCCAGCCTTTCCGGATTTTTCTGCTCCGGAAAAACGGATACGGGGATAGACCTGTGATAATCCCAGTATTCGTTGAAGCTCTTAACGGAATCTGCGGCCATTTTTCCCAGAAAAAGCACGTCCGTATCGGAAAAATTCATTACGGAATTCGCGTCAAAATAATTTCCCGCCACGTTCCTGCCGCCCATGATGACGGCCATACCGTCCACGATAAAAAGCTTATTGTGCATACGGTAATTCATACGGGCCACATGGAAAACAAGCTGCGGATATCTTAAAATCCTGGAACGGTATTTATACGGATTAAACACCTTGACTTCTATATTAGGGTGATAGTCCAGGGCCATTATATCCGAGTGGTCGGAATCAAGCCCGTTGTCGTCCACTATTATGCGCACGGTAACGCCCCTGTCGGCGGCGGCTTTCAGCTCCCGCATAAGCAGGCGGCCGGTAAGGTCGTTTTCATATATGTAGGTCTGAAGCTCTATGGTATGCTGGGCCATCCTGGCAAGGGCTACCCGGTGAAGCAGGGCGTAAGCGCCGTTTTTGATAAGGGCCGCCCCGCTGATATCTTCATCCCCTTTAAGCTCCTTTGCGTAAACGGAGCCAACGTTCGTGGAAAAAGGGTCGAAAGGCTTTGCCTGCAGCTTTGTCTTTACTCTGTCCATATAATCGGACGGAAGGTTCTTGGTAGAATATACTACGGAAGCGCACCCGCTTAAAATCAATACGACCGCGCCTGCAATAAGGGACAATAGTAAAAAATCGCTCATATATGACTTCCATGCTCCCCGCATGGCAGTAGGTTATCATATATTCGGATATCATTCAATCCAAATAACGCGGACGTACGCGCAGGGCGCGGGAAGAAGCCGCCCCGCCCTTTACGCAGGAAAAAAGTTTTTTAAGAAAGCTGATATTCAAGGGCCGCCTTATCCGTCTCTATAAAAGACTCAAGCAGAACTGCCGCGGCCTCGTAAAGCTTAAACTTTCTTCTGCGGGCCACGGCGAGGGTATCGGCGCAGAAAGCCCCGGCCCAAAGCCCCAGATGTCCGCGGAGAAAATCGGCCTGCTCTTTAAGAGCCTTCTCGGCCCCAGCCTTAAGCCCTTCCCTGAAAAGGTCGGACGCAAGGCGGCACATCCTGCTCATAAAAAGAAGCTCCGCCGCCATGTGGTCCTCCGGCTCCCTGAAACCTTCCGGCATTTTAAAGCCGCGCTTTAAATATATTTCCTTCACTTTTTCCCAAGGCTCCTGCCTGTTGAGCCTTTCGGCCGTTCTGTTTACGGATTCCGTGGCGGCAGCGCTGGAAAAACCCAAAAGATAAAGGCTCGTATATTCCGTGTTAAATTTGTCCAGAACCTTTTCCGGAGGGTTCTCCGATTCCCACAGGGCGTATTCCGCAAGCAGGGCGGCGCCTCTGGGCATATCGCCGGGGCTCGCGTTTTCTTCCGCAATCCGGGCGAAAGCCGCGGCGAATTTCGAGCTGAGGCCGATAAATTTTCTATCGGGTATGCCGGAAAAAACCATATAAAAATATTCGTATACCGCTCCCCGGCCCAGGTTAAGGTTTACCGCGCCGGCGGGGGAAATTGCCGTTCCCATAAAAAACTCCAAACAAATTGTAAAAGACCGCCGGATATTTTCTTCCGCATCCCCTTAAAGCCCCGATAAAAAGCCCGCGCCGGTTACGCGTAAGAATGCTGGTTTATCCGGAACCCACACGGGAATACTGCGGAAAAATATATCCGGTATCAAAATTTTTACGGAGGGAGCGCTTAAAAAACGCTCCCTCGAAAGCGGCTAAAGCTTATTGCTCCGGCCTCGGCTTAAACAGAAAGGACGGCCCCGTAGGCGTAGCGAGGATCTGGCCGTCGCTGCCTTTGTCGTCCGAAGGAAAGCCCTTCAGCTTTCCGCCGTTTTTCAGGGTCTGGGCGTCAGGATATCTGGCCGTAAGCTCCTCCAGAGTACCGAAATCAAGGGCCCTTGTAAGGCAGGAGCCCACGCAGGCGGGCTTCATGCCGGCGGCGAGCCTGCCCCAGCACATATCGCATTTCTGCATGGTATGCCCCTTTGTGGCCGTGGTCAGGGGAAGCGTAGGCTCCTCCTGATAGTCGTCCGCAAACTGGGGCGCGTCGTAAGGACAGGCTCCTTTGCATGAGGCGGCTCCCTGGCATTTGTCCCTGTCCACCACCACTATGCCGTCGGAAGAGCGTTTATATATGGCCTGATAGGGGCACGCCGCCACGCAGGCAGGATTTTCGCAGTGGTTGCAGGCATAAAGGGCCATAAAGACGCTTACGTTGGGAAAAGCGCCTTCCTCAACGTCGTGCAGGTTGCGCCATTTAGCCTTGCCGGGTTTTACGTTGTTCCAGTCCTTGCAGGCTACCACGCAGGTCTGGCAGCCCATACAGCGGGTCTGGTCGAAATAGAATGCGTATTGTTTTACTACGTTAGCCATTGCTGCTCCTCCTTACTGAGCCAGTTCTTTATAGATTTTTACGCGGCAGTCGCTGTTGAGCGTCATGCCCTGGCCTATCCTCGAAGGCTGGAGGCTCATAAGAGTATTGGCGCAGCCGCCCACGTCTATGGTTTTGCCGTTTATCTGAACGGGGTTATACCAGCTTCCCTGACCGATAAGCACATACATTGGGCGTATCCTTTCGGATAAATGCACAGACACCTTGATAATGCCCCGTAGGCTTTCCACGTATATTACGTCCCCCTCCTGAATCCCGCCGTACCGGGCGGCCGTGTCCGGGTTCATCCATACGGTTTCGTAAACGCCGTCCGTCCATACGGAGGGAGCGCTTACGGAAGCGTCGTCGGGCGAGTTGGTAAGCCCCGCGTCCGCGTTTGTTATTTCCCGCTTAATGAAGGCGGGGTTGCCTTCCGCGTCCCTTTTATAGTATTTCAGCTCGTTGAGGAGAGGCGCCGAGTTAAACGTGGAGTGAGAGCGGTACATTATGTGCCACGTACAGAAGGAGAGCGGATAGGCCTCGTTTATGCCCAGCGGATCAGGATGGCTTCCGTCCGCGTGGCGGCCTTCCGCGATAGGTATATACATCGGTATCGGGTACACGAAGCGGCCCTTCGTTTCGTCGGCGCTTCCGGCGGGAGTGCCAGCGGTGTTTATTTTGCCGCCGTTTGCCAGGGTAACACTGGAATCTATGTTATTGAAAAGGCGCGCCTCATAGTTTTCCATCATGGCCGCGCAGTACGCTTCCGTACGGCCTGATGTAGTATTGCGGGAGTACTCGCTGTCCGGGCCGTAAATGGAGCCGTTGGAAGCCTGAGAACCCGGATCGGCAAGGAAATTGGGCAGCGCTATTTTATTTTCTATGCCTATAACGTTAGGCGACGTCTTATACATCCCGTTCTTTTTCCACCATTCAAAAGTGTTGCCTCCGGGGTTATTCGAAAATTTATCCTCGAATACCTTTTCACCGAAGGAAGCGCCGGGGGAGTAAGAGCCGTAATAATCAGCGTCCACTCCGAAGGCCTTGGCTATCTCTCCGCCTATTTCAGGCTCCCACTTGGCGTCTCCCGGAGGAGTAACCGCCTGGCTCGTCATAACGAGCTTATTGGAACCGCGCCAGAACTGGCTCTGCGTCTGATAGCGCTCGAAGCCCATAGTTCCGGGAAGCACAAGGTCCGCATAGCGGGCCGACGGCGTCATAACGCAGTCCAGCACGCATACGAATTCCACCCTGTGGCCAAGCGGGTTCATGGTAACGCCTTCCACTCCGGGAACTGCCGTATCGTCTACCAGATCCTGGCTTTTAGACTGCAAAACCCTTACGGCGTGGTTAGAGTCCCCGTTCTGATTTATAAGGATGTTGCCCATTTCCTGATAAAGCATTTTTATCGGGGCGGGCAGGTTTTTGATCTGGCCCAGATTCCAGCGGGAAGGATAGACCTCTTTGCCGTTTTCAATTATTTTTTCGCTGTTGGTGGCTTCCACCGCGTCGAGCCAGGTAAACACGGATATGGAAGTAAGGCCGTATTCCGAATTGCTGTTGGCTATGGTTATTTTCGCCGGGTCGTTCAGCCTGTCGGCAAAAGCGCCTCCGCTTTTATCGTTTTCTAGATACCCGCCCTGGCTTACGGTAAATTTATCGGGAACAAGCTGGTTAAACCGGGAAGCAGACACTCCGGAACTCCAGCTGGAGCCTGAAGCCCTTGGAGCAGACCCTTTATTTGTAGGCCAGCCGTGAGAACGGCCAGGTTTGCCGAAAGCAAGGCACAGGTTCATAAGGACTTCCCAGGCCCAAACGTTCTGCTCGCCCTCGCTGTTTCTCTGAAAGCCGCCTCCCGCCCAGCAGGAAACGTTTTTGGTAAGAAGAAGTTCGGCAAAATCCGTAATAACGGCTGCCGGAACCCCGGTAATGCCTTCCGCCCAGGCAGGAGTCTTTTCAACCTGGCCGTAGCATTTGGTTTTTATATTAAGAAAAGGGTCCGACGTTCCGTCGACTTCGTAAGCTCTGGCATTATAGCCGATATCGTCCGGATACACGGACGGGCCCAGGTTGCAGGGGTCGGTTTCCGTTCCGCCCATTATATAGGCGGAGAGAGACATGCCCGCTCCTACGGTGTAAACTCTTTTAAAGTTCTGCTCATAAGCGGTTTTCTCCGGGTCGGACATAAATTTTGACGTGTAGGATTCGTTGGTTCCTGCAGCGTCGTCGGCGGGATTAGTGTCGAAAAAGCCGTAAAGATATCTGCCCACCTTCTGCCGCAGCTCCTTATCGTCGGCCGCTCCGTAAAGGGCCTTAAGCTTATCCCTGTGGGTCGTAAGCATTTCATGCATCACGGCCATCATAAAAGCCGGGTCGGTGCCCTGAACGGGGGAAATGAACTGGTCGCAGGCAGCGACGGCGGTCTGGGAATAGCGCTGGTCTATTATTATTACCTTTACTCCCAGCTCCTGTATCTGCTTAAGATACCAGGTTATCTGAGGCTGCCAGAAGGTTTCCCCCAGGTTGTGGGACCATACGACGAGATAATCCGAATTAAGGGCGTCCTGCTGGGAGTTTGAGTCGGGGGGATAGCCGAAATCGCTCATAATCGAAAGGGTATGCTCCCAACTGGGAAAGCTGTAATCCTGGTGGGCGCTTACCTGACCGCTTCCGGCATAGGTAAGCATATTGCTGGGGCCCATAGTGCCCCCGTTGCCCGTGCCGTACAGCTTGTAAAACGCCGCGGGCCCCCAGTTCTCGCGTATCTTCTCGACCTTAGCCTTATAATAGGCCGCCGCCTGTTCCCAAGTAACCCGCTTAAAAGAGCTTAGATCACCGCGCTCCCCCGTCTGAAGCAGAGGGTAGCAAAGCCTGTTGGAGCTGTATATCCAGGATTTCTGACTGCGGCAGCGGGGGCAGGCCCTTTCCTCCACCTGGTCTCCCGGAATAGCGTCTATCAGGTTGTATTCCGGCAGCTCGTCTGTGGTAAAACGCCTGATAACGCCGTCCTTAACGTAAGCCTTGATAATGCAGGAGCCTCCGCAGTTATGAGGCACGCAGCCCACGGTAACCTGTTCGTCTATAACGGGCGGGTTAAGGCTCCCGTCCGGGTTAAGGTCTCCGTAAATGATGGTTTCGCCGTCGTTTTTCGAGCATCCGTAAAGAGCGGCGGCCGCTCCCAGAGCTCCGGACGTTTTTACGAAATTACGTCGTGAAAGTTTAAATTTATCCGTTGACATTTTATTCCTCCTTCAAATCTGTCAATTCATGGTGTGAGGCGCGCCGGTGCTGAGTATGGGCCTCGTCCCATGACATACGAGGCAGTTTTTGGCCGGCGTGTTCCGCCAGGAACCGTACGGAAGCTGGCAGCTTGTGTTGCAGTGAAAGCCAGGAGCTCCGGCCGTGCCGAACCCGGCTCTCGAATGGCTCAAGGGAAGGGCCGTTTCATGGCACTCGGTGCAGAAATCCTCTCTGTGGCAGGTTTTGCACGAATTTCTGTTCCAACGGCTTTCAAGGCCGTGATTTTTCTGCGCCCATGCCGAATTATGACTGCGGGGCGCCATATCCTCATGGCACGCTATACACTCCAGACGCTCCGTATGGCAGGAAAGGCATCCTGATTCGTCGGCTTTCGCCGCCTTTCCGTGGAGCTGCACCCAGGCGGTGTTGTGGTCCGCCGGTTTGCCGCTTTCCACAGCCATGGAAGAAACCCCCGCAAGGATAACGAAGGCGGACGCCGCAAAAAATATCTTCTTCATATATCTCTCCTTACCACACAAAATTGAGCCACAACGCCAGAGTATGGCAGTTGTCGTAATCGGAATCGTAGCTGCTGAAAATATTGGTCACGGAAAAGGTATAGTCCGCCTGAACCATCATCCAGTCGTAAGGCGACCACTGGGCGCCTATATAAGCGTCGGTGGTGCTTTCCGTTTTAGTGTCGTAGTCGAAATCCGTAAGGTTAGTGGCGTAAGCGGGGTTGAGCCTTATGGGGTTTCCCTTATAATGATATCCTGCCACGTTGAAGCCAAGCCACATATCAGCCCTGTCCGTTATGCCCTGAGTCATGCGGCCTCCTATAAGGAGCTTGTCGTTGCGGCCGTTGTCCCGGTGGGACGGCACGATATAATAATCCGCGATGACGGAAAGGAAGTTATTGGGCAGGAACACGTTTATAAAGTCGATATTACCGTAAACCCGGTGAAAATCCCTGTCGGCATAGTCTTCGTCATAATTGTAGCGGGATTCGTAACCGGCTCCCACCATCAGATAAGGCGTTATGCCCTGATAAAGCTGCACGCCCCACATAACGTACTGGCTTTCCCTGCCCGTAACGTCCTCAAAGGCCGCGATGTAAGGGTTAAGGTCCGTATCGTTGCGATCGTACTGGCCGTTCAGATATATGCTGAATCCGGTTCCAGTGGCGTCTATATTTCCGTCGGCGCCCACCTTATACACTGTGGCAGAGTGAATCTGGTCTATTTCCCCGTAAATGTTGGCGAAAAATATACGCTGGTCAAGCCTGGCTCTGAAAACGTTGGTGTTTTTCTCCACGTTCTCCTTGTCAGAGATAAAATAGTTGTATTCCAAGCGCAGCCTCGTCATATCGTTAAAAAGTTTAAAATCGAGGCCGCCTCCGAGAACCTGGGTTTTAAGGTTCGAATAATAGCTTACCGGAAGGCCGTAAAAAAATCTGGCGGTAACGGCGTCGTCAAGGAATGAATAAGCCGTATCCAGGCCGTCTATCTTATAGTCTCCCAGATTATCGAGATATTGGCGGCCCAGAGTTACTTTTAAATCCTTTACGACGTCGTCCAGAACCACATTGGCCATATAGAGCCTGTATGCGGCGTTCCTGCCGCCTGCTTCCACGTCCAGACCGTCGTAAAAAACGTAGTATTCCCTAGGATTATTACGGTTCATATTAAAGTCTACGCCGACCCGCATATTAAGGTTGACAGCCATGGTGCCGTCGCCTACCCGGGCTTCGCTGAGCCTGGCGCGGAAATACTGAAAACCCTTGGAATTTGTCAGGTCCTTAGTGGCCTGAAGCTGGTAGCGCGTCGTAAGCCCCATAGTAAGACTGCCGCCCCTGCCCAGGTCAAGACCGCCGCCGGAAGCCTTAAAGCCGCTGGCGGTGATGTTTTTGCTCCAGGAATTCGGAGTAACGTAGTCGTCCATATTCGCCGCCAAAGCCCATACGGCGGAAAGGAGAACTGTTCCCATAACAAACAGTTTGAACTTCATATCATCTGTTGACCTCCTTCTAAAAATAACCAGGTTTTATAATTTGATAAAAATTATAAGATTAACTGGTTATTATGTGAAATTTATCTTATGGATATTTTTTTGTCCAACTTTATCTGCGGTCTATTATTTTATATTTATCAATCTATTATCTATAGATATGTTTTAATATTATTGTTTAAAATATATTACATTCATAAAACAATTAATCTTCCTGTTTGTATTCAGCGGAAAAAATATCCTTTGCCCCAGTAACCTTTTTCCGTTTTCCGGAGACTTATACCGGAAAGGGAGAAGCCGATATGAAAAACAAACTGCTTTGGGGAGCGGCGTCGTTCGCCGCCCTTTTTGCCGTCATTTACATTATTTCCCCCGCCTGCGGGGTCGGACGGCCCGCAGACCGGCCGGGCGAGGCCGCAGGCGTGTGGGTAAAAATCTATTCGTCCAACCCGGCCATGGAAGGAGCGGAAGGCTCGTTTATACCGTTTACCGGCCCAGCCACCGCGAATCCGTACCTGAAAACGGAGCCCGAAACCTCCGCCGACTGCCTGAAATGCCACTTTACCCAAGGCTTGGGCGTTTCTTCCTCAAGCCATACGAAGGGCTCTGTTTCTTACGCGGAGCTGAAAAAAGCGAAGGACGGTTCCTGCCTTGAATGCCACGACGCGAAAACGGCAGACGGCCTTTCCTCAGACACGGAAGCCATGATGAAATCGCCAGTTTTTTCCGAAGCCGCCCGTAAGGAAGGAGCGGCTCTTATAACCTGCATAGGCTGCCACGGTTCCGGCGGCGGAAAACACTATACGAAAGCGGCATTAAACGCCGGCGACTGCGCATCCTGCCACGATAAGCCCGAAAACTGTTCCGCCTCCGGCAAAAACCCGCTGGCCGTAAATATTGCCTCGAATTTTAAGATAAGCGCCCACGCCACCGGCACCCTTACTGAAAAATTTTACGAAAAAACCAAAGAAAGGGGCCTTATAAAAAATTACGAAGGCGCGGAATATTTCCCGACGGCCTCCTGTCTGGCATGCCACCAGAATTTGTCGTATCAGGAATATTTTGCCCAGAAGCCGTATTTTTCCGGCGCGGAGAGCGGCAGGAGCTATGCAAGCCGCATAGACGACAACTCCGGAGCGTTTCTCGAAACGCCGGTTCCTCCCGCGCGGGCCGGGCTTACCCTGCTGCGGGACGATAAACAAGGCTCCGGACTGCTCTGCCAGACCTGCCACGACGTCCATTCCGGCGGGTTTACAAGAAAAGCCGTCCACGTGCGGCAGGACTCCCTCGGAAAACCTTTGACGGACGATAAAAACAAGCCCCTGGGCGCTCCCGTAAGGGTGTTTTCGGAGGAATTTGCCCTCTGCACCCAATGCCATGCCGTAAAGCTGGACTATGAATGGGACGCAAAAAACAACCGCTTCGATTATTATCTGGCAAGGGACAGCCACGACAACGCAACGGGTATGGAAAATCCGGACGACCTTTCCCTGCGAGCCGCAACAATAAAAGATGGCATACCGGACGTGTCGGAGGCGAACACCTTCGACTACGAAAGAAAGCAGGGAGCCCATCTGAACTTTGACGGCGGATACGAAGAGCCATTGTTTGCGGACGAGCCCTGGCGCATGGTTATGGACAGGGAAAAAACCATAATAGACACGCATTTTAAAGGAGTGATAGTATCCGAAATGGCCCAGGCGGACGGAAAGGAATATATACTGAAACGCGAGCGGGTGGAAGGCTATAACATAAACGCCGCCGCGGCAAGGCCCTGCTCCGGATGCCACGACCCGCATCTTAACTCCAAATTCCGCGGCGCGGACGGAAAAGAAGAAGCGCAGGACGAATTGATAAAGCTCACCCAGACCTGGGCCTTGTCGGGCCATGCGGATTATAAAAGCGAGGCTTTCAGCAAGGACGACTTTGAAGCAGGCTGCATGAAATGCCACAGCGGATATGAAGGGGCCAAAATAATCGCAGGCGCAGACAACCCGGACGCTCTTGACAACGTTACGTCAATGCTTAACGGAACGGGAGGGGAGCCTGTGTACTGCATCGCATGCCACGACCTTACGATAAAAGAAACGCTGAACGGCAAGGAAACGTATAAGCCGGGCGAAGCCAGAAAATGGAAAGACGAAACTTTCTCTTTCTCATGGGCGGGCGAAAGCTGGGCCGATAAAACGCGGGACGTTATAAGCGCGGAAAATCTGCAAAAAACAGGCTCGTCGATATTATGCTGGAACTGCCACGACGGAGCGAGAACCGGCCGCATGATAAACGCCTTCGCAGACGGCGACGAGCGCCTTAAAATGCCCTTCGAGAGAAAAAAGCAGGCAGCCCATTACGGCCCGGCGGCGTCGGTAATGTGGGGCGGGGCGGCTTACGAATTCCCCGGTAAAGAGTACGCGTCAAACGGGTTTCCCAGGCATAAAACCAACCTTATGAAAAAGGGCGGTCTGATGAAAACCCCGGAAGAAGCGGAACAGGAAGAAAAAGTATATATTTACGCCTGCGCCGACTGCCACGATTTTGACGAAAAAAGCCATTCCGGAGCAGCACTTATAGAGGAGCCGTATCCGGGAGCAGAGAAAGACGCGCCCAAAAAGATACTGGGCATCAATATGACGGAAAAACGCATAGAGCTGGGCTGCGCGGAAAAAGGCTGCCACGGACAGGACGGTACGGAGCACGCCGGCAAAGCGGAAGCAAACAGGAAAGGCTACGCGGCGGCGTTGAACGAAGTAAAAACCGCATTTGAAAAGAAATACGACCTGAAGCTGACGGGAAAATCCTTCGTAAAAGCCTCCGACCCGGAAACGAAATTTACCGCCTGGGGTGAAGGACAGGCCGGGCGCAACCTTTACGGGGCGGCGCATAATATACTCCTGCTTTCCGTGCTGGATAAAGGCGCCTACTCCCATAATCCCATATATGTGAAGCAGCTGCTGCACGATATGATGGAAATGGCCGGAGGCAGTTTTTCAAAAAACGCTGTGGTGTTCGTAAACGCGGACAGGCCTTAGCATACCGGGTAAAGCCGGGCGGTTCTTACGCCGCCCGGCGAATAAGGCTATCTTACCGAAACGGCCATGTATTTTTCAAAACGCTTTCTTACCTCGCCGAAATCGGCAAGACGGATATTTTCGGAAAACCGCCTGTCAAGCAGACGTTCTGGGCGGGCTTTCTGGAGAAACAGCCTGGCTCCGGATATTTTTTCGCAAAAAACCTTTATGTCCGCGTCTTCAAAGGTTTTCCACACGGTGAGCCTCAGCTCGAAATCCGCAGCCGATCTTTTAAGAACGTCAAGGGTTCTGGAAAACCCGCCGGCGGGAAGGCGGAGGCGGGTAACGAACTCCGTCTCCTCAGGGGTAAGCCCCTTTACGTCTACGGCGGCATAGTCCACAAGGTTTTCAGCCAAAACCCTTTCCAGCCTGTCGGGGAAAAATCCGTTGGTGTCCAGCTTTATTTTAAGGCCAAGGCCTTTAAGGTATCTGAGAAATTCCGGCAGATCGCCGTGCAGGAGAGGTTCGCCGCCGGTAACGGACACGCCGTCCACCCGGGCGGTTTTTATATATTCAATAAATTCCGCCGTCTTATCCCCTCCCCGGCCTAAGGCAAGCTCCGGGTTATGGCAGAAACGGCATCTGAGATTGCAGCCGGAAGTAAAAACGACGGAGGCGATAACCCCCGGAAAATCCACGAGAGTTACCGCCTCGAAACCGGAAACGACCATTACTCGGCCACGGAATAAGTAAACCTGTTTTTAAACTCTTCCTTTTTGCCGGTGTTCCAGTTTTCCACGGGCCGGTGATAGCCCACTATCCTGCTGTAAACCTCGCATCTGGAGCCTTCCACGCAGGAAAGCTTTTCTCTGATTTCGCCGATTCTGGCCGCCAAAGCTTCTTTGCTCATTATTTTATGCCTCCTTATTAAGAGCTTCAAGCTCTTTTAAATCATTAAGCAGTTTATTTTTTTCTTCTTCCTTACAAATCGGGCAGAACTGATGCTCGCCCGCCAGATAGCCGTGTACCGGGCAGATTGAAAATGTGGGCGTTATGGTAAAATAAGGCATACGGTAGTTATGGGCTATCCGCTTAACCAGCTCCTTAACGGACTCCGGGCTTTCCACGCACTCGCCCATAAACACGTGGAAAACGGTACCTCCAGTATATCTTGTCTGCAGCTCGTCCTGATGGTCCATAGCGGCAAAAAGGTCCAGGCCGCATTTTACAGGCAACTGAGTGGAATTGGAGTACATGGGCTTATCAAAATCCGCAAGGATAATATCCGGGAAATCGTTTTTATCCTTTTTGGCAAGACGGTAGCTGGTGCCTTCCGCCGGAGTGGCCTCAAGATTATAAAGCATGTCATCCTCTTCCTGGTAGGTTTTGAGCCTGTCGTTCATAAAATCGAGAACCCTGCGGGCAAAAGCCGCTCCGTCCTCCGAAACTATATTTACGCCGATAAAGTTCAGCAGGGACTCGTTCATGCCGATAATGCCTATGGTATTAAAGTGGTTTTTCCAATACTGGCCGAACCGCTCCTTTATTTCCGAAAGGTAGAAACGCGCGTAAGGGTAAAGCCCCTTCTCCGTATAATTTTCAAGTGACTTGCGCTTTATGCGCAGGCTCGCCCTGGCTAAATCCATGACGCGCTCAAGACGGCGGAAATAATCGGCCTCGTCCTCGGCCTGATAGCCTATGCGGCCCAGATTCACGGTAACGACCCCGATGGAGCCGGTAAGCGGATTTGCGCCGAAAAGGCCGCCGCCCCTCTTGCGCAGCTCCCTGTTGTCAAGACGCAGACGGCAGCACATGCTCCTGGCATCCTCCGGATTCATATCGCTGTTGACGAAGTTTGCAAAATAAGGCAGGCCGTACTTGCCCGTCATGGTCATGAGCCTCGTTACTATTTCCCTGTCCCAGTCGAAATCCCTGCCTATATTATAAGTCGGTATGGGAAAGGTGAAAACGCGGCCCTTGGCGTCCCCGGCGGTCATAACTTCGATAAAGGCCCTGTTTATCATGTCCATTTCATTCTGAAAAAGGCCGTAGGTGTCGTTTTTAAGCTCGCCGCCGTGAACCACCCGCTCGTTTTTAAACATGGCGGGAACCACAAGGTCGAAAGTGAGGTTTGTAAAAGGCGTCTGGAAACCGACCCTCGTAGGGACGTTAAGGTTGAATATGAATTCCTGAACGCATTGTTTCACCTCGTCGTACTCCAGCTTGTCGTAAGCGACGAAAGGAGCCAGCAGAGTGTCTATATTGGCAAAAGCCTGAGCGCCGGCCGCCTCCCCCTGGAGAGTATAGAAGAAATTAACCATCTGCCCCAAAGCCGTGCGGAAGTGTCTGGCCGGGCTGCTCTCTATTTTGCCGGGAACCCCTTTAAAGCCCTTTACGAGCAGGTCTTTAAGGTCCCAGCCGCAGCAGTATACGGAAAGAAGGCCCAGGTCGTGGATATGCATGTCTCCCGACGTGTGCGCAAGGCGTATCTCTTCCGGATAGATTTTATTAAGCCAGTATTTGGCCGTTACTGTGGTGGAGATAAAGTTGTTCAGCCCCTGAAGCGAATAGGTCGTGTTGCTGTTTTCGTTGACGCGCCAGTCGTCCCCGCCTATATAGTCGTCTATAAGGCCGTCCATACCGGAAAGGGTGCTTTCCAGCTCGCGCATGTCGGAACGCTGCCTGCGGTATAATATATAGGCTTTGGCGGTTTTGGCGTGGCCTTCCTCTATAAGGACCTTTTCCACCGCGTCCTGTATCTGCTCCACAGTGGCTGCGCCCAGCTCCCCGTAAAGGGAGTTTATACGCTCCACGCATTTTAACATAAGGCGGCCGGCGGTGACCCTGTCCTGACCTCCCACGGCTTCGGCGGCCTTGAATATGGCGCCGGAAATACGCTCGCAGTCGAATACGACGAAACGGCCGTCACGTTTGAGAACATTTTTAACTGTCATTGTTTATTCCGAAAAATTGATTGTATGACGCCGGCAAAGGCGCAATGGCACGATAAGAACAAAACGCTTCCCTCCGAAGAAAATCAAGAGCGGCGTATCCTGACTCGCCATCGTCCTAGGCCCGCCTTCCCGATGTTATCAGTGGCGTAATGGGCTTCGTCCGGCTTACAGTTGCGGGGGCAGTGCCGGGATCTCACCGGCTTCCGCTTGGCTCCTTTTCAGAAGATAGCAAAAGGAAAGAATTAGGGCAAGGAGAAAATTTGCCAGGCAGACAGCAACCATGCCATAACAACATGATAAATAAAGAAAAAATAAATAATATGAAATTTATCTCATTTTATTGTGAAATAACCTGCTCCCCCGGCAGGCAGGCTGCGGCAACAAAAAGCATTTATACGGAAACGGCAGAATATATAATACGGTTTTGCTTATACTGCAAAAATATGACCGTGATACTGCGTCTGCTTAAGAAATAAAAAAGAATATATACGAAAACCGGAAACAGTAAATCATACTGCCAATAGTAAACGATATCTGCCTCTACTTATGAAGGTACGCTATATATTACACTATTTATGATCTTAATTTCTATAGCATTGACCAATTCCTGGCAAACTGATATATTAAAGCATATATAAACTTTACGGAAGCACTGCCGCAGTATGAAACTCCTGAAATTAAACCTCGCTAACAAAAAAATCAGGCTGGTTATTTTACATTCGCTGATTTTTATATATTCTATAAGCTGCATTTTCAGCAAAGCGGCCTCATACTACTCCCCCTCCCACATACGCTTCTGGATTTATTATTCGGGAATGGTATTCATGCTATTCTTATACGCTGGCGGATGGCAAAAAATATTGAAATATATGCCCGTAGGGACAGCCTTCATGCATAAAGCCGCAGCAATACTATGGGGCATGGTATTTGGAATATTATTGTTTAATGAAAGGCTTACGATAAATAAAGCCGCCGGAATATTGATAATAATATCGGGAATACTGCTGTATACCAAATCCGATATTATGGAAAACCCGGATGATATCGGATAAAACATTCTGCATCATACTGCTATTGCTGAGCTTTTTTATAGCATCCGTATCTCAAATATTATTAAAAAAAGCCGCAATCACAAAGTATTTAAGGCCCATTCACGAATACATAAATCCATGGGTTATTTCAGCATATTTAATTTTTATTGCCACAACTTTTATGTCCGTGGCGGCCTACAAAGCTTTGCCGTTGTCCTATGGCCCCGTTCTGGAATCAACCAGCTATATATACGTTACCTTGTGGGGAGCGTTATTTTTCAAGGAAAAAATAACTTTCAAAAAAGCAGCGGCATTATCCTTGATTATTTTCGGGATAATAGTCTATGCTCTATGAATATATAACATATCCGAATCAAGAGGAAAATTAAATGAATTTTAATTTTAAGGATTATCTGCAAGCCCCGCTGGAAATTTTGAAACTCCGGAAAAAGTGGAAAATGCTTGAGCGCATACGCTCAAGAGAGGAAAAACAGTATTTACTCAATAAATATATTCTGGAACGATTAAAATTCATATGCTCTTATTCTAAACAGCACATCCCTTATTACAGGGATGAGTTCTTACATTATGAATTTGATCCAGAAAAAATAGACGGGTTCGATTATTTTTCCAAACTGCCTATCATATCTAAAGATACAGTACGCACAAATTTTGAAAAAATGCAGTCTGATGAAAAAGGCGCACTCAATGCCGTTATGTTTCAAACCTCAGGCTCAACGGGTACGCCGCTATATTTTTTTAAAGACAAATACGCAAACGCAGCATCTTTTGCGATGTTCTGGCGTGTATGGGAAAACGGAGGCGAGTGGCGCATAGGAAATAAGATCGCGGCCCTAACAGGATATGAGGACGGTAAATATTTCTACCAATGGAAAACACGCCTGCTAAAACTTTCGTCTTTTTATCTAAACGAAGAAAATGCCCTTCTTTTTTACAATCTTATAAAAAAATTTAGGCCTAAGATTCTCCGCGGTTATCCTTCAGCCCTATATCTTTTCGCAAAATTACTGGAAGCCAGAAATCTGTCTCTGAAATTCCCCATAGTAATCACGGAAAGCGAAACCTTGCTGGACTTTCAGAAAGATTTTATTGAGCGGTTTTACGGCGCAAAAGTTATGGATCATTATTCGCACTGGGAGGGAGTCGGCTCTATCTATACATGTGAATGCGGTAAAAAACATCTTTTGCAGGATTTCGGATATCACGAAATCATAACCGACAGCGGAAAAGCGGCAAAACCAGGAGAAGAAGGCAGATTAGTATGCACGGGGCTTTATAACAGGGTAATGCCGCTAATCAGATATGATACGAGAGACTTGGCTCGCCTTGACGAAAATCAGTCATGTGACTGCGGTTCAGTATTTCCTATAGTATCGCAGATATTCGGACGTGTGGAAGATGTTGTCGTCACTCCTGACGGAAGGTTCGTAGGGAGGCTTGACGCGGCATTCAAATACAGCAAGAATATCGAATTATCAAGTATATATCAGCCGGATATAAACAATTTAATTGTAAGCATAGCCCCAACAAAAGGTTATAACTATGATACGGATGAAAAGCCTCTGATAGACGAGCTGAGAAAAAGACTTGGCGACAAAATAAATATTAAAGTAAATCTCGTAAAAAATACAGACATACCGCGAACAAAAGGCGGCAAGGTGCGTTTTGTCATCTCGGACATACCTGCCGAAAAAAAACTGGGGCATATTTAATGGACAACAAGAAACTATTTACCGCAATCAATTACACACCAGGTTCAACCTATCCAAAACAAGCCCCTTTTGACCCGGATAAAAGTTATCCTGAATTTACAGGCGGATTAATAAATAATGAGATGAACTCCGTGTACGATGCAGTAAGATCGGTTCTCGCAGAAACCGGGTTAGACGCTGAAAATTACGGAACGCAAGAATGGTCGCCATTTAGGGAGCTGGTTAAACGCGGAAGCACAATTATTATAAAGCCCAACCTCGTTCTGAATACTCCAGATCCAAACAATCAGAATACTGTAACCACCCACGCTTCCATTATACGCCCGATAGTGGATTATTGCTGGAAAGCTATGGAAGGTCATGGAAATATAGTAATCGGGGATGCTCCGCAGGCAGAAACGGATTTCAACGAGGTCATAAAAAGGAACGGCATAAAGGATATGACGGACATTCTGCGTGACAGAGGTATTAATGTGTCCGTCAAAGACTTCCGCTCAATAAAAGTTATAATAAAAAATGGTATATGGGTGGATGAGCAGGAAAATAATCCGGGATGTGCAGAGCATATCATAATAAATTTAGGTAAGCAGAGCCTTTTCTATGAAGAAGGCTCCGCAAAAATAAAATATCACGGCGGTGGGTATGACAGCAGCGTCACAATGCTCCATCATAATGGAGAAATCCACGAATATAAAGTAGCAAAGGATATATTATGCGCGGATGCTGTAATATCCATACCAAAGTTAAAAACCCATAAAAAAGCAGGCATTACCTGCTGCCTTAAAAATCTGGTAGGAATAAACGTAGATAAAAATTTTCTGCCACATTTTATTATAGGTCCAGCAAATAAGGGCGGCGATGAAATGCCGCCCGTTAAAGGCCCGCGCCTTTTAGCCGTTACAATAACGAGATTCCTGCGGGATCTGCTGTTAGACAAACACTGGAAATCTACGGGTAAGGCCGTTGCTTTTCTATTGCGGCTTTTATATGGCAGAAGAGCAGGCGAGGAAGCTAATTTGGCAAGGGTAGCATCTGAAACCATATCCGATACAAAAGTATTTCAGGGAGCGTGGCAGGGCAATAATACTATATGGAAAATGATTCTGGATCTGAACAGGATATTCCTGTATGCCGACAGGTATGGCAAAATAAGCGCAGATAGACCCAGGAATATATTTTATATAGTAGATGGCATAATAGCCGGCGATAAAAATGGCCCGATGGAACCGAACAAGATAAACGCCGGCATAATAGCCGCAGGAGCCAACGCGTTCGCGGTGGATACTGCCATTCTTGATTTTGTGGAAATAAACTGGAGGCAAATTCCTCTTTACAGAGAAGCAGAAAAGAATGTCAGCTGGCTCATGCCTGAGGGTCCGTATAAAGTAAAAATAAGAAATAATGCGCAAAACGGCACTGATTCGCCTGAAATAAGATTTACACCTCCCGATAACTGGTCTTACTAAACGGCACCTACTTTTGGTGGAAATTTGCAGAATAAAGTTTTCTCATTACAATAAACGCATCGGTAACTTTGCCATGGTAATTGCGTATATTAAGATTCAGTATTGGCAGGTTGCAGGCCGATATACAACTCTGAAAACACTTTATGCCCGACATATGCATCTGGCTGTGATAAGACTTTATATAAATATGGCCCAATCCCTGCCCTTTGGCTGTTTTTGAAATTCCCCCAAGGAGTACAGATGCCTCTTTCCCCCCCCCGCTGATAAAATATGAAAAAAATCCGACGACCGTCCCGCATTTTTTTCGATAAATTTTATAAACTCTCTGATCATCCCTCATATAGCTTCTTTTTATATAAGATGCATATCTTAAAGAAGCGATATCAAAATCATACATTTTAGTAAGGTCGGAGTCTATCCTTACCCTGTCGTTGTCAAATGTAGTGCCCGCAATATTTATCACTTCATCCAAATCAGTCAGAGACGATACTTCAGAATAGCCATATCCCGCAGCCTCAAGATCATCTTCATAGCTTTCAGGAATATTCGTATATTTCAACTGAAATTCCATGAATTTGAATCCATGTTTTTCCAATATATGGGCAGATGAAATATTGCCGCAGGGGAGTTTGACAAGGCAATAAAAAGGTTTCATATCAGCCATATACTTCATCTCAAAACGAGCAAAATCCTCATTGGCGTCAAAATCTTTTATATCAGCAACTACATTGCCGAAAATATCCGAGTCTATTTCGTTATATATTATATGCACTTGATCCCTCTGAAATGGCAATCACGGCTGAACATTTATTCAGCAATTTAATTTTTCTCTTACAGCGTATTGCGGAGCTTTATTACTGGACATAAATAATCTTCCGACATACTCGCCTATCATACCAAGGCAGAAAAAATTGATACCGGACAGCACGAGCATCGTCACCATAACAGAACTCCATCCCAGTGCCATTTCGGGATTAAGTAATTTATTTACTACGACAGCAATCGCGCCTATGCCCCCCGCCGCGCTGAAAAGCATACCCAACACCATTGCGGCTCTTAAAGGAACTATGGAAAAATTTGTTATAGACGACCATAGCTTAAGCAAAGCTTTTAAATTATAATTAGACTTTCCAAACTGACGTTTAAAATGCTCAACTTCAACACTGACCGCATTTTTCGTTATTCTGAAAAATAAACCGGATATATACGGATAAGGATTTGGATACTCTATAACGTAATCACATATAAAACGCTTGGCTATCCAAAAGCTACTGGTTTTAACTTCCTTAGGCCTGTCGGTAAGGGTTTTTACCGTCCAGCTATTAAAACGGCTGCCAATGTTCCGGAACCACGGAAATTTCCTGTCGGGATATACTCCGAACACAATATCGTAACCTTCCATATATTTGCTTATCAGCTTATTTAATTGGGATGGATGCGTCTGTAAATCATCATCCATGCCTATGACACAATCGCCAGTAACATAATGAAGCCCTGCGATTATAGCATTGTGCTGCCCAAAATTCTTCGCTAAGCTCAAACCCTTTACCCGGGAATCCTTCCTGCATATTTCTCTTATTACGGAAAACGTTCCGTCCTTGGAATTATCATTTATAAGCACAAATTCCACATCATAACCCAGCTTCTCCATCTCATCGGATACCAAATCGACAACCTGCTTTATCGACTGTTCCGAGTTATAGCATGGTATAACAACAGATATCTTCATTTCTCACCAATTACGGCGTCTCAAATCCGCCGGCTTAAATAACCTAGATATTACATTAAATATATATGATTATCAGCTTACCTTTAATCTTATCTTTAACAGAATATTGTCTATATAAGATTTTAGTTTGTCCACCGTGTCATACGCAGGGCCTCCCTTTACTATTATATGGCCCAGTCTGTCAGAACCCACCATGAAACTTCTGATTTTTTCTCCAGGAATATAATCTATAGCAACCTCATGCTCCAAGGATATTTCAGGTAAAATCAGCTCCTTTAATATACCGCTGCGGTTCGAGGTTATCAAGTAGCTTATTGCCGGATACACGCACTTCGAATCAGCGAGCAGGGCCCCCCCCCGTTACCAAGCGCCAGGTTTATGATATATTTATAGTAATCTATACCATAATAAGCAGAAACCAACTCAGGCAGGCATGTGCCGCCGGCTCGCGCGCCAATTTCCAGCACATATACTTTGCCGCCGCTCAGAATAAAGTCCATATTTACAGCGCAGTTGTCCAAACCGCAGGACTGTACCGAACACCTAGTCTGCTCCAGACTGTCATTATAGACGCCCTCATCAAGGCCTAAAGGTATATAGTGCCCTACCGGCACACCGGTATTTCCATGAAAAACATAGTCGCCATGGGGCATATACATCCGTATTTCACCGCCGCAGATGAAAGCCTGCGCACCAAATTCCCATCCGTCAATAAATTTTTCTATTATAAATTTATCCGACCTCGTAACCTTATATACACATTCTTTGCCATTAAGGACATCTGCTTTACAGGAAACTTTTATAATCCCTCTGCTCCCAGAAGAATCCTCCGCTTTAAAAATAACGGGGTATCCGATATCATCGCAAATTTCTTCAATATCACTCAACGCAGATGATAATGAAACCGCCGCGAATGCGGGAGAACGAACATCCCCTTTTTTAAAAGAATCTTTCATAGCCACTTTATAGGAAGCGGCCTCCACCGCAGATTTTGACGGCCCGCAGAGTCCCATCGCATCACAGATGGAGCCGAGCGTGTTCATCGCCACATCCGTACCGCACAGGCACACCGCATCTATTTTTTCTTCCATAGCGATTTTCAATACCGAATCCGTATTTGTCGTATTTTCATAGTATATCTTATCCGCAGCCGAAAACCCCGGATATTTCCCCGGAATACTTACAACAATCGAATAATACCCCATTTCACGGATTTTTCTGATTAAAGGCAGCTGATAGACGCCTGCCCCTAGCACCATTATTTTTTTCATACGTTACTCCGCCGCTCATCAGCAACACAAAATATATCGCGCAGGCAGCAATCACCAAAACCACAGTAAAGCCAGCCAATTTCAGATATAACGTCAGATAAAAAAACTATTGATACCATCCACCACCCGGTTTTTTTCATCATCTCCCAAACCATAATACATGGGAAGCCTTAAAAGCATTTCAGAATGGGCATCGGTAACATCCATTTTCGAAGCAGTGCGCCCGAAACTCAGCCCCGCTTTTGAAGAATGAAGAGGCACATAATGAGATACGGCAGAAATTTCCCTGAGGATCAAATGTTCTCGCAGGCTCTCTCTTGTTTTAAGACAATCCAGCAGTATATAAAAGATATGGCCGTTATGCGTGCAGGCAGACGGAACCACCGGGCGCCTCAAAAAACCTTTTTTCTCAAGATCTTCCAGAGCATCATAATAAAAATGCCAAGATGCAAGCCTATTATTGGTAATTTCTGTACCTTTTTCCAGTTGAGCGAGAAGGTATGCTGCTCCCAGTTCGCCAAGGAGGTAGGAGGAACCTTTATCTATCCAGGAATATTTATCCACCTCTCCGCGAAAAAACTTGCTTCTGTCTGTACCTTTTTCCCTTATTATCTCCGCCCGTTCTTTTATATTGTCCGAGTTAATAACAAGAGCTCCACCTTCTCCTGCGATCACATTTTTAGTTTCATGGAAAGATACGGCAGACATATCACCAAAAGACCCCAATGGCTTATTCTTGTAGTAAGCGAAAAGTCCTTGGGCATTATCTTCAATAACGGCAAGTCCGTATTTTTTTGCAATGTAAAGTATTTTGTCCATCTCGCAGCCGACTCCCGCGTAATGTACAGGAACAATGGCTTTAGTTTTTTTAGAAATCGCCTGTTCTATAAGGTTTTCATCAATATTCATAGTATCAGGACGCACATCAATAAAAACCGGTACGCCTCCATATACGGCAACAGCATTCGCGGTAGAAGTAAACGTAAAGGAGGGCATTATAACCTCATCCCCTTTCTCCATATTTAGAATAATAGAAGCCATTTCACTGGCCGCCGTGCATGAAGGCGTTATATACACGGCCTTAGTATCCGAACCAAAATATGAAGTCAGGAATTCGGCACATTTCTTATTGAACGGGCCATCACCCGACAGCTTGTTATTTTTTATCGCTTGAATCACATAGCTTTCTTCCAAACCCGTATGACATGGTTTATTAAAAGAAACTTTCATCATCTTCCTCCTTATGTATTATGCGAAATGCGCGGTATAGAGCACACAGCGCAGATAATAAACACCCGATATTAAATGTAAAAATAATAATGAAAACCCTATCTTAGCCGTAAGGTTTCCCGCATGGACATCAGAATAAGCATATTTTTTTATAAAAGAGGCAATGGATACCGCCCACAAAAGGCACGCAACATTCATATATCCCCATCCAAAGTTGCCATGTTCTTCACGCCCAGCTTCATGCAAAAGAAGCATTTGCGCAAAACCGATAAAAACACATATCCAGGCCAGAATAAACGGGTAATCGTTTTTCAAAGCTTTTATATCAGACAAAGTAGCCCAAACAGGGAACGCAAGGAAGATTAATGCGGAAAATAGCACACTGCGTGTATGAGGGGAATCCATTATTAGCTTAATATAGACGTTATACTTTCCCCCCACCATATCCAAACCTTCTATATGAAAAAAAGTAAAAAACTGCATAGCCATCCATAAAAGCGACGGGCAGAAAGCCAGCATTACGCCTGATGCAAAGCGGAAATCCCTTTTCTGTATGACTATAAGCACCAAAGTCAGAGCCACTCCGAAAAAAAATACCTGTATAAAAGAAGGCTTAGCGACAACACTCATAAACAAAGCAAAAGCAAATGCGGCATAATCAAAAAAAGAAACGCCTGAGCTTGCACGCTTATCAAGCATTTTTACAAACAGATAAAAAGCAAGCAGCGAAAAAGGCTTAACGGCAAAATAAGAGGGATTGTGATATATATTTATAGACCCTTGACCCAAATAAATCCAGCTATTAAACCAGGGCACATATATGGCGGACACAAAAGTAAGTATTACAGTAAGAACTGTAACTATATTTTTGTCAATATCTTTTAAAAAATAGAGCAGGAGTTTATTGAGAAAAAACATACTAAGTAAGGTATATAAACCGTTAGCTATACCGGCGGCATAGCCTCCGGGAATGCCCAAAAAGCTTATAAGTTTAACGGATAAATGCCACAGAAAATAGGGATATGTGCGAATAAAAGCCCCAAACCCCTGCTCCATATCCATGCGTAAAGCCAGAGGCAGATGAAAAGTGTAATCATTAGGCTCCCCCCCCCAGTCATTGTCGTAGCAACAGCTATCTGCAAGCAAAACACTATAACGGCAAAAAACATATACAAAGGAGTTTCAAGCTTCACAGAAAATGCGGAAAAAATATCTTTACTCATTTAACAACCTCCAGCCAGCCGATTCTATAACAACAGGTTCGTCAGAACGGTTTATAATTCTAAACTCTACGTTATACGCATCCTTTTCAAGTTCAATAGTATAAGATATCTCATCGTCGCGTACTATCTTATCCTTCAGCTCATAGAATTGCATTCCATTTGAAAATATACCCGCGTCAAAAGAGACACCAGCCAAGTTTTTCCCTTTAAACTCTATACGGTAAATGCCTTTTTTGAAAGTACCGTAAGGCCCATATAATATACCGTCCTTATTCAATACAGCGGATCTGCTCGTTTTTTCGCAGTTATTGCAGGCAAACAGATTAAGCCCCTTCGCAACAATTCCCTCAGAAAGGTTATAATCGTATTCAAGAATATTTATTCGGTTATAACTATGATCCCCCAGAAGAACATTATCTACCGGATATATATGCCGAGGCTCTCCATAATATTCTATATATGACGGGGTTTCGTCGGAAGACGCTATTATGAAGTTGGCCGGTTCTTCATACCAGCTCTTTTTCCCAAGCCAGTAGTTAGGTCGTGAAATCTGCGCTACTGCCGTCACTTTAGACTTATTTTTAGTGTAAAAGCTCATGACGTTAGCTTTCCAAAATTCTGCATAACCTCTTTTGAGCCCCTTATCAATCAATACTTTCGCCACTGGATTTTCAATATTCTCCGGTTTCGCTGAAATAGGCATAAAATTTGCCGACGCGTTGAGCAAAAGCAATCCGCAACCGAATGCTAATGCTATATATGTACGAACCCCGTTACCGAAACCAAATTTTTCTTTTATAATGTATAAAATACCTATTCTTGCCGTAAGGATAAAAAAAGCTATGGGAATAAATATGAAATATCTATTAGTCAATGGAACATCCGCAACTAAAAAACTCATAAAAAAGATAATGGGAGAGAAAACCAGGAATTGTGTGACTATATCATATTTTTTAAAATTTCTAATAATATGAGAAACAGCATATACAGAAAAAGACAATACAAAAAATGACAAAAGCAAAAGTAAAGACGAAGAAAGTTCTTCTCCAAAGAAATTTGCATTAAATACATCCAATATATATCCTACAGAATCTAAAAACCTAGCCGGAACCGAATTTAAAGAAGTAAATGAAGGCGCAGCAAAGCCCGTATATTGTATTCCCCCTACTTTGGCTACAATTTTCTCAGTTAACCTCGCAGCGGCCGTACCGGCAGCAATACATCCGAGAAAATAAAGATAACGTGTGTCAATACGGTAAAAAAAATATCTCCAAAGAATAAGTACCGCCATAGGTATGACAAAAACATAAATGGCAAAAGTATCTGCCGACGCCCAAAAAGAAAAAAGCAAAGTCGCAGCCCCAAAAAATATTAGGCGGCCTTTGCCATATACGACTGCCTTATCCATAATAAGCAATATCAATAAAATCATAAGATAGGTTTCATTATGGTAAAAAGGCTGACATATGGCCGTAGAAAAAATACCTTTAGGCGGGATTAGGAAAAGCGCTGATAAAATAAAAATATTTGAAACAGATATAGTTTGTTTGTCCAAACATTTATAAGAAAGGAAAAATGCGCATACGGCAATTAGAGACATTATAAGAGCCGGGTAATAATAGAAAAACTCGTACGTCATCCCAAAAAGGATATAAGGCAACAAGGTAAATGAATACACACCTATAAAAAATGATGAAGTGGATCCGTGCCAGCCTTCAAGCAGTAAGTTGCCGTTAAGTATATCCTGAGCCATAAGCAAGGGTGAAACATGGTCGGAATGCACCTGAGCATAAGCATAAGCATAAGCATAAGCATGTAAATAGTAAATATAAAGTAAAAGCAATAAAAATATGCATATTATGATATTTTTATTGCTGTAAATTTTATCCAACCTGTATTTCATTTCTCCCCAAACCTTTTTAGATAAATTCCATCAATAAAAATAGTATTAATAAACGTATCGGCCACCATTTCATAGCCTTTTGATAGCATAAAATCGAATATACGATTGTTCTTTATAATTTTTCCGCATTCATTATCCACAGTTTCTATGCAAAAAACTTTTGGCCTGTACTTTTCGAAATCAAGGTCTTTTAATATATCCAGCTCCAGACCCTCTATATCAAGGGAAACAAAATCAACACCATTATTATAATATTTCTCAAACAAGGCGCTTATAGTTATTACAGGAACATTCACCACATCCACAATCTTTGCCAACCCTTCGGCGGCATACCTGTTCGCCTGCTCTTTATCAAAACCCGAAAGCCCGTCCGCATCAAGGATATAAAAATCCATACCACCAGGAAAGGCTCTTAGCATATTTTCAGAAACAAGCCCCAGATTAAGTACCGTATCCCTTGGGCGCTCCTCCGCAAAGATTCCGGCAAGACAAGGATTAGTCTCAATACATACACCTGAAGCATCGGACATATAATAAAAATAATATGTATTACTAAGCTTTACCGGAAAATTCGCACCAAAATCAAAATAAAATTTCAATGGACTTTTTATTACGTTATCAAATATAAACTTTATGATTATATCTTCACCCATCTGAGAATAGGTCACAGGGCACTGAGGGGACATTTTAGATGCGGAATAATTAGAGCGCAGCTCCGTCTCGCAATTTACAGAAAAAGGTATCTTGCCGAAAGATACGACTTTAAATTCCATTTCGGCTGCCTCTGGCAGTTCAAAATTCAGATAAAATATATCCGAAAACGCAAGTTCACGCGATGTAACGATGCTGGACGCTATCTTCCCTAAATTCCTGCATGATTCGGCGGAAACTTCGCATACAGGAAACTCCTCGGAAGTTTCCAACGCCGGATATCCTGAAAAAGTAAACACTACTGTATATCTGCCAGGGGGAAGATCCACATATGGGCCATAAAGAGCCAAACCACTCTCACCCGAAGCTATACGGACTTTATAAACTCCGCTGTCTCGAACTACCGAACCTATCTGATGATAGGCCGCATCATTGAAAACATTTATCGGCACGGTCTCATATATACAATCAGAAGGCAAAACATACTTTCCATCCAAAATAATATCTGTTCCTTCCGTTATTTTTTCAAACAATTTATCCAACGACCGTATAAATTTGCTATCATAAATAAATATTAGGTCATAGGAGCCGAAATCAATTTCATATTCGGCAGGATAATATGGAACATACGCAGCCTTAAAATGTCTGCTGCCACGATAATACGCACTGAACCATTCCGCCTGGCAGCCAATACACAGTATGCAGCTATAAGGTTTTGCAATCCCAGTGATTTTCGCAGCGATATTCCTCATTCTATCAGATGTTCGCCTATATCCACCCATAACTTACCCGTAGTATTCAATAACTTTTTTATAATACTCTACGCTGGCACAAGCGGATTTTTCCGCAGAAAACATATCCCTGTACCTGGCATAGCCTTCTCTGCCCATATTATATCTCATATCCTTATCTTCTATCAAGCATTTCACTGCATCGGCAAACCCTAATGTATCATCAGGCGGTACAAGCAGGCCGGTTTTTCCATCGGAGACAACTTCCATCATCCCTCCAACGGAACATCCAACTGCAGGCTTTCTATGGCGCATGGCTTCAACAAATATAAGGCCGAAGGATTCGTATAAGGAAGGCGATATAAAAATATCGCAGTTTTCCAACTCATTTTCCTTCTCCTCATTGGAGATAACCCCTAAAAATTTAATATTTTTAAACCATGCTTCTTTGCTGTATTTCCTTGTGCAATATTCCATAAAGGAACAGCCTATTGCAGAATCATATATATCATTCTGCCCGGCTATGCGGAATACCGTATCCGGATATTCTTTCATAATAGAGGGAAGCGCATCTATAATATTTTGTAAACCCTTACGGCGTTCCAAACGGCCGATAAAAAATACAGTAACGCCACTTTTATCTTTAACTTTCGCGTTATCGGCAGCAGGCGGCGCTTTATACTCCTCTATCCCTAAATACACTCTGCTGCACGGTTTTTGAGTAAAATCGATATTATATTTTTCCTCTATGGTTTCACGTATGGCATCGCTTATATATATCAGGCCAGAAGCACGGTTCATCAAAAGCTTTTCCAAATCCGCATTCATACGCAGGTCGTCATTAATTTTCCAATTCTGGGTTTCGGCGACCATAAGGCTGGGCGTTTCCAGCCGAACGACAACCGGAGGCCTTACAAAATAAGAAGCGGCCAGTGATTCATAATCCCAAAGAGCCGACTCCACAACGTCAAGATTATACATTCTATCCACGATGTTAAGCGTTTTAAGCACACCATAGGAATATTCCAAATTCCTTTTACATACTCCGAACCTATCCAACGATTCGCTAAGCCCCGACAAATCGACAGATTGTGCAAAATGAATATTTATACCGTCCTGTAAATAAGAAATGCCATCGCCTTCAGTAATAATATGTACATTATGCCCCATTTTGGTATAAGCCGTCGCAAGCTCATAAGTATATTTCGCAATTCCGCCATGTTGCGCTCGTACGTCTGACCTACATAACATACAAATAGAAAGAGCTTCAGGCAAAAGGGAAGAGTCGAACCTTTTAAAAGGGCTGTCCGCCTCAAGATCGTAATTTAAAAGGCGTTCACTGCTGCATCCGTCATTAAAGCCCTTGTCATAGGCCTTATGATATAAATCCATACGCTCCCGATATTCACGACTCAAAATATTAAGGCCATTCATCATATTTCTTTTAAAAACAGAGGACTTTTCCCTAATAATTTTATCCAGCTCTTTCCGGGGCATAGAATCTGCCATCATAGAATTTTTTACACCGAAATAAACGGTATTTTTCATTATCGGAAACCAATTTTTTATAACCCGTCCGCTGTCGCGAAGATCGCTGGCAGCAAAAGAATGGTGCACTATGGCCTGCCTATGCTGTATTATCCTGTATCCACTCCTGATTACCCTTACGGCAAGATCACTCTCATCATGGAAATACTCGTAATATTCGTCAAACCCTCCCACTGCTAAAAGCGCTTCCTTTCTGAAAGAGCAGTTACAGCCTACCATAATGTTAAACATTTCACCGTCAGGATCGTTAAAATCCTGCGGTTCGACAAAATCAGACTTAGGAATACCCCATTTATCTATGGCCACGAATTGAGACTGAAAATGCCCCAAGCGGCAGCCGTCATATATTTTACCGCCTACTCCGCCCACCTTAGCGTTTTTTAAATACTCCTCCATCAAGTCATCCAGCCAATACTTATCAGGTATGGCGTCATCGTCAATAAAAGCAACGATATCTCCCGCAGCAGCTTTTATTCCCATATTGCGTGATACTGATAGATTGGCTATCGGGCATTTTCTATATTTAACAGCCGTAAGATAGGGTTCGAGCAGTTCCTCCGTATTATCTGCCGACGGCCCGTTTACAACTATAACTTCAAAGTCCTTATAGTTGAGATGTTTCAAAGAATCCAACAGCCTTTTAAGAAAATATCCTCTATTCAACGTGTTGATAACTATGGAAAATTTCATCTACTAAGCTCCCAAAATCCTGCTGATGAGCATACTCCTGTTTATATCTTCCAGGATTTTCTCAGCATTTTCACCAGCCATCCCCAACCCAGATTTACTGTTAAACCTGAAAAGCGCCTCGCAAAACAACTCTACATTATCAATAGACTTGAATATATTTATATATTCATCGGTTATTCTGCCTGCAACGGTACCGTCCAAAGGTTGGTAGAATTCTTTTTTAAGATTACATACACTTTTTATAAATGAAGCATATTCGGCCGACACTTTTTCGAGGCTGCAGTTTTCTCTCATAAATTTTCTGGCATTGTCTGACAATGCCTTTCTTAAATCCGGTTCTTTTATAAGCCTGCACAGGGCGTTATATATCCCTTCAACCTCGCCAGCACAGCCACCCGGAACTTTAAGACATACGTCAGCAGGGTATTCGGAAAAAGCATCCGTATCCGTAACTATTACTGGCTTACCTATGGCCAGCAATCTGGACAAACACCCGGAAGTCTCACCATTCGTGGGAAACCGCAAATTAAATGCAAAATCACATAAATACATGATATTTATAAAATCCTCAGTTTCGAGTCTTCCCATAACAATAACATTATTTTTAATATTATATTTGGCATCAGCTTCACGTAATACATCATCGAAGCCGTCCCAGGTTTTACCCGCTATCACAAGTTTAAGCCTGCTTCCACCATCATGGGATGAAACGAATCTGCCGACGGCCTCTAATATTTCTTTAGCTCTCTTTTCCGGTATTATTATACCAAAGGTAGCAGCCACAATATCGTTATCGCCGAGCTTGAGTTTGTCCCGGAGATTTTTTCTTGTATCCTCCGGAATATCAGAAGGATAATCAGGAACTCCTTGATATATTTTTTTTACCGGCAGCATGGGAGAATGGGCAAGTATCCTGTTTTTAGCGAAATCGCTGTGGACTATAACTCCCAAAGCGTTGGCTACTGCATATCTGTTAAATTCAATATGGCGTGAGCCAAATAGGTCGGCTTTTGTTTCATGGAACAGCCTCTCCCCTTCTCTGCGGCCATACTGTAATACAAAATTTTCCAGAATGAAGCCGTCTTCCGCCGGGCTATTTTTCATCCAGTTGCCGAGATAGTCAAAAAACACCCTCTGGTTATAGTCATGCATAACTATTATGCCGGGATATTTCCTGCAATATTTAAGTATTTCCCAATGAAGCAGACTGTTGCCGTTTTGATATATAACCGTATCATAACCGGAATGCATATTTTCAAAATCCTCATATGGGAAGATATTAAAATTTTCTTTAATATATTTATTATCTATATTTGCAGAAACGGTAAAAATATCCATATCCACATGCTTCGATAGATATGGAATCAGGTCCTCACTATAATCAGATATTCCGGATTGCTCCGGATTTAAGGGGGACAAATATGCAATCTTGATCCTTCTGTTTTTAAGAGGATTTTTTTTCTTCTCCCCTTCATTTAAGACTGATAAAAATAATGCAAAGGTTTCATCGCAGCATTTATCCCAAGAAAAAAGAGCCGCTCTCTCATCAGAGTTAACAGTAAGTTGGTTTTTAAGTTTTTCATCTTTAAGCACCAGAGCTATTGCGCGCGCAATATCTTTAACTTTATCCGCCTTAAAATATACGCCATTTTTACCGATTAATTCCGGCATGCTGGAATTATCACCGGCAATTACGGGAAGGCTATATTGCATTGCTTCTAACACCGGCATGCCAAAGCCTTCGTACAAAGAAGGGAAAATGAACAAAGACGCATTTTTATACAATACGCTAAGTGTTTCGTCGGAAACGTATCCCGTAAGAATTACAATGCCTGATAAATTACACTCGTCTATAATTGACTTATAGAATTCCGGCTTATAAAGCCTGCAAACTATTACAAGCTGATATTTTGACTTAATCTCCTCATCACAGAGCGCAAAAGCTTTTATTAAGCCGTCTATATTTTTTCTGTAATCATCGCCGCCGGTATAAAGGATGTAGTCTTTGGTTACGCCCAATGCAAATAAACCGCCTAAGGAATTATCAAGCGGTAAAGTCTCCACCCCCTCTGCCGCGTCATAAATAACGCTTATACGTTCCTCCGGTATGAAAGCATATTTAATTATATCGTTCTTAGATGCCTCCGATATAGTTATTATATGGTCAAAATGACGCAACATCTCCGTTTTCATGTCGTTCATTTTCCTTATTGCTTCATTAGGCATATAAACATCAGGAAAAACATAAGGGATAAGGTCATTAACGGTAACTATGAATTTAATTCCGGCACATCTGCTTTTTATACGCTTTAGAAAGTCCAGAGGAATTCCCGAATGCCACGGTGAGAAATAAATATCTATATCGCAGCTTTTCAAAAAAAACTCGAAAGATGATGCCCCCAATTCTTTCAGGCCCCCATAAGCAAAGGCGTAATTATCCTCCCCGGTACAGTCGCCCAAGTAAATTATGCGCTTCTCGGCCAGGGGATAGAGGCCGTTCAGTCTGTCCGATTCTTTATGAGAAACAAGATAAAGCTTATCGTTACGGCCAAGCCTTCTTATTATTCCATCAACGATATGTCCGGCATATTTTCCTATTCCTCTGTCATATGTAGCGTCGGAAATAAGGGCGGTGGCATCAAATGCTATATTCATTGTTACCTCAGCTTCTTCAGATATTCATTCTGTTTTTCTAAAAATCCGTATTCACCCTTTATCAGCGTAGTCTCGCGCACAGCCTCGGAAACTTTTTCATAAAGCTTCTCATTTTCTGCGGCCACGAACGTTTT
>CANTXF010000031.1 GCA_947853665.1 uncultured Deferribacterales bacterium | reverse complement strand
TGTCCTATCGTTCCCACGTTCACGTGGGGCTTCTTCCTCTCGTACTTCTGTTTTGCCATGCTATATCCTCCAAATATCCTAATTTCTAGCTTTAACGATTTCTTCGGCTATATTGTTGGGCACTTCTTCGTAATGGTCGAACTGCATCGTGTAGGTGGCCCGGCCCTGGGTAAGGGAGCGGAGCACCGTGGAATAGCCGAACATTTCTTTAAGCGGCACCATACAGTTTATAACCTGAGCGTTGCCCTGCATATTCATGCCCTCTATACGGCCGCGGCGGGAACTGAGATCGCCCATAACGTCGCCCATATATTCGTCGGGCACTACGACCTCTACCTTCATTATAGGCTCCAGCAGCACGGGGGAAGCGCTCTTCATGCCGTCTTTAAAAGCCATGGAAGCGGCGATTTTGAAAGCCATTTCGTTAGAGTCAACCTCGTGGAAGGAGCCGTCGTAAACGACCGCCTTGCAGTCCACAACGGGATAACCGGCTATAACTCCGCTTTCCATAGCCTCTATAACGCCTTTTTCAATGGCGGGTATATACTCTTTGGGTATGGCGCCGCCAACGATTTTATTTTCAAACTCAAAGCCCTTGCCGGCTTCAAGAGGAGACATTTCAAGCCACACGTGACCGTACTGGCCGCGGCCGCCGGACTGTTTGATATAACGCCCTTCGGACTTGACCGTTTTGCGGAAAGTCTCCCTGTATGCAACCTGCGGGTTGCCGATATTGGCTTCGACCTTAAACTCCCTTTTAAGACGGTCCACGATAATTTCAAGGTGGAGTTCGCCCATGCCGGAAATAACGGTCTGGCCGGTTTCCTCGTCGACCTTCACGCGGAAGGACGGGTCCTCGGAGGCCAGCTTCGCCAGAGCCGCGGAAAGTTTATCCTGGTCGGCCTTGGTTTTAGGCTCGATGGCGATGGATATAACCGGCTCCGGAAATTCCATAGCCTCAAGGATAACGGGAGAGTTCTCGTCGCAGAGAGTGTCGCCGGTAGTGGTAAATTTAAGCCCTACGGTGGCGCATATATCCCCTGCCCTTATTTCCTTTATCTCTTCCCTTTTGTTGGAGTGCATTTTCAGAAGGCGGCCTATACGCTCCTTTTTATCCTTGGTGGAGTTAAGGACGTAATTGCCCGCTTCGAGAACGCCGGAATACACCCTGAAATAAGCAAGCTGCCCCATATAAGGGTCGGTCATTATTTTGAATGCAAGAGCGGAAAAAGGCTCGTCATCGGAGGCTTTGCGCTCTATCTCCGCCCCGGTGTTCATATCCGTGCCTTTTATGGGCGGTATGTCAAGGGGAGAGGGAAGGTAGTCCACGACAGCGTCGAGCAGCTTCTGGACGCCCTTATATTTAAAGGACGTGCCGCAAAGCATAGGATTGAACATAAGAGCAATGGTGCCTTTGCGTATGGCGGCTTTAAGCTCGTCCTTGCTTATTTCTTCGCCTTCGAGGTATTTTTCCATCAGGGCTTCGTCCGCCTCGGCAGCGGTCTCTATCATCTTGGTGCGGTATTCTTCCGCCTGGGCCTGAAGCTCCGAAGGTATTTCGATTTCCTTGAAGTTCATGCCGTGGTCGTCGTTTACGCTGTCCCAGACGTAGGCTTTCATTTCCACAAGGTCCACAACTCCGCGGAAATTGTCCTCCGCGCCTATGGGTATCTGTATGGGCATGGGCTTTGCGCCTAATCTGTCGCGCATCATGTCGGCCACGCGGAAAAAGTTTGCTCCGGTACGGTCCATTTTGTTGACGAAGGCTACACGGGGAACTCCGTATTTGTCGGCCTGCCTCCAGACGGTCTCCGACTGGGGTTGAACGCCGGAAACGGCGCAGAATACGGCTACGGCTCCGTCAAGAACTTTAAGAGAGCGTTCGACTTCGATAGTGAAATCCACGTGTCCCGGAGTGTCGATTATATTGATAACGTTATCGTTCCAGAAGCACTGGGTAGTGGCGGAAGTAATGGTTATGCCGCGCTCGCGCTCCTGCTCCATCCAGTCCATAGTGGCAGCGCCGTCGTGGACTTCGCCGATTTTGTAGTTAACGCCGGTGTAATAAAGGATACGCTCCGTCGTAGTTGTCTTTCCGGCATCTATGTGGGCCATGATGCCTATATTTCTCTGTAGTTCTAGGGGCTTAAGTCGTGCCACGTGAAACTCCTCGTATTACCATCTGAAATGTGCGAACGCCCTGTTGGCCTCGGCCATACGGTGGGTGTCCTCACGCTTTTTAACAGACGCGCCCTTATTGGAGGCGGCGTCCATCAGCTCGCCCGCCAGACGCTCGGTCATGGTGCGTTCCTTGCGGCTGCGCGCTGCGGTGATTATCCATTTAATAGAAAGCGCCTGCCTTCTGGCCGTGCGGACCTCGGTAGGCACCTGATAGGTCGCTCCGCCCACACGGCGGGATTTGACCTCAAGCATAGGCTTGACGTTTTCCACGGCTTTCTTGAAAACATCGATGCCTTCTTCGCTCCCCCTGGATTTTATAAGGTCGAGGGTGCTGTAAAAAATGCCTTCCGCCACCGATTTTTTGCCGGAATACATCAGGCTGTTAATAAATTTCGTAACGAGAACGTCCCTGTAAATCGGATCGGGGAGTACCTCGCGTTTTTTAGCAACTCTTCTGCGTGCCATTTAAATCCCTCACTTAGGCCTTTTAGCGCCGTATTTGGAACGGCTTTTCTTCCTGTTCGCAACGCCGGCGGTGTCGAGAGCCCCGCGGACGATCTTATAACGCACGCCAGGCAGGTCTTTAACCCTTCCTCCGCGAACGAGAACGACGGAGTGTTCCTGAAGGTTATGACCTATACCCGGAATATATGCGGTAACTTCAATGCCGTTTGTTAAGCGGACACGTGCTACTTTCCTCAACGCCGAGTTAGGTTTTTTAGGGGTTGTGGTATAAACGCGCACACATACTCCGCGGCGCTGCGGGTTGGACTGAAGCGCAGGCGATTTGGTCTTTTTAAGAATTTCCATACGGCCAAATCTTACTAACTGATTCAGAGTCGGCAAAGAACACCTCCAAAAATTTGCAGACAAATATAATAATATAGTCTATTCGCCCGTAAAACGGGCTTCAAATATTATCAATCCCCAATTTTCCTGTCAAGGGATTATATACCGTAAAAAATAAACGTACTGATAATGCAAATAGCTTGTCGGAAACTCCCCTTACGGCGAAAAGCTTATGAACGGCAGGCTTTAAAGGCTGCCAGGGCGGTTTGTTTCCATCGCAGTGCCAGAGAGACTACTATATTTTTTTGCAAAAAACAAGGCTTTTTTAAAAGGGCCGCATCGGGCGGAGGACGGAAAAACCCTTACTTGCCGATATAAGCGTTAAGGTTATTGAGCAGCGTGACCGTGTATTCCAGCATGGTTGAAAGCATCCAGGGGAAAAAAAGGGCCGTAGCCGCCACAATGGCGATAATTTTGGGGATAAAGGTAAGCGTCATCTCCTGAATCTGCGTAACCGCCTGAAATATACTGACGGCAAGGCCCACCACAAGGCCGAACAAAAGCATGGGAGCCGCTATCAAAACCCCTATTTCAAGGGCGCTCATCATAAGAGAAACGGCCAGATCTGCATTCATTTTATAATATCCTTATAACTCTTTCCCGCCGCGAAAGTCAGCGGGAGTGATATACCGCCCTGAACCGATTTTAAGGCGGCGTTAATAACAACTCTTTACCGCGGGTGCTGCAGGCAGCGCCCAACCGACCATCTTTTTTCCTGCAAAGGCTCCGTCCTTAAAAGCCTTTGCAGACAC
>CANTXF010000030.1 GCA_947853665.1 uncultured Deferribacterales bacterium | reverse complement strand
TGGTAAATAATTATAATAATGCTCCGTACTGTCAAAAACATTCATAATAAGACCTGCTCAGGCAAGGCAAACTCTTGGGCAAAAGCCCCTCCAGACAGCGCCTTGCAAGACGCTTTTTAGTCTTATTATTTACAGCCCTAGAGCAAGCCGCCGTATTATATATATTTCCCATAACTTTATTGATATACATAAGGGTATAGTTGAGTAATTATTTGCCATAGCTATCTGCGTTAAGCGACAGCGCTAATTTAATAAAAAGAGGTAAATAGATGACGGAAAAAGAACGTATGCTTTCAGGCATGCTTTATAAAGCCGCCTGCCCGGATTTATGGAACGACCACAAAAGAGCCCTGAGGCTTACAAGGCTTTATAACGCGTCGACGGAAGAAGAACAGGAATACAGAAAAGAAATTTTAAAGGAACTTCTAGGCTCATGCGGGGAAAACGTATATATAGAGCCTGATTTCAGATGCGACTACGGAAGCAACATATATATAGGCGAAAACTTTTTTGCCAATTACGGCTGCGTGATACTGGACGTATGCCGGGTGGATATAGGAAACAACGTAATGCTGGCCCCTGGAACGGGCCTCTTTACCGCCGCTCACCCTATAGACCCGGATGTGAGGATTTCCGGTCTGGAATACGGCAGGCCCATAAAAATATGCGATAACGTATGGCTGGGCGCGGGAACGAAGGTAAACCCGGGAGTGACCGTAGGCAAAAATTCCGTGGTAGGTTCAGGCTCCGTCGTAACTAAAGACGTACCGGAAAACGTGGTGGCAGCGGGAAACCCATGCCGGGTAATAAGAGAGATAACCTATGAAGATAAGCGCCGCTGGAACGAACTGGCGGAAGAATACAGGAAGCAGATAAAATAAACGCCCCGGAAACGGGGCGCGGTTTGCTACAATATAGTGGTAAGAAACACCCCGGCCACAACGGCGGAGCCTATAACACCCGCCACATTGGGAGCCATTGCGTGCATTATCAGGAAGTTGGACGGGTCCTCCTTGGCCCCAACGGTCTGGCATACTCTGGCGGCAAGAGGCACGGCTGAAACACCGGCGGCCCCGATTATGGGGTTTATCTTATCCTTGCTGAAAAGGTTCATCAGCTTGGCAAAAAGTACGCCCCCGGCGGTAGCCACGCAAAAGGCGAAAGCGCCCATGCCGAATATCTTTAAAGATTCGGGGGTGATAAATCTGGAAGCGTCCGTCGAAGCCCCTACCGTAAGGCCCAGAATAATGGTAACGATATCTATGAAAGAGGTGCGGGCGGTTTTCGCAAGACGCTCGGTAACCCCGCATTCCCTTAAAATATTGCCGAAAAAGAGCATGCCCAAAAGCACTATGGAGCCAGGGTCAACGCAGCCAACGAAAATAAAAGCCATAATGGGAAACATTATGCGCAGCCGCTTGGATATGGGCTTGGCCGGTTTCATCCTGATAAGACGCTCTTTTCTCGTAGTAAGGAGCTTAATTATGGGAGGCTGGATAACGGGAACGAGAGCCATATAGGAATATCCGGCGAGAGCTATGGCGCCCAGAAATTCGGGAGCCATTTTAGAGGCCAGAAATATTGACGTAGGCCCGTCCGCCCCGCCGATTATACCGATGGCCGCGGACTGCTTTACGCTGAACCCCAGAAGTACGCAGCCTAAAAAGGTTATAAATACGCCTATCTGGGCCGCCGCGCCGAGAAGCATAAGCCGCGGCTGGGAAAGCATGATGGAAAAATCCGTCATAGCCCCTATACCCAGAAATATGAGAGGAGGGTAAACGCCCCATTCAACGCCTTTATAAAGTATGTTGAGAACGCTCCCTTCCTCGTATATACCCATGCCCAGGCCGGGCTCCAGAGGGATATTGCCGATAAGTATGCCAAAACCGATAGGCACCAGCAAAAGCGGCTCGTAAGAGCGCCCGATAGCCAGATACAGAAATATACAGCCTATAACAATCATAAAGACGTTGCCGAACGTGGCCTGGCCCACCGCGCCCGCGTGTATGAACTCCCAGATCATTTCCATAGGTAGCCTCCCGGTTTACGGCAAAAAAGCTTTTTTTATTCGAACTCTACAAGCACCTGGCCTTCTCTTACCGTATCCCCCGCGGCCACGGGTATGGATTTTATCACGCCGTCGGCGGGAGCGCCTATGGACGTGTGCATTTTCATAGCTTCGAGTATAAGTATCTCCTGCCCGGAAACGACCTTATCGCCGTTTCTCAGCTTAACCTCCACGATAGTGCCTCCCACGGGAGCCTTGATCGTTTTTTCGGAAGAATGGATGTCGGCGGCAGTCTGGGCCGGATGCAGCACGGGAGCCGTGTTGAAAGCCGGAGCGGGAACGGCGGGGATTATACGGGGCACCTGAGCCTGGCCATTTTTATCGTAAAAGCCTTCGCCTTCGTCGAGAACTTCAACCTCAACCTCGTATGCCACTCCGTGCAGCGTTATTTTCATTTTCATAATTATCTCTCCTTACTTTTTCGTAATGTGGGACGACTGAAGAACCGACCGCGCCTGCGTAGCCCAAAGTCCGCCCTGTTTCGGGGATTTTGGCAGAACGCGGACGCGCCTTATAACGGCGCGCCCTTTAAAATATGTGGCGATGGCGGCGCTTACCAGCACCAACGTCGTATCGTCTATAGTCTGCTGCTTCATTAAAGCGTTCTCCTTTTCCAGAAGCTCCCTTTCCTCCCATTTTCCGTCGGCCCATTTTATAAACGACACAAAAAGGACGAGTATAAATAGAGTGGCAAACACTATAAACACGCCGACAAAAGATATCGTAACGGAAGAAAGAAAAGCTTCGCTCATAAAAAGCTCCTATAAGGGTATAAGCCCGTGTTTTTTATAAGGCCTCAGCTCCCGCTTGGAAGCGAACATTTCAAGAGAAGCGGCAAGATAGGAACGGGTATCGGCCGGAAGAATAACGTTGTGCAGATAGCCTTTTTTCGCCGCGACGTACGGGTTTGCGAAAAGCCTTCTGTATTCCTCTATCCGTTTGGAGGTTTCCGCCGCCGGGTCCTGGGCGTTTTTAATCTCTTTTCCGTAAAGAAGGCTTACGGCCCCTTCCGCTCCCATAACGGCGATTTCCGCTCCCGGCCACGCGGCCACCCTGTCAGCGCCAAGCTCCTTGGAGCTCATGGCTATATAGGCTCCGCCGTATGCTTTGCGTATTATTACCGTGAGCTTCGGAACGGTGGCGGCGGCATAGGCAAAAAGCATTTTGGCCCCGTGGCGTATTATGCCGCCGTATTCCTGATCAAGCCCGGGCATGAAACCGGGAACGTCAACAAGGGTAACGAGGGGAATATTGAAAGCGTTGCAGAACCTGATAAAACGGGAAGCCTTGTCGGACGAATCTATATCCAGAACGCCCGCCTTAAAGTTGGGCTGGTTGGCTATAACGCCCACGGTCCTTCCGTTGAGCCTGCCGAAGCCTACTATGATATTGGCCGCGAAATGTTCCTGGACTTCCATAAAATCGCCGCCGTCTACCACGCGCCATATTATCTCGTGCATATCGTAAGGTATGCGCGGATCTTCCGGAACGATGTCGTTAAAGGACTCGTCCGGCCCGATAACGCTCTGCCTGCCGCTTTCGAGAATGGGAGCCTCCTCGGAGTTGTTGGACGGCAGAAAGGAAAGAAGCCTTCTGGCTATCCCCAGAGCTTCCGGGCCGGATTTTGCGACGAAATGAACAACGCCTGAATAATGGGCGTGGCTTTCCACACCGCCAAGCTCCTCCAGCGACACTTCCTCGCCAGTTACCTCTTTTATTATTTTAGGGCCGGTAATATACATCTGGCCCTCGCGGCGAACCTGTATGATAAAATCCGTAAGAGCGGGAGAATAAGCCGCTCCGCCGGCGCACGGGCCGGCAATTATGCTTATCTGGGGAACTACGCCCGAAAGCTCCACGTTCCTGTAAAATATGCCGCCGTACCCGGCCAATGCCCCCACGCCCTCCTGAACGCGGGCGCCGCCGGAATCGTTTATAAAAATAAACGGAGAGCCGGTTTTAAGAGCCGCGTCCATAAGCTCCTGGGCTTTTTTGGCCCCGGCTTCGCCCATAGTGCCTGCGCTTACGGTAAAATCCTGGCTGGCCACAAAAACGGCGCGGCCGTCCACAAGGCCCATACCGGTAACCATGCCGTCGGCGGGAAGCTCTTTGCCGGCCATGCCGAAATCGGTGCAACGGTGCTGTACCATAAGATAATTTTCCTGAAAAGTGTCTTCATCAAGAAGCATGGCTATACGCTCGCGGGCCGTGTATTTGCCCTTGGCGTGCATAGCCGCTATACGCTCGTCTCCGCCGCCCTTATAAAGCCGGTTGCGGAGCTCGATAAGCTCTTTGATTTTGTCGCTGCTCATTAAAACTCCTTAGCGTAAAAATTCATGATAATTAAAACGCAAACGCATAAAATTTTATTAAAACATCCTGATTTTACATGGTATCATGCTTTTTATCAAGCATTATATTGGCATTGGCTTTCAATAAGGGCGATATTCACAACGCGGTATTAATATAGAAAAACGGGAATATATCCCGGCCCGGCCTTGCAAAAACCGCCCGCCTGCCGGGCCCTTTAATGCGAATCAGCTTATCTGCCACGTACCGGCAAAGCCGAAGCGAAGCGTCATAAAACCGTATGTTCAGACTATTATAAAGAAAATTTTAAAACTATATTTTGCGATATATTACAGACCTATGCGCCTTAAAAAACATATCCGGCCAATTGACGGCGCGCCTGCTTATTCCACCGGCGGGAAATGCTGCCGGGTATCTCATAATGCCGGTAATCATTGACATTTTGCAGGAAAACGGAATATTTTTAGCACATTCCCATGCAGGCGATAAGCGGCGTAAAGCGCGTAAAAAGAGACATAAATACAATGAAAAACTATTCCGGCACGGCCGATATTTCCGGCAGGTTAGAAAAACGGCGCGATAAGATGAATAAAAGCTTTATATGGACTAAAAAAACGAGGCCCGATTTCTTACCGTAAATAACGAGCTTATAAAAATCATTGAAAACGCTTATGCGAAAGCGCTGAAAATACGGGAGGATATAGAGGGAAAAATCAAAAACGGAGACCCATTCATCAAAGATTATGAAATCGAAATAATAATCACGCCATATATTAAAGGAAGCCAAGACGATGAAGACAGGGTAACGATAAGCGAATATTACCCAATAGGCTTCGGCCCGGGAGAGGCGGATATATATTTATCAAAAGAATTAAACTGGAATATAGAGTCTCTTAAAGGCAGGTTCAGCGGCAGCTATATATGCTACGCCATTCACCGGCTGCTGGACAGCGGCGTATGGAGTTTTCAGGATATTCTGGATATAGGCACTATATGGACGGATATAAGGGTGGAATACCAAAATCATACGGAAATCTGACGGAAAAACAGCCGGGTTTTATATAATGTTTATTAAAATAGACACTTAATCATAGCAACTTGATAGGAATTATAAAAAGCGCCTTTCATGCGCGCTTGAGCAAACGGCCTGCCGGAGAAAGATATGCCGGACCGCAAAACAAAACGCTTACTATGGTTTGCCGCCATATTTACCGCCTCATTTGCGGCCCGCGTCACGGTAGCAACTCTCTATATACATAATAAATGCCGCCCCGGCGCGGAGCCGTAAACGCAAAAAAAATCCGGCTCGCCAAAGCCGGATTCCGTTTTAAACCGCAATTATCTGCCGCTTCTGCGGGGAGGTCTCCCGCCGCGGCTACCGGTACCTGAAGGCCTGGGCTTTCCGCCGCCGCTCCTTGGGCTTCTCGTTATGCCTCTGGGCCTTGAAAAGGACCTGTGAGAAGGCATTATCCTGGCTATTTCCTCCGGCAGCTCCGTCATTTCCGGCTCCGGGTTTATATAATTGAGCTTATGCCCCGTAAACTGCTCTATCTGCGGGATAACGTAAGCGTCCTCCTCGGTGGCGAAGATAACGGAAACGCCCGTAGCCCCGGCCCTGCCTGTGCGGCCAATTCTGTGGACGTAGTCCTCCGGGTCGTCCGGAAGGGTGTAGTTAAAAACGTGGGTTATATCGTCCACATGAATGCCTCTTGCGGCCACGTCGGTAGCGGCCAGCACGGCTATACGGCCTTCCCTAAGGTCCTCCAGGGTGCGTATTCGCCTGGCCTGGGAAACATCCCCGGAAAGAACGCCGCAGCTTATGCCAGCAACTTTGAACATTTCGGCGAGCCTTGCGACTTCATCCCGCCTGTTGCCGAAAACTATAACCCTGTTAAGACCCTCGCTTTTTATCATATTATACATAAGAGGGAATTTTTCTTTAGCGGTAACTATATATGCTCTCTGCTCTATGGCGTCCGCCGTTACTTCCTTGGACTCCACCTCAAAACTGAGAGGGTCTTTAGTCCATTGGGAAGCAAGCCGCAGAATCTCCGGCGACAGGGTGGCGCTGAAAAGCATAGTCTGCCGCCTGCCCTTTGGCGGGGTGGCGTTTATGATTTTGCGCATATCAGGAATAAAGCCCATGTCAAGCATACGGTCGGCCTCGTCTATTACGAGGATTTCCACCTTATCCAGGTTTAGAACGCCCTGGTCTTTAAAATCGAGCAGCCTGCCAGGGGTGGCGGCAAGGATGTCTATCCGCCTGTCCTCCACCTGCCTGCGCTGTTTTTCGTAATTTATGCCGCCGAAAACGGACTGGATATTAAGCCCGGTATATTTGCCTATTATCCTGGCGTCCTTTTCTATCTGTATTACAAGCTCCCTCGTAGGAGCCATTATAAGGGCTCTGGGCGTTCCCGGCTTTCTGTCCTCCCCGGAGCTTTTCTCAAGCAGGTGCTTGAACACGGTTATAAGGAACGCGGCGGTTTTTCCCGTGCCCGTCTGGGCCTTGCCGGAAACGTCCGTGCCTTTAAAAGCTTCCGGGAGTATAAGGGCCTGAATGGGTGTGGCGTATTCGTAGCCGGCGTTCTGTATGCCCCGCATAACCTTGTCGGGTATGGAGAGATCGTGAAAACGGAGCTTGCCTTCCGCCGCTTCCACAGTAAATTCGTCTATGGACCAGGGGCCGAAATCAGTTTCCTCTGCAGCGTCCGGGTTTACTCCGGGTACGTTGTCCTCGTTTTTCGAGCCGCGCCTGCGGCGTCCCTCGCTTCTGGGCGTATCCCGGCGCTTTCCGGGCTTTCTTTCTTCCTGCGCTCCGGCCTTCGGACCGCGGCGGCGTTCCGTGTTCTTGGCGCTTTTTTCACCGCTTTCGCCTTTTGCGGCCGGGGATACGGGAACCTTTTCGCCGCGTTCTCCGGTGGAACGCCTGTCCCCCTTAGGGGGCCTTCCGGCGCTTCTGCCCGCGCCGCTTTTTTCGTTACCTGTTTTTTGAGATTTTTGAGGAGATACCTCGGTAACCTTAATCTTGCCGCCGGACGGCTCTTTTTCGCCCAGCAGCAGTTTCCTGAACTTTTTCAATAGGGACATCGGTTATTCACTACCTTAACGTTATTGTTGGCATAATCAGCCACTCAGACTATATATTATTGCGGCGTACTTGTGTAGCTTTTTTTAATTTATCGGGGATAAGACCATGAAAACCATCATAATAGGCACCGCCGGGCACGTTGATCACGGTAAATCCAGCCTGCTGAAAGCCCTCGCCGGAAACGCCGTGGACAGACTGCCGGAAGAAAAACGCAGAGGCATAACCCTGGAGCTGGGTTTTCCAGTAATGAAAGCGGAGGGCGCGAGGGTATTTTTCGTGGACGTGCCGGGCCATGAAACACTTGTGCGCGGGATGATAGCGGGAGTATGCGGTTTCGGGAGCGCCCTTTTCGCCGTGGACGCCTGCGAAGGCATAATGCCCCAGACCAGGGAGCACGCTTTTATTCTGCAAACCTGCGGCGTAAAAAATATTATCGCCGCCGTTACCAAATGCGACAAAGCCGGCGAAAGCGCAGCGGAAAAGACGGCAGCGGAAACGCGGGATTTTTTCAGCGGTATGGGCTTCAGCCTCCGTGTAATAAAAACCTCCGTTTACGACGAAAAAAGCATGGAACGTCTGCGCAAAGCCGTTCTGGAAACGGAAGCGCCGCCCATACTGCCCGGCCCTTTCAGAATGAATATAGACAGGGTTTTCACGGTAAAAGGCTCCGGTACTGTGGCAACTGGGAGCGTTTTAAGCGGAGAAGCAAGAGAAAATGATGAAATATTAATCTGGCCTCTTAATAAAATCGTAAGAATAAAACGTATAGAATCCGCCGGGGAAAGAACAGGAAAAGCATCGGCAGGCGCGAGAGCGGCCCTTAATCTTGCGGGCGTAAGCGTAAAGGATATAAAGCGTGGCGCCCTTGCCTGCGCTCCGGGAGCTTACGAACCGGTTTCCTCATTCCGGGCGGAAATCCGCTGCCCTGCCGGTAAAGAAAACGCCCTTAAAGATAATAAAATATATAACGTTTTTATCGGCACCGGGAAAAACAGGGGGAGGCTGCTGCTGAAATCAGGCCGCATAATACTGGAGCGGCCTTTTCCGGCGGCGGAAGGGGAAGTGTTTTTCATACGGGGCGGAAGCCCGGAAGCTACTCTGGCAGGCGGCAGACTTTACAAACTGGAAAAAAAGGAAAAAATTACAGTAAAAAGACGGGACGAAAAAGAAAAACCGGACATGAAAACGTCCGTCCACGCGGAAAAAGCCGAACAGTTCATTAAAACCGCAGGCAAGCCCGTTACGGAAAAAACGCTTGCCCAGGCGCTGAATCTCCCGGAGGCAGAAATTAAAACCGCCCTGAAATACCTGGCCAACAGGGGAAAAATAGTGGCATTGGAAAAAGCCTTCGTAACGGAAGACCTTTTCCGCTCCCACACGAAGGCTGTAAAAAAAATAATAGAGGAAAAGGGCTTTGCGGATATAGCATCCGCGAAAGAGGCAACAGGCCTTTCGAGAGAGCGCTGCGCAGCCCTGCTGGACAAAGGCGACAGGCTCTCCCTATGGAAAAATAAAAACGGCGCGCGCTACTGACCGTCTCCCTCCATTTCATCCAGCTTTGGGATTACGAAAACATACCAGGTAAGGGCGATAACGCCTGAGCCAAGCCCCCACATAAAAGCGTCTATAAGGCCCAAGGACGGCGCAAAAGCGAAAAACCCGCACCAAAAACCCTGGCAGAAGGGGCACCTGAGCAGCGTCGAAACCACGGGAACCCCCGAAGCCCACGCCCTTAAAGGGGCGAAAAGCCGGTAATCGAAAATAAGAAACCTTATCCCTTGAGCAAACAGAAGCAGCTTAAGCTCATGCATCCGCCGCCTCCCCGGGAAAACGGGCCCTGTAAGCGTCCCACAGGGCTTCAAACTGAGCCCTCGTAAGGGATACGGAGCCGCCTTCGTCGTCCTTTATAACGACGAGACCTTTCTCCCCGTCGAAAAACATTTCCGGGCAGCAGTCCCGGCGGCAGCTGTAAAGAATCTCCATAGTCAAAATCCTTAAAAAATGGCGGAAACGGACAGGAATCGAACCTGCCCCTCCCCCGTCTTAGAGGGAGACGCCGGGTTTGAAGCCCGGGGCAGACACCAGCCTGCGTACGCTTCCTTTATTAAATAGTATTACGGCTAACGCCGTAATAATGCGTTCAATCTGTTTTCTTCCGTAAAAACAGATTGACGCACGCTGCGCGAAAACGTGGTTTCGCTCCGCTTACGCCGGATATTTCACATCCGGCGGACGGTTACTTCCTGTAACCGGGC
>CANTXF010000029.1 GCA_947853665.1 uncultured Deferribacterales bacterium | reverse complement strand
CGCCTCCTGCGGCTTGCTTTGGAATATCAATAATAACTTTTTACCAGGGACGTTACAAGCAGCGCCCAACCGACCATCTTCTTTCCTGCAAAGGCTCCGTCCTTAAAAGCCTTTGCAGACACGCTCGCCAAAACGCGGTTCAGGCTCGCTCACTAAAGCTTTAAGCCGCCTCCTGCGGCTTGCTTTGGAATATCAATAATAACTTTTTACCAGGGACGTCACAAGCAGCGCCCAACCGTCTACCAATATAAATAGCAATATTTTAAAGGGGACGGAAATCATCACCGGGGGCAGCATCATCATACCCATAGCCAGAAGCACGCTGGATATTACAAAATCCAGAATAAGAAACGGCAGAAAAAGAAGGAACCCTATCTGGAAAGCCACCTGTATCTCGCTCATAACGAAAGAAGCCGCCACTACAAGGTCGGGTATTTCATCCACCGTTCTCGGCTTAGGCGTGCCGGAAAGCTCAAGGAAAAGCAGAAGGTCGCTTTTTCTCGTGTTCGAGATAAGGAACTTTCTTATAGGTATTTTAGCTTCCTTTACAGCTTCGGTAAAAGATATTTTTTCTTCCATATAGGGGGCGAAGGCCCTTTCGTTTACCTGATTGAAAACGGGAGCCATTATGTAAAAGGTAAGAAGCAGGGCCAGACCTATAAGTATCTGGTTTGGCGGCATCTGGGCCGTGCCCATGGCGGTCCGCAGAAAGTGGAACACGATTATTATCCTTGTAAAGCATGTCATTACCATAAGTATGGAAGGAGCAAGCGCAAGGATAGTGAAAAGGAATATTATCTGTAAGGAAAAGGCCACGTCCTGGGGAGTCTGCGCGCCCTCCACACCGAAGCGGAAAGTGGGCAGCGGTATCGTCTGATTCTGGGCGTAAGCCGTTCCGGCAAATATAATAAGCGCGGCGGCGGCAAAAAGGCTTCCGGAGGCCGCTTTTTTTATCATTTTTTTCGCAGCGATTTCAGCTTCTCCTCTACAAGGGCGTTGCTGGCGGAGATCTCGTCGTCCAGCTCGTTTTTCCTTTTGAAAAAAGACATATATCCGGCAAATTCCCGCTTCTTGGTAAACCCGGCCCGTATTTTAGTGGCCTCCGCCTCGTCTGAAATTTTATCTATAAGGCTCATACCGCTGTCGGACGCGCCTATAATATAGAGGCTGTCGCCTATTTCATAAAAAAACAGGGATTTCCTTATATCCAGATCCACCTTACCAAGAAGCCTGCCGCTTCCGGGAATATCTGTAAACACCTTCTTTTTAAAATAGGATTTTACGAACCAATAGCCCAAAAGCACAAGAAAAAGAACGACGCAAAGGCCGAAAATCATCCTGAAATAAGCCCCAGCTCCGGGCACGGCGGGCGTTTTGGCTTTCGGAAGCTCCCCGTCTGCGGAAGGTACCGTCCCAAGATTGACGGGAACGGAAAAGGGAAAGGTAAGGGTTATTTTTTTAGCCTCTTTCGATACCACCGGCTCTATTACGGATTCCTCAAAAGACACTACGAACTTTTTGCGGAAAGATTCGGAAATAAGATACGCGCTCGTAAGGGGCAAATCGAAAAAATCCTGACGGGCAAATTCCATATTTTCCGAGGTCTCGAAGCTGAAAACGATGCTTTTATCGCTTTTGAGAACGTCCAGATTAGAGTAGCCGCGGGCAAAATCAAGGACAAACTCTATCCTGTCCGGCTTTATATCGTAAGAAATATCGGCTCCGAAAGCCGCGTGAAGCCCGGCAAGGAGAAAAAAAACGAAGCCGGCAGGCTTAACCATACAATCCTTCTTTAAACTTTTCCACAAGCTGCTCCTTCGTGAGGATCTCGCTTATGCGTATGGCAAATTTCTCGTCCAGCACCATAACCTCGCCGTAGGCCAGAGGCTTGCCGTTTACAAGAAAATCCACCGGCTCGCCGGATGTTTTGTTCATGCGGATTATAGTGCCGCTTTCCCAGCGGAGCATATCGTTTATGCTCACCTTTTTGCGGCCCAGCTCCACGCTTACGCCGAAAAGCACTTCCCCGAAAATCTCTTTTATTTCTTCCCTTGTCATAAAGCCGCCTACTGAACCACGAATTCGGTAATATAGACGTCCATAAGGCGCCCGGATACAAGGCTTGAGTTAATACGCCTTAAAAGCTCCTGCTTAAGGGATATTTTTCCCTGGGGAGTGGTTATTTCCTCAAAAGTTTTAGAGGAAAGCACGGTTATTATAGCATCCTTTATTTTGGGGAGCTTCTGCTCTATCTCTGTCTGAAGCTTAACGTTTTTAGGCGGTATCTCCACCGACAGGGATACGCGCAGATAGCGGGAGCCTGCCGGGTCTGCCAGGTTTACCACGAAAGCGGGAAAATCATACATTACTCCAGCCTCAGCGGAACCTCTTGGGCTCTGCACGGGCGCGGCGGCCACATCGTCCGCGGGAAGGGCGGCTTCCTGATTCTGAACAGCCTCGTCTCCGGAAAAAAACGTAAGATAAGCGAATACGCCGCCGCCGACAATAACTATGACGGCAACAACCGCCGCTATTATTTTTACCAGCCCGCCTTTCTTCTTTTTTTTAGGTGAATCAAGCTCTTTATCGTCGTCAGCCATTCAAAACCTCCGCAAATCTCTATTTGAACACGTTTCTGCCGGATTCCGCAAATTCCGGGCTTATTACGTTTATCTCTATACGCCTGTTTTTCGCCCTGTTTTCCGGCGTAATGTTTGGAAGTATGGGGTGATACTCGCCGAAGCCGGACGCGGAAAGCCTGGCCGGATTAAAATCCTTGCTTATAAAATATTTAACTACGGAAACGGCCCTGTTTACGGAAAGGTCCCAGTTTAAGGGGGAGTTCCTTCCCACGGGCGTGTCGTCCGTATGGCCCTCTATGTTTATATTATACGGAGTGTCCTCCGTCATGTTTATTATTTTATCGAGTATAGGGTAAGCGGCGGGAAGCAGGTCGGAGCTTCCGGGGCTGAAAAAGACCGAATCCATAACCCTTATGCTTATGCCTTTGTCCGTTTTTATTATGGATATCATTTTTTCCAGATTCTGGGCCTGCACAAATTCCTTCATGCTTTTTTCAATTTTTTCCTGGGTTTTCTCGACGGACTTTTCAAGAGCCTGGCGCGCAACGATATTCTGCTCGCTCATGGGGGTAGTGCCCGGAGCGGTAAGAATCCCGCTGCTGCCCGACAGAACGCCGAACACCTGCTCTATTTTTGTTCTATCAAAATTGGCCATGGAAAGAAGGAGGACGAAAAAAGTAAGCAGCAGCGTAGTCATATCCGAAAAGGTGGTCATCCATTTCGGCGCGCCCTTGGGGCATTCCGGGCATTTCTTTTTAGCCACTTATCGTTCCTCTGAAATCAATCGAACTGGGATTTACGCTGCGAAGGCGGCAGATAAGCATTGAGCTTCTGCTCCACGATACGCGGGTTATCCCCCGATTGTATGGCCATTATGCCTGCAAGCATTATCTGCCTTATATGCTCTTCCTCGGCGGAACGGTTTCTGATTTTCACGTAAATTGGAGTGGCAAACATATTGGCTATCACGGAGCCGTAAAAAGTGGTGATAAGCGCCACGGACATGGCAGGGCCTATGGCAGAAGGGTCGCTCATGTTCAGAAGCATGGCCACAAGGCCGATAAGGGTCCCTATCATACCCATGGCGGGGGCTATATCTATAAACATATTAGCAACTTCCGCGTTGCTTCTGTGGCGCTCGGCCATATTTTCAAGGTCGGTTTCGAGAATGGACCTTATAACTTCCGGCTCCGTTCCGTCCACCGCGAGACGTATACCTTTGCGGAGAAACTCGTCCCTCATGTTCTCCTCTTCGGACTCTAAGGAAAGTATGCCGTCACGGCGGGCCTTTACGGCAAAATCCACAAGCTGCTCTATGAGCTTCTGCGCCGATAAGGGAATGAAAACGAACGCCTTGGCCATAGCTTTCATACCCGTTATAAGCCTGTTTATGGGAAAGGAGGCCATAACTATGCCTATCGTGCCGCCCACAACTATGAGCACGGACGGAAAATCGACGTACGGGCCTATACCCGCGCCGATTATGAGAGACCACAAAACAAGCGCCGCGGTAATCGCTATACCAACTATGGAACCTATATCCATCTGCCAACTCTCGATCAGGTATATTTTTATATACTACATTATTATATATCGTCAAATACCATTTATTTACAAGCAAAATCTTCACAGGATTAATATATCGTCCGGCCCGGGCGCTTTCTTTAATTTTTTTGCCGCCAGCCCCTTTATACGGGCCGGCGCAAGGCTGCGAAAATATTTAATAACGCTGCGGCTTGCCTCCGCATATATGCCGTCAGGCGGCCCTGGCCCCCGTTCTCCCCGCAGCGCAGGCCAGCGGTATTATAATTATCCGCCGCAATTCCATTACGCAGATTAATGTAAAGTTACGGAAGATATTTATAACGCTGCGGCTTGCTCCGGGGCAGTGGATAATAAGGCCGGAGCTTTGGTAAGGCGCTGTATGAAAGTGTTTTTCATTAAGTTTGCCTTGCTTCGCAGGTCTTATTATTGATATTTTTGACGGATAAGGAGCATTATTATAATTATCTGCCGTAACTATCTGCGTCAGGGCATAGCCGCCTTAAAGGAACGGCCGCGGCCTTTCTATCAGCAGCAGCGGCGAAACAGGCGCGGCAAAAAAAACGAAGGCATTTCGTTCACGCAATGGCAAGACCGCCGCGGAAAAGCGGCCGCCTTTTTCAGGAACAGGGCTGAAAAAAAACTTTACGCGCCCTTTGGCCTCCGCGCCCTGATTCTACCCTTTCCCGCGCAAGGCGCGGATTTTTCTATTGTAAAACGCGCGGCGATACTATATTGTTCACTTATATATAAATATACATAGGCATATAAGCGTCGGACATTTTTATATAAACGGAGCATAGAATGAAAAAGATACTGCTTTTGCTTATGGCGGCGTCCCTTTTGCTTTCCGGCTGCGCCAGCTTCGGCAAGGGCGTGGCCGAGGCCCTGATGAAGCCCCAGGAACAGGATAAGGGCGAATGCCGTATATTCAGCGACGGTTTCGGCGGGCTGGAAGACGTTATGGCAAGGAACGGCGGAAGCGTAAAAATACTTATGATACACGGCATAGGGAAGAAAACGCCCGGCTATTCCACTGGCATAGTATCCTCCCTTGCCTTTAAAATGGGGCTGGACGTAACGGAAAAAAACGCCAGGGATATAAACCTTACAGATTCCAAAAACTCCGGCAGGGATCTGGGGCATCTGCGGGTCTATCGGTACGCGGATAAAAGCGGCTCAAAAGAAATGGTTTTTTACGAATATACTTGGGCCGGGATAACGGAGCCGATAAAAAGCACCCTGCTATTTGACGGCACGGATTTCAACGCCGAAAAAAGGACGGACATAAGTAGGCTTATAAAAGGCTTTATAAACGAAACTGGCACGGACGCTGTAATATATCTGGGAAACAGGGACGCCAGGTCTAAAATACTTGACGGAGTGTCGCAGGCTTTCTGCTGGATGCTTTCAAGCCCGTGGGAAAATCTGCCGGAAAACGGCGGCGGGGCCTGCTCCGCTGATATGATTTCCGAAAACGAAATAATGAAGGATTACGTGGTTATTACCCACAGTCTGGGAAGCCAGATATCGGTGGACGCCCTGGAAAACGTAGCGTATCATCTGCCGCTGAACGGGAAAAATAAGCCGTTCCGGCCGGAAAACGGCGAAACCCACCATCAAAACGTGCGGGTAACGATATATATGTTCGCAAACCAGCTTCCGGCCATAGCCATAGGAAAAGAAAAACCGGCAGTTGCCGGAATGATAAAGGACTACTGCACCCCCGGAGCCGCGCATTATTCCGAAAGGTTCGTCAGCAGCACGGATATAGTCGCATTCAGCGACCCGAACGACGTGCTGAGCTACGCCATCCCCGGAAAGTTTGAAAACGAGCATCTGGATTCACGGTTATGCCCCGATATAACGAACGTGCTTGTAAACGTGGCTCCGCTTTCAAATATTTTCGGAAAAATCGCCGCCAACCCTCTTGAAGCCCACTCGAACTACAAAAATGACGACAGGGTTCTCGAGCTTATAATAAAGGGCGTTCACGAAAGCTCGCCCCAAAGCGCCCCCGACAAAGGGTGCTACATCGTAAGGACGAGGAAATAAAACGCCGCCGTACCCCCGGCAACAGACGGGCTGTAAGGCTACGGAAATATTTATAACACGGGGCGGCCTGCTCCAAGGCTGTGAATGACCGGGCGCAAACGCCCGGCAAAGCGCCGTTTTTTTAATGCCGGTAATCTGTTTTTCCGCGCAGGAAAAGATCGTGGACTATGATAAGCGGCAAAATCCCCCCCCCAAAAACGGGAGCGGGCTTATTTATACCCGCTCGTTTTCTGAACACGGAGCGAAGCGGAGCAAAAGCGGGACGCGCAATACTTGTCGCGCGTCGCTTTCTATCCACCAAAGCGGGATGCGCAATATTTGTAGACAGAAAGCGA
>CANTXF010000028.1 GCA_947853665.1 uncultured Deferribacterales bacterium | reverse complement strand
TAAGAGCAAACACGCTTATTATGCTTAAGATAACCTTCATAGGCTATCCCTCCTCTCTTGTTTCTTACTCTCCCAGAAACGCCCGGTCCTCTTTAATATATCCAAGCGTTAATTTACCAATGGAGCCGTATAAAGAACCGGCGCATTCATAAGAGGAAACCCGCCCGACAAATTTGTCGAGCCAGTTAAGAAGATGTCCGTCGATAAAATTTTTCTGGAATTCCAACACATCCGCCAGCCGCCGGAAGTCTCCCGACGCGGCGGCTTTTTTCGCAGCCTTGGATAGATATGACATAAACATAAGCTCGCAGCCTATATGATCCTCCGGCTCGTTCGAGTCTATATCCATACTGAACCCGGCGTTTTTATAGAGCCTCAAGGCGTCGTCTCTGGATTCCTGCATAACGAGCTTATCAACGGAAGTATAGTAAGATTCGGAAGTGGGCACGGAATCCGTAAGGCAGAATATTCTGGTATAGCACCTTAAAAGATCCAGGTCGTATTCCTTGCGCTTTTCGCCGGACGTTTTATCCCGCTCTTCCATAACCCGCTTTATGCCCTCAAGCCCTTCCGCCGTTTCGGCGGAGCCGCCGGCCATATCGGCCATGCCTGAAATCAGGGTTTTAAGCATATCGCAGGCGGTTCCGGAAGGCGGCTCCATAAAAAGCCTGGACAGGCATGAATATATTACCTCGCGCCCTTCGTGGGCTTTATCGTTCTTATGGTCTTCTGTCATATTTTCTCCAAAAAGATACGGGCGGGGATAAAAGCTATCCCCGCCTTAAAGCCTTATTGCTTAGCTTTTATTATGGTAAGCGGGTTCCTCGGCTTAATAAGGAAGGAAGGCCCCGTTTCCGTGTCGTTGTTGGCGTAAGCGTAAGGATATTTTGTCGAATTCAGCGGCTCCGCGCCGGGATGCCTGCCGAGCAGCAAATCGTAATCGCCGAAGTCGAGGGCGTGAGCCGGGCACGCGGCTACGCACACGGGCCTTTGGGCTTTGTCTATCCTTTCCACGCACATATCGCATTTCTGCATGGGGTGAGGTATTATCCAGGAGCTTTTTCTATCCGGCTCCTGCTTGTCGTCTGCTATGCGGGGTTCCGCAAAGGGACAGGCGGTTATGCAGAGCTGGAGCCCTTGGCATTTATCCCTGTCCACATACACCACGCCGTCCTCACGCTTTTCTATGGCTCCTGCGGTGCAGGCGGCCTGGCATGCCGGCTCTTCGCAGTGGTTGCAGCTCATGGCAAGGGGAAAGAAGCTGTCGTTTAATTCGTGGGTTTCTACTTTTCTCCAGCGCACCGGGCCGGGGTTTACCTGGTTCCAGTCCTTGCAGGCGACGGAGCAGGCATTGCAGCACATACAGCGGGTCTGGTCAAAATAAAATGCGTAACGCATGTTTGATCTCCTTTAATACTAGTTCACTTTGGTAATGCTGACCATTGCGGACTGCTGGCCGTTGCCGTGGTCAACGCGGGAAGGCCTTGAAGCCATAAGGGTGTTGGCGCAGCCGCCGTCGTCCACTCCGTCGGCCGCAGGGTCGTACCAGCAGCCCTGGTGCAGGCCGGCCATGCCTTTTACGCAGCGTTTGGTAACTCTGGCCACGCAGCGTACGGCGCCCACAGGATTTTGCGCGAGAACCAGGTCGCCGTCCGCGATGCCGCGTTCCGCCGCGTCCTCGTCGTTTATCCATATTTCGGACCAGCTGGCGGTAGACTTATTTTCCTGTATGGCTTTGTTGAGCCTGGGGAAGGTTTCCCCTTCCTTGCCTTCGCCTATAAGAGCGTATTCGTTCCAGTCGTTGCCGGAATAAAGCTTGCCGCCCCTCGTTCTGTGGGTAAGCTCCCTGAGATACGGGTTTTCGGACATGGAAGAGTGGGCCCTGTAACGGTCGTGAGTCGTGGTTACGAGTATGGGCTTTTCGGGAAGCTGATGTTTGCCGTTCATTACGCCGTAAGCCTCTTTAAAATAATCCTCGTAAGCGTAGTACATGGGTATGGGATAAACCAGAGGGTCGCCCTCGAAATCTATGCTTGCCTGTCCGCGTTTATCTTCCGGCAGATAGCCGTGCCATTTTTCATAGCGGTTTTCATACTGCCATACAAGCATATCGGAGTATACGTGAAAACGCATGGAGCCTTTGGGAGCGGCAGCTGCAACAGCCGTGCTGTACTGACCGCCAAAAGACCCGGAGGCAGAGTTGCTTGCGGAGCTATTATAATTTTTAGCACTGCTTACAAAACCTGCAGAAGCGGATTCCGCGGTAGCCAGATAGGTTTCCAGATTATTCCATAATTCCGAATATGTGATTGCGGTTGTAGGCGCAAAATCCCCAGCGGATCTGGGCAGATAAGTGTTGGAAAGAAACTCATCCCAGGTTTTTCTGTAATACGGGCTTGCGGAATCAGCGCTTGCTTTGGCGAAAGATTTTTTAACCAGGTCTTCTATCTGCTGGTTTTCCACGCCGCCGGTAAACTGCTTGGCAATACCGGCTTTTGAGGTGTCGACTTTTTCGTAAGCTTTAAGAAGCTCGTTGGTAAAGTTCCACATGGATTTGGACTGTCCCGGAGGAGCGGAAACCACGGGGATATAAACGCTGTTGCCCATGTTTACGCTGATAAAGTCCTCCTGCTCCCAGTTCGTGGCGGCGGGAAGCACATAGTCGCTCCAGCGGGGAGTGGGAGAAAGGAAGTTGTCGAAAGCCACGATACAAAGCGTATCCGGGTCGTCCGGATTTGCGGATGCGATAGGCAGGCACTCGAACATTTCCCTTGCGTCGTTGGGATTCATGTGCTGGTTCATAAGAATATTGCCGCCTGGATTCATTATGAAACGTATGCCGGAATAGATCACGTTACCGCCGGCATCGGTTTCGGGAACATAATATCCGTTGGCGTCGGTTTCAAGCTGACCGGAAGCGTTATATTTCCATTTTACAAGAGCTTTGGCGCCGCCGTCGTCCATAAAGACCTTGCGCTCGGTGCCGTCGTCTTTATCCCAATCCCAGTCGGGAACGTATTTTCCAGTGTAGCCGCCGGCTTTAAGCTGGTCTCTGAAAGCGAATTTTACGCCTACGTTCCATGCCACGCAGGATATTGTGGGGCCAGCCGGGTTAGCGGGAAGCGTTCCCCTATCGACGGAAGCGGAAACGGAGCCGCTCTGAGAATTCCATGTAGCGGCAAACCCGCTTCTGCCAAAAGCGTCTCCGCTTTTACCCCATGTTTTCGTAACGATAAGGAACGACTGAACGCCTATCATATTGATAACGCCTTCGGCCTGTTTCTGCTGGGCTCCGCACCATTCGTTATATATGGGGTGGTTGTTCTGGTCGGCATAAAGCTCCGCCAGCTCTCTGATTTTTTCGGCGGGAACTCCAGATATTTTCTCCGCCCATTCAGGAGTTTTAGGCGTAAGATAATCGGCTTTTCTGGAATATTTGGTACCAGCTCCGGCGCTGTTAGGATAAGAGCATACTCCCGCGTTGCGGGCAGCCTGCTTAGCGGCGAATCTATTAGCCATATAGTTGCCGGAGTAAGCGGCTTTAGTAAGCCTGTCGTCGGAGCCCATAATATAGGCGGACCAGGAGCGGCCTGCGGGAACGGCGTTAATATAACGGTACCCGGTAGTGTCTACGGGCTGTTCCAGCTCTATAGTTCCGTCGTCCTCTTTAAGCCAGTATTCCGGCGAATCGAAAAAGCCGTAAACCATAGAATCGAGATAGTTTACATCAAGCCTTTTTTCAGCGGGAATATCCGTGCGGATATTGCCGTTTGCGTCGAAAGTGTTGGTTATAAGATGATAAAGCATAGCGTTTACTACGGCCAAATCAGTGTAAGGCTTCATCTGTATCCACTCGTCAGCGCAGGTAACGCCGGTATCGACGAATTCCGGCCCGATAAAATGGACTTTGCCGCCGTTCTTTCTCATTTCTTCCATGCCCCGTATCCATGCGTACGCTCTCGGGTTTACGGTGGAAAGGATATTGGAACCCCAGAGCACTATGTGCTTAACGGCGCCTCCGGCAACCTGATTGTTGTTGGGAGAAGAACCGGAATAGCCTGTATATTTAGTTCCGGCAAAGCTGTTTTGATGGAAAGAATAGTCCATGGCATAAGGCAGAAAGCCGCCCATGAGACGCCCGGCAGGAGAATTGGAAATACCTGTCCATATACCGGTATAGCCGCCGCCCTGCCAGCTGGAGGAATAGGCTCCGCAGGCATAGTTCAGGAATACGGACTTAACGCCGTATTTATCTACTATGGCTTTATGCTTGCGGGAGATTTCGTTAAGAGCCTCTTCCCAGGATATACGAACGAAGCCGGAAAGATCCCCGCGCTTTTTCGTCTGTTTTAAAGGATATTTAAGGCGCCCCGGATGATAGAGGCGGAATTTGTAGGAACGGCATTTGGCGCATGCTCTCGACTGGGAGCAGTTCGGGTTGTCTTCATCGACAAAATTGCCGTTTGCATCTACCTGATGTTCGTCCGTAAGGAAACGTATTATGCGCCCGTTTTTAACATGGGCTTTTATAAGGCACTTGCCGCCGCAGTTGTGGCCGCTGGTGCCGTAGCGGATAAGATCCGGCGTTAAATCGTCGGAAGGCTCAGAGCTCCCCCCCCCGTGAAAATAATTTCGCTGTCCTCATCTTTGGAGCAGCCGTACACGGCGGCGGCAGCGCTCATTGCGACGGCGCCTTTTACAAAACCGCGTCTGGAAACGGAAAGCTTTTTATCTAAGCTTTCAAGTAAATCTTGTGATTTCCCCATACTTTCCTCCATGAGATTTGACCATCGGAAATCGATGACTTACCAGTCATATATAAAATATTCATTAATGTCAATATTATTTTATAAGATGTCTGGAGCATATTATATCAGAAAACACTAAAAGGCTTAATACAAGGCGCATTCGGTCAATTAAAAAAAGTTATAGAAAACTCTGTTTTATTTTCTCCCTCCTATTACGGTAAGCAAAACGCCGGATATTATCAGGCATGCTCCGGCGATAAAATTCACCCCTATGGCTTCATGGAGAAATAAAGCGCCCAGCAGGGCGGAAGTAAGCGGTTGAACGGGGTAAAAAAGAGCGCACGTGCCCGCTTCCAGCGAGGCAAGCCCCCTGTTCCACAAAATATACCCGAGAGCCGTGCATATAAGCCCCATATAAAGGAGAGCGGCTATAACCCCGGCGTCAAAGCGCACATAATCCGTAACGGAGATTTCAAACGCCGCCGCAGGGGCGGTAAAAACCATGCCTATAATTACGCAGTAGAATGTTATCACAAGAGTATCGTATTTAAAGGAAACTTTACGCACGATAACCGAAGCGAAAGCCCACAAGGATACGGACACTACGGAAACGGCGGCCCCCATGAAGCTGCCCGAATCGCCCGCGCCGCCCATTATCACGTAAGTGCCAGAAACGGCCAGAAAGATACATATAAACTTTTTTAAAGTAAACTTTTCCCCCAGCATTACAGCCGCAAAAAACATCACGGCTACGGGAACCATAGAATTGATAAGCGATGCGACAGAAGCGCTGGAAAGCTCCGTGCCCAAAAGCTGCAGGCCTATAGAAAGGAAGTAACCGAAAAAACCTATTAAAAACAAATACTTATAATCTTTTTTATCTATCTTCCCAAGCGGCGCCCTTTTTAACTTTATCATGGCGTAAAGCGCCATAGCGGCGATAAAAAACCTTAAAAAAGAAACGGTAAATGGCGGAACCTTATCAAGAACCGCTTTGCTTACCACATACAGGCTCCCCCATATAGCTATTGCGCTTATGGGATATAAATATGCCAATCCTTTATTTACCATAACGGGAAAAATATTTATTACAAAAAAGCAGAGAGGTCAATAAAAAAGCCTCCGGCAAAAGGCCGGAGGCGGTTTTGTTTAATTTATCGCGTGCAAGGCACCGGTTGAAAGTACCGGCCTTGTTTTGTGGCACACTATGCAGTTTTTGGCAGGCGTGTTCTTCCAAGTTCCGTAAGGGAGCTGACAGCTTGTCTGGCAGTGGAAGCCTGCGGAACCGTTAGTTCCG
>CANTXF010000027.1 GCA_947853665.1 uncultured Deferribacterales bacterium | reverse complement strand
AAACCTCGCTAAAATCCAGCGGGCCACCTGCGGGCAGGTAACGGCGGAGGACTTTATGGAGGGAGAAAACGGGCGATGACCAAAACGGAGCGGGCTTATCTATCCGCCAACGGCCGCAGGCAAAAGAGTTTTTATAATGAGGCGGCTTGCGCCCGGCAATAAAGGATATGGCCCGGAGCGTCCGGCAAGCCGTTGTCTGAATGGGGCTTTTGCGGTTTAAGTTCGACTTGCTATTCGGAGGAAGATTCCTTATGCGTTGAAGGCGCTTAAGCAATATTGCAAAAACCCCTGCGTCGTATTTCGCCTTCGCGCTGTGAAAGCGGTAGGTTAATGCATACCTCAAGGCCCTGTTTGAGGCGGCTCCCCCGAGTTGGCCATAGGAAAAACGGGAGCGGGCTTACTTGTACCCGCTCGTTTTAGAGCAAGCTCGGAACAGAAAAACGGGAGGCGCATAATATGTCGCGCCTCGTTTGAGAGCAAGCTTGGAACAGAAACATTTGCATTAATCAGGCAAATGTTTTCTATCCGCTAACGTCCGCATTAATGAGGCAAAGGTTTACACCCTGCCTACCCGGAGCCGTATCATAATCATTTTCCGTAGCCGTCCGGGGCAGGGGCGCCGTCCTTGCCGATAACAGCGCCGTTTATGATAACGGGCTTTTCCGTATAATTATCCGAAATAACGCTGTCCTCCTCCGCGTAAAAATGATGCTGCAGACGGGATAAATCGATTATCGTGTGTATTACCCGGTCTGTCTGGTATCTTCTGTTCAGGGCCTTTTTCATCCTTTCCGCAACGCCCGGATAATTGTTTTTATACGATTCGGAAAGCCATACTATAAAAGGTATCTGATACATAGAGGGAGACAGCGTGGAATTGGACCTCGGAAGCGACTTATCGGGATAAGTGTCGTACACGTCCACGCCGTGGTCGGACAGGAATAAAAGATAAGAATCATCTCCCGACGCTTTTAAGCCCGATATTATATCCTTTAATATAGAGTCGGTATATTCTATGGAATTATCATAGGTGGCTATATCCTTCTGCTTGGAAATTCCGCCCATAACGTCCTTAATGCCCATATCCCAGCCGAAACTGCCCCGCCCTTCGGGATAGCGCATTTCATAGGGCGCGTGGCTGCCTATAAGATGGAGCACGACGAATTTCTTTTTCGTGTCCTTATCCTTTAAGATTTTGTCGAAATAAGGAAGCAGGGCTTCGTCGTAGCTTTCGGTCTCAAGAAAAAACGAGCTTATTTTATTAAGGAAAACCGCTTCGTCGGCTTTATACGCAATCGCGGAATATAAACTGTCATGCGGCCCTAGGTAATACTGGTTTGACAGCCAGTAGGTCTTAAAACCGGCGTCTTTGAAAAATCTTATCAAATCGCCGCTTTCATAGCCTTGCATATCGTTGTGGTTATCGGCGAAAGTTATCATCTTCTCAACGGAGGCGTTGGTGTAAACGGCGGCGGAATTTATATCGGAAAAAATATAAAGATCGTCGGCAATGGATCGCAGAAAGGGTGTAGTTTCCCTGTTATATCCGTAAACGGAAAAATGAAGCCTGTTCTGAGATTCGCTTATTACCAGAACGAATATCTGGTCATTATCATTATTTAACGAACCGGAGATATTATCGAAATATACTTCTTTTTCAGAAGTCTCCTCCAGCAAAGCGAAAAATCTGGCTCTGTCCTCCTCCGTGCGGCTGTATGTGTCGTATATTTTCAGCGCCGCGATCTCGCGTATTACCCAGCGCTTGTCGTAAGTGAGCAGAACTATCATTGCAGGCAATATCAGCATAACGGCAAGCAATACTCTGGAAGTTATCTTAAAAGGCCGCATAAAATATATCAGCGGGTACGGAGCGGCGGAAATAAGAACCGCCGCCGCAAATCTGTAATCAAGCACGGTAAGGATAAATTCCTTCGTTTCCTGAATATTGGTGGAAAAAACCGCGGACACGTCGTCCGAGCCTATCAAAGAGCCGTAATAAAGGCAGTACCATACGATAAAAAGATTGATAACGGATAAAGGCAGCGTAAATATGGCAAGCAGGGTTTTGAATTTCCTCGCAGAAAGGACCGACGACAGAAATATAAGAAAAAAACTCAATGCCATATATGAAAGGGACACGTTCTTAAAATGGTTTTTCTCACTTAAAAACGCCCCGTTAAACAAACCTACGACGGAAAAAACATCTATCGCCCATACGGCGTAAATAAAAACAGACAGAATATAAACAGCTTTGCCCAAACCCGCATGCTCCAGAAAAAAATAATTGCGAGTATATACCCCCCCCCGAAAAGTCAATACATAGTAGAAATAACGTAAAATCCGGGAAAAATTTATTGAGCCGGCGGCCTGTTCCGCCTATTTTCAGCCGGAATACGCATGAGCCAGCGCGTTCCATCCGAAGCGGGGAAAGATATACGCCGGGGCGGGCTTTTTCACGGCGCGGGATTTTTAACGAAAAACGGGGCGCAGAAGCGACCCGCAGTTGAGAATAAAAAGCAAAGTAAAATTATTCGCAGCTATACCCGTACACAGATTAAAGCAAGGTTATGGAAAACATTTATAATAAGACCTGCGCGGCAAGGCAAACTCGCAGCCTTGCCACTTAAACAGAGCCTTGCCAAACGCTTTCGGTCCTATTATTCACTGCCGCCGCAAGCCGCAATATTATACATATTTTCCATAACTATCCGCGTTAGGGGATAGCCGCCAAATTATTTAAGCGCCCACTCCGGCACTACGGAAAGGTCCACGCCCCAGAGCAGGGGAAGCAGATAAACCGTAAAAATAACTATTACCGCGGTTCCGATTATGTTGAGCCAGAGACCAGCCTTTACCATATCGCCTATACGCATGGCCCCGCTGCCGAAAACCACCGCGTTAGGCGGAGTGGCCACGGGAAGCATAAACGCGAAAGACGCGCCTACGCAGGCCGATATTATCGTCGCAAAAGGGTTTACGCCCATGGCGACGGCGGCGCTGCCCATAATGGGAACAAGGAGCGTTGCCGTTGCGGTGTTGGATGTTATCTCCGTCAGGAACACGACAAGCAGGGTGACGATAAGCACGAAAACAAGCACGCTCACCCCTTCCAGAGACGTAAGCTGCATGGATATCCATTTGGCCAGGCCGGTTTTTTCAAAACCTCCCGCTATGGCGAAACCGCCTCCGAAAAGCAGCACTATGCCCCAGGGGATCTTTACCGCCGTTTGCCAGTCCAGTATGAATTCGCCCTTTTTCCAGTCCGCAGGGATGATGAAAAGCAGCAGAGTGCCCATCATGGCTATCGTAGTATCGTCTATAAAAGAGATCTTAACGAAGCTGCCTGCTATCCAGCAAAAGGCCACGAGAGAGAAAACGGCCAGAACGACCTTTTCCTGATGGGTAACTTTGCCCAGCTTCTCTATTTCATCGGTTATTACGTGCCTGCCCTCGGAAAGTTTAAGGTCTCCCGTGGGAAAAAGCACCTTTGTAAGAAGGAACCATGTGGCCGCAAGCATCACTATCGCAAGCGGAAGCCCGAATATGAGCCACTGGGCGAAGCTGATATTCACGCCGTACATCTGGTTCATCATGCCCACCATTATAGTGTTGGGGGGGGTGCCGATAATAGTAGCTATGCCGCCTATCGAAGCGGCGTAGGCTATCCCCAGCATAAGGCCCTTGCCGAAGTTCATCTCGTTTTTGCCGCCCGCGCCCGTAAGCATCTGCCTTGAAGTGTGGCCCGTAACCTGGGTTATGATGGCTACGCCGATAGGCACCATCATCATGGCCGTGGCGGTGTTGGACACCCACATGGAAAGAAACCCGGTGGAGATCATAAAGCCCAGGGTCATCATGGAAGGGTTAGAGCCGACCAGCTTTATAGTATGCAGGGCTATGCGCTTATGCAGGTTCCAGCGCTCCATCGTAACGGCCACAAAAAAGCCGCCGATAAACAGATATATGGTAGGGTTCGCATAAGCGGCCGTAGCCGCGCCGGACTTCATTACGCCGAGAGCCGGATACATGATTATCGGAATAAGGGACGTGGCGGGTATGGGTATTGCCTCCGTGATCCACCAGACGGCCATAAGGACTGTAATGGCGGCTACTTTCATAGCCTCGGGCTTCATGCCTTCCGGCGGGTCCATAAAGAGCAGGATAAGAAAGAGTATCGGCCCCAGAAAAAGGCCGACTTTTTTAGTCATGCTGTATTCGTGCATCGGTCTCTCCAGCAAAAATAGTCGATAAAGCTATCTTTACCACAGCCTGTAAGGTTCAGTCAATACAAACCGACGTTTTGAATATTAAAATCTTTAAAAATATATGTACAATTTATTAAAAAACATCTTTAACCGGCATTTTCTGCATAAAAATAAAACGCTAAAGGCCGTATGGAGGGTAGACGTAATTATCAAGGCCCCGGCTTATGACCTCCGCCCCGTCCGCCGTAACAAGAACCGTATCCTCAAGGCGCACGCCGAAACGGCCGGGCAGATATATGCCTGGTTCCACGGTAAAAATCATGCCCTCCTCGAGCCTTACGCCGCCGGAGGAATTAAGGACGGGCAGCTCGTGAACGTCCAGCCCTACGCCGTGGCCCAGAGAATGGTTGAAATATTCGCCGAAACCGCGGGAGGATATATGGTCCCTCGCTATCCCGTCGATGTCCCTGCATACGACCCCGGGCCTTACTGCGTCTATGGATTTTAAAACGGCTTCCCGCACGATATTTATGACCCGCAGGACCTCCCCGTCGGAGCCTCCGTACACCATGCGGGTATAATCGCTGGTATAGCCCTGCCTGGAGCCGAAATCTATTATTACCGGCTCATCCGGCCCTATCCTTTTGGAGCTGGCCGTTCCGTGAGGCATGGCCCCCCTGACGCCGGAAGCAACTATCGTCTCAAAACTTACTCCGTCCGCGCCGCCGGTTTTTATATTATATTCCAGAGCGGCCGCCCAATCACGCTCGGAAAGGCCGGTTTTAAAGGATTCGAGAGATTTGAGAAAAGCCTTCGCGGCAAGAGCGTACTGGGCCTTTATAAGCTCGATCTCCCCCGCGTCCTTTACCATGCGCATGGTTTTTAAGGTCTCCTCCACGTCCGCCTCGATTTGAGCCCCGGCGGATCTTATAATGGAGGCTATCCCTAAAGGACACCCGGACTGAAGCAGTATTTTACTGTATTTTTCCCCTTGCTCAGCGAACACGTCCGCATAGCGGGACACTATGACACGCTCCATATCGCCGCACACTTCTTCCGCCGCCTGCACGGTATATCGGCCGTCGGTAAAAAAGACGGCATTTTCCCCGGTTATCAGGATATAAGCCGTAGAGCCGGTAAAACCGCTTAAATAGCGGATATCGGCGGGGTCGGTTATAAACGCGGCGGGAATGCCCCTGGCCTTTAAAGCCGCCCGGAATTTATTTATAAGCTCCGTCATGATCAATCCTCCGCGGCGAAATATTCCAGCGCAAGCAGATAGGACTGCTCCCTCAAACCGGCGATAACCCCCACCGCAATATCCGAAAGCATGGATTTATGGCGGAAAGGCTCCCTTGAATAAACGTTGGAAAGATGCACCTCTATAAATCTGGCCTTAATGGAAAGCAGAGCGTCCCGGATGGCAACGCTGGTGTGGGTGTAAGCGCCGGCGTTTATTACGATGCCGTTATAGCTTTCCGCGTTCTGCACGCGCTCCACGATCTCCCCCTCGAAATTGGATTGAAAAAGCTCCACGGAAATACCAAGATCGCCTGCTTTATCCAGTATGCGCATTTCCAGCTCGTCGAGAGTAAGGGAGCCGTAATGGCCCGCCTCCCTTTTGCCAAGCATATTAAGGTTAGGGCCGTTTATAACAAGTATTCTCATTTTTCCGTCCTTTTGCGAAGTTTCTCAAGCCTTTCCTCCAGCTTTTTAAGCTGACGCTCCCTGACGGCTTTTTCTTTTTCCTCATCGGGGCCGGTCATACCGCTGCCATCTTCCATGCCGGAGGCTTCAAGAATTTCGTCCCATATATCGCTTTGGACAAACGGAGCAGAATCCCCCAAATCAACGGGCGCGGGCGCGCTTTCGCCGCCGTCCATTTCGACCCGCCTGTCCGTATCCGGGCCTGCGGCCGCTTCCTCCTCCGGCGCGGAAAGGCCTGCGTACTGGGGAATAACGTATCCGTCGTCATCGTCGAAATCAAAATCGTCGTCGGGGATCATAAAATCCGCCGCAGGCAGTTCTCCGTTTAAAATATCAGCGTCTTTATTATTCGTTTCTGAAACGTTACCGGAGGGAAAATCAGGCAGGCCGCCATCTAAAACGCCCGCCTCATCAGAAAGAGCGTCCGCAGGCTCCGCCTCCTCCATATGTTCCGCAAGGCCCTCAATATCGGATAAGCCTTCATCCAAAGCGGGAGCGGGATTATCTGTCCCCGCTCGCTTTCTGTCCGCCAAAGCGGGAGCGGGATCATCTGCCGCCGGTAGTTTACCGTCCAAAATATCAGCGTCTTTATTGTCAGTTTCGGAAGCGTTACCGAAAGGAAAATCAGGCAGACCGCCATCTAAAACGCCCGCCTCATCAGAAAGAGCATCCGCAGGCTCCGCCTCCTCCATATGCTCCGCAAGGCCGTCCTGGCCCGAAAGGGCGGCAAGAAGATCGTCCCCGCCGCTTTCAGCTTCCCCGCCCAGGGCGGAAATTAAATCGTTCTCCGCGGAATCGTCCTCCCCGTTTCCTGCCAAGGCGGATATTAAACCGTCGGGATCGTCCGCCCCGCCCGCCGCATTAAGGGCCGCAAGCAAACCGTCTTCCCCGCCTTCCGGCTCTCCGGAGCCGGGCTGAAACCCGCCATCCATATATAACCCGCCCGGTTCTTCCAAAACGGGGGCGGTATCAGTCAGCACGGCCTGTTCTCCGTACTCCGGGGCGTGTTCCGAATCCGCATTATCTCCCCCCGCGGTTTCGTCAAGCCCCGTAAGCCCCGCAAAGCCGCCGTCTATGGCGGAGCTGTCGGGAGGGGCGATTTCTTCCTGCTTCATGGGAGCCGCTTCCGGAGAATTGGCCATAGAAATAAGCTTTTCAAGCTCGTCGTCGTTTATAAGGTTGCCGTCTCCGGGAATATCCGCGGCGGGAACAGAACCCGCGTTATCGTTACGCCCGGTTTTCTCCGCCTCCATAAGCCTTGCAAGGTCGTCGTCTATGGCGGAGCTGTCGGGAGGGGCGATTTCCTCCTGCTTCATGGGGGCTATTTCCGGAGAATTGGCCATGGAAATAAGCTTTTCAAGCTCGTCGTCGCTTATAAGGTTGCTGTCTCCGGCCATAGCCGGGGCAGGAGCGGAGTCCTCGTCCCCGCGTTTGGGGCCCATTATGGATTTATCCGCCACCAGATCGGCCATGACCAATTCCGCGTTTTTTATCTTCTGCTCTATTTCAAAAAACGTTCTGGAATCTTCGTCGTCTTCTCCGGCAGCTTCTCCGGAAGCGGCGGAGTTTTTGATAACGTCGTCTATATCCACGCTTCCGCCCATGTCCTCGACGGTGCGTTTAAGCTCCGTATCCTCCGGAGAGCGCAGATAGGCCCCGCGGAAATATTTAACGGCCTCGTCCGGCATTTCAAGAGCCTGGTATATTATGCCCAGCAGTTTAAGGGCCTTATAATTATCCTCGTCCTCCGTGAGAACGTCGAATAAGATATCCCTCGCCCTGTCCGTGTCGCCTTTATATACGTAAGCCTCGGCAAGAAGAACTTTAGCCTGGCAATGGGTGGGGAAACGCTCGAGCCCGGCGCGGCACACGGATATGGTCTCGTCGTATTTTTCCAGTTTGTTGTAAGCCAGCGCTATCGGTATGAAATAATAAGAATCCGGCTCCGCTTCCAGCTTGGAAAGGAAATAAGCGACGTCCGACATATATCTGGCGTAGGTTCTTTCATCCACTTTTAACGCACCGACCTTAAAAAACGGGACGTGTTCAATTTGATCACGTCGTTTTCTGTCCATCCAAAACGGGATGCACATAATTTATCGCGCATCGTTTTCTGTCCACCAAAATGGGAGCCGCCTCAATTAATGAGGCTCGTTTTAGAGCAAGCTTGGTTCAGAAACGTCTGCACCGAATAAGGCAGACGTTTTCTGTCCATCCAAAACGGGACGTGTTCAATTTGATCACGTCGTTTTCTATCCACCAACCTTCGCATTAATAAGGCAAAAGTTTTCTATCCACCCAAAGCGGGACGCGCAATATTTGTCGCGCGTCGCTTTCTATCCATCAAAACGGGAGCGGACTTATTTGTCCACGCCCGGTTTTTACCGGCCAAACAGGGCGCATAGCTCCTCAGGCGTTACGCCGTTTACGATTTTACCCGTCATGCCCTTTCCTGTCAAGGCGAGGCTTATGCCGCTCCGGGTGGCTTTTTTATCTTTTGACAAAGCTTTAAGGAACGTATCCGCGTTTTGCGGACGATACTCCAGATCGTAACCGTATTCCGTCAATATGCCGCGCACGGCCTCCAGAACGTCTTTATCCGCAATACCCCTGCGGAAAGCGTATTCCGTTTCGTAAGCCATGCCCATAGCCACGGCGCACCCGTGGCGTATCCCGTGGCGGGAATCCGTCTCTATGGCGTGGGCTATGGTGTGCCCGAAATTAAGCAGCTTACGCAAGCCGCTTTCCTTTTCGTCCGCCTCTACTATGGCGGCTTTAAGAGCGCAGGAGCGGGACACGACCGTTTCCATGGTCTTCTCGTCCCTTTCAAGCACGGCCAGCCTGTTTTCTTTAAGAAAGCGGAAAAAATCAGCGTCGGCAACGGCGGCTATTTTTATGGACTCCGCAAGGCCGTTAAGAAACTCGCCGTCTGAAAGAGTGCGCAGAAAATCCACGTCGATTATTACCTCCGACGGCTGGTGAAAAGCGCCCACGTTGTTTTTGAGCCCGCCGAAATTAACGCCAGTTTTGCCCCCCACGCTGGAATCCACCATGGCAAGAAGGGTCGTGGGCATCTGTATGATCTTTATGCCGCGCATATAAACGGCCGCCGCAAAACCAGCCACATCCCCCGTTATACCGCCGCCGACGGCCATAAGCGCCCCGTCCCGCAGGGCGCCTTCGTCGCGGAGCCATTTAAGGATATCCTCAAGGCAGGCAAGGGTCTTGTTCTCCTCCGAAGCGGCGTAGCGGTAAAGCCTGCCGGAAGGCATCAGGCGGGGGTAAATATCCGCCACGTTTCCGTCCGCCACGGTAAAACCGCCGGACGCAAAATGATTGTTCATATTCTCCGGCGCTATGCCGGAGCCTGCAAGTATTTTATAGTTCACGCCGGAAACGGGTATAGATACTTTAAGTTCAGTCATATTCCAAGCCTTTCCTTAATTTCTGCGGCTACGGCGGCCGGGCTTTTGCCGTCCGTATCGACCATGATATGAGATTTTATATAATAATAAGCCCTTTTCTGCAAAAGGGAAATTATCCGGAAAAGAGGGTCGCCGCAGACCAGCAGGGGGCGCACGGTCCCGCATGAAGACACGCGGCGCAGGATCTCCTCTGGAGAAGCTGTGAGAGCAACAACGACGCCTATTTTTTTCATTGTTTCAAGGTTGTTCCCCCAGGCGCTCATACCGCCGCCCGCAGACACCACGCACGGCCCGCCCCCGGCAAGGGAATCAAGAACGGAAGCCTCAAGCCTCCTGAAGCCATCCTCCCCGTACCGGTCGAATATTTCCGCCACGGTCATTCCGGCTTCCTTTTCTATAAGCTCGTCCGTATCAAGCGCCCGGCGGCCCAGCATACCGGCAAGAATAACGCCGGAAGCGCTTTTTCCAGTGCCCATGAAGCCTGTAAGAAATATTATATCCGGGTTCATCCGCCTTTACTTCCTCCGGCCGCCTCCTTTCCGGGAAGCCGGCCTTTTTTGTACGCTTCGATATACGTTCCCCGGGATTTTACGTCCGTAAGCAAACCGGTGCGGGAGCTTACCCTTTTAAATTCCACCCCGTCGGGGGGAGGCAGGGAAAACGTAACGCCCCCGTCGAAATAGGCCCGCTGGAATTTACCGATAACGGGAGCTGCCGCGCGGCCGCCGGAGCCTTCCGGGCCCATGCTTCTGTAATCGTCGTATCCGACCCAGCACACGGCCACATAGGGGCCGAAAACCGCCGCAGTCCACCCGTCGCGGAAATTGTCCGACGTGCCGGTTTTAGCCGCGGTGCCAGGCAGCATGCCGGCGCTTCTGGCCGTGCCCCTTTTTACCACGTCCTGCATTATATATAAAGTCTGAAAAGCGGCTTCCTCGCTTACCACCCTTTTGGGAAGCTCCCGCATATCGTACACCCTGCCGCCGCCGGTTTCCACCCTCAATATCATGGACGGCAGGCTGCGCTCCCCGTAGTTGGCTATGGTAGAATACATCTGGGCCACGTTAAGCGGGGTGGCGGCGAAAGAGCCTAAAGCCATAGCGTGAAAAGGCATGACCGGCCCTTTCATGCCGATATTTACCGCCATGTTCCTTACGCCGGAAAGCCCGGCAAGCTCCGCAAGGCGCACGGTAGCGTTATTCAGCGAATAAACGAGGCCGTACCTTACCGGAATATTGCCCATAAAATAATTTTCATAATTTTTCGGCGAATAAACTATCCTGCCGGACGTAAAAGAATAAGGCTTATCGACTATACGGTCGGACGGTTTGAAGCCCCGCTCGAAGGCCGTCATATAAACTATGGGCTTAAAGGTGGAGGCCATCTGCCGTTTAAGGCTTACCGCCCTGTTGCGGCGGCTTTCCGGCACGCGGCTGCCGATAGCCGCCTCCACGCCCATAGTCTCCCTGTTTACGAGAACGAAAGACATCTGCAAAGCCGCGTCCTTACCGGCAAGGCTTTCCTCCATAACCCGCCTTGCAGTGTCGGAAGCGCGTTTATTATAGCCCGTATATATCCGCAGGCTTTCCTCGCCGGGGCGAAAGCGCTTGTCCGCGTTTATTATTTTAAGCACCTCTTCAACATACGACGGCTCCATTACCGGGCTTTCACCCATAGAGAGCCGCACGGTTCCCGACGACTCGGCGGAATATTCCTCCGGGCTTATAAGCCCCGCTTCATAAAGGCCGCGCAGGGCCACGCGGGCGTATTTATCCAGATAGGCGTAATCTTTGACCGGGTCGGCGTAGCCCTCCCCAGACCGTATGGCCACAAGAAATGCCGTCTCCAGAACGGACGCTTTTTCTATCGGTTTGCCGAAATAATATTCCGAAGCGGCGGCTATGCCGTAAACGTCCCTGCCGTAGGCGGGAGCGTCGAGATACATCCTGTAAAGCCCGTCTCTGGAATAAACGCCGCTGAGACGCGCAAGAGTGTACCAGCGAACCGCCTCGCCCCGAAAACCGGAAAGGCGGTTCTCCGCCAGAAGCGTATCGGCGTAATGGTTCAGCACCACGCCTTTAAGAGAAAAAGGGTCTATACCGCGGCTTTTTATAAGCATCAGCTTCCACCGCTCTATGCCGTAGCTCCGGGCAGAACCCCGCCTGCTCTCGATAAGCCTGTCCGCCATGAATATAAGCCTGGACATATCGTAGCTTTCCGGCAGCTTTTTACTGCGGCGGTAGTAACGGCGGTACATCTCTATACCGTCGGCGCCGAAAATGGAGAGCTTTATCTCCTCGTTGTAAGAAGCGACGTTATCAACCGGAGGAACGTATATTTTAAGGTATTCCAGCTCGCCGCAGATATAAAGATAGCCCCCGTAAAGAGACATGGCGGCAAGGCATACCGCGGCGGCGAAAAACTTCCAGAACCTCATAGGCTGTTATTGCGCGTCCCGCTTCGGCAGGCGGAGAATATCCTCGCCAACGGAGCCTGCACAAACGGACGGAAAACATTTGCCTGATTTATGCAAATGTTGGTGGACAGAAAACGTCTGCCTAATTAATGCAAATGTTGGTGGACAGAAAACGAGGCGCGACAGATTATGCGCCTCCCGTTTTTCTGTTCCGAGCTTGCTCTCAAACGACGCGCGACAAAAGCGGGAGCCGCCATAATTAATGCGGCTCGCTTTCTGTCCACAAATATTGCGCGTCCCGCTTTTGACGTTCCGGGTTTGCCGTAAAACTG